>NZ_JBNINR010000002.1:74888-572922 GCF_051390595.1 Nocardioides segetis | reverse complement strand
GTGCCGTAGCCGGTGACCTTGACCCCGCCGCGGCCGTCCTCGGCGAAGCGGAGGTGGCGGGCGTGGTGGGCACCGCGTTCGGCCTTGGCGCGTTCCTTGTCCGCGTCGACGATCTGTGCGTCGGGGTCGAGGTCGCGGACCACGTCGCCGAACGCGGTCTGCAGATCGGATGCGTCGTGGTGGTGGGCCTCGACGAGGTCGAGCATTCTGGCGGCGACGGCGGTCCGGAACTGCGGAACCCGGGGCAGGGTGTGCACCTTCGTCGCGATCGCGCGGGCCTGGGGCAGGGTGACCCGGCCGGACTCGAGGGCGGTCTGGACCTCGGGGAGGTCGCGGAGTTGCTCGACCGCGCGGACCAGTCCGCCGCCGGTGCCCTTGTGGCCGCCGGTGAGGTGGGTCAGATAGTCCTTGGTCGAGGCCCATCCGAGTTCGCGCACGACGTCGGTCGCGTCGAGTCGGGCGATGCCGCGCAGCAGTGCCGCATCGAGGAGCGCTCGTGCGGTGGTGATCGCCTCCACGCCGGCGACCGCGTCGGGTCCGGACAGCGAGTCCCAGTCGCCGCCGGCGAGGTCCCGGGCGCGCTCGGCCACGGCCGTGGCCGTGTCGAGCGCTCCCGGAGAAGTCATGCGCTCATCCTATCGAACATATGTTCGAAGTCAAGCCCGGTTCCGCCACGCTGGTGACGCGGAACCCATCCGTCGGGCGACGCGGGGACGGCCGGGTCACAGGCCTCGCGGTGGAGTCTCGGCCTCCGTCTCGCTGTCCTCGAAGGGGTGTTCGGCGACGTACCGCTCCGTCTGGCGGTACTGCTGGGCGATGTACTCCTCCAGCCGACTGCGCTCGACCCGCCACTGGCCCCGGCCGCCGATCTTGATCGCCGGCAGCTCGCCGCGCCGGACCAGCGCGTAGACCTGCGCACTCGAGGTGCTGAGCATCTCGGCGACGTCGGCGAGCGTCAGGAAGCGGGGTCCGTCCTGGCTGTCGGGCATGGGGCCATCGTCGCATCCGGGGCCGACCGACGACGTCAGCGGCACTGCGTGCCTGTGGAAGAAGGGGTGACGTTCGCGGCAGTGCCCGGCATGATGACCCGGTGACTCGGGATCTCGGGAGTTCGACGGGCACGCCTGCGCCACCACTCGCCCAGCGGGTGGTCCGTCCGGCCTGGCGTGACCCCAGGCTGTGGTTCGGCGTCCTGCTCGTGGTGGGCTCGGTCGTCGTCGGGGCTCGGCTGCTCGCCGCCGCCGACGACACGGTGACGGTGTGGGCGATGACGGGGCACCGCGGCGCCGGCTCCCCGGTCGCGGCCGACGAGCTCGCCGTGCAACGGGTGCGCTTCGCCGACGACGCCATGCTCGAGCGCTACTTCGCGGCGGACGAGCCGGTGCCCGACGGCCTGGTCCTGGTCCGCGCGGTCGGCGAGGGTGAGCTCCTGGCCCGCTCGGCCGTCGGCGCCGCCGAGAAGGAGGCGGTGCTGCGTGTGCCGATCGAGGTCGATCCCCATCGCGTGCCACCGGACGTCACGACCGGCTCCGTCGTCGATGTCTGGCTGACCGACGGCTCGGGCTCCGGTCGCGGAGCCGAGCCCCGTGCCGGTCCCGACGCCGCTCACGGCGCCGGTCGGGGTGTCGGTTCGGAACGTCGCGACGACACCGGCCCGGCGCTGAGCGGCGTGACGGTCGTGGCCGCTCCGGCGTACGACGACACCTTCGCGGTCACCGGTGCCCGGCAGCTCGTGGTGGCCGTCGACGACGAGGGGGCTGCGGAGTTCGAACGCCTGCTCGGCGGCCTGCAGGACCCGGTCATCCGGATCCTCCAGCGATCGTGAGGCGCCCATGCCGCGGGTGATCGTCGTCCTGCTGGTGTCCTCGGGCGCGGCCTGGGAGTCGAGGGCGCTGACCGCGCTCAACGAGCACGCGGGCACGGTGCTGCTCCGGCGCTGTGTCGACGTCGCCGACCTGCTCGCGGCAGCGCACGCCGGCGAGGCCGATGTCGCCGTCGTGGCGGCCGACGTCCCGGGACTCGACCAGAGCGCGGTCGACGACCTGGACCGGCACGGCGTCCGCGTGGTCGGGGTGGCGACGGACCCCGAGCTCACCCAGCCCCGTGCGGCTCGGATCGGCATCGCCACGGTGGTCCCCGCCGACCGCGCGGCGGAGCTGGCCGACCTGATCGTCCGGCTTCCCGCCGATGCGAGCGAACCGCCGTCGCCGTACGACGCGCGGCCCGTCCCCGACACGGCGCCATCGCGCCCGGTCGGGGGACCGGCGGGCCGGGTGCTCACGGTGTGGGGCGCCGGTGGCGCGCCCGGCCGCACGACCGTGGCCAGTGGCCTCGCCGGTGAGCTGGCCCGGCGTGGCCTGACCACCCTCCTGGTCGACGCCGATCCCCACGGCGGCGCGGTCGCGCAGCAGCTGGGGATCCTCGACGAGGTGTCGGGCCTGCTCGCCGCGGCGCGACTGGTCGGTGCGGGCACCCTGGGGGAGCGCTTCGCCACCGCCCAGCGCCGCCTGTCCGACCAGCTCCGTGTGCTGACCGGTCTGCCCCGCCCGGATCGCTGGGCGGAGCTGCGCCCCGGCACGCTCACGGCGATCGTCGAGCGCGCCCGTCAGGACGGACAGGTCGTGCTGGACACGGGATTCAGCCTCGAGCCCGACCTCGGTGAGGTCACCGGACGCCCCGAGCGCAACGGCCTGACCCGGGAGGCGGTCGAGATCGCCGACGAGCTGGTCCTCGTCGGCGCCGCCGACCCGGTCGGCCTGGCCCGCCTGGCCCGCGCGCTCACCGAGGTGCACGAGCTGCTGCCGGAGCCGCGCGTGCGCGTCGTGGTCAACCGGATGCGTCCGACGCTCGGCTGGCGCGAGGCCGACGTCGTCGCGATGCTCGCCGGGTTCGGTGCCCCTCTCGACGTGCACTTCCTGCCCGACGACCAGGCCGCCGTCGATCGCGCCCTCGTCGCGGGCCGCCTGCTCGTGGAGACCGGTGACGGCGCCCTCACGCGTGCGATCGCGGGCGTGCTCGACGCGATCGCAGGCGTGCCCGCATGACGGTCATACCGCGTTATACTGGCAGGGTGAAGACCGCCATCTCAGTGCCCGACGACGTCTTCGCGCGTGCGGAACGGGTGGCCGCGCGGCATGGGATGAACCGCTCCCAGTTCTACGCGGCGGCAGCCAGCAGGTATGCAGACGAACTGGAGTCCCGCGACGTCACTGCCGCCATCGACGCGGTGGTCGACCAGGTCAACGCCGACGGCTCAACCAGGTTCGCCGTGGAGGCGGGAGCCCGGTGGGCGGCCGGGCTGGAGGACGCGTGGTGAACCGTGGCGACGTGCACTGGTGCGACTTCGCGGACCCGTCCGGCAGTGCCCCGGCCAAGCGACGCCCGGTGCTGGTGATCCAGTCCGACGACTACAACCGGAGCCGGCTCGCCACCACGATCGTGATGGCGCTGACCTCGAACACCGCACTGGCCACCATGCCCGGCAACGTCTTCCTCCCCGCGCCGGCCACCGGCCTGCCGAAGGACTCGGTCGCCAACGTGACGGCCCTCGCGACCGTCGATCGCCGCGATCTCGACACCCGTCCCGTGGGCAGGGTGCCCGACCACCTCATGAGCGAGGTGGACAGGGGGACCCGAGGGGTTCTCGGCCTGTCCGGCTGACCGCCTGGGGCCCCTGGATCCGGGACCCTGGTCTTGGCGAGGCCCGTAAAAAATAGCTCCGATGAGCTATGGCCATCCCGTGGACCGTGACGTGTGATCAACACCTCAGCGTTCCCGGAGGTGGGGCATGGCAGAGCACAGAACGGCCCGTCCGATCGATGCTGCGATGCGCTGGGCGCGCCGACGCAGCGGGCTGGTGGCGCTGGTCGTCGCGGCGGTACTGGTCACCTCGGTGGTCGCCGTCGTCGCGGTCACGGCCGATCGGGAGGAGCCGTGGACGCCGTTCGACGTCGCCGGCAAACGCGTCGACACCAAGGCCGATCCGATCGATCCGATGAAGCGCCCGGCGGGCACCAAGGGCGTCGACCTGGGCGAGCCGGAGGCGCCGGTCGACAACGGCCCGGGCCGCGACGAGATCAAGCCGGCGCAGGCGAAGGAGCAGTGCGCCGCGCCGGAGCCGGCCCGGGGACAGGACGCCGCCAAGGGCGCGCTGTCCGAGGTGCTGGCCGGCCTCGCCGACGCCGAGGAGGTCTGCACCTCCTCGGAGACGGGGCAGGCCGAGGACCTGGTGGACGCGCCGCCCCTGGCTTTGGCGGCGGACGCGGTTGCGGCGCCCGCGCCCGCGCCGGACACGAAGGGCGACCGGACGGAGGGGTCCGCGACCGAGACCCCCACCGATGCGCCGACGGACGCGCCGACCGAGGACCCGGGCGCCGAGCAGCCGCCCACGAACGATCAGCCCGACGAGGACGCTCCCACCCCGACACCGACCGAGGGCGCGTCCGGTGGCGGGCGGACCGATGACACGGTGGTGGGCCAGGCCGCCGGCCGCGTCCGGCCCGCCGCCGCCCGCGGCTCCCCGGCCGAGCTCGACCGCGTCCTGACGCCGGTGCCCGCTGTGAGTCGATCGCGGCTGGTGCCGGCGTCGTCGTCTCGGAGGGCAGCGGCGGCGGCCGTGCCGCCGGCGGGGGAGTACCTGTCCCCGAACTGGGTGCAGGCGGCCAACGCGACCCGACCGCCCGCACTGACCTATCCCGCGATGGCGTACGACGAGGCGCGCGACCAGGTGGTGCTCTTCGGCGGCACCCTGACCGCCGGCGGCTACAGCGACCAGACCTGGACCTGGGACGGTGTCACGTGGACCCAGCGGACGCCGGCCACGAGCCCGACGGCCAGGACCCGCGCGACGATGGCCTGGGACCCGGTGGGTCAGCAGGTCGTCATGTTCGGCGGCCAGACCGCGAGCGCCACCCCCGTCAACGAGGTGTGGGCCTGGGACGGCACGACCTGGGCGTCGGTCTCCACGACCGGCACTCCGCCGTCGGCGCGCACCGGCGCGTCGATGGCCTACGACAACGTCCGCGAGGCCTTCGCGGTCTTCGGCGGGCAGACGTCGACGACCACGGTGGTCAACGACACCTGGCAGCTGAAGAACCCCGGGTCCGGCTGGGCATGGACCCAGATCCAGGCCGCCGGGGCGCCCGGGGCGCCGCCGGCCCGGATGGACCACCGGCTCGCCTACTCGGCGTCGACGAGCCAGCTCGTGCTCTTCGGTGGCGCGACGCCGCCCTGCGCCACGGCGTGCTCGATCCTGGGCGACACCTGGACCCTCGGCACGGGGGCGTCGTCGTGGACGTCGCAGTCGCCCACCCACGTCCCGCCGGCGCGCGCCAGCCACGCCATGACGTTCGACCCCGCCCTGGGCGCCGTGGTGATGTTCGGCGGCGCCGACTACAGCGGCAGCAGCCTGGTGCTGCGCGGCGACACCTGGGCGTGGACGGGAGCGGACTGGTCCCAGGCGGTGGGCATCGCCGCACCGACGGGCCGTGCGGGGTCGGCCCTCGCGTCCGGGCCCGGCGGCCAGGTCGTGCAGTACGGCGGGCACGCCGGCGGCGCGTCGTACCTCGACGAGACCTGGAGCTACAACGCCGCGCTCCCCGTCCTCGGCATCGACGTCGAGCGGGCTTCGGACCCGTCGCGCCCCGGCGACAGCATCTGGACCGGTGACACGATCCGGATCCAGATCACGGCCGCGAACGCGGGCGTCGACAGCATCGACGCGAGCGACCAGGTCTCCGTCGTCTCGGCGCTCCAGGAGGACGTGCTGGCCGCCGGCACCGACTTCCGATGGGGAGCGAGCGGGAGCCTCAGCACGATCGGTTCCTGCGGCTCCGGCGTCACGGCGGTCTGTGGGCTGGTGGAGAACCTGACGGCCACGATCGGGAACATCCAGATCCCGCCAGCGGGACTGCGGGTCGGTGAGTTCCTGGCCGCCGTCACCGGTGGGCCGAAGGGCTGCCATCTCATCGACATCCCCGCGATCGCCTCCTCGCTCCTGGGCGGGTCGGCGCCGGTCGCCAAGCCGATCACCGTCTGCGGCGGCGGGCTGGGGCTCGAGGACTGGTGGACCTACGACACCACCGACCTCGGCGGTGGCGGCAGTGCCAGCGTCAACGTCGCCAACGGCAACCTCGTCGTCAAGCAGTACGACACCGAGCCGGTGCAGGCTCCCGGCCAACTCGCCATCGGGCTCGGCCGGGTCTACAACTCCCAGGACCTGATGTCCGCCGGCGGGCCGATCGGTGCCGGCTGGCAGTTCGACGTCGGCGGCACCGGTCCCACGGCCACCGGCTTCGGCATCGCCGGCCTCAAGCTGCCCAACCTGCAGAACGTGAAGCGGCCGCTGTCGATGACCTACGTCGACCGCGACGGCACCCGGCACGTCTTCAAGCTCCGGTCGCTGGGGGCATCGATCGGCAACCTCAGCCTCCCCATCGACCTCACCGGTCAGCAAGGACTGCTGGACTCGATCCTCGGTCTGCTGAACCCGGCGACCCTGCCGTACGCCCTGTCCTCGATCGTCGAAGGCCTCGCCTACACCAACCTCTGTCTCGACAAGGCCTACACCGGCCCTCCGGGATCCAACATGTTCCTGTTCCGCTACATCGGGATGGGCTCCAACAACTGCACCACGCCCGCCCAGAGCGGCGAGCTGACGTTGGGCTGGTCCCTGATCCATCCCAACCGGATGCGCTACGACTTCAACCAGGGCGGCGACCTGGTCCGGGTCACCGATCCCGCCGGCCAGCAGCTCGTCTACGACCCGAGCTTCCAGTACGGCCCGACCGAGATCGTGACGTCGTCGTGCGAGACCGGTGCCGCGTGCCCCAAGGTGACGATCAACTACGACAAGACCCCCCTGTCGACGAACCGGCTCGTCGAGGTGAAGGACACCGCCGGCCGGGTGACGACGTACGTCGTTTCCCGGGATCTCACCCTGCCGTTGCTGCGTGAGGTATGGGAGCCAGGCAACCCGTACACCACGACCGCGGGAGCGCGGCCGTCCTCCGCCTACACCTACGCCTCGGCCGGCAACCCGTGCGCCGGCTCGGTGGGTGGCACGATCACGTCCGGTCAGCTCTGCTCGGTCACCGACGCCAACGGCGAGAAGACCACCTTCTCCTACGTCGAGGCACCCGCGGGTCCGGACCGTATCGCGATGGTCAAGGACCGCCGCGCCAATGCGAGCGGTGGCGACGCCCACGGTCTCGCCACGAAGTACACCTGGACCGACTCGACCAGTCGGGAGAACCCCGGGACCTACCTCGCGACGGCCGACATGGCGGCGCCCGACGACCTCGCTTCCTGCGGCACGACCTGTCACCGGATCCGCTACAGCGACATCGACAGGTGGGGACGTGTCGGGCAGATCGCCGAGGGCACCACCGGCGGGACCAACCCGAACGACCCCGGAAGCGGCCTGTACGCGGCGCAGACGGGCTACTTCTGGGACGGGATGGGGGACGCCGCCGACGGCGCCGGCATCGCCTCGTGCTCCCAGCCGACCGTCACGATGAACCACAACCTGTGCCAGGTCATCCGGCGTGCGGAGCCGACCGAGGAGCCGTTCGTGCCGGGTGAAGTGGGCACCGGGACCGTGTCGGGAGTCGCCGTGCACGACCATGCGACCGACTACCTGTACGGCGACTTCGGCCAGCGACTGCGCGAACGCGTGCTGCTCGACGCCAGTCAGCCGTGGACGGACGCCAACTCCGCGATCACCACGTGGGGCAGCCACGAGCAGTACTTCGACGCGGGGACCGGGCAACGCGCCTTCAACAACCACGTCGTCGGCGAGGGCGAGGTCGAGTCGAGCGCCGGCGGAGGCACCTACCGCCAGGCGGTGATGCAGGACAACCCGATGGCCTATTGGCGGCTCGACGAGGCCAGCGGGACGACGATGACCAGCCAGACCGGGACCAAGCACGGGGTGTACGGCCCCGGCATCACCTACGGCGCGCCGGGTGCGGTGCACGGCAACGCCGCCGTCGGCGAACGGGTCGCGGGCTGGACCGGGCTGGTGTCCCCGTTCAACGGCTTCGCCCACGGGACCTCGGCATCGGGCTCCGACTTCACGGTCGAGACCTGGATGAAGACCGCGAACACCGGCGCCGAGTACGCCTTCCAGTGGGGTGCGTCGTCCACGGCGTACGCCAGCGTCGGCCGGGTCGCCGGCGGGCTGCCGTTCGTCGCGCTCTACTCCAACCTGCTCGCCGGCGAGTCCTTGGTCGTCTACACCCCGACCTCGGTCGCCGATGATGAGTGGCACCACGTCGTGTACCGCTACAACGGCTCCGGGTCCGCCTCCGGGGTGCAGATCTGGATCGACGGCCAGCAGGCACCCACGGTCACCTACTCTGACACGTTGGCCGGTTCGTTCTCCACCGACCTGTCCGCCGGCACCCTCGGCTACTCCGTCAACGCGGGGTCCACCCTCGACGAGGTGGCGGTCTACCCGACCACGCTGTCGGGGGCGCGGATCGAGGCGCACTACAGCGCGGCCCGCGGGGCGACCCGGGTCAAGGCGGACACGCTCTACGCGGTCGTCGACGAGATCCAGGAGCTCTCACCGCGGGGCAACGAGTCGGCCAACGCCGGCAAGTGGGGCGAGTACCTCACCTCCATCCGCCGGGACCTGCCCGGCGACGGCGTGCTCAGCTCGACCAACAAGGTCGCCGGATCGTCGGTGTGCGGCACGGCCGTGCGCGGCAACACCGGCCTGGTGTGCGAGGTCGACACGCCCGCCGCCGAGGGCGTCTCGCGGGGCGTGTGCGCCTCGCCGACGAGCAACCTGCCCGTCGGCAGCCCGACGGCGCCGACCCCGTCGCCGTCGTACGCCTCCTCCTGCACGACCTACGAGTACAACGATCTGGGCCAGCGCACCCTGATGCGTACGCCGAAGGCGAACTCGGCCTCGAGCGCCGGGTCTCTCAAGCCGGCGACCGAGTACCGCTACTACCCGGTGGTGACGACCTGCACCGGCGAGGCACGCAAGGCGTGCGACCTGTCGGGATCCGTGTCCGCCGGCGGCTGGCTCAAGGCGGTCGTCGACCCCGACGGCGAGAAGATCGTCTACGCCTACGACGTCGCAGGCAATGTCGCCCGCACCTGGGACCGCAACGCGGCGAAGGGCAAGGACCTGACGGCAGCGTGGGCCGACGCGACCGCGCCGCCCACGACGCGCTTCGTCGACTCCGTCTCCGCCAACCCGGTGACCTCCGACGCGCTCAGCGTCTCCAACACCGCCCTCGTCGCCATCGCCCCCGACGGCACCGTCACCGGCGCGGGCACCAACGCGAGCGGTGAGCTGGGCGATGGCAGCACGACGAACCGGAAGACCGCGGTCCGTGCCGATCCGATGACGAACGCGGTCCAGGTCGTGCAGACCGCGACGGGCACGTCCTCCGGCTGCGCGGCCACGGCCTACCTCACCGGCGGCGGCGAGGTCTGGACGACCGGCGCCGGCGCGGCCGGTGGCGGCGTGTCCCGGCCCGAGCGGCGCACCGGACTGCCGCCCGACATCATCTCGATCGCCGCCGGCGGCTGCCATCTGCTCGCGCTCGACTCCGAGGGCGGACTGTGGGCCTGGGGCGCCAACGGCTCCGGGCAGATCGGCAACGGCTCCACCGCCTCCGTCGGCACGCCGGTCAAGGTCCTCGACGACGTCTCGACCATGGCCGGTGGCAACCTCAGCTCGCTGGCCGTGAAGACGGACGGCACCACCTGGGCCTGGGGTGCGAACAGCACCGGTCAGCTCGGTCTGGGCGATACGGCGGGACGGACCACGCCGACCCAGGTGACGTCGCTGAAGGATGCCGGGATCCGCCAGGTGTCCAGTGGCTTCGGCTCGTCCTACGCCATCGGGCGCGACGGCACCGTGTGGGCATTCGGCGGCAACGCGTCCGGAGAGCTCGGCGACGGCACCACCACGCAGCGCACCAGCCCGGTCAAGGTCACGACACTCGGTCCTGGCACGGCCGCCGGCCCGGTCCGCCAGGTCGTCGGCGCCAACAAGAGCGCGATCGCGCTCCTGCGCGACGGCACGGTCCGGGTCTGGGGCATCAACAACGCCGGGCAGTCGGGCGGTGGCTCGGCCGCGGCCACGCTGCCGACCCCGACCCAGGTCCCGAGCCTCACCGGGCAGGTCGCGCTCGCCGGCGGCTGGGCGACGATCGCGACAGCCGACCACGCCGGCCGGATCCGGGTCTGGGGATCGACCGCGAACAACCAGCGGGCCGACGACACCAACCCGGCCACCACCGCGACCCCCGCACCGGCCGGGATCGACATCTCGCCCTACCGGTCCGCGCTCTGGGGCGTGCAGGGCAGCCGCGACGCGACCGGCAACCTGGTCACGACCACGATGGACCGCCTCGGTCAGCCGCGTCGCGTCCGCTCCGGTCGTGGCAACGACGTCCTGACCTCCGCCTACGACCGGATGACGGGATACGACGCCGCCGGCCGCCCGGTGACGTCGACAGGGGCACAGCACCGCTCGCCGGGCACCGTCGCCCGGACGACGTACGACGCGTTCGGCAACCCGGTCAAGACGATCGACGCGCGGGGCGTCGCCGCGCGGGCGACCTTCGATGCGCTGAACCGGCAGCTCACCAGCCAGGTGACTCGGACCCCGGCGGCCGTCGCACCCGGAGCCTGCACGGGCACCGCCGCTGCGGCGGACTGGACCAGTGCGCAGAACGGCCATCGGATCTGCGTGACGTCGACGACCTACGACGGCGTCGGCCGTGTGCTCACCACGACCGATGCCAACGGTCAGGTCACCACGACCCACTCCGACGCCGCGGGCCGCCAGCGGCGGGTCGACGCGCCGCGCACCGAGGGCGGCAGCGAGATGCTCACGTCGCGCTGGAACTACGACCGCGAGGGACGGGTCCTCGACGCCTGCTCACCGCGACAGTTCGTGGCGGCAGAGGTCGGCTCGACGCCGAACACGGCGGCCGGGTGCGCCGGCACGGCGGTCCACGCCACCCACTTCGCGTACGACTCGGCCGGCAACACCACGAAGGAGGTCCGGTACCGCGCCGGCGGCGGGAGCCCGGAGGAGCTGGCGACCGGCTACGACTACGACGCGGACGGCAACACGACCGCCGTCACCGACCCCAACGGCAACCGCACTACGACGGCGTACGACTGGCAGGGCCGGCGTACGTCGATGGAGGTGCCGCGACGCGGGACGAAGACGAACACGACCAGGTGGCGCTACGACCCCAACGGCAACGTCACCGCCGTGCTGGCGCCCGGGTCGATCAACACCGGGTCGGGGGCCGACGGTCATCTCGTCGTCGACGGCACCACGCCCTCGGAGTCGACGGACGGCATCGCACACGGCGCGGGCAACCCGTTCCAGATCCCCGACGGTGCGCAGTACCGCGACGTGACCCTTCAGAACGGCGCCTACGTGACGTCGGCCGCGGCCAACGGGCTCCTCTTCTACGCCAGCGGCACCGTGACGGTCTGCGCCACCTGCTCGATCACCGTCGCCGGCAAGGGCTACCAGGGCGGCGCCGCCGGCAGCGGCGGCAACGGCCACGCCGGCGACGCCGCGAATCCCAACCCCGGCAACGGAGGCAAGGGCGGCCGGGGCGGTCTGCTCGGCCTGTCGCCGTCCGGAGGTGGCGGTGGCGGTCACAAGACCGACGGTGGCGCTGCCGGTACCGGTGGCAGCGGTCCCGGCCTGCCCGGCCTGGCCTCGGGCACCCCGGACTTCGCCACGGTGGGCGTGGACTACCTCCTGGGCTCCGGCGGCGGTGGCGGTGGGGGAGGCAAGGCCCTCACCGGTGCCGGCGGCACCGGCGGCAACGGCGGTGGCTATCTCCGTCTGACGGCCGGCCGGATCGTCGTCAACGGCACCATCGATGCGTCCGGGGCCGACGGCGGTTCGGGGACGGGCCAGTCCGCCGGTGCCGGTGGCGGCGCGGGCGGCGGGATCTGGCTGGCCGCGCCCACCATCGAGCTCGCCTCACCGACGGTGCTCGACGTGACGGGTGGCACCGGCGGCACCGCGGTCAGCAACAGGAACGGCGGCAACGGTGCGGAGGGCTATATCCGCATCGATGGCGAGGACGTGACGAACGCGCCTGCCGGCGTCGAGGTGACGCGTGGGGACATGATCACGGCGGTCTCCTATGACGCCGCGAACCGTCCGGTCGACACGATCGAGGGTGCGCAGACGGTGCAGGCCGATCCGGCGCTCGATGCCAGCGCGTATGCGGCGCCGGACGCGAACGGCTTCGAGAACACCCGCACCCGCACGGCGTACGACGCGGATGGTCGGGTGGTGGCGATGCTGCCGCCGCAGGCGTTCAGTGATGTCGCGTCGTTGTCGGCGCCGAATCTGAACACGGCTCGACGGTTGGACTACGACCTCGACGGTCGGCCGGTGGCGGCGTACAGCCCGCGGTACGACAACGCGTCGGGGAGCCCGACCGCCTCGGTCGGTTCGGGCAACGACGGTGGCGGGAGCGTCGACCAGCAGGTCACGCAGTGTGCCACGGGGCGGGTGTTGGACCTGGCGCTGACGGGGTTGTCGGGGTCGGGTGCGGCGTTGCCGTCGGCGTATGGCGCGCAGGTGGGTGTGTGCCATACGCGGACGGTCTACGACCCGGTGGGCAATGTCGCGCGGGCGTGGCTGCCGAGCTCGAGTGGCGGGGCGAGTGCGGGGGATGAGGGCTATCTCGACTACACCTACACCGACGACGGTCTGGTGCAGGAGGTCGATGGGCCCGACCCGGCGTCCGGTGGCCGGGTGGTCGCGGCGACGAATGTGTATGACGGTGTGGGTCGGTTGGTGTCGTCGACGGATGCGAAGGGGAGTGTGACGCGGACGTCGTACTTCGCGGATGGTCTGGTGAAGGAGACCGAGGGTCAGGCCTATGACCCGGATGGTGACGAGGGGCCGTTGCCGTCGCAGGACGAGAGGACGCAGTTCGTCTATGACGGGGCGGGGAATCTGGTCTCGACGGTCAATCCGGAGGGGAAGACCACGGCGCAGGTGTGGACGAGTGACAACCTGTTGGCTCAGATCGAGGCTCCGGGGCCGGGTGGTGGTCAGGGTACGGCGAAGACGAGGTATGGCTACGACAAGGTCGGGAACGCGATCGAGGTGTGGCAGCCCGAGGCGGTGCGTCATGACCGGCCGCCGGTGCGCAACGAGTTCACGAAGGACAATCTGCTGGCGGCGACGCATACGCCGGTGGGGTTGACCGAGCCGACGGCTCCTGAGGTGCCGGTGACGGTGTATCGGTCGGTGCGCTACGACTATGCGCCGGCGGGGATGAAGACGGTCACGCAGACCGCGCGGTGTGAGTCGGACGTGCCGACGGCGTGTGTGCCGGGCTATCCGAAGTACTCGGGTGCTGGTTTCGTGAAGTTGAACTACGGCGCGAACGGTCGGTTGAGCTCGCAGGAGGGGCGTGAGCGTGCGTCGACCGAGACGCCGACGAAGTCGATCACCACGACGTATGCGCAGCATGGTGGTCCGGCTCAGATCAAGGACGAGTCGAGCGGGATCACGATCAATGTCGGCTACTACCTCGACGGGTCGCAGCGGCGGGTCGCGGAGTCCGGTGTGGGTGCTGGTGGCGGCGGGAACGTCGGAAACACCAACACCTACGCCTACAACGGTGCCGGGGCGGTCACGGTCCGCACCGACCGCACGGGTGCGGCTGGGGTCACGGGTGATGAGACGTTGACGACGTCGTATCGGTACAACGATGCGGGGTTGCCGGCGGGGATGGCTTCGCAGGTCCTCGATCCCGGTTCGGCGGGTGGGGTGGTGACGGCTTATGGCTGGGATCAGGCCGGTCGGTTGAGGAGTGCGTCGACGACGACGGGTTCGGGTCTGCATCGGGCGGAGTGGTCGTGGCATCCGAACAATGCGTTGGCGGGTGCGAAGACCACGGCTCGGATCTCTGGTGCTGATGTGGTGGTGGGGAAGTACGAGTACCTGTACGACAAGAACCGCAATGTCACCAAGCAGATCGTGACCAGTGACGCTGGGTCGGGTACGGGTGGCTATGTCAACGAGTACACGTATGCGCCCAGCGAGCAGTTGCTGTCGTGGGATCACCAGGTCACCGCGGGTGGGGGCACGGCGCAGGAGACGTCGTACACGTGGGACAAGAACAGCAACCGGACCTCGGTCACGGTCGACGGTGTGTTGGCGTCGGAGACGTCGTACAACTGGGACAACTCGGTGGCGAAGGTCGAGAGGCCTGGCAAGCCTGATCGGGTCCATGCGTACAACGGGTTCGGGTTGTTGACCGCGGATGGTTGCAATACCTATTCGTATGACGCGTTCGACCGGGTCGAGAAGCAGGTGGCCAGCGGTTCGACGGACTGTGGCAGCAATGGGCGGACCACGACCTATGACTATGACGGGTTGGACCGGCAGCGGATCGTGACGGTGTCGTCGGCGGCGAAGCCGGCTGCGAACCGGGCGACGCGCAGTGTGTTCGACGGGTTGTCGACGAGCCTGGTGGGGCAGGTCGGTGCGGTCAATGGTGACAACGACGGGCCGAGTGTGTTGTACCAGCTCGATCCTGGTGGTGCGCAGACGGCGTATGCGCAGTCTGGTCCGGGTGGGGCGAGCACGGGTGGGAGTACGGCGTTCCTGGATACCGACGGTCGGGGTGATGTCACCGCGGTCACGTCGTTCACCACCGGCAGCGGTGCTCACGCGTTGGCGTGTGCGGTGCGTTATGACCCGTTCGGGACGCCGGTGGATGCGGCACCTTCGGGCCCGTCGAGTCATCCCGACCCGGCGTCGCGGGGTGATGGGAACGGGGTGTGCAAGACCGACAGCCCGGCTGCGGAGGTCACGGGGAATGCGGTCTGGTACCGGGGTCAGGTGCGGGACGGGTCGACGGGGAACTACCAGCTCGGGGTCCGGACCTATGACCCGGGCAAGGCGGCGTTCACCACGCCGGACTCGTATCGGGTGTCGTCCTCGGCCACCGATCTGAGTGTCAGTGTCGACCCGTTGACGTCGAACACCTACACCTACGTCAACGGCAACCCGATCAACCTGATCGACCCCGACGGCCACGGTGCCGTCGACGGCTGGGGCAACGACGTGTCGCCCTGTGTCTCGAACCCTGGTTCATGCAGCCCGACAGGTGCGGCGAAAGAACAGGCCGCCCACAAGGAGCGCGTCGTACGTGAGCAGGACGCGTGGGACGCGGATCAGAAGCGTGCACCGATGTGGTGTCCGAGCGATGGAAGCCCCTGCGGATACGTGGCTGGCCACGGAGACAAGCCCTCCGAGCCGAAGTACCCCAACGCCGTCAAGGAAAGCATGCTGGCGGCCTGCTCATTCGTTCCATTCTTCGGCCTCGGATGCGACAGTTATGACGCCGGGCGAACAGTGAAGGAAGACGGGGTGTTGTCCTGGCAGTTCGGCGCCGCGATGGTCGGATTCGCACCCCTCGGCGACGTGCTGAAGCTTCCGAAGCAATTCGATCGGATCCTGGCCACTAGCAACGACGTCGATGGCGGTGTCAAGTGGGTTGACGAAGGTGGAGACCTACGAGCGGGGCGCCCCTCGATGTCTGAGCGGGCGTACGGCCACCAGTCGGGTGCCCCTGGTGCCCGTTCCAACCCGGCCACAGGTCGTGGTATGGCTCCGCAGTTGGAGATGCCGGGTGTGGACGGAAGCATGGTCACCGCACGCTTTGATGGCGTCAGAGGTTCTGAGATCATAGATCGAAAGTTGAACCCCGTGTTCAGCGCGAAGGCGGTCGCACAGGCACAGCGGCAAGCAGCGGTCGCAGCCTACAACGGCTACCAGGCCGTTTGGGAGCTTCCAACACCGCAGGCGGTAGCTGCCGCGAATCGGTTCATGGACTACGCAAAGATCTCTACGATTGTCATAAGGCAGGCACCCTGATGAACCCGGACCCGTTGGTGAGGAGCATCCTCGCCGCTGTGATGCTCCTGGAGAACTCAGATGAATCCGAGGTCAATCCTGACGTGGCGGTAGCAGGGTTGGAGTCGATCGCTGCAGAGTTGCAGCGGATGGACGCGACTGACCTGGCCGACTTCGTCAGCAGGGTTGCGCGACTCGCGGCTGATGAAGAAGATCCAGCTAGGCGAGCGTTCTTCAACAATGTTCCGCTAATGCTCGGTCTGATGACATGACATGCGCGAACACATTCCAGTCCCGCGCGAGCCGTGACAGTTGGATCCCCGATTGGCGACGGCAATGCTCGTTGAGTGTCTCAGCAGTGAATCGCACTGGATTTCGTTCCTATGCGTTCCCGTGGCCAGCGAGTGCCGGCCGGGATGATTCTTGGGCAGCGTAGTACGCCGCCTCGACTTCGAGCGGGGTCCTCATGTCGAGCTCCCCGTGAAGGCGTTGGTTGTTCCACCACCACACGTACTCCAGCGTGGCGAGCTCGACCTGTTCGATCGTGCGCCACGGCCCCGCGACGTCGGATCAGCTCGGTCTTGTAGAGCCCATTGACCGCCTCCGCGAGGGCGTTATCGAAGGAGTCGCCGACGGTCCCGGTCGACGGCTTCGCTCCGAGGTCGCCGATCCGGTCGGTGTAGACGATCGAGAGGTAGTTCGACCCGTGGTCGGCGTGGTGGACCAGCCCCCTCAGGTCGGCGGCGCCCTCCCGCCTGGCGTCCCAGGCGGCCATGTCGAGTGCCTGCAAGGGGAGGATGTCGGCCTTCAACGTCGCAGCGACGTTCCAGCCCACGATCCGCCGGGAGTAGACGTCGGTCACGAACGCCACGTAGGCGAACCCCGACCACGTCGCGACGTAAGTGATGTCCGCAACCCACAAGCGCCGCGGCGCTGGCGCGGTGAACCTGTGCTGGACCAGATCGGCCGGCTTCACCGCCGCCGGATCCGGTCTGGTGGTGAACACCTTCTTCGACCGCTTCACCCCGCGAACGTCGGCGATCTCCATCAGCCTCGCGGTTTGATCACGACCGATCTCCCAGCCCTGACGGCGCATCAGTGCGTGCATCTTCCGCACCCCGTAGACGCCGTAGTTCTCGGCGTGCAGCCGGACGATCTCCGGGACCAGCAGCTCGTCCTTCAACGACCGTGCCGACGGCGCTCTGGTCTTCGCGGCCCGGTACCCGCGTGAGGTGATGAACCCACGAACTGCCGGGCGCAACACCCGGCAGATGGCCTCGACCCCGAACTGATCCTTGTGCTCGTCGATGTAGCGGATCATCTCGTCGTGGGGCGGTCGAGCTCCTTGGCGAAAAACACTGACGCGGACTTCAAGATCTCGTTCGCCCGACGCAGCTCGGCGACCTCACGCTTGAGTTGCTTGATCTCCTCTGCATCCTCCGAGGTCGTCCCCGGACGAACGCCGGCATCGACCTGGGCCCGGTGGACCCACAACCGCAGGGTCTCGGTGTTCATCCCCAACAGTCCCGCGACGTGCCGCAACGCAGCCGTCTCGTGCGGGTGCTCCGGGCGGACCTCGGCAACCATCCGCACTGCCCGCTCACGCATCTCGTTCGTATACCTGGCCATCGTTCCCATCCTGACTGATCAAGCGAACGAAACCCAGTGCGGTTCGACCTCCGTCTCCAATGTCACCGGAGTCCGAGCCGTCCTTGTGCGAGACTCAAGTATGTCCGTCGGCTATCGAATCCAGACAGCGTTCCCGACACCATGATCTACCCCGCACTCCAACTCCTCGCCCAGGGCTACTTGATGCTCGACTGGCCCGACGACTATTCGAACGCCTGGGCGGCGATCGATGACTTTGTCGCCCACGAGCCCGTCGCTCGCCAACTTCCACATGAGGTCGATCAACTGATCGGAACCACGTCGTCGGACGATAGCCTGAGTGCACTGCTTATCGGCGAGATCGGCAGCGGGTATCTGCCGGAGGCCGACGGATTCACGATGAAGACCTGGCTATGTGCAGTCCGCGAACGGGTGCAGGCGGCGCTTGGCGGGTAGCTGCGATTCCGGCCTTCACAGCTATCGGAAGCACCGATCACCTGGCCAGGTCCGGCTCCCATAGCGGCTCCTTTGCCCCTCTCAACCGTCACCGCAGGCTGCAACGCTGCGGGGTTTGCGGCGGGGATGGATTCCGATGTGTTGGGGGTGTCGACGTCTTTTGGGTGGGATCAGGCGGGTCGGTTGAGGTCGGCGACGACGGGTGGTCATGTCGCGCAGTGGTCGTGGCAGCCCAATGGTGTGTTGGTGGGGGCTGAGACCACGGCTGGTGGCACGGTCATGGGGAAGTACGAGTACCTGTACGACAGGAACCGGAACCTCACCAAGCAGACCGTGAGCAGCGGCAGCGGCGGTGTCGGTGGGTACGTCAACGAGTACACCTATGCGCCGAGCGAGCAGGTCACCGAGTGGTCTCATAAGCCGGGGAGTGCCACCGCGCGGGTGACGGCGTACACGTGGGACAAGAACAGCAACCGGACCTCGGTGTCGCTCGATGGGGCGACGCCGACGGAGACCACCTACAACTGGGACAACTCGATCAAGGCTCTCAAGGTCCCCGGTGAGGCTGATCAGCTCCACACCTACAACGGGGCGGGTCTGCTGACGCGTGATGGTTGCAGCGAGTACTCCTATGACGCGTTCGATCGTGTGGAGGAGAAGCGGGTCGTCGTCGATACGGCTGCGTGTGGGAGTGATGACCGGACCACGGTGTACACCTATGACGGGTTGGATCGCCAGCGCACGGTCACGGTGTCGGGTGCGGCGAAGCCGTCGGCGGACCGGATCACGCGGAGCGTGTTCGATGGTCTGAGTGCCGCGGTGGTGGGTCAGACGGGTGCGGTCAACGGCAACAACGACGGTCCGGTGGTGCTGTACCAGCTCGATCCGGGTGGTGCGGCGGTCGCGTACAAGCAGACGGGTACGACCGGGGCCGGGACGGCGTTCTTGGACGAGGACGGCCACGGCAACATCACCGCGGTCACCGCGACCACGGGCAGCACTCTGGTCTGTGGTGCCCGGTTCGGTGCGTTCGGTGATCCTGTCGATCCTGCCCCGAGTGGGGCGCCGGGGACTGGGGCGCCGGGTGATGGCAACGGAGTGTGTCGTACGGACTCGGCCGCTGCGCGGGCGACGGGCAACACGTATTGGTATCGGGGTCAGGTCCGGGACGGGTCGACGGGCAACTACCAGCTCGGGACCCGGACCTATGACCCGACCAAGGCGGCGTTCACCACGCCGGACTCGTATCGGGTGTCGTCCTCGGCCACCGATCTGAGTGTTGGCGTCGATCCGTTGACGTCGAACACGTACACGTATGTCAACGGCAACCCGATCAACATGATCGACCCCGACGGCCACGGCGCAGTCGACGGTTGGGGCAACGATGTTTCGCCGTGCGTCTCTAACCCTAGCTCTTGCCCAGTTGCAGCAGCAGCTAAGGAGCAGGCGGCTCACCAGGCAAGCATCGAACGTGAAGCACAGGCATGGAAGGCCGACGACGACGCACGACAAGCTCGCCGAGCCCTACGCTTGTTGAATGACGGATCGGGGAACTTCACCGACAACGACCCGGGTACCCACGGGCCGATCATCTGTGGTGCACAAGGCTGCAATGCGGCCTGGGGTGTCGATGCTGACTACGGCGATATTCCTCTAACCGCTGAACAAGAGGTGGTGCAGTCCCTCATCAACTTCATTGTCGGAGACGCAGTCAACGCCTGCGCGAGCGACTCCATATCAGTCGGATGTGGCGGCGAAACGCTCATGTCGTTGCCTACGCCCGCGAAGTTCCTAAAGCTTGGCAAGTACGCCGACGATCTCATGGAGATTGGCAACATCGGCAACAAAAAGAGAGTGAAGACTGACCGCTACAATTGGCGTGACGTGCGCGAGCGCATCAATGGCGGCCCTGCGGAGGTGCGTGCCAACCCGGCATTTCCCCGGGGCCGTGAGTACAAAGAACTGAGCCACTGGCTCATCCCGAAACGTGCCGGTTGGGCTCCCAACTGGCTCAAGAATTCCAGATGGAACCTTAAGAAGATGTGGGGATCCGACCACGCCCTCGCTGATCCGTTGAGGCACCAGTTCCTTCCCCGGTCGTGGAAGAAACAAAACCCGCTGCCAGGACCGGCGAAGAGGTTCTGGAATCGAACGCCGGCCTGGGCCCAAGGAGGCGCGGTTGCCGGAGGGGGTGCGGGCCTCGGTTTCGGTGTGTACGCATACTACTCAAATGACCAGTAGGCGATGGATGCGTGGCCGGCGAACCTCGACGACGGCGACTGACCAAGAAGTGCTCGTCGCTGCCGCGATACTCCGCGGCAGCGGGGACCCGCGCGCCGAGTCCTTGCTCCGCCAGTTCGTTGAGGGCACCGACCTCAGGCGGCGTATCTCGGGGGGGACATGCGACGTCGTAGTCGAGTCCACCACCGATGACCTTCTTGTTGACCTCGACTACGACGTCGAGAGCCGGCCGATTGTTCTGAACGATGCGAAGTCCGGACGCTTGCTCACCTTCAAGGTCTCCCTCGCGCGCGGCGGCTTCTTCCGCGGTCTGCATGGCCAGTGTGACGGAAGGTGGGAGCGCGAGTGGACCGTCGATCCAGTACAGGCCGGACGAGCGGCCGTCGGCGCATTGTCGATATCCCCTTCGGATGACTCCCTCGATGAACCGGTGAAGGATTGGCTCGAGGGCGTAGAACTTGAGCTGGTCGGCGTGGTCCTTCGCCCTCGTGCGGACGAGCGCCGTGTTGGGGAAGTCGAGGAGCGGGAAGGGTTCGGCCTTCCGTCGGAGGTGCGGTCACTGCTCGCGCTTAGCAACGGAATGATCCTTCCTGGATTGAGCGTTCTCGGCGTGGATGATCTCTACGTGGTTGATCTTTCGAGCGACTTCGGACCCTGGTGGCTTGTTGCGTATAGTGACGGTGGAAAGCAGTTTCTTGCGGGTCCGAGCAACGAAATGGCGACCCTTCCCGAGGCTGAAGCAGATCCCGAGGAGTTCGTGCGTACCGGCGATTCTTTTCGGCAGTGGATATCGAAGGAAGTGAAGCTCCGATGTGGCAGCACCGGTTGAACGACCGACCTGGGAAGTCTTGATTTCAATTCAGTGTCGCCTGCCGAAGGGGGCCGATTTTGTGAACTCCTGCCTGAATGCCCCCGAAAACCTCGAGTGTCATTCGGGGACTGGCGTGCAGACAGACGCGAGGCAGCCGGGCCGATCAGAGTGAGCGAGCCCGTCAGCAGGCTTGGTCGATCATCGGGGCAGCACCCAGCGAGCGGCGTCGATCGCCTCCGAGCCGACGCCTCCTGAGGTGCCGGTGAGGGTGTATCGGTCGGTGCGCTACGACTATGCGCCGGCGGGGATGAAGACGGTCACGCAGACCGCGCGGTGTGAGTCGGACGTGCCGACGGCGTGTGTGCCGGGCTATCCGAAGTACTCGGGTGCTGGTTTCGTGAAGTTGAACTACGGCGCGAACGGTCGGTTGAGCTCGCAGGAGGGGCGTGAGCGTGCGTCGACCGAGACGCCGACGAAGTCGATCACCACGACGTATGCGCAGCATGGTGGTCCGGCTCAGATCATCGACGGCTCCAGCGACATCACGTTGAGCGTGGGCTACTACCTCGACGGGACACAGCGTCGGGTCGCGGAGTCCGGTGTGGGTGCTGGTGGCGGCGGGAACGTCGGAAACACCAACACGTACGCCTACAACGGTGCCGGGGCGGTCACGGTCCGCACCGACCGCACGGGTGCGGCTGGGGTCACGGGTGATGAGACGTTGACGACGTCGTATCGGTACAACGATGCGGGGTTGCCGGCGGGGATGGCTTCGCAGGTCCTCGATCCCGGTTCGGCGGGTGGGGTGGTGACGGCTTATGGCTGGGATCAGGCCGGTCGGTTGAGGAGTGCGTCGACGACGACGGGTTCGGGTCTGCATCGGGCGGAGTGGTCGTGGCATCCGAACAATGCGTTGGCGGGTGCGAAGACCACGGCTCGGATCTCTGGTGCTGATGTGGTGGTGGGGAAGTACGAGTACCTGTACGACAAGAACCGCAATGTCACCAAGCAGATCGTGACCAGTGACGCTGGGTCGGGTACGGGTGGCTATGTCAACGAGTACACGTATGCGCCCAGCGAGCAGTTGCTGTCGTGGGATCACCAGGTCACCGCGGGTGGGGGCACGGCGCAGGAGACGTCGTACACGTGGGACAAGAACAGCAACCGGACCTCGGTCACGGTCGACGGTGTGTTGGCGTCGGAGACGTCGTACAACTGGGACAACTCGGTGGCGAAGGTCGAGAGGCCTGGCAAGCCTGATCGGGTCCATGCGTACAACGGGTTCGGGTTGTTGACCGCGGATGGTTGCAATACCTATTCGTATGACGCGTTCGACCGGGTCGAGAAGCAGGTGGCCAGCGGTTCGACGGACTGTGGCAGCAATGGGCGGACCACGACCTATGACTATGACGGGTTGGACCGGCAGCGGATCGTGACGGTGTCGTCGGCGGCGAAGCCGGCTGCGAACCGGGCGACGCGCAGTGTGTTCGACGGGTTGTCGACGAGCCTGGTGGGGCAGGTCGGTGCGGTCAATGGTGACAACGACGGGCCGAGTGTGTTGTACCAGCTCGATCCTGGTGGTGCGCAGACGGCGTATGCGCAGTCTGGTCCGGGTGGGGCGAGCACGGGTGGGAGTACGGCGTTCCTGGATACCGACGGTCGGGGTGATGTCACCGCGGTCACGTCGTTCACCACCGGCAGCGGTGCTCACGCGTTGGCGTGTGCGGTGCGTTATGACCCGTTCGGGACGCCGGTGGATGCGGCACCTTCGGGCCCGTCGAGTCATCCCGACCCGGCGTCGCGGGGTGATGGGAACGGGGTGTGCAAGACCGACAGCCCGGCTGCGGAGGTCACGGGGAATGCGGTCTGGTATCGGGGTCAGGTGCGGGACGGGTCGACGGGGAACTACCAGCTGGGGACGCGGACCTATGACCCGGGCAAGGCGGCGTTCACCACGCCGGACTCGTATCGGGTGTCGTCCTCGGCCACCGATCTGAGTGTCAGTGTCGACCCGTTGACGTCGAACACCTACACCTACGTCAACGGCAACCCGATCAACCTGATCGACCCCGACGGCCACAAGCCGATCTGCAACGGCGAGGAGTGCTCCTTCGATGTGGACGCAAAGGGTCACTTCACGAATATCAAGGCGGCCTCTCCGGCGCCGTGGGTTCCGCCGGAGGGTTACGTCGCGGATGGGGCGCCGCTGGCTGACTTCCAGAACAAGAAGGAGTTTGCTGGCATCATCCACGCTGCCACGGCGGAAGGGGCCACCCCGGAGGAGGCGACCCGCCTCGCTTACGAGCGCTGGTTCGAGGCACATCTTGGCGGGGAGGGCACTGTTGAGGGATACGAAGAGGTCGAGCTGGCCTACTGCCAGGTGTTCGGACAGCACTGCAAGAGCGACGCCACGCTGTTGGACATCGGCATCCAGATGGCTAGGGACACCTGGAATGCGATCACCGGCTGCTTCGGGGAACTCGAGCTCTCATCCTGCGGCGCGCTGGCGGTTGACGCGGCCCTCTACGCTGTCCCGTTCGGTCTCGGCAAGATCGCCCAGGGCGCCAAGATCGCCGGTGGCCTGGCAAAGGTGGAGCGAGCCGCAAACGCGGGTCGCACGACAGCCCGAGCCTGCTCCTTTGCTGGAGCTACGACCGTCCTCATGGCCGACGGCACCCAGAAGCCGATCGAATACATCAAGGTCGGCGACGAGGTCCTCGCGACCGACCCCGAGACCGGCGAACAAGCCGCCAAAAAGGTCGAGCACGTCTTCGTCCACGACGACGACCTCACCGACCTTCAGTTGGCAGACGGGACCGTGCTCACGACCACCGAGGACCACCCCTACTGGTCCGTCACCGACCAACGCTTCGAACGAGCAGACGAGCTTTCTCAAGGCGAGCGCGTCCTCAGCGCCGACGGCCGCACCGTCGAGGTCTCCGGGCTTCGGCTCGCGAGCACCCGCGACGGCCTCGCCTACAACCTCAGCGTGGAGGGCATCCACACCTACCACGTCGGCGACGCCGCGATCCTCGTCCACAACAGTTGCTTCACCTCACTCGATGCGCTCAATAACCCCAAGTTGATCGAGGGGCTGGCGCCGAGTCAGATTGACGACCTCGCTCGCAATGCTGGCTTCGAGGTCCGAGCTGGGAGCGCCTCGGCAAAGAACCCCGCGACTCGCTACTACCTACCGGGCACGAACGGTTCTCAGGGGTTCAGGGTCCTGCCGCAGGGCGTTCCGGGCCAGCCGGGGGTCAAGAGTGGCGCGTACCTTAAGTACTTCGGCGGCCCCCTCCACGGCACGCGCGTACCCTTGGGTATGCCATGAACGCGCCAACGACGCCGCTGGAGCAGTGCATCCTCGACGAGGGCCTCGAGGACCTGATTCCGCTGCCCGAGATCGTTCGGACGGTCGAGATGCGCGGGCTCTCGGAGTCACCTTCGATTGTCAGCGAGGTTGCCGCTGCGATTGGAGAGCTCGTCCGCCAGGGGCGGATTCAAATCTGGGCGGGGCAATGGCCAGCTGAGCCTGAGTTCGTCGGCAGGCCCGTGGCTGAATCATTGGTCGAGGATCCCGACCAGTATCAGTTCGATAGTCCAAGTGACCTGT
The DNA here is from genome assembly GCF_051390595.1 of Nocardioides segetis. Classification (NCBI taxonomy): domain Bacteria; kingdom Bacillati; phylum Actinomycetota; class Actinomycetes; order Propionibacteriales; family Nocardioidaceae; genus Nocardioides; species Nocardioides segetis. The sequence goes on along the minus strand of NZ_JBNINR010000002.1, from coordinate 548,307 downwards.
CGCGACGGGTCTACTACGTGAACGTCGACAATCTCCACGTTGACGAGGGAGCGGGATGAGCCGGGGGGACTGCTGCGCGGACGGGTGACACCTGCACTGCACTGATGCGTGTCGACACGAGATCGACGTGCACCCTGGCGGATGGGTTTGTGTCCTACGCGGACAGGCGGCGCGATCCCGCCTCTGCGGCGTGAGCGAGCCCATTCAGTCCGCAGAGACACCACCTATCGGGGCAGCGCCCGCCGACTGCCGACCACCCCGACCGCCACGAGCACGGCCAGCCCGAGGATCACCCAGCGCGCGGCGTCGACCGCCTCCGAGCCGAGGGCGAGCAGGTTGCCGGCGACCGCCGAGGTGAGGGTGTAGGCGATGAGCTGGGTGGTGCTGACGGCGGCGGCCGCCCGGGCGCCCTCGCCGGGATCGGGGGTGCTGCTCATGGCGGCGACGGTGAGGTGGGGGAAGGCGATGCCGACGCCGATGCCGGCGAGGAGGAGGAAGCCGGCCCACAGCGCGATGGAGCCGGCGCCCGCGCCCGCGGTCTGCAGCAGTCCATAGCCGGCGAGGCCGGCGGCGACCAGCCAGGGGGAGAGCAGGACCAGGCGGCGGGCGGCGGCGGGGCCGGCACCGGCGCTGAAGACCTGGGCGGCGGACCAGCCGATCGACATCACGGCGCCGAGGAAGCCCGCCCAGACGGGGGTCATGCCGGCCAGCTGCTGGCCGAAGAGCGGGACGAAGTTCTCGACCATGACGCCGGCGCTGAGCGCGGCGACGGTGAGGTAGACCCACTTGAGCCGTCCGCCGGCCAGGTAGGTGATCCGCGGCAGGACGCTGTGCGTGGCGCGTGCGTCGATGAGCAGGAAGGCGACGAGCGTGGCCAGGCCCGCCACGACCAGGACGACGGCACGCCCGCCTTCGGTGGTCGAGCTGATGCTCAGCAGGGCGGCGGCGAGGGTGAGCGCGACGAACGAGCGGAGAGGGAGTGGGTCGCCGCGTCGCGGGCTCGCTGTGTGGGCCGGCAGGGCCCGGGTGGCGATCAGGGCGAGGAGCGCGGAGACCACCGCGAGCACGACGTACGACGCCCGCCACAGCTCGAGCTCGGCGAAGATGCCGCCGAGCGCCGGGCCGACGAGAGCACCGAGGGCGAACATCGCCGAGACCAGGCTCGAGGCCTGGGTCCACGTGTGCGCGGGCAGGGTGGTCCGGATGACGGCGTACCCGAGGCCGATCAGCAGACCCGCCCCGGCGCCCTGGAGCCCGCGGCCGGCGACGAAGACGACCATGCTCGGGCTCGCGGCGCTGGCGACCGTGCCGAGCCCGAAGAGGACGAAGCCGGCGAGGTAGGAGCGGCGGGCGCCGAACCGTTCGAGCGTGCGACCCACCAGCATGGTGGCGACGACCGCGACGACGAGATAGCCGGTCGCTGCCCACGCGAAGTACTCCGCGCCGCCGATGCTCGCGACGACCGACGGCATCAGGGCCGCCGTGAAGTAGAGGTTCATGGCGTAGAGGGCCACGCCGCCGGAGAGCACGAGGACGGCGGGCAGCAGGTCGCGATGAAGCAGCGCGGCCCATCCGGTGGCGGCCGGAGCGGTCTGTCCGGAGTCGAGATCGAGGCGTTCGTCAGTCATGCCGAGGACGCTAAAAGTTGAAGTAGACTTCAAGTCAAATGAGCCGCGAGCACCTCATGCCGACCCAGCTCCTCACCATCGGGGAGGTGGCGCAGCGCGCCGGGATCGCGACCAGCGCGATCCGGTTCTACGAGAAGCAGGGCCTGATCTCCTCGGTACGCACGGCCGGCAACCAGCGGCGCTACCCGCGTTACGTGCTGCGCCGGATCGGCATCATCCTCGCCGCGCGCCGCTTCGGGATCCCGCTCGAGGAGGTCGCCGAGATCTTCGGTGGCCTGCCGGAGGACCGGATGCCCAACAAGCGCGACTGGACGGCCATCTCACGCCGCTGGCACGCGCGCCTCGCGGCGCGTCGTCATGAGATCGAGCGCCTGGAGGCCGAGCTGAACGGCTGCATCGGCTGCGGCTGCCTGTCCCTCAACACCTGCCGCCTCTTCAACCCCGAGGACCAGCTCGCCGCCGAGGGGCCGGGGCCGCGACGGCTCCCGTGGGACGGGCCCTAGCGGTGCGTCCCCGACGCCGTCAGGCGCTGAACAGCAGGAAGAGCCCGCCGGCGGTGAACCCGACCATGACCACCAGCAGCGGCAGCTGCCCGGTGATCTGGTCGCGCGGCGGCAGCAGGCTCAGCGCCCGGTCGTGCGCCGCCACGGCCGCGACGACGTGCCCGACCACGACGGCGAGCACCTTGATCGTCGCGAGGACCTCCGGGTGGTAGGAGAACCAGTACGACGGCTCGAGTGCCGCCGTACCGAGGATGTCCCACCCCTTGCCCAGCGGGTCGCTGGCACGCGCGAGGGTCTGTGTCCCGACGTCGATGAACAGGGTCAGGTAGTGGGCGACGATGTAGCCGAGGATGATCGGCACGATCGAGTGGGCGTAGCGACGCGGCAGATCGCGACGCGACAGTCCCTCACGTGACGGCGTGAGCGCGCTGCCGATGCTGAACAGCAGGCCGGCCACCACGCAGAACACGACCAGTGCCACGTTGTCGAGCAGGAACTTGCTCACCGACGCGTTCTGGTAGGTCTTGACCCAGAAGGACGACTCCGCGAAGGAGTCGAAGGCGGTGCTGCCGAACAGGACGCCGACGACGCCGATCAGGCCAGGGGTCGACGGGATCGTCGCCAGGTTGGCCAACGGGCTGCGGAGGACCAGGCGCCCGTCCACTCGCGCCCACGGCGACAGCTTGGCGATGAGCGAGGAGTAGACCTCGAACGGGTCGGCGTTCTCGTAGAAGCGGTTGCCGAAGACCGCGCCGCCGATCAGCATCGCCCCGACGTAGATCGCGCACCACAGCCGCACCGAGCCCAGCTCGGTGGGGGAGGTGGACGCCAGCTCCAGCCAGACGAACGCGAAGAGGCCGAGCGCCGCGGGCCAGTAGCCCAGCCAGTCGGGATAGTGGACCAGGCCCTCGTCGGGGTCGCTGCCCGACAGCCGGGCGATGCCCGCGTTGATGGTCCGGACCGGGCTGATCGCCCGCCACACCGGGCCGAACACGGCCGAGGCGAAGATGAGGCCGACCCACCACCAGACGTAGACGATCCCGAAGAACGGGTTCGTCAGGCTGTCCTGGCCGAAGACGGCGGTGAACACGGCGAACAGGGCGATGACCATGCCGACCGCGCGCAGCACGACACCGAAGGCCGGCGACGCGGTGACGGCGTCGAGCAGGCGTGGCGCCGGGCGGCCGGGGAAGTCGCCGCCGTCGTACCGCGGTCGTCGCCAGGCCACCGCCAGGACGGTGAAGGAGACGACGAGCGCGGCGACCGCGCCGGACACCGCGAGCTCGAGCGAGATCGGCAGGTCGGCCTGGCCGCCGATGCCGTGGGCCTCGACGGTCCCGGAAGCGGGGGTCATCGGACTTCGAGCTGCACGATGATCTGCGCCGGGTCGTGCGACTCCACCTCGATCACGCCCGGCCGGTCGATCGAGATCGGGAAGGTCTTCGTCCCGACGTCGTAGGCGAACTCCTGCTCCGGGTCGGAGTGCATGTGCAGCGAGCCGGCGGTGTCGGCGGTCACGACGAGGTCGATCGGCTGGCCGGCCGCGACCTTGACGCGGTCGCCCTTCGGCGTGATCTCGCCGTCCTTGACGGTGATGTCGACGACGACCTTCTCGTCGGTGCTCGCCTCGTCCCCGGAGCCGCACGCGGTGGCGGTCCCGAGGAGCATGATCCCGGCGAGCGCCGCGCCGACGATGCGCAGCCGCTGCATGCTTCCTCCTCCTCGCAGAACATCCGCGGACGAATCCGCGGATGATCGGTGTCGTCTGCCAGAATCTCATGTGATCCCAAGGCGACCGGATGGGGCCGGCCGCCGATCGTCCGGGGATCCGTCCAGAGGCTGGAGTACGACGTGGTGGATCGGGTGCGTCCGCGCGATCTGACGTTCCTCGAGCAGGAGACGCCGCAGACGCCGCAGCACAACGCGACGATCGAGATCTTCGACCCCGGCGAGGGGACCGACGCGTTCGACCATGCCCGCCTGGTGGCGCTGATCCGCGACCGCATCGCGTTCGTGCCGCGCTACCGGCAGCGCCTGCAGGCCGTCCCCGGCCACCTGGCCAACCCGGTGTGGGTCGACGACGAGAAGTTCGACCTCGGCTTCCACGTACGACGCTCCGCGCTCCCGCGTCCCGGCACGTCCGCCCAGCTCCTCGAGCTGGTCGCGCGGATCGTGTCCCGTCCGCTCGACCGCACCAGGCCGCTGTGGGAGATCTACTTCGTGGAGGGCCTCGAGGGTGGCCGGGTCGCGCTGCTGTCCAAGGCGCACCAGGCCCTCGTCGACGGCGTCCACACCGTCGACCTCGGCCAGCTGCTGCTCGATCTCCAGCCCGAGGCGCGCGCGCTCGAGCCCGACGACTGGGCGCCGCGACGCCCGCCCAACCCGGCCCACCTGCTGGCGGGCGCGGTGCGCGACAACCTGACCGACGCCGGCGAGCTGATCGACACGGTGCGGACGGGCTCGCGTGCCCTGGCCCGCACCGCCGACCGGCGCAGCGAGCGCGCCCGGTCGTTCCTGGCGGCCGCGACCGGCCGTCGCCCCAGGACCGGCGGCGTCATCAACGGGCCACTGTCCCAGCAGCGCCGGATCGTGACCGTCGAGACCTGCCTGGCCGACTACCGCCGGGTCCGCGAGGCGCATGGCGGGACCGTCAACGACGTCATCCTCGCCACCGTCACCGGCGCCCTGCGGGCCTGGCTGATGACCCGCGCCGAGTCGCTCGGCGGCCTGCGCCAGGTGCGTGCCGTCGTGCCCGTCTCGGTGATCGACGAGGAGCTCGAGGCGACCTCGCTCGGCAGCCAGATCGCCGCGCACTTCGTCGACCTGCCGGTGGGGGAGCCGAGTCCGGTGGTGCGCCTGCACCAGGTCTCCTACTCCTTCCAGGCCCACAAGGACACCGGCCGCAGCGTCGCCGCCAACCGGCTCGCCGGGATCGCGGGCTTCGCGCCGACCACCTTCCACGCGATCGGGTCGCGGGTCGCGGCCAGCGAGCTGCGCCGCGGCTACCAGCTCTCGGTCACCAACGTCCCCGGCCCGCAGGCCCCGCTGTACGCCGCGGGAGCGCGGATGCTCGCCAGCTACCCGGTCCCGCCGCTGACCCCCGGCCACCCGCTGGCGATCGGCGTGACGTCGTACGACGGCGGCGTGTTCTACGGCATCACCGCCGACCGTGACTGGATCCCCGACGCCGAGCTCCTCGGCACCTGCGTGCGCGAGGCGCTCGACGAGCTGATCGACCTGTCCTCGGCCACCCGGCAGCGCGCGCCCCGGGGCCGGCGTACGGCGAGGAAGGGCTCCTCGAAGGGCGAGCCGTGATCGCGCTGCACCTCGGCGCCCTGCACCCGGTCGAGCAGATCGCGACCTTCGTGCTCGCCTTCGGGCCGTTCGTGGTCCTGGGGATCGTGATCCTCCTCCGCCGGCGCGCCGAGGCGCGCGACGACCGCAGCCGCGACGGGGACCGCGACCACGACCCGGGCGCCGGCTGACCGGGCGCACCGGCGACGTTGGTCGCCGCGCTCAGCCGAGCCACTCCTTGCCGGTGCGCTCCTCGGCCCGCAGCGCACTGCCGAGCAGCTTGGCCAGCAGCTCCTCGATCTTGCCGGCGACCAGCGGGATCTTCACCTTGATCTCCAGCTCGACCCTCTCGGTGGTGACGCCGGCGGACTCGGTGAGGGTCACGGTGCCGTTGATCTCTCCGGGCTTGCCGGGGATGCCGACCGTGATCGTCGCCGCGAGCGGGCTCGACCACGTCTCGGTCTGCACGATCGTCGTGGTCTCGCCGATGAACTTCTTCGCGAACGCCGGCACCCTGTCGGTGGGCTGCTCCATCTCGATCCGCACGGCCTTGGCGTCGACATTGCCCTCGATCTCGACGGCGTACGACGTCGCGCGCTGGTTGCGGCAGACCGTCTCCCGGAACACCGGGTCGGTGAGCATGGCCGCGACCTCGATCGCGGGTGCGGGGTAGGTCATCTCGTGCACGATCCGGGTCGCCATGTCAGCGCTCTCCCTTCAGCCAGGCCGCGCCCACCGTGTGCTCCACGGTGAGACCGGCGTCGATGTTGTCGGCCATCAGCCGCTCCAGCTTGCCGGCCACCAGCGGAACCTTGACGGTGACCTCCAGCTCCTGGAGGTAGGTCGTCCCGGACCCCGACGGCGTGAGCCGCACCGTGCCGACGGCCCGGGTCGGCTTGCCGGGCGCCGTGATCTCGATGGTGCCGGAGGAGGCGTCCGTCCACTCCTCCCGGATCACCGCGCGCGTGGTGTCGCCCGCGATCTTCTTCGCGATGGCGGGCAGTCCGGCGGTGTTCTGCACCTGGTCGCTCACGAGCGTGAAGCCGGTGCCGGTCGCGGTGACGACCACCTCGATCGACACGACGCCCTGGGCGGTGCCGACCTTCTCCCGGAACGCGGGATCCGCGAGCATCGCGAACACCTCGTCGGGTGGGGCGTCGTAGGCGAGCTCTCGACTGTGTCGCATACGAGACATCATGGCGCACGACCCGGTTGTGACGGGTGACGAGCAGGTCCTAGGGTCGAGGTGTGTCAATGACGACGCCGCTGCCCTCGGCCCAGGGGGCCGACCGTGACCGCATCTTCGAGCAGGCCGCCTCGGCGGCCGGACCGGCCAAGGGCTCCGGGGCGCCGCCCCGGGAGGCGCTTCCCGCGCTGTTGCCGGCCTACTACCGCCACGTCGCGACCGAGGAGCTGGCCAGCCGCAGCGATCTCGACGTCTACGGCGCCTTCGCCTCCCACCACCACCTCGCGCTGGAGCGCGCCCCGGGCCAGGTCAAGGTCCGGGTGCACACGCCGACCGTGGCGGAGAACGGCTGGTCGGCCGGCGGCCACTCGGTGGTCGAGGTCGTCGTCGAGGACATGCCCTTCCTGGTCGACTCGCTGACGATGGAGCTGGCGCGTGGGCTGCACGACGTGCGCACGGTGGTCCACCCGACCTTCGACGTACGCCGCGACGCGGCGGGGCGCCTGGTCTCCGCCGATCCGGTCGCCTCCGGATCGACGGCGCCGGCCGAGGGGCTGGTCCGCGAGTCCTGGATGCACGTGGAGATCGGCCGACTCAGCGGCGAGGGCGACGACACGCCCGAGCAGGTCGCGGCCGGCTGCCGCCGGGTGCTCGGCGACGTGCGCGCCTCGGTCGACGACTGGCCGGCCATGCAGGAGCGGGTCGCCGAGGTGGTGGCGAGCCTCGCCTCCGACCCGCCGCCGCTGGGCGCCGAGGAGATCCGGCAGGCGGCCGAGCTGCTCGACTGGCTGGCCGACGAGCACTTCACCTTCCTGGGCTACCGCGAGTACGTCCTCGACCGGGTCGCCGTCGCGGGGGAGCCGGAGGACGACGTGCTGCGCCCGGTGCCGGGCACCGGCCTCGGGATCCTGCGCGAGAGCCCGGCGGAGGGCGACACCTCGGTCGCGTTCAGCCGCCTGCCCGACGCGGTGAAGGCGAAGGCGCGCGAGAAGCGGCTGCTGGTGCTGGCCAAGGCCAACTCCCGCTCGACCGTCCACCGCCCGGCGTACCTCGACTACGTCGGCGTGAAGACGTTCGGGCCCGACGGGGAGGTCGTGGGGGAGCGGCGCTTCCTCGGGCTCCTCTCCAGCGCCGCCTACACCGAGTCGCTGCTCCGGATCCCGCTGCTGCGCGAGAAGGTCGACGAGGTCCTCGCCCGCGGCGGCTATGACGCCCGCAGCCATGACGGGGCCGCGCTCCTGGACACCCTCGAGACCTATCCGCGCGACGAGCTGTTCCACACGCCGGTCGACGAGCTGGCGCCGATCGTCGAGGCGGCGATGCGGGCCCGCGAGCGCCGTGCCGTCCGCCTGTTCATCCGCCGCGACACCTACGCGCGCTACCTGTCGGTCCTGGTCTACCTGCCGCGCGATCGCTACAACACCGGCGTGCGGCACCGCTTCGTGCAGATCTTGACCGAGCAGATCGGCAAGGGCCGGATCGGTCCCGAGTCGGTCGAGTTCAACGTCAGCATCAACGAGTCGACGACCGCCCGCGTGCACTTCGTCGTGCACCTGCCCAAGGGCGAGCTGATCCCCGACGACATCGACACCGCCGACCTCGAGCGGCGCCTGATCGAGGCGTCACGCTCGTGGCAGGAGGACTTCCTGCAGGCCGTCATCGCGGAGTACGGCGAGGAGGCCGGCGCGCTGCTGGGCCGGCGCTACCTCGACGCCTTCCCCGAGGCCTACAAGGAGGACTTCACGCCGCGCACCGCCGCGGTCGACCTCGGTCGGATCGAGGGGATCCCCGGCGAGGAGGGTCGCGACCAGTCGCTCTACGCCGAGGTCGACGCAGCCGACGGCGAGGCCCGGCTCAAGATGTTCCGGGTCGGTGAGCCGCTCTCGCTCAGCGCTGTGCTGCCGATGCTGTCCTCGATGGGCGTCGAGGTCGTCGACGAGCGGCCCTACGCGCTGTCCGGCCTGGAGCGGCGGACCCACATCTACGACTTCGGGCTGCGCTACGGCGAGGCGCTGCCCGACCACGCCCGCGAGCTCTTCTCCGCCGCCATCCGCGCCATGTGGGACGGCCACACGGAGACCGACGGCTTCAACCGGCTGGTGCTGCGTGCCCAGCTGACCTGGCGCCAGGCGATGCTGCTGCGCGCCTACGCGAAGTACATGAAGCAGGGCAGCAGCCCCTTCGCGCTCGACTCGATCGAGCAGGCGCTGGTCGACAACGTCGACCTCGCCCAGCTGTTGGTGGCGCTCTTCGAGGTGCGCTTCGACCCCGCCGGGGAGGCCGATCGTGCCGCGCGCGAGGAGGCGCTGGTCGAGCAGGTGCGGGCGGCGCTCGACGACGTGGTGAGCCTCGACCACGACCGGATCCTGCGCTCCTACCTCACCCACATCCGCAGCACCCTGCGGACCAACTACTTCCAGACCGACGAGGGCCGGCCGAAGCCCTACCTCTCGCTCAAGCTCGAGCCGTCGGCGATCCCCGACCTCCCGGAGCCGCGGCCCCGGTTCGAGATCTTCGTCTACAGCCCGCGCGTCGAGGGCGTGCACCTGCGCTTCGGCGCGGTCGCCCGCGGCGGCCTGCGTTGGTCGGACCGGCGCGACGACTTCCGCACCGAGATCCTCGGCCTGGTCAAGGCGCAGATGGTCAAGAACACCGTGATCGTGCCCGTCGGCGCGAAGGGCGGCTTCTACGCCAAGCAGCTTCCCGACAGCTCGGATCGCGAGGCATGGCTGGCCGAGGGCGTCGCCTGCTACACGACCTTCATCCGCGGCCTGCTCGACGTGACCGACAACCTCGTCGGCGGCGAGACGGTTCCGCCGCCCGACGTCGTGCGCCACGACGCCGACGACTCCTATCTCGTCGTCGCCGCCGACAAGGGCACGGCGACCTTCTCCGACATCGCCAACGGCGTCTCCGCCGACTACGGCTTCTGGCTGGGCGACGCCTTCGCCAGCGGCGGCTCGGTCGGCTACGACCACAAGGCGATGGGCATCACCGCTCGGGGCGCGTGGGTGTCGGTGCGGCGGCACTTCCGCGAGATGGGCATCGACTGCCAGAACGAGGACATCACGGTCGTCGGCATCGGCGACATGTCCGGCGACGTCTTCGGCAACGGCATGCTCTGCTCCGAGCACATCCGGCTGGTCGCCGCGTTCGACCACCGCGACATCTTCCTCGATCCCCAGCCCGACGCCGCGACGTCGTACGCCGAGCGCCGGCGACTCTTCGACCTTCCCCGGTCGAGCTGGCAGGAATACGACAAGGCGCTCATCTCCACCGGGGGCGGAGTCTACCCGCGCAGCGCCAAGTCGATCCCGATCACGCCGGAGGTTCGCGCGGCCCTCGGCCTGGACGAGAGCGTGCGGCAGCTGACCCCCGCCGAGCTGATGCGGTCGATCCTGCTGGCGCCGGTCGACCTGCTCTGGAACGGCGGCATCGGCACCTACGTCAAGGCCGCGACGGAGTCCCACGCCGACGCGGGTGACAAGTCCAACGACGCCATCCGGGTCGACGGCGGCGAGCTCCGGGTGCGCTGCGTCGGCGAGGGCGGCAACCTCGGCTTCACCCAGCGCGGCCGGATCGAGTACGCCGTCGCGGGCGGGCGGATCAACACCGACTTCATCGACAACTCGGCCGGTGTCGACACCTCCGACCACGAGGTGAACCTCAAGATCCTGCTCGACCGCGTCGTCGCCGACGGCGACCTGACCGGCAAGCAGCGCAACGAGCTGCTCGCGTCGATGACCGACGAGGTCGCCGAGCTGGTGCTGCGCGACAACTACGACCAGAACCTCGCCCTGGCGAACGCGGCCAAGAACGCCGTGTCGCTGCTGCACGTCCACGAGCAGTGGATGCGCGATCTCGAGGCCCAGGGACTGCTCGACCGGGACCTCGAGGCGCTGCCGACCAAGCGCGAGGTCCAGCGCCGGATCGAGGCCGGGGGCGTGCTCAGCCAGCCAGAGCTGGCGGTGCTCATGGCCTACACGAAGATCGTGTTGGCCGAGGAGCTGCTCGCCTCGGACCTCCCGGACGACCCCTACCTGGCCCTCGACCTGCAGTCCTACTTCCCGGTGCCGGTCCAGGCCGGCTTCCTGGACCAGATCGGCGACCACCCGCTGCGCCGCGAGATCATCGTGACCCAGGTCGTCAACGACCTCGTCAACGGCGCCGGCATGACCTACTGGCCGCGGCTGGCCGGCGAGACCGGGGCCAGCGCCGCCGAGCTCACCCGCGCCAACTTCGTGGCCCGCGAGATCTTCGGCTCCCTCGACCTGCGCCGTGAGCTGGAGCAGTACGACAACGTGCTCGACGCGGCGGTGCAGACCCGGATGCGCGTGGAGATGCGCACCCTCGTCGAGCGGGCGTCGCGCTGGCTGGTCACCAACCGGCGGCCCCCGCTCGACAGCCAGGGCAACGTCGAGTTCTTCGCCGCTCCCGTGCAGGAGACCATGCTGGAGCTGCCCCGGCTGCTGACCGGCGCCGAGCTCGCGTCGTACGAGGCGCGTCGGACGCTGCTGATCGAGCAGGACGTCCCCGAGGACCTCGCGGCCCGGGTCGCCTCCTTCGACGTCGCCTACACCCTGCTCAACGTCGTCGAGATCGCCGATGCCCACGACCTCACGCCGGCCGAGGTGGCACGCGTCCACTTCGCGCTGGGGGAGCGGCTCGGCCTCACGGTCCTGCAGCGCCGGATCGTCGACCTGCCGCGCGCCGACCAGTGGCAGACGATGGCGCGAGCCGCGCTGCGCGACGACCTCTACACCGTCCACGCCCAGCTGACCGCCCAGGTGCTCGAGGCCACCGGTGACGTCACCGGCGTGGACGACCCGTTGGAGGCGGCGGCGCGTCGGGTGTCCACCTGGGAGACCGAGGCCGGTGGTGTCGTCGACAAGGCGATCGGGGCCCTCGCGGCGGTGTGCGCGGACGAGCCGAGCGACATCGCCAAGGTCTCGGTCGGCCTGCGGGTGGTGCGGGGTTTGCTGGCCTGAGCCGACGGTTAGGGTCGGTCACGATGACTACAGCCATCCACGTGACCGGACTGACCAAGAGATACGGCGACCTGGTCGCCGTCGACGACGTGAGCCTCGACGTGGCCGAGGGCGAGTTCGTCGGCGTCCTCGGGCCCAACGGCGCGGGCAAGACCACGCTGCTGGAGATGGTCGAGGGCCTGCGCCGGCCCGACGCCGGCGGGGTGGAGGTGCTGGGGGAGGCGGTATGGCCGCGCAACCCGCGGCTCCAGCCCCGGATCGGCGTCCAGCTCCAGGCGTCGTCCTTCTTCGAGCGACTGACGGCGCGCGAGCAGATCCGCACCTTCGCCAGTCTGTACGGCGTCGGGCAGGCCACCGCCGACGAGTGGGTCGAGCGGGTCGGACTGACCGACAAGGCCGACACCCGGGTGGAGGACCTCTCCGGCGGCCAGGCACAGCGGCTGTCCATCGCGTGCGCGCTGGTCCACGATCCCGAGCTGGTGTTCCTCGACGAGCCGACCGCGGCCCTGGACCCGCAGGCACGGCGCAACCTGTGGGACCTGCTCTCCTCGATCAACGACAGCGGACGCACGGTCGTGCTCACCACGCACTACATGGACGAGGCGGAGATCCTCTGCGACCGGGTCGCGGTCATGGACCACGGCCGGATCCTGCAGTTCGACACTCCCGCCGCCCTGGTCCGGGGCCTCGACGCCCCCGCCCGGATCCGGGTCGCCCCCGGCTCATTGAGCGTGGCGGCGGCGACCGCCATCCCGGCCGTCGTCGAGGCCCACGAGGACGTCGACGGCGTCGTCCTGGTCACCCGCGACCCCGCCGGCGTCATCGGCGTCCTCGCCGCGGGCAACCACCTCGACGGCGTGACCGTCCAGACGGGCACCCTCGAGGACGTCTTCCTCTCCCTCACCGGACGGGAGTACCGCGCATGAGCCTCCGATCCCCCTTCTGGGCGCTGTCGATCGCCATCCTGCGCGGCTTCCTGCGGGACCGGGCCTCGGTCTTCTTCGCGGTGATCTTCCCGCTGATGTTCCTCGTCCTCTTCGGTGGGCTGTTCTCCAGCCAGGACCAGTCGAAGGTCGACATGATCCAGGTCGGCAGCGTGCCGCTGATCGACCAGCTGCCGAAGGGAGCCGACGAGGCGTTCGCGGACACCTTCGAGGTGACGCGCAGCGATGACCTGGACGACGCCCTCGAGCAGGTACGCAAGGGCGACGCCGACGTCGCGCTGGAGCAGCGCGGCAACGAGATCATCGCCCACTACACGCAGACCGAGCAGGTCAAGGCGGCCGTCACCCAGGGCACGCTCCGCGCCTTCGTCGACGGCACGAACGTCGCGCTCAGCGGCGCTCCGCCGACGTTCAGTCTCGTCACCGAGCAGGTCGAGGACGACTCCCTGACGACCATCCAGTTCGTCACACCCGGGCTGTTGGGCTGGGCGATCGCGATGAGCGCCGCCTTCGGTGCCGCCGCGACGCTGCAGGGCTGGCGGCAGTCCAAGCTGCTGCGTCGCCTCCAGCTCGCGCCGGTCGGCACGGGCACCGTGGTCGCGGCCCGCATCACCGTGACCCTGACCGTCGCGCTCCTGCAGTTCGCGCTCTTCATCGGCCTGGGAGCGGCCGCGTTCGGGCTCCAGCTGTCCGGCTCGTGGTGGATGGCGCTGCCGCTGATCATCGTCGGGACGCTGTGCTTCATGGCCCTAGGCCTGTTCGCCGGCGCGGTGGCGAAGACCGTCGAGGGCGCGGTCAACCTCGCCAACTTCCTGGTCCTGCCGATGGCGTTCCTCAGCGGGTCGTTCTTCCCGCTCGACGCCTCGCCGACCTGGCTGCAGCGGTTCTCCGACGTCCTGCCGCTCAAGCACCTCAACGAGGGGATGCTCGACGTCATGGTGCGGGGGCAGGGGCCGGGCGCCGCGGTCGTGCCGCTGTTGATCCTGGCCGCCTTCGCCACCGTGATCACGCTGCTCGCCGCGAAGCTGTTCCGCTGGGAGACCGCGTGAGCGTCGCCGGGCCCGGGCCGAGCGAGCTGCACGACACACTGCGCGAGCTCGTCGCGGCACACGGTCCCGGCATCCTCGCCGACGCGGGCGGGTTCCGCGGCATGCTCGACGACGTCCTGACCGAGGAGCAGGCGACGACGGGTGACATCAACCTCCTCGTCGACGCCGTGCGCTTCGGCGTGCTGCAGCCGCTCGGCCAGCTCATCGACGGCGGTGCCGACCCGGCGCGCGCCGTGGAGGAGGCGGGCGCCCGGCTGGCCCGGGACCGCGGCGGCGACGACCTGGCCGCCTCGAGCTGGGCGTCGGCCGTGCTCGGGTATGCCGTCGGGTCGGTGCCCGTCGCGGTGGTCCTGCGCCACAGCTCCAGCAGACCGTCGACGGGCCCGCTGCCGCCGCCCGCCGCCTGGCCGCCCCCGCCCGTCGCCGCGTCCGCGGACCCCGCGTCCCCGCCGGTCGGTTCGCCCGCCGGCCCGGCGCCGTACCCCGCTCCGGCGGCGTTCCCGCCGGGCGGCCATCCCGCGGCGCCGGCCGGCGCTGGTCCGCCGCGCCGCGGCGCGGTGCCGTGGATCGCCGCTGCGGTCGCCGGCGCCGTGCTGGTCGGCGGCGGTGTCGGCGCCCTCCTTGCCCTGTCCCGCGACGGGGACGAGCCGGGCCCGCGCACGCGGACGAGCGGTGGGCCCACGACACCCGCGGTCGACGTCGATCCCGCGGCGGTCGACGAGCGCTACGGCGCGCTGTCGAGCCGGATCACCGCCGGCGTCTCCGCGTGCGAGGCCGAGGAGCCCGGGACCGGGCAGAGCGAGGTCCTGCGGTGCACGGTGAGCACGGGCACGCTGCGCCTGGTCACCTATGCCGACGACGCCGCTCTCGTCGCCGCGCGGGCGGCCAGACTCGACTACCGGGCCGGCACGCTGACGGCCGACAACGACGCGACCGCGCTCTACGAGTTCGATCCCGAACGCGGCGGCACCACGGACCCCGCGGTCGTCTACTGGGACAGCCGAACCGCGCTCCAGTCCGCCCAGCTCGAGGGTGAAGGGACGGCGACCATCGACGCGGTCGTCGCGGCGTTCTCGGCCACCGCGCCCCGCGTGGCCGAGCCGACCGCGCCGGCGCACCCGGTGTTGCGGGAGTTCATCGACATCAACATGGACGTCGCGGGCTGCACCCGCCAGCGCACCTACTTCCCCGGCGAGACCGAGGAGAGCACCTGCGCGGCCGGTGTCGACGACATCGTGGTCACCGTCGGCCGCTACGCGACGCGCAAGCAGCTCAGGGCCGACCGCAAGTACTACAAGGACCAGTACGACGACGCGGTCACGCAGGGCGACGGGGGCACCTGGCGCTTCGGCGAGGGCGAGCCCGAGGGCGGCTACTACGCCTACCTCGACAGCTCCGGCGAGACCGCGATCCTCTACTGGGACTGGAACTCCCAGGACTGCCACTGCTACGGCGTCGCCTGGAGCTTCGAGGGGGACCTGGGCAAGCTCGAGTCCTGGTGGCCCTCGGACGACTGAGACCCGCGGGGCGCGAGCTCGGCAGGACCGCGTCCACGCTCAGGGCGTCGGCAGCGTGTCGACCAGGTCGGGACGGGACAGGACGGCCGGTGCGTCGGCGCGCACCAGCAGCGCCATGGTGGTGTCGTCGCCGCCGACGAGGGCGGGCTCGGCCAGCCACTCCGGCAGCTGCTCGCGCACCCAGCCCACGCCGCGCGTCCGGGTGAACTCCACGAGCTGCTCGCCGGTCTGGCGCCACCAGCCCTCGGCGTCGACCCGGGAGCGACCGAAGCCGTCGGTGCACAGGAACACCAGGGCCACCCGCTCCGCGGCGGCGTCGATGACCTCGACCCGCAGTGCGTCCAACGGCCGCGGCTGGCACAGCGAGGTGGTGTGCAGCCCGTCGAGGTCGGGGTCCTCGGGGAGCGGGCGCGCCGCGGCGCCGTCCGCCGTCACGAGCACGGTGTCGCCGTCGCCGATCTGGAGGAACACCATCACGTCGCCACTGACCGCGGTGGCGAGGATCGTGGACCCGTACGCGCGCAGCGGATCGGCTGACGCGCCGAGCTCGTCCTCGTCGGGTGAATAGGGATTGGCCGCCACGTGGTGACGGACCTTCGCCGCCCAGGTCGCGACGATCGCGGCGCCGGCCCGCTCGACCCGCTCCCGGGCGTCGTCGTCGGCCGCCCGCAGCTCGGGGAGGACGCGGCGCAGCTCCTCGACCGCGCTGACCACGGCCAGAGCGGCACCGGTGTCGCTGCGGAAGTGGTTGCGGTGCCCGTGGCCGTCGGCGACGGCCACCACCGCCTGGCGCCCGCCGTCGTCGCTCCAGGTGAGCACGGCGTCCTGGATCGGCAGCCGGTCGCGGACGTGGACCGAGCCGATCGTCGTACCGGACAGCGTCGTCCACGCCGGATCGGGGTCCGGCCGGTCCGTCATCCCAGGGTGCTCCAGATCGGGTCGCCGATCGGGCTCGGCGGCACCGCGGTCATCCCGGAGCCGGGACCGACCACGGGCCGGGAGGCGACCTTGCTGGCCGCCTTCGACGCCCACACGATGTACTCGACGAGCTGCTCGGGGTTGTCCGCGCGCAGCAGCGGCACGTCCTCGTCGCCGATGAAGCGGCGCAGCGAGTGCATGTCGGCGTCGCGTCCCACGCCGAGCGCGAGCCGGACCGCCGTGGCGCCCCAGCGGTTGTTGAGCAGCGCCTGCAGGCCCTCGGCGAAGGTGACGCCACTGCTCTGGGTGGGGCGGCCGTCGGACACCAGGATGATCGCCGGGGGGAAGGCGCTGTGGTTCTCGTCGAGGTGATCGAGTGCGCCGGCCAGCCGCTGCAGCGCGCTGCCGAGCTCGGTGAAGCCGCGCGGGACGGCCTCGAGCCGCTTCCAGTGGATCTGCTCGACGGGCGTCGGCTCCTCGATGATCCACTGCGGCTCGTTGGCGAAGGCCAGGACCCGGACCAGCAGCTCAGCGTGCGGGTTGGCGCGTGCCTCGTCCCGGAGGTGGGGGAGGACCTCCGTGATCGCGTTGTTGAGGGCCTGGATGCGTCCGCCGCGCAGCATCGAACCCGACACGTCCAGCACGAAGATGAAGTGCAGGGGCTTGCGCGCCAGCGCACCCCCGAGCCGGTCGCTCATCGCGGCCTCCTTCCAGGGTCTGCGGGCGCCGCCGGGTTTCAACTCTCCCCGGACCGCCCAGGCTATAGCCTGTCACGGGTCCACGAAGGCGGGTAAGGCGAGTACGGAGGTCGGGCACAGCCATGGTGCTGGCAGAGGGCGTCGAGGTCGACCTCGGGCCGCTGGGGCGTGCCCGGGTCACGTCGCTGCTCGGCCAGGGCGGGCAGGGCTACGTCTTCGAGGTGCGCCGCGACTCCGGCGAGCCGCTCGCGCTGAAGTGGTACAAGCCGGAGAGCGCCACCGCACGGCAGTACGACGAGATGCAGCAGCTGGTCGAGATCGGATCGCCGCACCAGCGATTCCTGTGGCCGCTGAGCATGGCGCGTGTCGGCACCGAGCCGAGCTTCGGCTACGTGATGCACCTGCGTCATCCCCGCTTCCTCGAGCTCAGCTACCTGCTCCTCAACGCCGACCGCGACGGCAAGGCGCTGGACGTGTCCTTCGCCGCCATCATCGAGCTGTGCCGCCAGCTGAGCTACAGCTTCCTCCGGCTGCACGCGCGTGGCCTGTGCTACCGCGACATCTCCTTCGGCAACGTGTTCTTCGACCCGGCCAATGGCGACGTGCTGATCTGCGACAACGACAACGTCGGGATCGACAACGGCACCGGCCGGGTCCTCGGCACGCCGTACTTCATGGCGCCGGAGGTGGTCCGCGACACGACCTACCGCACGCTGCCCAACACCGACACCGATCGGCACTCCCTCGCGGTGCTGCTGTTCTACTCCCTCTTCCTGGGCCATCCCCTCGAGGGTGAGCGCACCGATGCGGGGATGCGCGACGCCGACTGGCTGCTCGCCCACTTCGGCACCGACCCGCTCTTCTGCATGCATCCCTCCCGCGCCGAGAACCGGCCGGCCCGGATCGTCCAGCAGTACTGGGCGATCTACCCGCAGTTCCTGCGCGACCTGTTCGTCCAGGCGTTCGTCGAGGGACTGGACAACCCGGGCGCCCGGGTGACCGAGGGACAGTGGATCAAGGCGCTGGACCGGCTGCGCGACGGCATGCTCGCCTGCCCGGCGTGCGGCACGACCAACTTCTGGAGCGCGGACGACGACACGGTGACCTGCTGGCAGGACGGGACCGCCGTGCGGCCGCCGTACCTCCTCGACGTCGGGCGGCGCACGATCGCCGTCGGTCCGCAGGCCACGATCCGCTCCGACCACCTGACGTCCGGCGTCGACCAGCCGCAGGTGCTCGCGCGAGCCCGCCGCCATCCCGACGCCGCCGACCGTTGGGGGCTGCACAACGCGTCGGACTTCTCGTGGCCGGTCGCCTACCCCGGCGGCCAGAACTTCCTGCTGGAGCCGGACCGCACCATCGAGCTGGTCCCCGGTGCACGGCTCCAGATCCGCAACGCCACGGTGCAGGTACGCCGCCCGGACGGTGCGTCATGAGCCGCGTGCTCGGACACGGCCCCGGCCTCGTGGTCGAGGTCGACGGCCGGGTCGTGCGCCTCGACGGCAAGGGCGTCTTCCGGATCGGCCGGGCGGTCGAGGCCGACGTCGTGCTGAGCGCCGGCTCGGTCTCGCGCCGCCACGCCGAGCTGCAGGCCACCGTCTACGGCTGGGTGCTGGTCGACCCTGGGAGCCGGTTCGGCACCTACGTCGAGGACGAGCGCGTCGTGGAGTACCCGATCGAGCGGCGGGTCCGCGTGCGCTGTGGCCCGCCGTCGGCCGGGGCGACCTTGGTGATCGGTCCCGCGACGGACCACGACGTCCTCGCGGCCACCCCGCCGCGCGCCGCGGCCCGGCCCTGATCCGACCCGACCCGCCTGCCGAGCGCGGCGAGCGTCACCGTGCGACGGGCCGCGCCCCTTGAGGCATGGCTGGACCCCCGCGGGTGCGTGCTCCTGCGGGGTTCGGAGCGGGGTTGCTACCCGTCGGGTGGGTCGGGGTCGCTCGATCGGTGGGTGTCGGTCCGGATGGGGTGGGTGCCGCGGTGGTCGACGCGGAACCGGCGGCCGTTCGGGCTGGTCCACACATAGGTCGCGGGCGTCGGGATGTCGTAGCGCCAGGTCGAGTGCGTCTTCGCACGATGGTGCCGCCGGCACAACGGCGACCTCGTTGCACGGACAGGTCGGACCGCCATCGCTGTGGGGTCGGGCATGGTCGACGTCGCAGGCTCGTGCGGGACGTGTGCAGTGGGGGAACCGGCAGGTGTGGTCGCGCAGGATCACCCGGGTGCGGTGGCGCTCGGGGATCTCATACGAGCCGACCGGGACATGGCCAGCCAGGTCGATCACCGGGCGGACGATGATGGTGGTGTGCCGGGCACGGAGCCATTCGCGGATCTGGGCCGAGGTGATCGGGCAGCGGCCCTCCTCCCACCGACCCACCGGATTCGCGAACGGGTTCCACCCAGCCAGGTCGTCGGCCGGACTGTCGCTGGTGAGGGTGGTGTCGGTGATGTGGACGTTGAGCACGACCTTGCGTCCCGGGACCATGTCGACGACTTCTCCGGTGTCGGGGTCGGGGACCAACAGGTCCAACGCGAGATCCTGGCGGGCCAGCTCGGCAGCGGCCTTGGACCGCCGCACATCCAACGAGGAGTCGTCACCCAGCCTGGCGAGGACCTCGGCACGGCGCGCGACCGCTTGGTTGAGGTCGTGCCCGTCCGCGGCATCCAGGAGCCCGTCGAGGTGGACCAGGCCGTGCTCGTCGACCTCACTCATGTCGAATCGGCGACCATCCGCCGCGGTCTGCCGTTCGGCTTCGGCGTGTTCGGGGTCGAACCGCAGCACCGCTTCGGTGACGAGTCGTTCGAGCTGGGCCCACCCGACGCTGGTGGCGTCCCACAGCTGCCGGTCCACGAACGCCGCCGCCTCGGCGGACAGGGGTCGGGTGAGGTCGGCGATCCGCTCGGCCCGCCACGGCGCCAACCGCCCCGCCACCACCGCGGCATACACGTTCGGGAGGCGCCAGGCGCACTCGATGACCCGCCCGACATACGCCCGCCCACCATCCGGCGACCGGCCGAGGACCGCGATGAGCTCCATCAACGCGAACTCCGACACCAGGGGTGCGCCGGGACCGGCGATCGGGACGCCGGTGTCGAGGTAGCCCTCGGTGATCGTCGCGACCCCCTCGGGACCGGCGATGACGTGGTCGCTCGCCCAGGCGGTGATGTCCTCCCATTCCTCGACGAGCAGTGCCTCGCGGGACCGGATCCGCTCACCCACACGCGACAGCAGGACTGCTGTCGACGGGGCGCGGGTTCCGAGATCCATGACCGGATTCTCACACCGGGCTACGACACTGCAGAGCGTCGCAAACCCGCCTGGGGACAGAGGACACGCGATCAGGCGGGTGTGGAGAACCGACGGCCCCGATCCCGACGTACGAGGTCGGTGAGACCTGAGGACAGCGGTCAGCTGGCCTTCTTGGCCGCCGCCTTCTTCGTGGTCTTCTTGGCGGTCGTCTTCTTGGTCGCCGTCTTCTTCGCGGGCGCCTTCTTGGCGGCCTTCTTGGTCGCGGTCTTCTTCGTGGCGGCCTTCTTGGCCGGCTTCTCGTCCGTCTCGCCGCGCGAGGTCTTGGCCGCCTCGACCGAGCGCTGCAGTGCGGCGAGCAGGTCGACCACCTCGCCGCCCGTCTTCGCCGACGTCTCGGTGCGCTGCACCTCGCCGCCCTCGATCTTCGCCTTCACGACGGCCTGCACCGCGTCGGCGTAGTCGTCCTCGAACTCCGCCGGATCGAAGTCGCCCGACAGCGTCTCGACGAGCATGTGCGCCATCTTGACCTCGGCGTCCTTGACCTCGCCGGTCTCCACGCTGAAGTCGGGGGTGCGGATCTCGTCGGGCCACATCATCGTCTGCAGCACGATCACGTCGTCGCGGACCCGCAGCACCGCGGTCGTCACCCGCTGCCGCAGCGCGACCGTCACCACAGCCATCCGGTCGGCGTCGAGCAGCGCCTGGCGCAACAGCGCGTACGGCTTGGCGCCGGTGCCCTCCGGCTCCAGGTAGTAGGACTTCTCGAACAGCAGCGGATCGATCTGGTCGCTGGGCACGAACTTCTCGACCGCGATCTCCCGTGAGGAGGTCGTCGGCAGGTTGGCCATGTCCTCGTCGGTGAGGATGACCATCTCGCCGTCCTCGGTCTCGTACCCCTTGGCGATGTCGGAGTACGGCACCTCCTCGCCGTCGATCGAGCAGACCCGCTGGTACTTGATCCGCCCGCCGTCCTTGGCGTGCACCTGCCGGAACGAGACGTCGTGGCTCTCGGTCGCGCTGTAGAGCTTGACCGGCACGCTGACGAGGCCGAAGGACACGGCACCCTTCCAGATCGCACGCATGGAACGAGCCTACGCGCTGCTGGCCCCCACCGGGCGGCATGATGGGTCCGTGCCCGACCTGCGCCCCATGCTCGCCACCCCCGGCACGCACGTGCCGCAGGGCGAGGAGTGGTGTCACGAGGTCAAGTGGGACGGTGTCCGCGCGATCGGCGCGGCCGCCGGCGGCGCGGTGACCCTGACCAGCCGCAACGGGAACCGGATCCACGCGGCCTGGCCCGAGCTGGTCACCCCGCCCGCGACGGACGCGGACCTCGTGGTGGACGGGGAGATCATCGCCCTCAACGAGCGCGGGGTGCCCGACTTCCGGGTGCTCGCCGAGCGCATGCACGTCCGCAACGCCACGACGGTGAGCCGCCTGGCCGCGCGCATCCCGGCGACCTACATGGTCTTCGACCTCCTCCGTGTCGGCGGCGAGGACCTGTGCGGGCTGCCGCTGCACGAGCGCCGCCGCCGGCTGGCCGAGCTCGACCTGACCCGGTCGGGCTGGCAGGTCCCGGGGGAGTACGACGACGGCGCGATGTTGTTCGAGGCGACCCGGTCCCAGGGGCTCGAGGGCATCGTCAGCAAGCGTCGCGACTCGACCTACCGGCCCGGCGAGCGCAGCCACCACTGGCTGAAGTTCCCCCACCGCTACCGCGGCTCGTTCGTCGTGGGCGGCTGGCGGCCGCAGGTCGGCACGAGCGATCGGCTCGCCGCCGTGCTGGTGGGGGAGCCGACGGCCGCCGGGCTGCTCTTCCGCGGGCGGGTCGGCAGCGGGATCGGACCGAAGCAGTCCCGGGTGCTGACCGAGCTGCTCACGCCGCTGGTCCGGGCGACCAGCCCGTTCGGGGACGAGGTGCCGCGCGTCGACGCGGACGGCACGCGGTGGGTGGAGCCGGTCGTGGTGGTCGACGTCGACACGCACGGCGTCGGCTACGCGCGGCTGCGCCAGCCGTCGTACCGCGGTGTGCGCACCGACCTGGCCCCGGACGACCTCGTCACGGAGGAGGGCTGATGCCGAAGCAGGGCGAGCACCCGCAGACCGAGGTCCACGTCGACGTCGAGGGCCGCACGCTCCGGCTGACCAACCTCGAGAAGGTGCTCTACCCGAGCACCGGCACCACGAAGGGCGAGGTGCTCGACTACTACGTCCGGGTCGCCCCGGCCCTGCTGCCGCACCTCGCGGGACGCCCGGTCACCCGGATCCGGTGGCCGCACGGAGTGGGCGACCTCAGCTTCTTCGAGAAGAACGCCCCGCGCGGCACTCCCGGCTGGGTGCGCACCGCCGAGGTCCCGACGACCGGCAGCCGGGGGCCGAGCCGGCACGGCGACACCCTGGTCTTCCCGATCATCGAGGACCTCCCGACCCTGGTCTGGGCGGTCAACCTCGCCGCCCTCGAGCTCCACGTCCACCAGTGGACCGTCGACGCGGACGACGAGCCGGTCGGCGCCGACCGCCTGGTCATCGACCTCGACCCCGGCGAGCCGGCCGGCCTGCACGAGTGCTGCCAGGTCGCCCTGCAGGTGCGGGAGGCGCTCGCCGCTCGCGACCTCGACGCCGTCGCGGTGACGAGCGGCAGCAAGGGGCTCCACCTCTACGCGCCCCTGCCCGAGCCGTTGCCCTCCGCCGAGACCAGCGAGCTCGCCAAGGAGATCGCCGAGGAGCTCCAGGCCGCCCATCCCCAGCTGGTCACGGCCACGATGACCAAGGCCCGGCGGCGAGGCAAGGTCTTCCTCGACTGGTCGCAGAACGCCGGCTCGAAGACCACCGTCGCGCCGTACTCCCTGCGCGGCACGCCGCGGCCGCAGGTCGCCGCCCCCGTCGGCTGGGACGAGGTGGCCGAGGGCGCCGAGGACCCCCTCGGCCTCGACCAGTTCACGCCCACCCAGGTCCTCGAGCGCGTCGACGAGTACGGAGACCTGTTTGGCGTTTGAGGCGAGCGCGTCGCGGACCGTCAGTCCACGCGCCGCCGCATGGCGTAGACGTCGAACTGCGTCACGGCCCCGGCCGGGTCGCCGCCGGAGCCCACCGCGTGGGCCACCTCGGCGGGGGAGACGGCGTGGTCGGCCTCGTCGAGCGTGGCGTCGATGAGCATCTGGAACTCCGGCGCCGGGTGCTCCACTCGCT
Source organism: Nocardioides segetis (assembly GCF_051390595.1). Taxonomy (NCBI): domain Bacteria; kingdom Bacillati; phylum Actinomycetota; class Actinomycetes; order Propionibacteriales; family Nocardioidaceae; genus Nocardioides; species Nocardioides segetis. Next base: position 525,143 of record NZ_JBNINR010000002.1, on the reverse strand, counting down.
GCGCGGTCATCTCGATGCGCCAGCCGGCGCGGCCGAGCTCGTTGAACAGCCCCATCAGCGTCGTGTTCTTCTCCGCCGCGATGCCCTCGAACCCGTCGGCCGCCTCGACCAGGTAGACCGGCCGGGTGACGGCGAGCGCTGCGGCGTCGTACAGCGGCACCCACAGGCGCGCGTACTCGTAGGACCGCTTCGCGCTCACTCGCCCAGTGTAGGCCGGACGGGACTCAGGCCGAGCGCAACGGCCGAACGGCGGCCGGGTCGACCACGTTGGCCAGGGCGGAGGCGGCGCCCAGGACCATGCCGTCGGCGGCGATGGCCGGCGCGTCGACCACGTCGGCGACGATCGCCGTCACGTTGTCGCGGCTGCCGCCGTCGAGCGCCGCGAGCACCAGGCGGTCGACGGCCATCGTGCGGCTGTCCGGCGCGAGCCCGCGGGCGATCATGGCGGGGGAGAGGACGTCGCTGAGTCCGTCGCTGCACAGCAGCAGCCGGTCGCCGGGGCGCAGGGCGAGCAGCAGGACGTCCGGGTCGGGCGGGTGCTCGCCGTCGACGGCGTGCAGCACTACGTTGCGGTACGGCGACGCGGCGGCCTCCTCGGCGCTCAGCTGACCGCTGTCGACCATCGACTGCACCAGGGTCTGGTCGTGGGAGAGCTGGCTCAGCTCGCCGTCGCGCAGCAGGTAGGCCCGGGAGTCGCCCACCTGGGCGAGCGCGGCGTGGATGCCGTCGGTGAGGACCGCGGTGAGGGTCGTCGCCATCCCGGTGCGGCGCGGATCCGCCGCGATCCCGGCCGCGAGCTGCGCGTGCGCCTCGCGGGCCGCCGCGTCGAGCAGGCGGGCCGGCTCGTGGCCGGGATGCGCGAGCGCGCGGGCGCTGACGACGTAGGCCGTCGTCGCGGCGGCCACCTCACCTGCCTCGGCACCGCCGACGCCGTCGGCGACGCAGAGGAGGTACGGCCCGGCGAACCCGGCGTCCTCGTTGTCGGTGCGCACCCGACCGGTCTCGCTGCGCGCGGCGAAGCGGAACTGCAGCATCGCGCTCACCTCCCGGGTCGTACCTGGTCAACGCCCGGGCGGCCTGCCGGAGTTCCCGGCGGGGCTCAGCCCGCATTCAGCTCCGGAAGCCGACCTGTCCGGCGGTGCTGCGGCCGATCTCGACGTAGGCGAGCTTGGCGGTCGGGACGACGGTGACCTTGCCCTTGGTGTCGGTCAGCACGATCACGCCCTCGGCGGACTCGATCGCGTCGGCGACCTGCTTCGCGACGGCGTCGTGGGACTCGTCGGTCTCGATGACGAGCTCACGGGCGGTGTTCTGGACACCGATCTTGACCTCGACGGTCATGGTCACACTCCTCGTTCGTGGGGTTGGCGCAAGCCTAGTCAGGCCCGCCTCAGGCCTCGGGGTGGTCCTCCGTGAGCGGGTAGCCCCGGATGCCCCGCCAGGCCAGGCCCGCCACCAGGGCGGTGGCGTCGTCGCGACTCAGGCCCGCCATGGCGCCGTCGGTCTCGGTGAGCCAGAACCGGGCGCTGACCTGTGCCATTCCCACCAGCGAGACGGCGAGCAGCTGCGAGGCCGCGGCCGGCAGGGCGGTGTCGTCCTCGATGACGGCGGCGATCATCGCCGCGCACTCGGTCGTGACCCGGTCGACGTGGCCACGCACGGCCGGCTCGTTGGTGAGATCGGACTCGAAGACGAGCCGGAACGCGCCCGTGTCGTGGCCGACGTACGCGTAGAACGCGTCGATCGCCGCGGCGACCCGCTGCTTGTTGTCCTGCGTCGACTCCAGCGCGCGGCGGCAGTTGGCGATGATGGAGTCGCAGGCGACGTCGAGGATCGCCAGGTAGAGCTCGAGCTTGCCGGGGAAGTGCTGGTAGAGCACGGGCTTGGACACCCCGGCGCGCTCGGCGATGTCGTCCATCGCGGCCGCGTGATAGCCCTGCGCGACGAAGACCTCCAGGGCGGCGGCGAGCAGCTGCGCGCGTCGCTCGCGCCGCGGGAGGCGTACGCCGCGCGGTCGGGGCTCGTCGAGGTTGAACTGCTCGGTCACCACAGCACGGAGCCTACTCGTTGGTAGCCGGGGTCCGGATGCCGGGACGTGGCGCGGAGCCCTTGGTGGCGGCAGGGACCATGGAAGGACCGAGGGAACAGTCGGGGCCACCGCCGCGTTGGCCCCAGACAGCCCCCCTTCCATCTGCAGTACCCGAGGAGTACGCCGTGAGCTTTCCCGCGCTGGTCGAGCCGGCCGCCGAGCTGACCATCGACGAGGTCCGCCGCTACAGCCGCCACCTGATCATCCCCGACGTCGCGATGGACGGGCAGAAGCGCCTCAAGAACGCCAAGGTCCTCGTGATCGGCGCGGGCGGTCTGGGCAGCCCGGCGCTGCTCTACCTGGCCGCGGCCGGCGTCGGCACCCTGGGCATCGCCGAGTTCGACGAGGTCGACGAGTCCAACCTGCAGCGCCAGGTCATCCACGGCATGTCCGACCTCGGCAAGTCCAAGGGCCTCTCGGCCAAGGAGTCGATCCTCGAGATCAACCCGCTGGTCAACGTGGTCCTCCACGAGACGCGCCTCGACAACGACAACGTCATGGACGTCTTCAAGGGCTACGACCTGATCGTCGACGGCACCGACAACTTCGCCACGCGCTACATGGTCAACGACGCGGCGTACTTCCTCGGGATCCCCTACGTGTGGGGCTCCATCTACCGCTTCGACGGCCAGGCCTCGGTCTTCGCGCCGACCATGGCCGACGACGCGCCCTGCTACCGCTGCCTCTACCCGGAGCCCCCGCCGCCGGGCATGGTCCCCTCCTGCGCCGAGGGCGGCGTGCTGGGCGTGCTGTGCGCCTCCATCGGCTCGATCCAGGTCAACGAGGCCATCAAGCTGCTCATCGGTGCCGGCGAGCCGGCCATCGGCAAGCTCGTCATCTACGACGCCCTCGAGCTGGAGTGGCGCAAGCTCAAGGTCCGCAAGGACCCCAACTGCGCGCTGTGCGGCGAGAACCCCACCGTCACCGGCCTGATCGACTACGACGCCTTCTGCGGCGCGATCTCCGAGGAGGCCGCCGACGCCGCCGTCGACGCGACCATCTCGGTCACCCAGCTCGCCTCGATGATCAAGGAGAAGGAGGAGGGCAGCCGCGACTTCGTCCTGATCGACGTCCGCGAGCCCGCCGAGGCCGAGATCAACCACATCCCGGGCGCGGTGCTGATCCCCAAGGGCGACTTCCTCAACGGCACCGCCCTAGCGCAGCTGCCGCCCGTCGACTCCGGGAAGCAGGTCGTCCTGCACTGCAAGAGCGGCGTCCGCTCCGCCGAGTGCCTGGCGATCGTCAAGGGTGCCGGGTACGACGACGCGGTGCACGTGGGCGGCGGCGTGGTGGCCTGGGTCAACCAGATCGACCCGAGCCAGCCGTCGTACTGACCTCGACGGCGCCTGCCGGGGGTTCGTAACCGCGACGTGGTGTCGTCGTTGGTCCTGACGTAGCGGCTCCGGCCGCCCGCACCGATCGGATCCATGCGTTCACCGCACCGAGGGAGCACCTGGGAGCCCCGTCCAGCCGGACGGGGCTCTCGGCGTCTGTCCGAGGCACCCGGCATCATCGGTGCGGGACCTACGGATCGAGGGTGAGTGGACGAGGGATACGTCGAGCGAGTGCTCGACCTGGTCGAGCAGGTGCCGGCGGGGCGCGTCACGACGTACGGCGCCGTGGCGGCGGTCGCGGGTGGAGGACCCCGTCAGGTGGGGTCGGTGATGGCGAGGTACGGCGGCCCGGTGCCGTGGTGGCGGGTCGTGCGTGCCGACGGCACGCTGCCCCCGAGCCACGACGACCGGGCCCGCGCGGCGTACCTCGCCGAGGGCACCCCGCTGCGCGACGGCAGCGGGGTCCTCGACATGCGCCGGGCCTTCTGGGACCCGGCGACCGGCGACTAGGGGGATCGCGGTCAGGACAGGGCCGCGATCGCGGCGTCGTAGTCCGGCTCGGTCGCGATCTCGGGAACCAGTTGGGAGTGCAGCACGGAGCCGTCGGCGTCGACCACGACGACCGAGCGGGCGAACAGGCCGGCGAGCTTGCCGTCGGTCATCCTCACGCCGTAGTCGTCGCCGAAGGACGAGCGGAAGCCGGAGCCGACCTGGACGTTGTCGATGCCCTCGGCGCCGCAGAAGCGGCCCAGGGCCGGCGGCAGGTCCTGCGAGACGTTGATGACCGTGGTGTTGTCGAGGCCCGCGGCGAGCTCGTTGAACTTCCGCACGCTGGCCGCGCAGACACCGGTGTCGATGCTCGGGAAGATGTTGAGGACGGCGCGCTGGCCCTCCGGGAGGGTGATGCTGCCGAAGTCCGCGCCGGCGAGCTCGAAGGACGGGGCGGAGGAGCCGACGGCGGGCAGCTCGCCGACGGTCTGGACGGGGTTCCCCCCGAGTGCAGTGGTAGCCATGGCCCCTGTCTAGCAGGTGGTCGCACGGCGCCCGTCACCGGAGGCGGCCCAGGAGGCCGACGGCTCGGCGCACGTCGAGCAGCCGCCGCTCCCAGGTGATGCCGACGACGGTCAGCAGGGCGCCGGCCAGGCCGATCCAGACCCACTTCGGGAACTCGCCGGCGTAGGGACCGAGCTCCCGCAGCACCACCACCGCGCCGACGCCGGCGCCGACGACCAGCGGAGCACTCCAGCGCATCGCCGCGCCGGCCACGGTCAGCGCCAGGCAGACGCCGCCGAGGATCAGCGCCCGCAGTGACACGGGGTCGCCGAGCACCCAGATCAGGGACGGGACGGTCGCGAGCAGCAGGCCCGGCAGCAGCGCCTCGAGGGTCCCGACCTGGGCGGAGCGCCGGAGCCGCCACAGGCCGAAGGCGAGGAGCGCGGCCGCGAGGGGCACCGTGTAGGGCTCCGGCTCGGTGACGTTGAGATCGGCCAACCGGACCCAGCTGGCCAGCAGCAGGAGGGCACCGCCCACGAACACGCAGCCGCGACGCGACGCGTGCAGCAGGGCCGTCCCCGACGCAAGGAAGCCCGCCACCGTCAGCCACAGCGCCGTGAAGCCGCCGGGGTCCGTCGTGGTGGACAGGGACACGGGCAGGGCGAGGAGGCCGACCGTGATCGCGGACAGCTCGACGTCGACACGCGGCAGGGCGAGGGCGAGAACGCCCACGACGAGCAGGACCGGGATCGACACCCAGGCGGCGTCGTCGCCGACCACGATGACGGCGGCGGCCGTGGCCAGACCCAGCGCGGCCGGGGCGCCGAGGCCTCCGACGACCCGGGTCGGCTGCTGCCGGCCGAGGACCGCGACGGCGACCAGCGCGACCGCGAGGGGCGCGACGGTGACCAGCACCAGGGCCTCGCTCGGCAGCGCGGCCATCGCGACGGCGGCGGTGAGGATCGTGGCGACGAGTGCCCACACCGTGGTCTCGGAGCCGGTCGTCGTCAGCGCGAGCACCGCGGCGCCGAGTGCCACGAGGGCGAGGACGCCGAGCGGGGCGGCCAGGGCCAGGTCGTACGACGCGAGGGTGGCGGCGAGTCCGACGCCCGCGACGAGGCCGGCGAACCGGCTCCAGGCGGGCAGCGCGCGGCGGGCGCGCTCCCGGTCGACGAGGGCGACGCAGGCCAGCACGATCAGCAGGGAGGGCACCAGCAGTGCCGGCTCCGTGGCGGGCTCGGGCGTCGTGAGCCGCACCGCCCACGGCCGCTCGAAGACGCCGGCGACCTGCGACCACCGGTCGAGCACATCGGCGACGGCCCGCAGGACGAGGCCCACGAGGACCAGGCACCCGGTGCCGGCGGGGGCGATGGCGACGATGCGGGCCCGGCGCGGCAGCACGCCGAGGGCGAGCACCCAGGCGGCGGTCGTCCCGAGGGCGACGAGGCCGACCGTGCGGGCGTCGGTGTCGACCGACGGCAGGGTCACGACGACCGTGACCAGCATCGCGGCACCGCTCGCGCCGGCGAGCAGGAGGTCGCGGTGCCGGACGAGGGCACCGGGGAGCAGGAGTGCGGCCGCGCTGACGAGGAGCGACCAGCCGGTGCCCTCGACCCAGAGCTGGCGCAGGTCCGGCGTTGCGACCGACTCGGCGAACGCGGCACCGGCGGTGCACAGCCAGGTGACCCCCGCGGCGGCGGCCGCGCTCCACAGGAGGACCGACGCGCCGGCACGCCGACCGAGCACGACCAGGCCGAGCCCGACGGCGGTGACGGCGTGGCCGGCGATCAACCAGTGGTCGGTGGCGGCGGCCGCGCCGACGTACCCGATGAACAGGCCGATGCCGGCGATCACCTGCGGTGCCGCGAGGCGCGGCTGACCGCCGACCCGGACGAGGCCGAGCCCTGCGCCCGCGAGCGCGACGACCAGACCCGCGGCGCAGACGATCGCGCTGTCGGGACCCTCGCCGAACCAGCCGGCGGCACCGGCCCCGACGACGTCGAGGGCGAGCAGGCCGAGGGCCACGACGACGAGTGACTCGCCGGCGATGCGGAGGCCGATCCGGTGCAGCAGCAGGGCCGAGGCCCCGGCGGTCAGGGTGAGACCCGCGAGGACCGCCGTGCGGCCGCCCACGCCGAGCGCCGACCAGGACACGGCCAGGAAGATCACCGCGGCCACCAGCAGGCAGAACGCCCCGAGCCCGAGCAGGATCTTCGGGACCGAGGCGGACGAGATGCCGGCGGGGGAAGGGGCGGCGGGAGCGAACGGGGCTCCTGGGCGACCCGGCGCCGCGGGCGGTGCGGGCGGCGGCGGGACCGGACCGGGGTACGCCGGCAGGCCGGTGGTCGCGCGCTTCGGCGGCACGGGCGCCGCCGGAGGAGCGAGCGGCCCGCCCAGTCCGCTGCCGCTCGACGCGGGGACCGGGGCGGGGCGCGCGGGGACGGTGTCGCTGGCGGTGCGCAGCCGGGCCAGCAGGCCGTCGGCGCGCTGGAGGGTCCCGAACAGGTCGACGGCCAGGGGATGGCGCACGAGCAGGTCGCAGGCCGGACAGACGGACACCCCGGTCGGGAGGGGGGAGCGGCAGTCGGGACAGAGCGACGGGTCGGCGTAGCGCATGGGTACATTCCCCCATCTGTCGTCCTCAGATCGCCAGCGGCACGCCACTCAGACCCGGCTGAGCATCGGTACTCAGTCCCGCCTTCTCCACAGGCTGGACGACGACCTGGGGACGGGCTGGGGATGACGTGCTCGGGTTTGTGGAGAATTACGCCCGTTCCTGTGGAGGACACGCCGAACGCCGGTGGACGACGAAAACCCCCGAAAAACCTGGCGGAAACCCCTTGCGAGCGGCGGGTGCACGGGCGTAGAACTTCTCCCACGCACTCCTCCGGGAGAGCGGGATCAGCCGGAAGGCGACGATCCAGCCGGCCGGCCGAGACCTTCGGGTCGAGGCGAGGCGGCCCCTCACGGGGACGCTGGCCGCGTGAGCCGGGTGACGAGGCTCGCGGGATCGCAGCAGCCGGGTGGTCGACCGGGAGCGTCACCAGTACCGGTCACCAGAAGGGCCCCTTGCGACTCATACTCGCGAGGGGCCCTTCGTCCATTTGTGTCGGGCGGGGGTGGTTAGGTGGCGCCCGTGGACTCCTCGACCCCGGCGACCGCCTACCGCCTCGCCCCGCCCGCGGCGGGCGCGGCGGTCCCGGTGCTCGACGAGCATCAGCGCCAGGTCGTCGACCACCCGGGCGGGCCGCTGCTGGTGCTGGCGGGCCCCGGCACCGGCAAGACCACCACCCTGGTCGAGGCGATCGTCGACCGGATCGAGCGGCGCGGCGCCCGACCCGACCAGGTGCTGGCGCTGACCTTCTCGCGCAAGGCCGCCGACCAGCTCCGCGACCGGGTGACCGCGCGTCTGGGCCGCACGACCGGCACCCAGCTCAGCTCGACCTTCCACTCCTTCGCCTACGCCCTGGTCCGGCGCTATGCGCCCGCCGGGCTCTACGAGGCGCCGCTGCGCCTGCTGTCCGCGCCCGAGCAGGACGTCATCCTCCGCGAGCTGCTCGCCGACCATCCCGAGTCGGTGCGCTGGCCGGAGCGCTTCCGACAGGCGACGGCCACCCGAGGCTTCGCGCGCGAGGTGCACGCGGTGCTCGGCCGCGCGCGGGAGAAGGGCCTCGACGGCGAGGCGCTGCGCCGGCTGGGCGAGGCGGAGGGCATCGAGGAGTACGTCGCCGCCGGCCTCTTCCTCGAGCAGTACCTCGACTCCCTCGACTCGCTCGGCGCGACCGACTACGCCGATCTGATCCGCCGCGCGCGCATCGAGGCGGAGGACCACCGCACCGAGCTGCGCCAGCAGTTCCGGCACGTGTTCGTCGACGAGTACCAGGACACCGACCCCGGTCAGGTGGCGCTGCTGCGGGCGATCGCCGGTGACGGGCGCGACCTGGTGGCGGTGGGCGACCCGCACCAGTCGATCTACGGCTTCCGGGGCGCGGAGGTGCGCGGCATCTTGGAGTTCCCCACCGAGTTCCCGCGCGCCGACGGCGCGTCCGCCGACGTCGTGGCGCTGCGGACGGTGCGCCGCTTCGGCCCCGGCATCCTGGCTCCCGCCCAGCGGGTGGCGGGCCGGATCGGGCTGCGGGGCACCATCCCCGCGGCGGCGCGTGAGCGGTTCCTCGCCCCGCGGGCCGACGGGGCGGCCTACGGTCCGGGGCGGGTCCAGGTCCGCACCTTCGACACCGAGCGGGCCGAGGCCGAGCATCTCGCCGACCTGCTCCGGCGTGCCCACCTGGAGGGCGGCATCCCCTGGGACGAGATGGCGGTGCTGGTGCGCTCGGGCCGGGCGAGCATCGCGCCGCTGCGCCGGGCGCTCGGGGCGGCCGGGGTGCCGGTGGAGGTCGCTCGCGACGAGGTGCCGCTGGTCCGCGATCCCGCGGTGCTGCCGCTGCTCGACGCGTTGCGGGCCGTGGTCAACCTCGACAACGACGATCCCGAGCACGTCGAGCACGTCGACGCCGCCCGGGCCGAGGCGCTGCTGACGGGGCCGCTCGGCGGACTCGACGCCGGCGACGTCCGCCGGCTGGCGCGGCTGCTGCGCGGTCGGGAGAAGGACCGGTGCCAGCAGACCGGCGACACGCCGCGCAGCTCGCGTGAGCTGGTCCGGCTCGCGGTCCTCGACGCCTCCCATCTCGCCGGGATCGACGCGCCGGAGGCGGAGCGGGCGCGGGCGCTCGCCACCCTCCTGGGCCGCGCCCGCACCGAGCTCGACACGGGCGCGAGCGCCGAGGAGCTGCTGTGGACGCTGTGGTCCGGGACGTCCTGGCCGCAGCGACTGCGGCGCTCGGTCGAGGCGGGCGGCGGCGCCGCGCGCCGGGCCCACCGCGACCTCGACTCGATCTGCGCGCTCTTCGACGTCGCCGTCCGGGCCGGCGAGCGCCGGGAGCATCTCGCCGTCGCGCCCTTCCTGGAGGGGCTGGTCCAACAGGAGATCCCGGCCGACACCCTGGCCGACCGGGGAGCGCGCGGCGCGGCCGTGCGGCTGCTGACCGCGCACCGGAGCAAGGGTCTCGAGTGGCGACTCGTGGTCCTCGCCCACGTCCAGGCCGAGGGCTGGCCCGACCTGCGGCGTCGCTCGACCCTGCTCCAGGCGGACCGGATCGGCCCGGCGACGGCCGGTGGCCTGGTCGGCTCGGTCGTCCCGCCGCTCACGACGCGGGAGCTGCTGATGGAGGAGCGGCGGCTCTTCTACGTCGGATGCACCCGCGCCCGCGAGCGCCTCGTCGTGACCGCGGTGCGGTCGAGCGAGGACGAGGGGGAGCAGCCGTCGCGCTTCCTCGAGGAGCTGGGCTCGACCGTGGAGCACATCGTGGGCCGTCCGCCGCGTCCGCTGTCCCTCGACGGACTCGTCGCCGAGCTGCGCCGCACGGTCGCCGACCCCGGTGCCGACCCGGCCCTGCGCGACGCCGCCGCCCGACGCCTGGCCCGACTCGCCCGCGAACGGGTAGGCCGGCGCGCCGCGGTGCCCGCGGCCGACCCGGCGACCTGGTGGGGCACCCGGGCGCCGAGTCGGTCCCCGGAGCCGATCCGCGACGAGGAGCGCCCCGTGCCGGTGTCGGCGAGCATGCTCGACGCCCTGGCCGTCTGCCCGACCCAGTGGTTCCTCACCCGCGAGGCGGGCGGCGTGGGGCGCGCGCACCAGTCGGCCAACCTCGGTGAGCTGGTGCACGCCCTCGCCGAGCGGGTGGCCGCGGGTGACGCCCCGCCCGATCCCGACGCGCTCATGGCGCACGTCGACGAGGTGTGGGACCGTCTCGACTTCCGCACCCCCTGGTCCAAGCAGCGCGAGCACGACCGGGTCCGCGCGGCGCTGGAGCGCTTCGTCGAGTGGCACGAGGCCAATCCGCGCGAGCTGATCGGGCGCGAGGAGCGGTTCGCGACGGTCGTCGAGATCGGCGGCGAGCGGGTCCAGGTGACCGGCTACGCCGACCGGGTCGAGCTCGACGCCGACGGTCGGGTCGTCGTCGTCGACCTCAAGACCGGTCGCGCGAAGCCGAGCGACACCTCGGTCAGGACCCACGTCCAGCTGGCGCTCTACCAGTACGCCGTCGACCACGGCGCGCTCGACCCGCCCCCCGGGGACGAGGGGCCGGCGCGGCAGGCGGGTGGCGCTGAGCTGGTGCAGCTCGGCCTGACCGACGGTGGTCCCGACGCGACCGTGCAGCGCCAGCCCGTCCACGCCGACGACGGGCCCGAGCGCGACGAGCTGCGCGCCCGGCTGGCGCACGCGGCCGGCCTGATCCGGGAGGAGCGGTTCCCGGCGGTCGCGGGTCAGCAGTGCCGGAGCTGCGCCTTCGTCCCGCTGTGCCCGGCGAAGAGCGCGGGTGCGGTGGTGGCCCAGTGACCGCGACACCAGCCTCGATCCCGATGGCGATCGAGACCCCGGCCGATCTGCAACGGGCGATGAAGGCACCGTTCCCGCCCAGCGAGGAGCAGTGGGCCGCGATCAGCGCGCCCCTGCGGCCCGCGGTCGTCATCGCGGGAGCCGGATCGGGCAAGACGACGCTGATGGCGGCCCGCGTGGTCTACCTCGTGCTGACCGGTCAGGTCCGGCCCGAGGAGGTCCTCGGTCTGACCTTCACGACCAAGGCCGCCGCCGAGCTCCGCCAGCGCATCCGCGTGGCACTGCGCGACGCCGGCGCCCTGGAGCCGGCCGGGCCGGTCGACGCCGACGGCGAGGTCGACGAGGTGCTGGAGCCCACCGTCGCGACCTACAACGCCTACGCGGCGGGACTGCTCACCGACCACGGCCTGCGGATCGGGCACGAGCCCGACACCCGGGTGATCACCGACGCCGCGCGCTACCAGCTCGGCGCCCGCGCCGTCGACAGGTTCACCGGCGAGATCGAGCTGCTCACCGACCATCCCGAGACCGCGATCCAGAACCTGCTGGCCCTCGACTCGGCGATGAGCGAGCACCTGGTGGCGCCCCAGCAGGTGCTCGAGCACGACGCCGTCGCCCGGCGCGGCTTCGAGCGGGCGCGCGACGAGGAGCTGGCCGGCAAGGCGCGCAAGACCTACGTCGACGCCGTCGCCAAGGCGATCAACGCGATCGACCGCCGCGCCGAGCTGCTGCAGCTCGTGGCGGCGTACCGACGGCTCAAGCACGACCTCGGGCTCATGGACTTCTCCGACCAGATCGAGCTGGGCGCCCGGCTCGCGGACGAGCGGCCCGAGGTGGGGGCCGTCGAGCGCGGACGGTTCAAGGTGGTCCTGCTCGACGAGTACCAGGACACCTCGGTCGCGCAGGCGACCATGCTCTCCCGGCTGTTCTCCGGGCCCGATCCGGGCTCCGGGCTCGGGCACGCCGTCACGGCGGTCGGCGATCCCAACCAGGCGATCTACGGCTGGCGCGGGGCGTCGGTCGCCAACATCCTCAACTTCGCACGGACCTTCCCGGCGGCCGACGGCACGCCCACGACCTACGCCCTCACCGTCAACCGGCGCTCCGATCGCCGGATCCTGGCGGTCGCGAGCCATCTCGCCGAGCCGCTCTACGACGCCCTCGAGCTCGGTGGCGCCGGCGTCGCCCGGCTGCGGGCGCCCGACGGCGCCGCCGACGGCGTCGTGGAGGCGCACACCTTCGAGACCCAGCGCGACGAGCTGGCCTGGCTGGCCGAGGCGGTGCGGGGCGCGCACGGGGGAGAGCCGGGCGACTGGGCCCGCATCGGCGTGCTCACCCGCGACAACGCACATGCCGAGCTGGTCTTCGACACGCTGACGAGCGCGGGCATCCCCGTGGAGATCGTGGGCCTGTCCGGCCTGCTGCGGCTGCCGGAGATCGCCGAGATCGTGGCCGTGCTGCGCCTGCTGCACGACGTGACCGACAACGCCGCCCTGCTGACCCTGCTCGCCGGCCCGCGCTGGGCCATCGGCCCGCGCGACCTGCGCCTGCTCGGCCAGCGGGCCGGTGAGCTCGCCGGCCGACGGGGTCGGTCCGACGGCCCGGTGTCGGTGACCGAGCAGCTCGTGGCGATCGCCGACGGCATCGACCCGGCCGAGGTCCCGTGCCTGGACGACGCGCTCGCCGATCCGGGCGAGGCGGCCTACTCCGACGAGGCCCGAGCGCGGTTCGGGTTGCTCCGCGACGAGCTGCGGCTGCTGCGCGCCGCCGTGGGGGAGCCGCTGCTGGACCTGGTCCGCCGGATCATCGACGTCACCGGCGCCGACGTGGAGCTCGCCTCGGCCGTGAGCCCGGCCGCGGCCGCACGCCGCGACAACCTCGACCTGTTCGTCAAGGCGGTCGCCGACTTCCAGGCCGTCGACGGCGACGTGTCCCTGCCGGCGCTGCTCGCCTATCTCACCGCCGAGGACGACCAGGGCAACGGCCTCGACGTCGCGACGCCCACGGAGGCCGACTCGGTCAAGCTGCTCACGGTCCATCGCTCCAAGGGACTGGAGTGGAGCACGGTGTTCTGCGTCGGCGTCTGCGAGTCCCGGTTCCCGTCGGCCCAGGGCCGCACGCTGTGGGTGTCGTCGCCGGCGGTGCTCCCGGCCCGCCTGCGCGGTGACGCGGACGACCTGCCGCAGCTCGAGGGGTTCGACAAGGCCGCACTCGACGACTACCGGCGGCGGGCCAAGGCGCACGAGGCGGACGAGGAGCTCCGCCTCGGCTACGTCGCCTTCACCCGTGCCGCCCACCGGCTGGCGGTGTCGTCCTACCAGTGGGGACCGCGCAAGACGCCCTACGGCCCGTCCGCCTTCCAGGAGTCGGTCCGCGAAGCGCTCACGTCCTGGGACCTGCCCCCCGAGCCCTGGCTCACGCGCCCCGAGAAGGGCGCCGCGAACCCCTACGACGCCGAGGACCCGTCGCGGCCGTGGCCGGTCGACGGCAGGGGCGAGGAGGCGCGCCTGCGGCTCGACGCCGCCGCCCGGGTGGCAGCGGCCGACCCGGCGGCGGCCGACCCCGGCCTCGACATCGTCACCGCGGCCCGGGTGGCCGAGTGGGATGCCGAGATCGAGCAGTTGCTCGCCGAGGCGCGGCTGGCGTCGGGTGCCTCCGGCGAGGTCGTCGTCCCGCTGCCCTCGTCGCTCTCGGCCACCTCCCTCGCCCGACTGCGCGACGACCCGGAGTCCTTCGCGCGCGACCTGGCGCGTCCGATGCCACGGCCGCCGGCGCCCGCCGCGCGGTTCGGGACCCGCTTCCATGCCTGGGTCGAGGCGCGGTTCGGGCAGCAGGGCCTCTTCGACCCCGACGAGCTCGCGGGTCGCGCCGACGCCGGGATCGACGACGAGGCGGACCTCAAGGAGCTGGTGGCCCGCTTCGAGGAGGGTCCGTTCGGCAGCCGCGAGCCCCACGCGGTCGAGGCGCCGTTCGCCCTGGTGCTCGCCGGACAGGTCGTGCGGGGCCGGATCGACGCGGTCTACCAGGACGGCGACGGCTGGCTGCTGGTCGACTGGAAGACCAGCCGGTCGCAGATCGCCGACCCCCTGCAGCTGGCGCTCTACCGGCTGGCGTGGGCCGAGCTCCAGGACATCGACCCCGATCGGGTGCGCGCCGGGTTCTTCTACGTCCGCACCGGCACGCTCGTCGAGCCCGACGCGCTGCCGGGCCGGGAGCAGGTGGAGGCACTCCTGCGCTGAGGCGGGCGGATCAGGCGCGGACGACCCGGATCCGCGGTGGCTCGGCGAGGCTGCGCCCGACCACGCAGTAGCGCTCGGTCGCGGTCGCGAGACGGGCCAGCGCGGCGTCGTCCGCGTCGGTGTCCACCACGAGCGTCACCACGATGTCCTGGACGCCGACCGGGGCCTCCCGGTCGATGCCGAGGGTGCCCCGGGCGTCCCACCAGCCGTCGGCGCGCAGCCGGGCGCCTCGGATCTCGACCCCCATGGCGGTCGCGACTGCGCGCAGGGTCACGCCGGCGCACGCCAGGACGGCCTGGAGCAGGAGGTCGGCCGAGCAGGCGTCGGTGCCGGCGCCGCCCGTGGCGGGATGGAGCCCGGCTCGGACCGGGCCGGCGAAGCCGTCGATCGTGGCGGTGACGTCCGGTGCCCGGTAGTCGCCGGTGGCGGCGGTGGTCGTGCGTGCCGTCGCGGGGTCGGCGCGGTAGCGCTCCTTCAACGGTGCCTGCGCGGCTCGGAGGGTGCTGGCGTCCATGACCCAGGTTAGCCCCGACTAGTGTCGTGTCGTGACGTTCCCGCACCTGTCCCTGGTCGCCGATCCGCACGACCGACTCGGGCTGCTCCGCACCGACGACAGGTGGCTGGAGGAGCGCTGGGCGGACCCGACCGGCCAGGTGCTCGTCATCGCCGGCACCCGGGTGCGCCCCGGTCCGGACGGGCTCGAGTGGGTCTCGACGGCGGACGCGCCCGACGGCGTACGCGTGCTCCTGGGGGTGCGTGGCGAGGTGACCTGGTGGGCGGTGATCGTGCCGGGCGAGGTCGCGAAGGAGGAGCCCGACCGGTGGCTGCCGCTGCGCGGGCTGCTGCCGTTCCTTGGCAGCGCGAAGGGCGGCGGGCCGGGGGTCGCGCCGTTGGTGTTCCACGCGATCGGGCTCGCCGAGTGGCACTGGGCGCACCGGTTCTGTCCCCGCTGCGGCGGTGCGCTGGTCCCGCGTGCGGCCGGACACGAGCTGGTGTGCGCGGACTGCGGGAAGCCGCAGTTCCCCCGCTCCGACCCCGCCGTGATCATGCTGATCGCGGCGGGGGAGCCGGGGGCACCCGACGAGCGCTGTCTGCTCGGGCGCAACCGGACCTGGCCCGCGGGCCGGTTCTCGACGCTGGCCGGGTTCTGTGAGCCCGGGGAGTCGCTCGAGGACGCCGTTCGCCGCGAGGTGCTGGAGGAGACCGGGGTCGCGGTCGGCGAGGTGACCTACTTCGGCAACCAGCCGTGGCCGCTGCCGTCGAGCCTGATGCTGGGCTTCCACGGGCGCGCGCTGTCCGAGCAGATCCGGCTCGACGACGACGAGGTCGAGGACGCGCGGTGGTTCACCCGCGAGGAGATGCGGCAGCAGGCCGCCGACGGCAGCCTGGTCCTGCCGGGCGGGGTGTCGATCAGTCGTTCGCTGGTCGAGGACTGGTACGGCGGGCCGCTGCCGGGCAGCTGGTGACCTCAGCCGCCGATCTGCGCGAGCTCCTCGAGCTTGGCCTTGACCTGGGCGACGCTGGGGTTGGTCTGCGCGGTGCCGTCGGTGTAGACGAGCGTCGGCACGGTCTGGTTGCCGTCGTTGGCCGACTCGACGATGGCCGCGGCCTCCGGCTGCTGCTCGATGTCGACGATGTCGTAGGCGATGCCCTCCCGGTCCAGCTGGCTCTTGAGCCGCTTGCAGTAGCCGCACCAGGGAGTGGTGTACATCGTGAACGAGCTCATCGTTGTGTCGCCTCCGCCGTCTAGGGTCTGTGCGTCCACCCAACCACGCCCGTGAAGGAGATGTTCCCCCGCCATGTCCGAGTCCATCGAACGGCTCCTCTCCGCGCTCGACCCGGAGCAGCGCCGGGTGGCGGAGACGCTGCGCGGCCCGGTCCGCGTGCTGGCCGGCGCGGGGACGGGCAAGACCCGGGCGATCACCCACCGGATCGCGCACGGGGTGATGGCGGGGGTCTACGCGCCGACCGAGGTGCTGGCGGTCACCTTCACCACCCGGGCCGCCGGCGAGCTGCGGCAGCGACTGCGCCAGCTCGGCGCACCGGGCGTGCAGGCGCGGACCTTCCACAGCGCGGCCCTGCGCCAGCTGCGCTACTTCTGGCCCCACGTCCACGGCACCGAGCTGCCGACGCTCACCGAGTCCAAGATCCCGATGCTGGCCGCGGCCTGCCGCACCCTGGGCCTGCGCGCGGAGCAGGCGCTGCTGCGCGACCTGGCCTCCGAGATCGAGTGGGCCAAGGTCAGCAACGTCGGCGCCGACGACTACCCGCGGATCGCGCCGGCCAAGGGCCGCTCGGTCGCCGACCAGACGCCGGAGACGATCGGCCGGGTGATCGCGGCCTACGAGCAGGTCAAGCGCGACCAGGGCCGGATGGACATGGAGGACGTCCTGCTGCTCACCGCGGGCGTGCTGGCCTCCGACGAGCGGGTCGCCGCGCAGGTGCGCCGACAGTACAAATGGTTCGTCGTCGACGAGTTCCAAGACGTCTCGCCGCTGCAGTCGGCGCTGCTCGACCTGTGGCTCGGCGGTCGCGACGAGCTGTGCGTGGTCGGTGACCCGGCCCAGACGATCTACAGCTTCGCCGGCGCCGACGCGACCTATCTGCGCGACTTCCCGAAGCGCTATCCCGGCACCACCTCGATCGAGCTGGTGCGCAACTACCGCTCGACGCCGGAGGTGGTCGCCGCGGCCAACACCCTGCTGTCGGGGACGTCGAGTGCGGGCGTGGACCTGCGCTCCCAGCAGAAGTCCGGCTCGGCGGTCCGGTTCGTGGGCGAGCCCGACGAGGTCGCCGAGGCCCGCGCCGTGGCCGACCGGATCCTGCGCCTGCAGCGGGCGGGGACGGCGTACGGCGAGATGGCGGTCCTGTTCCGGATCAACGCCCAGTCCGAGACCTTCGAGGACGCCCTGGCCGACCGCGGGATCCCCTACGTCGTCCGCGGCGCGGCGCGCTTCTTCGAGCGCCGTGAGGTGCTGGAGGCCGTCACCCGGCTGCGGGGCGCGGCCCGGTCGGGGGAGGGCGACGGCAGTCCGTGGCTGGAGGTCGTCAAGGGCGTCCTGGGCGGCATGGGCTGGACTGCCGAGCCGCCGACCTCCCGGGGCCAGGTCCGCGACCGGTGGGAGTCCTTCCAGGCGCTGGCCGACCAGGCCGAGGAGTTCGCGACCGAGCGCGGCATCGAGGCCTCGGTCGCCGCCTTCGTCGAGGAGCTCGACCGGCGCGCGACCGAGCAGCACGCGCCGAGCGCCGACGGCGTCACCCTGGCCACCTTCCACGCCGCGAAGGGCCTGGAATGGGATGCCGTCTTCTGCTGCGGTGTCCAGGACGGCACCGTTCCGATCGTCTACGCCGAGCAGGGCGGCGCCCGCCCCGACGCGGTCGAGGAGGAGCGTCGCCTGCTCTACGTCGGCGTGACCCGGGCCCGTCGCGAGCTCACCGTCTCCTGGTCGGCCGCGCGCAACCCCGGGCAGGCGCCGCGGCGCCAGCCCTCGCGGTTCATCGTGCCGATGCTCCCCGCGAGCCAGCAGCCGCAGCAGACCCGCGCCCGGACCAAGGTCGCCCGATGCCGTGACTGCCTGCAACCCCTGTCCACCGCCGCGGAGAAGAAGCGGGGACGCTGCGCCCACCATCCGGTGCGCTACGACGAGGCCCTGTTCGAGCGGCTCAAGGCCTGGCGCCTGGAGACCGCACGCGACGGCGGCGAGGACGGCAAGCCGCTGCCGGCGTACGTCGTCTTCACCGACGCGACCCTCGAGCTCATCGCCGAGCACAAGCCGGCCACGATGGCCGCCCTGGCGAAGGTCAACGGAGTGGGACCGAACAAGATCGAGCGCTACGGCGAGGCGGTGCTCGCACTCGTCGCCGAGGACGGCTGACCGGGCCCCCTTGCGACGGGGTTCGAAAAAACTTCGAAAACCTCGATAAATGATTTGCGCGTCCTGATGACGGGCCATTACGGTCGTCAGGCAAGTTCCACCGCGCATCACAGCCCTGGCACGGCTGGCGCCCGTACGCACCGAAGGAGGTGGCCCTGATGGAGAACATGACGATGAACCCGGTCTTCCCGGTGATGACGTCCGCTTGGCAGCCCACGCTGTCCGCGACCCTCGGCTGTGCCACCGCTGCCCTCGCGACCCTCGAGGTCCAGGGCACCGTCGCGCGTCCGGCCACGGCTCCGACCGCCGTTGCGCCGTTCGCCGGCGCGCCGTTTGCCGTCGTGGCCATCGATGCCAAGCGGGAGCGCGCCATCGCCGGCACGGACCACCGTGGCAGCAACGCCGCCTACGTCCCGGGTCCCCTCGCCTGGAGCCCACCGATCTGACCCACTGATCAGCTCGGCAGCCTCCAGGCCGCGGAACCCGAATGAGACCGGGATCCGCGGCCTTCGTACTTCTCCGACCGAGAACCGCGAAGTCCCCCGGATCCCACGGAAATGACAACGCGATCAGGTCAGAGTGGAGGAGGTGAGAAAGCAGATGACGACCAGTGTTCTCGAGCCGACGCTGGACGAGCTGCTCCCGTGCCGGCTGAACGACGCGGAGCTGTGGTTCGCAGAGTCCCCGTCGGACGTCGAGGCCGCGAAGGCGCTGTGCCTGGACTGCCCGGTCCAGCGGATGTGCCTCGCGGGCGCCCTGGAGCGGCGTGAGCCGTGGGGTGTCTGGGGCGGCGAGCTGTTCCTGGCCGGCGTGGTGATCCCGCGCAAGCGGCCCCGGGGACGTCCGCGCAAGGACGCGGCGGCGTAGTCCACCCGCATCCCGAACGTACTTTCCGAAACAACCATTGGAGCTTGAGATGTCCCACCTGATGAACGAAGAGTTGGCGCGTGCGCAGATGGCCATGCGCCTGGGAGAGGCGCAGCAGCTGCGCGCGGCCAGCAGGATGGCCCGCGCCCGCCGCTTGAGCCGCAAGGCCGAGCGTGCAGCGCAGCAGGCTCGTCTCGCCCTCGCTCGCGCACTCTGAGTCCGCACCGCGGACCAGCGAGACCGGATTTCTTCGAGGCCTCCTCGGAGGGCACCTGATCGCGGGTGAGTAGGAAGGGCCGGACCGACCGACCGTCGGGCCGGCCCTTCCGGCATTTCCGCAGGACCGCGACCTACCCTGGGTGCGTGGCGGTGATCTGCGACTTCTGTGGCCGGGCGGCCGAGGGCGACGAGCTCCCGCTGACCTGGAGCACGGCGGTGGAGCGCGGCCGGGTGCGGCGCTACTGCGACGAGTGCTCGCGCGCGCACCTGCGGGCCATGGAGGCGAAGCTCGACAGTGACTGGTGGTGAGCCGTCGCCCGGCCGCCGACGCCGACTCCGGGTCGCGGCTCAGGGCAGGTCCACGAATCCGTCCCAGGCGCAGCCGCAGTCGGGATGGCGGCCCCAGCGGGTGACCACGGGCGCACCCACCGGACCGAGGTCGACCGTCGAGGACCAGGTGCTGGGCTCGTCGCCCTCCACGAAGCGCGCGAGATCGCGCACCGCCCAGGCGAGAGCAAGCTGGTCGAGGACGACGTCGCGAGGCGGTGGTCGCTCGGCACACTGGGCAGCCGCCTGGGCCATGAGCAGCGGCAGGCGCGGGTCGCGCAGCGACTCGTGCGCGTCCACGCAGCGCAGGCAGGCGGTCCGACCCGGCTGCACGAACGGGCCGACCCGCACCGACCCGGCGTCGCCGGCGACGAGCAGGTGGGGCCGCGAGGCGCGCACCAGGGGGTCGAGCCGGTCGCGGGCGACGGGGCCGTCGGCGACGACGAGCACGACCTCGGCCTCCTCCGGCGGGGTCGGGCGCAGCCCCGCCGCCGTCAGCAGCGCGTCGAGGGCGGCACGCAGGCGGGCGGGACCGTCGAGGGCCACGCCCGTCGCGGCCCGCGCCGCCCGCCGGCGTACACCGTCGGGACCGGTCTGCGCGATCAGCGCGGCGAGCTCGGGGTCCGGCCGGTCCGCCGTGGCGACCACGAGCCCGGCGGCGCGCAGGCGGTCGAGCGCGTCGGCGGCGTCCGGCGCCAGAGCGGCCGGATCGACGGGAGCGGGGCCCGTGGACGCTGGCGCGGCGGGGCCGCCGAGGTCGGTCAGCAGGCGGCGGATCTCCGGGACGTCGGGCAGTCGCAGGCTCGGCGTGCCGAGCCCGACCTGGAGGACACCGGGCGAGCGGGAGAGGACGGGAGTGCCCGGCCGCAGGAGCAGGGGCGGGTGCCGGGACGCCATGGCGGCAGCGTCGCACGGGCGCCCCGCATCGCGCGTCCGTTCTCCACAGGGACGTCGACACGCACGTCGCGGCGCTGGTCGATCTCTCGGGTGCACCGATCCCGCCCGCTCCTCGCGGGGGCGGGTGAAATGAGCCACGGGCGGCTCCGCCGCAGCGGAGCCGCCCGTGACAGTCGGCTCAATGCCGGCTGAGCGTAGGGGTGCTCAGGCCTTGCCGAGGATGCGGTTGAGGTTCGTGCCGCAGACCGGGCAGACGGCCTTGGCCATCCGGGTGCCCTTCTCGTTGACCTTGACCTCGCCCTCGGCCTCGCGCTTCTCCTTGCACTTGACGCAGTAGAACTCGCCGCTCCAGGTCTCCGCCATGACGGCCTCCTTGCTCATCTTGTTCGTTCGGTCGTCGCGACGGGGACAGAGGGGGAAGCCCGTCGGGGTCCGGAGAAGCACTCCGAACCTCCCCGACCCTACGGCACACGACCGCGGAGTCGCAGTAGCGTGCCCCGCATGTCTGAAACAGCCGTCAACCCAGTCCCGCCGCCGTCGCTGACGCATCTGCGCCTCGAACGGCCCTCCGCGGGGGTCGCGCTGCTGGTCTTGGACCTCCCGGAGCTGCGCAACGCGATGAGCGACGAGATGACCGCGTCCTGGGTGCGGGCCGTCGACCACCTCGCCGGCGACCCCACCGTGCGGGTCGTGGTGGTGACCGGCGAGGGCGCCGGGTTCTGCTCGGGGGGCAACCTCTCGTGGCTGGCCTCCGAGCCGGACGCGACGGTCGACGACCTGCGCGCGCGGATGCTGCCGTTCTACCGCGCGTGGCTCTCGATCCGGCGCCTGGAGGTGCCCACCGTCGCCGCGATCAACGGTGCCGCGATCGGCGCCGGCCTGTGCCTGGCGCTGGCCTGCGACCTGCGGTACGCCGCCCGGGGGGCGCGGATGGGGGTGCCCTTCACCAAGCTGGGGATCCACCCGGGAATGGCCGGCACCCACCTGCTGCCCGGAGTGGTCGGCGCGGCCGCGGCCCGCGACCTGTTCCTGACCGGTCGGCTCGTGGACGCCGACGAGGCGCTCGGGCTCGGTCTCGTCTCGCGGGTCTGGGAGCCCGAGGACTTCCGCGCGGGGGTGCTGGACACGGCCGCGGAGATCGCGGCGGCGGCCCCCATCGCCACCCGGCTCACCAAGCGGGCCCTGCAGCACGGGCATGCCAGCATCGAGACCGCGCTGGAGTGGGAGGGACTGGCGCAGCCGGTCACGCTCGCGACCGCCGACCTGCTGGAGGGGATCCGGGCCGCCCAGGAGAAGCGGCCACCGGTGTTCACCGGCCGCTGAGGCGGAGCACGGGACGAGAGGAGACCCCCGGTGCCGCGGCGCCTCGCTTGCCTTCCCCTTGCGAGCGAGGAGCTGCGGCCCCAGGGGCCTCGTCGGTGACGACGCTAGGCACCCGGACCGGCGCGGTCAATCCAGGCGGACCGACGGCTGTGGACAGAGTTGTGGAGAAAGCTGTGGAGGAGAGGCGCGGTCCGTGGATGGCCGGGGGAGAACCGGCCTCCGCCTGTGGAGGAACTCGCACCGCGACCGACCCCGCAGGCGTCGTACCGTCGGGTGACCAGCGAGGATGTCGCCCACAGGCTCATCCACGGGCTGTGGACAGACATTTTCCGGAGGAGGACGTCAGGACGTGAGCGAGCAGGGGTACGACGGCACGCCGGTCGCGGCACTGCGCCGGATCGCGTTCCTCCTGGAGCGCGGCCGCGCCGACAGCTACAAGGTCAAGGCCTACCGCGGTGCCGCGTCGGCGGTGCTGTCGCTGGCACCGGAGGAGGTCGCCGCGCGGGCCGCGGCCGGCACGCTGACCGAGCTGCCCGGCGTCGGCGCCAGCACCGCCCGGGTGATCGCCGCGGCCGTGGCCGGCCGGATGCCGGAGAAGCTGGCCGAGGTCGAGGAGCAGTACGGCGCGCCGCTGACCACCGGCGGTGCCGGCACGGCGCTGCGGGCGCGGCTGCGCGGCGACCTGCACTCCCACTCCGACTGGTCCGACGGCGGCTCGCCCATCGAGGAGATGGCGATGACGGCGATGGAGCTGGGCCACGAGTACCTCGTGCTCACCGACCACTCGCCCCGCCTGAAGGTGGCGCGCGGGCTGTCGGCCGAGCGGCTCACCCGGCAGCTCGCGGTGGTCGAGGCCGTCAACGCCCATCTCGACGGCGGCTTCCGGCTGCTCAAGGGGATCGAGGTCGACATCCTCGATGACGGCTCGCTCGACCAGAGCGAGGAGATGCTGGGTCGCCTCGAGGTGCGGGTCGCCAGCGTGCACTCGAAGCTCGCGATGGACCCGGAGCCGCTCACCCGCCGGATGGTGGCCGCCGTGCGCAACCCCTTCACCAACGTCCTCGGGCACTGCACCGGGCGGCTGGTCACCGGCAACCGCGGGACGCGCGCCGAGTCGCGCTTCGACGCCCGGACGGTCTTCGAGGCGTGTGCCGAGGAGGGCGTCGCGGTCGAGATCAACTCCCGTCCCGAGCGGCGCGACCCGCCGACCCGACTGCTGGAGCTGGCCCGCGACGTCGGCTGTCTCTTCTCGATCGACAGCGACGCCCACGCGCCCGGTCAGCTCGACTATCCGCTGCTCGGGTGCGAGCGCGCCGAGGCGGCCGGCATCGAGGCCGACCGGATCGTCAACACGTGGCCGGTGGAGCGGCTGCTGGAGTGGGCCACCCCCTGAGCGGCGACGTCCCACCACGTGGGCCGGGGGAGCCGTAGGGTCGGGCCATGCCCACGCCCCGTGTGGAGGTACGACGCTCGCAGCGGCGCCGTCGTACGGTCACGGCCTACCGGGAGGGCGAGACGATCGTCGTGCTCGTGCCGGACAACCTGTCGGTGACCGAGGAGCGCGCCTGGGTGTCGAAGATGGTCGCCCGGGTCGAGCGCAAGGAGCGTCGGGCCGCGGCGCCGCGGCGCTGGGACGACGGCGACCTCCTGCAGCGCGCCCGCGAGCTGAGCGACGAGTACCTCGGGGGCCTCGCGGTGCCGGAGTCGATCCGGTGGGTCGGCAACCAGCGGGCGCGGTGGGGGTCGTGCACGCCCAAGGACCGTTCGATCCGGCTCTCGGAGCGGCTGCAGCGGATGCCGGAATGGGTCATCGACTACGTGATCGTGCACGAGCTGGCCCACCTGATCGAGCCGCACCACGACGAGAGGTTCTGGGGCTGGGTGGCGCACTACCCGGCTGCGGAGAAGGCGAAGGGCTACCTCGCGGGCTGGTCCGACGCCGCCCGGATCGACCGACCGCCGTCCGAGCAGGTCTTCCCCGGCGAGGACGTCGACTGACGGGTTCTGGACGGTTCAACTACCGAATTTGTCGTTTCCGGACCGTCTTGACGACGAATTCGGTAGTTGAACCTCTCAGACCAGGACCGCGCGGGCCCGGGCGATGAGCACGTGCATCGCCGGCTCGAGCTCGGGCAGGGCGTCGAGCGGCCACCAGCGCAGGGCGAGCGACTCGTCGCTGACCGCCTCCTGCGCACCCGGGCGGGCCAGGGCGGCGTACCGCACGTCGAGGTGGCTCACCCCACCCCGCGGGTCGCAGAACGGGACGACGTGGACGTCGAGCTGCAGCGGCTCGGGATGGAAGTCCAACTCGACCAGCCCGCTCTCCTCGTGCGCCTCCCGCAGTGCGACCGAGGCGAGACTCGGGTCGCCCTCCTCGGCGTGGCCGCCGAAGTGGAACCAGCGGCCGGCCTTGCGGTGCAGGTTGAGCAGCACCTGCTCGCCGGTCGCGTCGAGGACGAGGGTCCCGGCGGTCAGGTGGTCGGGGTACGACGAGCGCCACATGCCGTCCGGCGTCGACTCCAGGTGCGCGACATAGCGCCGCCGCAGGGCGTCCTCGGCCGCGTCGGGCGCGCGCCAGCCCGTCAGGACGCCCAGCGCGTCCGCGTGGAGCGTCACTCGGCGTCGGGACGGCGCTCGCCGTCGGGACCGCTGGGGTCACCGGGGCCCTCGGGGCCATCGGAGTCGTCGGCGCCCGGCGCGTCGGGGGAGTCCGGTCCGGCGAGCAGCTTGCGCAGCTCGGCGTCGAACTCGTCCTCGCTCAGCGCCTCCGGCTGGGTGGCCTCGGCGCGGAAGGACAGCGGGTCGTCGAGGTCGGCGGCGGTGGGCAGCAGGTCGGGGTGCATCCACACACCGTCGCGCGCCTCCTGGCCGGAGCGGGTGCGCAGGCCGCCCCACAGGGTGGAGGCGTCGCGCAGCCGCCGCGGGCGCAGCTCGAGGCCGACCAGTGCCGCGAAGGTCTGCTCGGCGGGTCCGCCCGCCGCCCGGCGCCGGCGCACCGCCTCGCGCAGCTTGGTCGCCGCCGGCATCCGCTCGGCCGTGGCCTGCCCGACCACCTCGTCCACCCAGCCCTCGACCAGCGCGAGCGCGATCTCCAGCCGGGAGAGGGCAGCCGTCTGCGCCTCGGTCTGCGGCGGGTCGAACAGCCCGCCCTCGAGGAGGCCCTGCATCGCCTCCAGGTTGGTCGGGTCGATGCCGCGCAACTGCTCCTGGACCCGGTCCTGGATCTGCTGGGCGTTGACCTCCAGCCCGCGGGCGTAGTCGGTCACGGCGCCGATGAGGTGCTCGCGCAGCCACGGCACGTGGGCGAACAGCCGCTGATGGGCGGCCTCGCGCAGCGCCAGGTAGAGGACAACGTCGTCCTCGGTGACGTCGAGGCCGTCGGCGAAGGCGCGCACGTTGCTCATCACCAGCGCCGCCTTGCCGGGGGCGCCCAGGGGCAGGCCGATGTCGGAGGCGGTCAGCACCTCGCCGGCCAGCGCGCCCAGGCCCTGGCCGATCTGCATCGCCATCATCCCGCCGACGGCCTGGCCGATGATGCCGACCAGCGGCCCGGCCGCCGCCCTCATCTCCTCGGGCAGGCCGCTCGACAGGCCGGTCACGGAGCGCGCCGCGACGGGCTCGACGAGCACCTGCCACACCGGCTGGGTCTCGACCAGCCACTCGGCGCGGCTCCAGGCGGCCGTCGTACCGACGCCGGAGGGGAAGCCGGTGGCCGTGTCGAGCCAGTGGTCGGCCAGGCGCACGGCGTCGGCGACACGGTCGTGGTCGCGCTGGGTCGGGGACGGGTCGGGCTCCTGCGCGACGGCCTGCCGGGCCATGTCGGTGGCCGCGGTCCAGTTGAGCGGCCCGTCGTGGGGCTGCATGAGCGACTGCAGCTGCTGGAAGAATGCCATGCCGCCGCCCGGCCCACCGGGGAGGCCGCCGGGGAAGGCGCCACCGAGCGCGCCGAAGATCTGCTCGAACGGCGTGCCCTTGAACGGGTTCGGCTGGTCGTCGCCCGGGTTGCCCGGATCGTTGCTCATGACCCAAAACTACGCCCGATCGCCAACCGGCGGTGTCGGGGACAGCCCTGAGCGGACCCCGGTCTCCTCCTAGAGTGAGCAGCATGACGAACCCCGCCGTGCGCCTCGTCGCCATCTCCGATCAACCGCTCTCGGTCAGCGACGTGCTCGAGCGGCTCGACGACGCCGGATCGGGCGGGCTGGTGCTGTTCGTCGGCCGGGTCCGCGACCACGACCACGGCCAGGGCGTCACCGGGCTCTCCTACTCGGCGCACCCTTCGGCGCTCGACCGGCTGCGGGAGGTATGCGAGCGGATCGCCGAGGAGTACGACGTCACGGCGGTCGCCGCCGTGCACCGGGTCGGCGACCTCGACATCGGCGACCTGGCCGTCGTGGTCGCCACGACGGCCGGCCACCGCGGCTCGTCCTTCGAGGCCAGCCGGGCGCTGATCGACACGCTCAAGGCCGAGGTGCCGATCTGGAAGCACCAGCGGTTCGCCGACGGCTCCGACGAGTGGGTCGGATCGCCCTAGATGTCCTAGATGTCACGGTCGCGCGTGTCCTGACCGGACCAGGTGCGGCGCGGACCTACCCTCGGGGAGTGGAGATCCTGTTCTGGCTGCTGCCGGCCGCCGTGCTCACCCTCGCCTCGATGGCCTGGGTCGCGTGGTGGGGCCGCGAGGGCCGGGGTCAGGTCGACCGCGAGACCGCCGCTCGGCGCCTCGGCGAGGCGTTGACCCGCGAGCAGCGCTCCCGACCCGGCTATGCCGCGCCCGCGCGGGAGCCCGACCGCCGCACCGGCGTCGCCCTGCGGACCTCGCCGAGCCGGCCGGTGGCGCTGCCCGACCGCGACGAGCAGCGCCCGCCGGCCGAGGACGAGACCGTCAGGGACGACCGGCGCGCGTCCTGAGGCCGTCGCCACCGGGTCGCCGCCGGGTGGCCACCCGCCGCGCGACACCCACCGGCGGGTGCGGACCGATTGGACGCATCTGACAAGGTAGGCGCCATGAGCCAGCGCCTGATCGCCGCGTGCATCGCGGCGCCCCTGGTGCTGATCCTGGGCGGGATCGCGCTCGTGGTGCCGCTCCCGTACGCGTCGTACAGCCCCGGCCCGACCTACGACATTCTGGGCAAGGACGGCGACGAGGCCGAGGTCATCCAGGTCGACGGCCACGACGCCTACTACGACGACGGCCAGATCCGGTTCACCACGGTGGTGGCCTCGTCGTACGGCCAGAAGCTCTCGCTGGGCGAGGCGCTGTCGCGCTGGCTGGACCCGGACAAGGCGATCCTGCCCTACGACGTGGTGCACCCGCCGGACACGACCCAGGCCGACGAGAAGGCCGAGGGGGCCGTGCAGATGACGACGTCGCAGGACGTCGCGAAGGCGGTCGCGCTGACCGAGCTCGGCTACGAGGTGCCGACCGCGGTCCAGGTCGCGATGGTCGACGAGGAGGGGCCGGCCAAGGACAAGCTCCTCGTGCGCGACGTCTTCAAGGAGGTCGACGGCGAGCCGGTCACCGACGCCGACCAGATCGTCGAGGCGGTCCGCAAGCACGACGACGGCTCGCTGGTGGAGTTCCGGATCGTGCGTGAGCAGCGCGAGCTCACCGTCCGGCTCAAGCCCGAGGAGATCGACGGCAAGCCGCGCGTCGGCGTCACCCTGGGCCTGGGCTACGAGTTCCCGTTCGCCATCAACCTGCGCGTGGACCCGACCGTCGGCGGCCCCAGCGCCGGCCTGATGTTCTCGCTGGCCATCTACGACACGCTCACCCCCGGATCGCTGACCGGGGGCGCGACGGTCGCCGGCACCGGTGAGCTGGCCGGTGACGGCAAGGTCGGGCCGATCGGCGGCATCGAGCAGAAGATCGCCGGCGCCCAGGCCGCGGGCGCGAAGCTGTTCTTCGTGCCGAAGGACAATTGCTCCGACGTGAAGGGCCTCGACCCCGACCTGCGCCTGGTGAAGGCCACCACGATGCACGAGGCGCGCCTCGCGCTGGAGACGTGGGTCGACGACCCCGACGCCACCCTTCCGACCTGCTGACCGAGCAAGGACCCCGATGGACTACGAACTGGACGTCGACCCGGCCCTCGCCGCCGCGGTGCTGGAGCTCGAGGGGCACCACGCCCGCGCGGGCTGGGACCACCCGGCGCGGCTCTACGCGCTGGTCGACACCGCGCACCTGGTGGCCCAGGAGCCCGCGCTCGCCGCGCAGCTGGGCCTCGACGCGCCGACCGAGCGCGGCTCGCTGACGCCGGTCGAGCAGGAGGACCTGCCGGCCGGCCAGGAGCTGGAGGAGGTGCTCCCCGGCATCCAGTGGCCTGACGTGGTCGCGGGCTGCGCCGCCGTGGTCGAGCGCCTGGTGCTGCCGCCCGCCGCCGACGGCCAGGTTCCCGAGGACCCGGTCGCCGCCGCGGAGTTCGCGCGCGAGCACCCCGATGCCGAGGAGGTCCGCATCGTCGCCGGCGTGACCCGCCACGGTGCGAGCTACTGCGCCTTGCGGATGCGCAGCCACGACGAGGACAGTGCCGTCATGGGCGGCAACGACCTGGTACCGGGGCTCATCGAGCTGCTCCGGGCCACCCTGCTGGAGGACGAGACAGATGAGTGAGCTGTTCGACGAGGAGCCCGAGCGCCCCGCACCCGAGCGGCCCGGGCGCCGTACCCGGGCCCTAGTGATCACCGGCGTGGTGCTGATCGTCGGCTTCTTCCTGCTCAGCGCCTTCGCCGGCATCTACACCGACCGCCTGTGGTACGCCGAGGTCGGCTTCGGCGACGTGTTCAGCACGATGCTGTGGACCCGGGTCGGGCTGTTCGTGGCCTTCGGGGCGCTGATGGGCGGGATCGTCGCGCTCAACATGTACCTCGCGTTCCGGGCGCGGCCGATGTTCCTCATGGCCGGCCCGGACGGGGTCGACCGCTACCGCGACGCGGTCACCCCGATCCGCGGGTGGCTGCTCGCCGGCGTCGGCGTCGTGGTCGGCATCTTCGCCGGCACCTCGGCCATCGGGCAGTGGCGCACGTTCCTGCTGTGGCGCAACGCCGAGGACTGGGGCAGCAAGGACGCCTACTTCAAGAAGGACATCGGCTTCTACGTCTTCGACCTGCCGTGGTGGAACTTCGTCGTCGACTTCGTGATGGCGGTCGCCATCGTGTCGCTGATCGCCACGGCCGTCGTCCACTACCTGTACGGCGGCATCCGGCTGCAGGTCTCCCACGACCGGTTCTCCGCGGCCGCCCAGATCCAGATCTCGGTGCTGCTCGGCGTGTTCGTGCTGGCGAAGTCGGTCGACTACTTCCTCGACCGCTACGACCTCGTCACCGACGACCACCGGCTCTTCACCGGCATGAACTACACCGCCGAGAACGCGATGCTGCCCGCGCGCAACATCCTCGTCGGCGTCGCGCTGATCTGCGCCGTGCTGTTCTTCCTCAACGTCTGGCGCAAGACCTGGCAGCTGCCGTCCGTCGGCCTCGCCCTGCTGGCCCTCTCGGCGGTGCTGCTCGGCATGATCTGGCCGGCCATCGTGCAGAACTTCCAGGTGAAGCCGTCCGAGGCCGACAAGGAGAACCCCTACATCAAGGCCAATATCGACGCCACGCGCGAGGCCTACGGCCTCAGCGGCGTCGAGACCGAGCGGTTCGAGGGCACTCCCCCCTCCGACAACCCCGGTACCGCCGCGGCGCAGACGGTGCTGCAGCAGCTGTCGACCACGCCGGTGGTCGACCCGCAGCAGGTGCGCGACACCTTCCAGCAGCGCCAGCAGGTCCGCGCCTACTACTCGGTGGCCTCGGTCCTCGACGTCGACCGCTACACCATCGACGGCCAGGAGGTGCCGCTGGTCCTCGGCGTGCGCGAGCTCGACCAGTCCGGCATCAACTCCTCGGACCAGAACTGGTCCAACCTGCACACGGTCTACACCCACGGCGAGGGTCTGATCGCCGCCTACGGCAACCGGATCTCCGACAGCGAGGTCAACGGCCGGATCGTGTGGGCCGAGGGCATCAGCGGCGCGGGCGCGAGCGGCGCCAGCGACCTCACCGAGACCGAGGAGTTCGAGCAGCGGATCTACTTCGGCGAGCAGAGCCCGACGTACTCCGTGGTCGGCAAGGCCAGCAAGGACGCCTCGAGCGTGGAGCTCGGCCTCGCCGACACCGACAACGACGAGGGCGACAAGCGCACGACGTACGACGGCAAGGGCGGGGTCCCGGTCGGCAGCACCTTCAACCAGCTCATGTACGCCATCAAGTTCGGCGAGCCGAACTTCCTGCTCTCCGGGCGGGTCAACGGCAACTCGAAGGTGCTCTACAACCGCACGCCCGCCGAGCGGGTCGAGAAGGTCGCGCCCTGGCTGACCGTCGACGGAGACCCCTATCCGGCGGTCGTGGACGGCAAGATCGTGTGGATCCTCGACGGCTACACCACCACCGACCGCTACCCGAACGCGCAGCGTGAGTCGTTCGACGCGATGATCGACGACTCGCAGCAGCAGGACACCGGGCTGCAGACGATCCCCACGGACGAGATCAACTACATGCGCTCGGCGGTCAAGGCGACGGTCGACGCGTACGACGGCACCGTGACGCTCTACCAGTGGGACACCAGCGACCCCATCCTCAAGACGTGGATGAAGGTGTTCCCGGACTCGGTCACCCCCAACGGCGAGATCCCGGCCGAGCTGAAGAGCCACCTGCGCTACCCCGAGGACCTCTTCAAGGTGCAGCGCTACCAGCTCGCGAAGTATCACGTCACCGATGCCGGCGAGTTCTACAATGCCAACAACCGGTGGGATGTCCCCGAGGACCCGAACGCGCAGCGCCAGGTCTACCAGCCGCCGTACCGGCTGTTCTCGACGGGCGTCGACGGCACCAACGACTGGTCGCTCACCTCGGTGTTCGTGCCCTATCGCAAGACCACCCTGGCGTCGTACCTCCAGGTGAACTCGGACGCGAACTCGCCGAACTTCGGCAAGCTCCGGCTCCTCGAGATGGCCGACGCCAACACGCCGGGGCCGGGCCAGGTCGCCAACCAGATGCAGCAGGAGAAGAAGGTCGCGGACGCCCTCCAGCAGTACCGCGTCCAGGGCGCGACGCCACCGCGCTTCGGCAACCTGCTGACCCTGCCGGTCGAAGGTGGGCTCATCTACATCCAGCCGGTCTACGCCCAGCGGACCGGAGGGACCTCCAGCTTCCCGATCCTCCAGTTCGTCGTCGTCAAGTACGGCGAGAACGTCGGGATCGCCGAGAACCTCCCGGGCGCGCTCGCCGACGCTCTCGGGGTCGACCTCGGCGACGGGGCGCCCACGCCGCCGCCGACGCCGGGAGGCACCCCGGGCGGACCGGAGGAGCCGGGGGAGCCGGGGGCCGAGACCCCGCCCGAGGAGCCGCCGACGGGGACGCTCGACGAGCAGATCGCGGAGGCGCTGCGGGAGGCCGACGAGGCGTTCAAGGCGGCGGCCGAGGCGCAGGCCGACAACGACACGGCCACGTGGGCCGAGCAGCTCGAGATCGCGCAGGAGGCGGTCGAGAAGGCGGTCGAGCTGGCCAACCAGCGCGACAACCAGTAGCGGCTCGGTTCCCGCCGGATCAGCGGCATGCGGCATCATCGCCGCATGCTGCTGACGCTCGACCTGGTCGGGATCTTCGTCTTCGCGATCTCCGGCGGCCTGGTGGCCGTGCGCAACCAGCTCGACATCGTCGGGGTCGTCGTGCTGGCGATGGCGACCGGGCTCGGCGGCGGTGTCATCCGCGACGTGGTGATCGGCGCCGTCCCGCCGCCGGCGGTCGCGGACTGGAGGTACCTGCTCGTGCCGGTCGTCGGGGGCCTGGTCACCTTCTGGCTGCACCCCGCCGTCGGCCGGCTGGAGCGGGTGATCACCGTCTTCGACGCGGCGGGCCTGGGGCTCTTCTGTGTCGCCGGCGCCCTCAAGGCCCAGGAGTACGGCCTCGGCCCCGCCCCCTCCGCGGCACTGGGCATGGTGACCGGCGTCGGCGGCGGCATCATCCGCGACCTGCTGGCGGGCCGGATCCCGGTGATCTTCCGGCACGGTGAGCTCTACGCCATCCCCGCGCTCGCCGGCGCCGCCATCGCGGCCACCGGCGCCGAGCTCGGGGTCGCCCACGGCGTCATCGCCGCCCCGGCCGCCGTCGTCATCATCGGGTGGCGGCTGATGGCCGTCCACCGCGGCTGGCAGGCCCCCGTGCCCCGGCTGGGACCCCCGCCGCCAACAGCGTGAACGCGCCGATTTGGTGCGGTTTGGGGCCATGCCGTAACGTTGGGTTCACCGACGCGGGGTGGAGCAGCTCGGTAGCTCGCTGGGCTCATAACCCAGAGGTCGCAGGTTCAAATCCTGCCCCCGCTACCAATCTGATGTCTCAGGACATCAGCGACAACGGACCTACAGAGATGTAGGTCCGTTGTGGTTTTCTTGGGTGTGGGCCGGGTGGTCGGCCCACCGGCTCGGGGACTCCCGACCGGGGCCGAGGAGCTCGCTGCTGCCTGTCTCGGGGCGCCGCTCCAGCGCCGGGCACGGCTCGTCGGGCGCTGACGGCACGACCGGTACGGTGACGGCGTGAGGCCGTCGGTGGGGCGCATCGCGCTCGCGGCGGCCGTCAGTGTCGGCGCGACCGCGCTGATGATCGCCGTCGCCGCGCCGTCGCCCGCGCTCTCGGTGGCGGTGCCGAAGGCGGTGAGCCGCTGTGCGCAGGCGGTGCTCGGGGGCACCGTGGCGACCCAGGTGGACGTCGACGGATGGGGGAGCGTGCGTGCGCAGCTGCCGGCCGTCGTCGTGGTGGCGACGTTGACCATCGTCGTGGCGGTCGCGATGGGGCAGCTGCTGCGCCGGCACGGGGTCTCGCGGACCACGGCCGTCCTCGCCTCGGTGCCGGGAGGCGCGTCGACGGTGACGGCGATCGCGGCGGACCTCGGGGCCGACCAGCGGGTCGTCGTGGTGGTGCAGTACCTGCGCGTCGTGGTCGTGATCGTCACCCTGCCGGTGCTGCTCGCCACCGTCTTCGGCGTCTCGGGGGAGCACGTGTCGGTCCGTCCGGACGTCGGGCTGTCGGACTGGGCGTTCGTCGCGGCGGCGGTCCCGGCGGGGCTGCTGGTCGGCCGGTTGCTCCGGCTGCCCGCGCCCGCGGTGGTCGGCGCGCTCCTGGCGGGCACGGTGCTGATGCTGACGCCCGCCTTCGAGGCCGCCGCGACCCCGCCGCTCGTCCAGTCCGCGGCGCTGCTGGCGATCGGGCTGCAGTCGGGCAGCGGGTTCAGCCGCCGCACGATGGCGGACCTGCGGGCCCTCCTCCCGGTCGCGCTGCTGACGAGCGTCGGCCTGGTCGCGCTCTGCGTCGCGCTCGCCGTGCCGTTCGCGGCCTGGACCGGCGTCTCGAACCTCGACGGCTACCTCGCGACCTCGCCCGGCGGGCTCCCCGTGGTGCTCGCCGCGTCCCTCGACTCCAGCGGGGACGCCGCCTTGGTGTCGGTCACCCAGATCGTGCGCCTGCTCGCGGTCCTGCTGGTGATGCCGTTGGTGCTGTCGATCGCGCGACGGCGCCGCGGGAGGTCCTAGTCCGCCGCGGAGGGAGCCGGGCGGTCTCGGTTCGAGGAGCGGGCGACGAGCACCGCCGCGCCGAGGGCGCCGAGCACGCCAAGGGCGCCGAGCACGCCGAGGGCCAGGTCGCCCAGCGTGTCCTCATAGGGCGGGTCGTCGTTGGTGCCGTGCCGGATGAAGGTGTGCCACTCCGCCAGCTCGTAGCCGATGGCCAGCAGCTGCGCCGTGGTCAGCAGCCGCACCGCGGCCGGGAGCCACGCGCGCCGCGTCGTCGCACCACCTCGCCGTTTCGCCCGTCTCACTGGGTGAGGGGTACCCGGCGGAACAGCCGGCATCCGCGGCGGGCCGACCCTCGCGGCGTACGGCTCAGTCGTGGGCGGTCACGAGGGGGGTGTCGACGCCGATCCGGCCGTACCGTCCGGCACCGCCGGGAGCGCCCACCGGCTCGGCGCGGCCGGGCAGCACGGTGTCGAAGAAGTCGCGGGCGTCCTCGAGGTGGACCGCCTGCTCCGGGACGGTGCGCGCGAGGCGGTCGACCGAGATGGCGGCGACCGGGCACTCCACCTCGCAGGCGCCGCAGTCGATGCACTCGCCCGGGTGGATGTAGCTCTTGCGCTCGCCCTCGTAGATGCAGTCGACGGGGCACACGTCGATGCAGGAGCGGTCGAGCTCGTCGATGCAGTCGGCGCCGATCACGTAGGTCATGGCGGGGCTCCTTTCTCAGTGGCCGTCGGTCGAGTGACCGGGGAAGAGGGTGAGGCCGGGGTCGAGATCCACGGCGGCGTGGTTGACGGCGGTCGCGACCTCGCCGAAGCCCACCGACATGAGCCTGACCTTGCCCGGATGGTCGGCCAGGTCGCCGGCGGCGAAGACGCGTGGCAGGTTGGTGCGCTGGGAGCGGTCGACGACGACCGAGCGTCCGGCGAGCTGCAGCCCCCAGTCGCGCAGCGGCCCCAGGTCGCTGACGAAGCCGAGTGCCGCGACCACGTGGTCCGCAGGTACGACGGTCTCGGCGCCGTCCCGGGCCCGCAGCGTGACCTTCTCCAGCCGCCCCGCCGCGAGGTCGCCGTCGAGCGCGACCACCTCGGTGTCGGTGTGCAGCGTCGCGGGCCCGGCCTGCACCTGCCGAAGCGTCCCGGCGTGCCCGCGGAACGCGGAGCGCCGGTGCACGAGCGTGACCGAGCGGGCGACCGGCTCCAGGGCGAGCGCCCAGTCGAGGGCGCTGTCCCCGCCGCCGACGACCACGATGTCCTGTCCCGCATGGGCGGCCGGGTCGAGGACGACATACGACAGCCCGGTCCCGAGCCATGCGTCGCCGCACGGCAGCAGCCGCGGGGTGGGGGTGCCGATGCCCGCGGTCAGGACGACGGCACCGGCCGCGACGACCCGCCCGTCGTCGAGGGTGACCAGCGCCCGCTCGGCGTCGTACCCGAGGGCGACGGCCTGGCGTCCCAGCAGGTACGTCGGCCGGTAGGCGTCCGCCTGGGCGACGAGCGCGGCGACGAGGTCGCGGCCGCGGATCGACGGGATGCCGGCGATGTCGCGGATCTGCTTCTCCGGGTAGAGCGTGCTGATCTGGCCGCCGGGTTGCGGCAGCACGTCGACCACGACGGTCGTCAGGCCGCGGAACCCCGCGTAGTAGGCGCCGTACAAACCGGTCGGGCCGGCGCCGACGATGAGCACGTCGGCGGTGATCGGCGGCGGTGCGTCCATGGGTGATCTCTCCTCGGTCGGGTGAACGCCGTCGAGGATGGCCCGCGGACGAGGCGTTGTCGCGGCGAGTGGACCGCTGAGCGGACCACTTCGCTTGTCGCGGGCCGGCGCCCGCTGGTGGTCTGCGCCCCATGACCGAGACCGTCACCCCGACACCCACCTCCGCGGCGGCGCGCGTCCGCCGCCCGCGCCCCGCACGCCACCGCGAGGGGCGGCTGCCCGGGCGCCAGGACTGGTCGACGTGGCCGCACTACCGCGCGGCGAGCGCCGGCTTCCGCGGCTACTGGTATCCCGTGTGCTTCGCCGACCAGGTCGGCAGCCGGCCGCACCGGGTCACCCTCCTCGGCGAGGACCTGTTCGTGATCCGCGACCGGGGGCGGCTCCACGGGATGAGGAACCGGTGCCCCCATCGCGGAGTGCCGCTGAGCAACGGCAACCAGCAGTTCCCCGGCTCGATCTCCTGCGTCTACCACGGCTGGACGTTCGACCTGGAGACCGGCGACCTGGTCGCGGCGATCACCGACGGTCCGCAGTCGCCGATCTGCGGCAAGGTCACCCAGCCGACGTACGACGTCGAGGAGCGACTCGGCATGGTGTGGGTGTACGTCGGCGACGGCGAGCGGCCGCACCCCATCGACGAGCAGCTGCCCGAGGAGCTGGTGTCGAACCCGGCGGTGCTGGGGCAGCGGATCCAGGCGCGGGAGGGGAACTGGCGCTTCGCCGTCGAGAACGGGTACGACGAGGGGCACGCCAAGTACCTCCACCGCACGGCACTGTGGCGGATGTTCAAGCCGATGCCGGTGTGGAACGCCACCCGGATCGTCAAGCGGGGCCGGTGGATCTACCGCGTCCAGGACGAGCAGCACTGGACGGCGGACTTCCCGGGCCTCGGGCGCTGGACGGGCCTGGCCTGGTACAAGGCGAGGCCGCCCCAGCAGGCCAGCAACATCGGCAACACCAGCAGCCACCGGGAGGTCGACCCGGTCATCGGCGCACAGGAGTTCCCGGGCTTCGCCTCCGTGAGCATGCCCGGAGTGCTGCGGATCGCCTACCCGACCTTCATCCACTACGAGTTCTACGTGCCGGTCGACGCCGACCACCACCTGTACGTCGGGGTGCTGGCCGAGTTCCGGAAGGGGCTGCGCACGCTGCCCTTCTACGCGAAGTATCTCGGTGCCGTGCGCTGGCTCTTCCACGGCCAGTTCTCCGGCCAGGACAAGTGGATGGTCGAGATCACCGACGCGCCGCCGGAGAAGCTCTACCGACCCGACGACTCCCTCCTGCAGTGGCGCCGGCTCGCGGAAGACGTCACCGAGGAGCGGCTGGCCGCCCTGCGCGAGCAGGGTCTCGTGCCCACGGGGGAGGAGGGCTGATGTCGTCCATCGTGCTGGGCGTGGGCGCGTCCCACTCGACCCTGATGAACACCCACGCGGACCAGGTGGTCCACGTCGAGCGGGCCCGGGCCTTCCGCTCGGGCCTGGCCGCCGCCCGGGACCGGATCGCCGCCGCGCGTCCGGACGTCGTGATCCTGGTCGGCTCCAACCACTTCCGCGGGTTCTGGCTCGATCTCATCCCGTCCTTCACCCTCGGCGTGGGCGAGGTGATCGCGGCCGGTGAGGCGGGCACCCCGAAGGGCCCCCAGCGGGTGGATCCCGCGTTCGCCCAGGAGCTCGCCGCGGCCCTCGTCGGTGAGGGCATCGACGTCGCGATCTCGGCGCGGCTGCAGATCGACCACGGCCAGTCGCACGCGATCCAGTACCTGTTGGACGGGATCGACGTGCCCGTCGTACCCCTGGTGGTGAACGTGTTCGCCACCCCGCTGCCGACGACGGCGCGATGCGCGGAGGTGGGGGCTGCGATCGCCGGCGCCGTGGGGCGCGTCGGCGGCGGGCGCCGGGTGGCGGTGGTCGCGTCCGGCGGGCTCTCCCACCAGCTGCCCTGGCCGTCGGACTGGTCGGCTCCCGAGGGCGCGGACGAGGAGTTCCTGGTGGACGCCTGGCTCAACGGGCGTGGTGAGTGGGAGCGCTTCGACCAGCGGCGCCGGGAGATCATCGTCGCGGCGCAGCCGTGCATCTTCCGCGACTTCGACGAGCGCTTCCTCGCCGACCTCGAGCGCGGCGACCTGCGCGCCTACACCGAGCTGACGTCCGACGAGATCGCGGAGCGGGCCGGCAACGGAGGCCAGGAGCTCCGCACCTGGCTGGTCATGGCCGCCGCCCTGGGCTTCGTCCCCGGCAAGGCGCTCGCCTACGCGGAGATGCCCGAGTGGCTCACCGGCATGGGCGTCGCGGTCCTGGAGGGAGCGGCATGAGCGCGCTGACCTCGCCCGCCGCCGGGCCCCGCCCCGAGAGCCGGTACGCCGACGCCGCCGGAGTGCGGTTCCACTACCTGGAGCTCGGCTCCGGACCGGACACGCTGCTCCTCCACGGCGGCGGACCGGGCTGCACCGGCTGGAGCGACTTCGGCCCCGTGGCCCCGCTCCTCGCCGCGGACCGCCGCTGCGTGATCCCCGACCTGCTGCAGTACGGCCGGTCCGAGAAGTGCCGGATCTCCGGGCCGATGTGGGACTTCCATGCCGCCAAGACGGTCGCCTTCATGGACGAGGTGGGCATCGAGCGCGCCGACATCGTGTGCAACTCCTGGGGCGGCACGATCGCGCTCTGCCTGGCGGCGACCTTCCCCGAGCGGGTCCGCGCCCTCGTCGTCACCGGCAGCATGCCCGTCTTCCACGGACCGCTCGCGCCCTTGCCGGAGAACGGCCATCGAGGACGCAACGCCCGCGACGTCTACTACGGAGGCGAGGGCCCGACGCGGGAGAAGATGCGCTCCCTGCTCACCCGTCTCGAGTGGTACGACGCCGACCGGCTCCCCGAGGAGACGCTGGAGCTGCGCTGGCGACAGAGCCTCGACCCGGGGGAGCGTGCGCTCGCCGCGATGTCGGACTCGCCGCGCGGGGACTGGCAGGACCTGACCGAGCAGCTCGGCCGGGTCGAGGCACCGACCCTCTTCCTCTGGGGGCGGGAGGACGCCTTCCTCACGCCCGACTACCCGATGATGCTCGCCCGCATGGTGCGGCGCGGGAGCCTCCACGTGATGGACCACGTCTCCCACCACCTGCAGGAGGAGCGGCCGGGCGCCTATCACGCCGTCGTCGACGGCTTCCTGCGCTCCGTCGACCACCCGTGACCAGGAAGGACCACCGATGAAGCAGATCCTCGCCCTGGGCGCCGTCCTCGGCACGCTCGCCGCGCTGCGTGCGGTGAGCCGGCGGCTCGCCACGCACCGGACGCCGCTGCCCTCCGTGACCACCAGGGTCCACACCCGGGTCACCCGGATCAACCAGCCCTGACCCCCGAGCAGAGAGAGCACCCATGACCAACGACCTGGCCGCCACCATCTGGACCGAGCTCGCCGGCACCGACTTCGCGATGACCACCGTCGACGCCGGCGGCGTGCCGACCCGCTCGCTGCAGGCGGGCACCGGCGAGGAGCACGTGATCTTCCTGCACGGCACCTCCGGCCACCTCGAGGCGTTCGCCCGCAACCTCCCGGCACACGCCGAGCGCTATCGCTGTCACGCGATCGACATGCTCGGTCACGGCTTCACCGGCAAGCCCGACCTGCCCTACGAGATCCCGCGCTATCGCGACCACCTGCTGGCCTACCTGGACGCGCAGGGGATCGAGCGGGCCCACCTGGTGGGCGAGTCGCTGGGCGGGTGGGTGTCGGCTCGGCTGGCGATCGACGACCCGAGCCGGGTGGCGTCGATCCAGCTGCTGTGCGCCGGCGGCACGGTCGCCAACCCCGAGGTCATGGAGCGGATCCGCACCAGCACCCGGAGGGCCGTCGAGTCGGACGACCCGGAGCCGACCCGCCGCCGGATGCGTCTCCTCATGGCCGACCCGGCCGACGCGACCGAGGAGCTGGTCGCGGTGCGCCACCTGATCTACCACCGGCCCGACTTCGTCGCGAACCTCCACAACCTGCTGTGCCTGCAGGACCTCGAGACCCGGCTGCGCAACATCCTGCGGCCCGAGGACCTGGCCGAGATCACGGTGCCGACGCTCATCGTGTGGGGGCGCGACAATCCGTTCGGGGAGGTGCCCGAGGCGACCGCGATGCATGCTCACATCCCGGGCTCCGAGCTGGTCCTCCTCGACCACTGCGGGCACTGGCCGCAGCACGAGGCGGCCGACCGCTACAACCCGCTGAGCCTGGCGTTCCTGGCCAAGCACCCGGTCGGATGAGCCCCGAGGACCGGGTCGCCGCGGTGCTGGGCCACGTCACCCGGGACCGACTGCTCGGGGCCGTCACGGGCGTGGTCGACATCGCCAGTCCGACCGGCGCGGAGGGTGAGCTCGCCCGCTGGCTCGTGGACCGGATGGCGGCCGGCGGCCTGCGGGCCGTCGAGCAGCGCATCGACGCACGCCAGTCCAACGCCATCGGCGTCCTGCCGGGCGGCACCGGGCCGTCGGTGCTCCTCTACGCGCCGCTCGACACGTTCACGACCGGCGACCCGGCGTA
This sequence comes from Nocardioides segetis, assembly GCF_051390595.1. Lineage (NCBI taxonomy): Bacteria > Bacillati > Actinomycetota > Actinomycetes > Propionibacteriales > Nocardioidaceae > Nocardioides > Nocardioides segetis. The sequence continues at coordinate 485,797 of NZ_JBNINR010000002.1, read as the reverse complement.
CGACGTTCCGGGGGCCGCTGCGGCGCTCACCCCCGACATGCTGCCGCGGGCGACCGTCCACGGCGATCTCGTCGAAGGCCTCGGCGCCGGCAATCCCAAGGGCCACGCGGCCTGCGTGCTCGTGGCCCTCGAGGCGCTCGCCGCCGCGGGGGTCGAGCCGTCCGGGGACGTGGTCGCGGGCTTCGGTGCCGGCGGCATGCCCGCGTTCGCCCACGACGGCGGCGACCGCGCGAACACCGGGCACGGGGTGGGCGCGACCCACCTGCTGGAGCGCGGCTTCAGCACCGACCACGCGGTGATCGCCAAGCCGGGCTGGCGCGTGTCGTACGAGGAGGTCGGCCTGGTCTGGCTCGACGTCGTCGTCCCGGGGACGCACACCTACGTCGGCAGCCGGCACCGCCTGCCCTACCGCAACGCGGTGGCGCTCGCCGGCGAGGTAGCGGTCCGGCTGGAGCGCTGGTTCGAGGAGTACGCCGCCCGGCACGCGTCCGGCACCCTGCGTCCCCAGGGCATCGTGGCGTCGGTGCGCGGGGGGCTCGACCACCTGGCCGCGGCGACGCCGGACACGGTGCGGCTGCGCCTCGACGTGCGGCTGACCCCGGACCAGTCTCCGGCGTCGGTGACCCGCGAGGTGCGGGCCTTCCTGGCGACGGTGGGGTCCGAGCTCGGCGCGGCCCTCGCCGTGACCCAGGTGGCCGCCGTCCCCGGCAGCCGGACCGCGCCGGAGTCCGAAGTCGTGCGGGCGACGGTCGCGGCGTGGGAGGCTGTCGCGGGTGAGGCGCACACCCCGGTCAGCGGCAACAGCGGCGCGACGGACGCCAACATCCTGCGTGGGCGCGGGGTGCCGACGGCCCGGGTCGGGATGCCGAAGGTCGCGGCCGGTCCCGACGGCCGCGTCCCCGACTTCACCCGCGGCATGAACCTGCTCGACCTCGCCGAGGCACGCCGGCTCGTGGAGGTGCTGGTCCGCACGGTGCTCCTCCTCCAGCGGCCGGCGGCGGAGTGATCGCGTGACCGGGCCGGACCCCACCAGCGTCGTGAGCAAGGTCCGCATGATCCTCGAGGCGTTCACGATCGAGGACGACCAGCTCTCGCTGTCGGAGCTGGCCCGCCGCACCGGCGTGGCCAAGGCGTCGGTGCACCGGCTCGCGCAGGAGCTGCTGGACTGGGGGATGCTCGAGCGGGCGGGGCTCGAGTACCGGCTCGGCATGCGTGCCTTCGAGCTGGGCAGCAGGGTGCCGCGCTTCCGGGTGCTTCGCGACTGCGTGCGTCCCCACATGGAGCAGCTGCATCGGGCGACGGGGGAGGTCGTCCACCTCGCGGTGCTCGACGGTGCGGAGGTGCTCTATCTCGAGAAGGTCAGCTCCAGCGCGGAGTCCGCGAAGCCGTCCCGGATCGCGGGGCGGATGCCGCTGCACTCCACGGCCAGCGGCAAGGTCCTGCTCGCCCATGCCCCGTCCGCGCTCTTCGACGAGCTGGTCGAGCAGGGCCTCCCACGGGTGTCGGCCGCGACCCTGGTCGCGCCGGGGATGCTGGCCGACCAGCTCGGCCAGGTGCGGGAGCGCGGCTACGCCGTGGAGCACGAGGAGACCACGGTCGGCTACAGCTCCGTCGCCGTTCCGCTGTACGGCGGCAGCGGCCTGGTCCTCGGCGCGCTCTCGCTCACCGTCCCGTCCCTCCGCGCCGACGTCGCCCGGCTCTCCGGACTGCTGCTCACGGCCTCCCGGCGGATCCGGGCGTCGGGCCGGCTCAACTGAGTGTCGTCGGGTGCCGACCGGTGCCGACGGGTGCCGTCACCCGCCCTCGGCCCCGTCCGCGGGCAGTGACACCCTGGGCCGGGTGAGCGATGCGACGATCCGGGCGCACCATCGGTCCGGGAGGACGCGCCCACGACGTCGCCGAGCACGACGACGTACGACCGATGTGCCGAGCAACCAGGAGTTCCCGCGATGAGCACCCCCACGTCCCTGCCCCCGTTCGTCCCGCTCGACCCGGTGGGCATCGACGACCTGCTTACCGACGACGAGCTGACGGTGCGCGCGTCGGTCCGCCGGCTGTGCGCCGAGCGGATCGACCCGTACGTCGCCGAGTGGTTCGAGCAGGGCGCGCTGCCCGACGTCCGGGGGCTCGCCCGGGAGCTCGGCTCGCTCGGGCTGCTCGGCATGCATCTGGAGGGATACGGCTGCGCGGGGATGTCCGCGACCGACTACGGCCTCGCGTGCCTGGAGCTCGAGGCCTCCGACTCGGGCATCCGGTCGCTGGTGTCGGTGCAGGGCTCGCTGGCGATGTTCGCGATCTGGCGCTGGGGCTCGGAGGAGCAGAAGACCGCATGGCTGCCGCGGATGGCCGCCGGCGACGCGATCGGCTGCTTCGGCCTGACCGAGCCGGACCACGGCTCCGACCCGGGAGACATGCGCACCCGAGCGCGGAGGGTCGCCGGCGCCGGCAGCGACTGGGTCCTCGACGGCCGCAAGATGTGGATCACCAACGGCACCGTCGCCGACGTCGCCGTCGTCTGGGCCCAGACCGACGAGGGCATCCGTGGCTTCGTCGTACCGACGGACACGCCGGGCTTCTCGGCACCCGAGATCAAGCACAAGCAGTCGCTGCGCGCGTCGGTCACGAGCGAGCTGGTGCTCGACGGCGTCCGCCTCCCCGACGCGGCCGCCTTCCCGGACGTGCGCGGTCTCAAGGGCCCGCTGTCGTGCCTCAACGAGGCGCGCTACGGCATCGTCTGGGGCGCGATGGGCGCCGCCCGCTCGGCGCTGGAGACCGCACTCGAGTACGCCACCGGCCGGATCCAGTTCGGCCGGCCGATCGCGGGTTTCCAGCTCACCCAGCAGAAGCTCGTCGACATGAACGTGGAGTACACCAAGGGCCTCCTGCTCGCGCTCCACCTCGGCCGCCGCAAGGATGCCGGCCGGCTGCGCCCCGAGCAGGTCAGCCTCGGCAAGCTCAACAACGTCCGCGAGGCGCTGGAGATCTGCCGCACGGCGCGCACCGTCCTCGGTGCGAACGGGATCTCGCTGGAATACCCGGTCATCCGGCACATGAACAACCTGGAGTCCGTGCTCACCTACGAGGGGACCGTCGAGATGCACACGCTGGTCCTGGGGGAGGCGATGACGGGACAGGCCGCGTTCCGCTGAGCGCGGCGAGCTCCGGCCGGGGCGACCTCGGCCGCAGGGCCAGGTAGACCGCGGAGCCCGCGAGCACCCCCCAGAAGGCGCTGCCGACGTTGAGCAGGACGACGCCGCTCATCGTCACGGCCAGGGTGGTGAGTGCGGCGACCGCGCTGTGCGGCGCGCCGCTCGTCGCGCCGCTCATGGCACCGCTCAGCGCCGTGAGGGTCGAGGCGAGCAGGGCGACCGCGGCCAGCGCGGTGATGGTCTCGGCCGGGATCGAGCGGAAGCCCGCGACCAGGAAGCCGCCGAAGACCCCGACCAGCAGGTAGACCGTGCCGGCGGAGAGCCCGGCGATCCAGCGCCGGTGCCGGTCCGGGTGCGACTCGGGGCCGGTGGCGATGGCCGCGGTGATCGCGGCGATGTTGATGCCGTGGTTGCCGAAGGGGGTCAGCACCGCCGAGGCCGTGGAGATCGAGCCGACGAGCAGTCGGTCGTCGGGGCGGTAGCCCTCCGAGCGGAGGAGAGCGAGGCCGGGAGCGTTCTGCGAGGCCATCGTGACGATGAAGAGGGGCAGCCCGATGCTGACCAGGGCGGCCGGGTCGAAGGTCGGCACGGTGAGCACCGGGACCGTGACCGAGAAGCCGCCCGTCACCGGCTCGAAGGCGCCGGCGAGGGCCGCCACGACGATGCCGACGACCAGGGCGACGGGGACGGCGTATCGGTCGATGAGGCGCTTGCCCACGAAGAAGGCGACGATCACGCTGCCGGCCAGCAGCGGGGCCGAGGCGAAGGCGTCGGTCGCGGTCACGACGAAGGGCAGGAGAACGCCGGCCAGCAGGGCCTGCAGCACGGGCGCGGGCACGTGGTCCAGCAGCCAGCCGAACCACCCGGTCCAGCCGGCGATCGCCGCGGCGACCGACGCGACCAGGAAGGCGCCCACCGCGTCGGAGAAGGCGAAGCCGCCGAGCGAGGCGATGAGCAGGGCCGCGCCGGGTGTCGACCACGCGACGATGACCGGGATCCGGGTGAGCGCACTGAGCGCGATGCTGCACACCCCGTTGCCGATCGACACCGCCCACACCCAGGAGGCGGTGTGCGCCTCGTCCAGTCCGGCGGCACGGGTCGCGGCGAGCACGATCAGGAAGGGGCCGGAGTAGTTCACCAGCGCCGAGATGATGCCCGCGACGACGGCGGAGAGGGATGCATCCCGCGCCACGGCCTGTAACGCCTTGCGGAGAGAGTGAGTAACGTTATCTACTGCTTTCATGAATGACGATAACAGAGCTGCTGCTCTCGCGGAGATCCTGCGTCATCGCACCGAGACCATGGCGGTCGGCGACCGGCTGCCCGGTGTCCGGCAGCTGTCCCGGGAGTTCGCGGCCAGCGCCGCGACCGTCTCCGCCGCCCTCGCCCGGCTCGCCGCGCTCGGCCTGATCCGTGCCGAGCCGGGCCGGGGCACCTTCGTCGCGGGCCGCCGGGCCCGGCCCGATCCGGACTACAGCTGGCAGTCCCCGGCCCTCGGGCGCGCCCGGATCGACCCCCGGCGCGCGGCCCGGCTGGGTGCCCACGGCGATGCGGAGGACATCCAGCTCTCCTGGGGCTACACCGCGGCCGAGCTGCAGCCGGCCGAGGCGCTGCGGGCCCAGGCGGCGCGGGCCGCCCGCGGGACCCGCGCCTGGTCGATGGTGCCCGTCGTCGGCCTGCCCGACCTGCGCCGCGTGCTCGCCGCGGAGTACGGCGCCGAGCCCGGCGACGTCCTCGTCGTGCCAGGCGGCCAGCAGGCGCTGGTGTTCGTGCTGCGGACCCTGGCCGAGCCGGGCGACACCGTGATCACGGAGAGCCCGACCTACCCGGGCATGGTCCTCGCCGCCCAGGCCGCCGGACTCGAGCTCGCCGCGGTGCCGGCCGACCTCGACGGGATCCGTCCCGACCTGCTCGCCGACGCGCTGGAGCGGACCCGGGCCCGGGTCGTCTACCTCCAGCCCGGCTGCGCGAACCCCACGGGCGCGGTGCTCGGTGCGGAGCGGCGGGCACAGGTGCTGGCCCTCGCCGCCGAGCACGGCGCCTTCGTCGTCGAGGACGACTGGGCCCGGCATCTCGGGCTCGACGGCCCGCCTCCGCCGCCGCTGCTCACCGAGGACGCGCACGGGCACGTCGTCGCGATCGCCACGCTCACCAAGGTCGTCGCCCCCGGCCTGCGGGTCGCCGCCGTCGTGGCTCGCGGCCCGGCGGGGGAGCGGTTGCGGACCGCCCGGATCGCGGAGGACATGTGCGTGCCGGCGCTCCTCCAGGAGACCGCGCTCGGCCTGCTCACCTCGCCCGCCTGGCCGCGCCACCTCAAGCTGCTGCGCTCCCGGCTGGCCGAGCGCCGCGACGCGATGGTCGCCCACCTGCACGCCCACGGCGCGCACCTGCGTCCGACCCGGCCGCCGCGCAGCGGCATCCACCTGTGGGTGCGGCTCCCGGAGGGCATCGACACCGGCGGCCTCGCGACCGCGGCCCAGGCGGCCGGGGTGCTCGTCGGCGACGGCGCGCACTACTTCGTCGACGAGCCGCCAGCGCCGTACGTCCGGCTGTCCTACAGTGCGGCGTCCGAGCCCCAGATCGCCGAAGGGGTACGCCGACTGGCCGGCCTGGTCGCGGACCGTTCGACGTTGTCCCCATAGGCCGCCCAGGTCGCGGCGAGCCGGGCGAGCCCCTCGGTCAGCGCGGGAGCCGGCTGCACGAAGCCGATCCGCAGGTGGTCGCGGTGCGACCCGTTGCCGGTGAAGGTCTCGCCGGTCGCCACCGCGACGCCGCCGCCGACCGCCTGGGCGGCGAAGCGCGCGGCATCGCTGCCCGCCGGCAGCTCCACCCACAGTGAGCGGCCGCCGTGCGGCTGCTGCCAGGTCCACTCCGGCATCCGCTCGCGGAGCAGCGAGGTGGTGAGCTCGAGCTTCGTCCGCGCCTCCTCCACCCGGCGGGCGGCGATCTCGTCGGCCCGCTGGAGCAGCTCGAGGGCGACCAGCTGGGAGATGACCGAGGTGCCGAGGTCGTAGGCGCTCTTCATCCGGACCAGGCTCTGGATCAGGGACTGCGGCGCGCGCAGCCAGCCGACCCGCAGCCCGTCCCAGAGCAGCTTGCTGGTGCCGCCGACCGTGATCACCCGCCGCTCGTCGAGGAAGGCGGCCAGGGGCGGCGCGGTCTCGGGCTCGAAGAGCTGGTCGGCCAGGATGTCGTCGTCGACCACGAGGCCGCCGCTGTCCTGCACCAGCCGGGCCAGCAGCTCGCGGTCGCCGGCGGGCATCGAGTGCCCGGTCACGGTGTGGCAGGTCGTCATCACGTAGAACAGCGGCTGGGCCTGGCCGGCGACGTGTTCGGCGGCGGCCGCGATGCGCTGGGGGTCGGTCAGGGCGGGCACGCTGAGCAGCCGCGCGCGGCGCATCCGGGCCAGGTCGAGCAGGCCGAGGTAGGTCGGCGCCTCGACCACGAACGGCGCGGTCCGGCGACGCAGCAGCTGGGTGCTCATCGCGAGCCCCTGCTGGGCGCCGGCGGTGATCAGGACCTGCGAGGGGTCGGTCGGCAGGCCGCGCCGGGTGTACCAGGCGGCGACCCAGGCGCGCAGCTCCGGCTCGCCCTCGGTGTGCTGGGTCGCGAGCATGGCGCGGGCGAAGACCTCGTCGGCGGTCGCGCGGATCGCCTCGCGCATCTCGCCCAGCACGGCCGGCGTGCTGATCGAGAGGTTGATCAGGCCCCGGCTGTGCGCCGGCTCCCGGTCGGCGGTGCCGTCGGTGAGGTCCATCATCCGCGGCAGCGTGGCGGCGCCGGGCGTCGAGGTCACGTAGCTGCCGCTGCCGACCCGGCGATCGAGGACGGCGATCGCCTCCAGGCTCGCGTAGGCGCGGACCACGGTCGTGCGCGAGACGCCCAGCGCGGTGGCGAGCCGCCGCTCGGCGGGGAGCCGCTGCCCGGCCGCGATCCGGCCGTCGCGGATCAGCTCGAGCAGCGTGTCGCTGACGATCCGGTGCCGCTCCCCGTCCTGGCGCAGCCGGGTGCTCAGCTCGGCGGTCAGCGCCGCGGACAGATCCATCATGTGACGTCCATTACCTCGAATTGGCCTCTTGCATGACCCCTGTCACATCGCAACGATACCGACACCTCGGCCAATCGGACAGGTGATGGAGGTGCCAAAATGGACTGGTCTGGCCGGATCCTCGTGATCCACCACGACCCCGCGGTGCCGGCGGGTGCGTACGGCGACGTGCTGGCCACGTGCGGTGCGCCGGTCGAGCACGTCGCGCTGCACACGGGCGCCCCGCTGCCGGCGCTCGCCGGCTGCCGGGCGATCGTGACGCTGGGTGGGCCGATGGGCGCGCTCGACGACCACGTGCTGCCGGCGCTGGCGCAGGAGCGACGGCTGCTCGCCGCGGCGGTCGCGGCCGGCGTACCCGTGTGGGGGGTGTGCCTGGGCGCCCAACTGCTCGCCGCCGCGCTCGGCGGCGACGTCCGGCGCGGCGAGCGGCCCGAGCTCGGCATGCACGACCTGGTCCGGGCCGCGGGCGCCGAGGACGACCCGGTCGGTGCGATGCTGCCCGTGCGGATGCCGGTCCTGCAGTGGCACCGGGACACGTTCACGCTCCCGGAGGGGGCGCGCCGGCTGGCCGGCTCCGACCTCTACGAGAACCAGGCCTTCGCCGTCGGCTCGGCCTACGGCGTCCAGTTCCACGCCGAGGTCGGGCTCGACGCGGTGCGCACCTGGGCCGAGCACCCCTCCTTCGCGGCCGAGCTGCGGGCCCGGCACGGCGCCGGCTTCGTCGACGCCGTCCTGGCCCCGACCGCCGCCCACGCGCCCGCCGGCCACCTGCTGGCGCGCGCCCTCATCACGACGTGGCTCGGCACGTTCGTCCTCCCTCAGCACGATCATCAAGGAGTTTCGCTATGAGTAGCCTGGCCCTCTTCTTCGTGGGTTCCGTCCTGCTGTGCAACGGCCTCGGGTTGTTGGGGCGGCTCAGCCCCAAGGACACCGCGCCGATCAACCTCTTCATCGGCCTCACCCTGGTCGCGACCGTCGGCGTCACCGCCCTGCCCGTCGCAGGCGGCAGCGAGGCGGAGCTGTCGACCGTCCTGGGCAGCGCGGGCTTCCTGCTGTTCGCCTTCACCTACCTCTACGTCGCCCTCAACAGCTTCCGCGATCTGCCCGGCCAGGGCCTGGGGTGGTACTGCGGCTGGGCGGTGCTGGTCTCGCTGATGCTGGCCTGGGTCAACTTCGACAGGTTCGACGACCCGAAGTTCGGAGCCATCTGGCTGTCGTGGGCCGTGCTCTTCTCCGCGTTCTTCCTGGTCCTGGCCGCCGGTCTCGACAGCCTGACCGTGGCGACCGGCTGGCTCACCGTGCTCCAGGCCTTCACGACCACGACCCTCCCCGGCGCGCTGATGCTGACCGGCCGCTGGGACGACGTGCCGACGGGCGTGGTCGTGGCCGCCCAGGTCGCGGTGGTCGTGGTCTTCGTCGCCGTGGCGACCGTTCGCCGGCCGGTCGCGACGCTGGAGGTCGCGAGCGCATGAGCCGTCTCGCACCCGCGGAGCGGGCGACGGGAGCCGAGCTGGCCTTCCGCTCGGTCGACGAGCTCCTCGCCGGCTTCCGCTCGCGGGAGTTCTCGCCCTCGGAGGTCCTCGAGGAGGTGCTCGCCCGGGCCGAGCGCTTCGCGGACCTCAAGCCCTTCCTCACCGTCGACCCGGACGGCGCCCGGGCCGCCGCGCGGGTCGCCGACGACGGCTACGCACGCGGCGCGCAGGAGCCGGCCCGGCCGCTGCTCGGGGTGCCGGTGACGATCAAGGACCTGCTGCGGACCGCGGGGCTGCGCACCACCCGCGGCTCCCTGCTGACCGCCGGCCAGGTGCCCGACGAGGACGCGCCGGCCGTCGCCCGGCTGCGCGCCGCCGGCGCCGTGGTGGTCGGCAAGACCAACACGAGCGAGGGCGGCTGGAAGGGCGACGCCGGCAACCGGCTGATCGGTCCGAGCGCCAACCCCTGGGACCCACGGTTCACCTCGGGCGGCTCCAGCGGCGGGGCCGGGGTGGCGGCAGCGCTCGGGCTCGGCCCGATCGCCGTGGGCACCGACGGCGGCGGCAGCGTCCGGATCCCGGCGGCCTACTGCGGTGTCGTCGGCTACAAGCCGACCTTCGGCCGGATCCCGTACCACCCGCCGTCGCCGGAGGGGCTCTCGCACGTCGGCCCGCTGACCCGCACCGTCGCCGACGCGGCGACCGCGGCGCGCCACATGGCCGGCTACGACCCGCGGGACCCGACGAGCGTGCCGGGCAGCGGCGCCGACGTACCGACGCCGCGGCGGCCGCTGCGGATCCGGATGGCGACCTCGCTCGGCTTCGCGAGCGCGGGCCCCGAGGCCTGCGCGGCGACCCGCTCCGCGGCCGCCGTACTCGCGCGGGCCGGCCACGACGTCGTCGAGCTCGACCTCGACCTCCCCGACCAGCTGGGCACGATGATGACCCTCTGGGCCGGCCACGAGTCGGTGTCCTACGGCGCCGACCTCGAGCGGGTCGCGGACCGCCTCGATCCCGGGCTGCTCGCGCTGATCCGGTACGGCCGCACCCTCTCGGCCTACGACCTGGCCGCCGCCCACGCCGGCCGCGCCGAGCTCCGCCAGCGGATGCGGTCGGAGATGGCGGCCTTCGACGTCCTGCTCACCCCGACCATGCCGAGCACGGCGTTCGCGCTGGGGCTCGACGCCCCGCCGGAGGAGGCGGCGGCCGACGTGGTGGGACTCGGCTGGACGCCGTTCACCTACCTCTTCAACCTGACCGGGCAGCCCGCCGTCTCGGTCCCGGCCGGACTCAGCCGCGCGGGCCTCCCGCTCGGCGTCCAGCTGGTGGGGCTGCTGCACCGGGACGGCGACGTGCTCGCCACGGCCTCCGACTTCGAGGCCAACCGGCCGTGGCGTCCCGACTATCCCGGCCTCGACCCGCACATCGACCACCCAACCGAAGGAGACGAAGGCCGATGAACCAACGAACCAACCCCCGCCTGGAGGACCTGGCCACCGGCCGCGTGGGCTTCATCGCCGACCACGGGCTGTGGTCGGCGGACCAGCAGCGCAGGGCCGACGAGGTGCTGGCCGCCGTCGACGAGCAGGGCCTCGACGTGATCCGGGTCGTGTACGTCGACCCGCATGGGCTGACCCGCAGCAAGTCGCTGTCGCCGGCGGCCTTCCGGTCCACGATGCGCAACGGCATCGACACCAGCCCCGGCGGCGTCATCTTCGACACCGGCCTGGACCTGGTGTTCAACCCGTTCGAGGAGGGCGGCGGCCTCGGCAACGAGGGGATGACCGGCGCGGCCGACTTCCTGCTCGTGCCGGATCCAGACACCTTCCAGGTGCTGCCGTGGTGCGCGGGCACCGGCTGGATCCTGGCCGACGAGTACCTGAAGTCCGCCACCCCACTGCCGTACTCCTCGCGGCTGCTGCTCAAGCAGGCACTCGCCCGGCTGGCCGAGCGCGGCCTGCAGATGGTCGTCGGGCTGGAGGTCGAGTGGTACCTCACCCACCTCGTCGACCGCCGCTACGAGGTCGACGCCATCGGCGGCTTCGGCAGCCCGGGGGAGGCGCCGGTCGTCGCACCGCTCAACCTCGGCTACCAGTTCATGAGCGAGAACCTCTGCGACGAGGCCGAGGAGCACATCCGCGAGCTGCGCCGCGCGATCACGGCCTTCGGCCTCCCGCTGCGCACCACCGAGCACGAGTCGGGGCCGGGGCAGATGGAGTTCACCTTCGCCCCGATGGACGCGCTCGCTGCCGCCGACGCGATGGTCCTCTTCCGGACGGCGGCCAAGCAGATCAGCGCGCGGCAGGGCCTGCACGCGAGCTTCATGTGCGCGCCCAAGCTGTCCGGCTTCGACGCCAGCGGCTGGCACCTGCACCAGTCGATCTTCGACACCGCGAGCGCGACCAACGCGTTCATGGCGACCAGCGGCGACACGATCGTCTCGGACCTCGCCCGCGCCTACGCCGGCGGGCTGCTCGCGCACGCACCGGCGACGACGATCTTCGCCGCGCCCACCGTCAACGGCTACAAGCGGCTGAGCGAGCGGTTCTCGCTCTCGCCGGACCGGGCCACATGGTCGGCCGACAACCGCGGCACCTACCTGCGGGTGTTGGGCGACGTCGACGACCCGGCGTCCCACTTCGAGAACCGGGTCGGGGAGCCGGCGGCCAACCCCTACCTCTACATCGCCTCGCAGCTGGTGGCCGGCCTCAACGGCATCGACGAGGGCATCGACCCGGGCCCGATGTCGGTCGACCCGCACGACACTAGCCTGCCGCGCCTGCCCGGCAGCCTGGCCGAGGCGGCCGACGAGCTCGACCAGAGCGCGCTGTTCCGCAAGGAGTTCGGTGACGAGTTCGTCGACTACTACCTGCGGCTCAAGCGCAACGAGTGGCGCCGCTACACCGAGGCGCTCGCCGCCGACGGCCTCGCGGACGACCAGGACGAGGTCACCGACTGGGAGCAGCGCGAGTACTTCCGGATGTACTGACCCCCGCCGGCCGGTAGAAGCGGCCGGAGTGACCCGAACCGCCCGGGAGCACACGGGTGGCTCACGAACGGTAGAAGCATTCGTGAGCCACCCGCCCGGACTCTAACAACCCCGCCCGGCCCGCTCGCAGGAGCAGGCCGGCGCCCCTTGAGAAGACGGAGAAGATGAACCCGACCGAGCGCTCCACCGTCCTCGTGCTGCAGCACATCAGCTGTGAGCCGCCCGCCACCTACGAGGAGATCCTCGACGCGCACGGGTACCGGGTGCACCGCGTCGAGCTCGACGAGGGCGAGCCGCTGCCGGACCACCACGACTTCGCGGCGGTGATCGTCATGGGCGGCCCGATGGGCGCCCTGGACGACGTCGCACATCCGTGGCTGGCCGCGGAGCGCGCCTATATCGCGCGTGCGGTCGCCGCCGGCGTGCCGTACTGGGGGGTGTGCCTCGGCGCCCAGCTGCTCGCGGCCGCCCTCGGCGCCCGCGTCTACACCGGCCCGGCCCCGGAGGTCGGCACCTACGACGTCGAGCTGACCGAGGACGCGGCCGGCGACCCGGTGTTCGGCCTGCTGCCCGACCGCTTCTCGGTCTTCCAGTGGCACAGTGACACCTTCGACCTGCCGGCCGGGGCGCGGCGCTTGGCGGCCTCCGCGGTGTACGACAACCAGGTGTTCGCGCTCGGCTCGGCCTACGGCGTGCAGTTCCACGTCGAGGTCGGCGCCGGGCTCGCCGCGGAGTGGGCCGTCGTCGACTCGTACCGCAGTGCGCTCGAGCGGCTCTACGGCGCGGCGGGCACGCAGCGGGTCCTCGACGAGCTGGCCGAGACCGCCGAGGCGAATCGGAAGGTGGCCGGCACGGTCTTCGAGGCATGGCTCGCAACCTTCGTGCTGCCGGGCCGCTGACCGGCGCGTCAGCCGACCCGCGGAATCACCGCGGCGCGACGGGTGCGACCGGATGGTGGCGGTCCGCGCGCCTGGCGGGACTGATGCGTAAGTGGTAACTTACGTTGCGTGACCACCGACACCGTCGACGCGTGGACGGCGCTGGCCGACCCGACCCGGCGCGACATCTTCGCGCGGGTTGCCCGGCGACCGCGCTCGGTCACCGACCTGGCCGGCGAGCTGCCGGTCAGCCGGCCGGCGGTGTCCCAGCACCTGCGGGTGCTCAAGGACGCCGCCCTGGTCCGGGTGCGACCCGAGGGGACGCGGCGGATCTACTCCGCCGATCCCGCGGGCCTGCAGGCGCTGCGGGCAGAGCTCGAGGGCTTCTGGAGCGCGACGCTGGCCAACTTCAAGGAGCTCGTCGAGGGCGAGCCGGAGGATCGGAGCACGACATGACAGAGACGACGCAGGGCACGGCGGTGCGCTTCGAGGTGACGGTGGCGGCGCCCGCCGAGCGCGCCTTCCGGGTGTTCACCGAGCAGTTCGACCGGATCAAGCCGCGTGAGCACAACCTGCTCGCGCCCGAGGCGATCGCGGAGACCGTCTTCGAGACCCGGGTGGGCGGGCATGTCTACGACCGTGGCGAGAACGGCTCGGTCTGCCGGTGGGCACGGGTGCTCGCCTTCGACCCGCCGCACCGCTTCGTGATCAGCTGGGACATCTCGCCCACCTGGCAGGTCGTCACCGACCCGGCCGAGGCGAGCGAGGTCGAGGTCCGCTTCGTCGCGGAGGGTCCCGACCGGACCCGGGTCGAGCTCGAGCACCGGCACCTCGATCGGCACGGCGCCGGCTGGGAGTCCGTGCGCGACGGGGTGGACGACCCGCGCGGCTGGCCGCTCTACCTGGAGCGGTACGTCGCGGCGCTCGCCGGCTGACGCACGCTGCCCGCTCTCCCGGCCGGGCGTAAACCCGTTGCGGCGCCGGGCAGGATGACGACGTGCTGCTGACCATCTCGACGACCCACCGACCGGCGACGGACCTGGGCTACCTGCTGCACAAGCACCCCGACCGGGTCCAGGAGTTCGAACAGTCCTTCGGGACCGCGACCGTGCTCTACCCGGAGGCGGGGGAGGAGCGGTGCACGGCTGCGCTGATGTTGGAGGTCGACCCGGTGCGGCTGGCCCGGCGAGTGGGGCGGAACGCACCCGACTTCAGCCTGGCGCAGTACGTCAACGACCGGTCGTACGCCGCCTCCTCCCTGCTCGGCGTCGCGCTGGCCGACGTGTTCGGCACCGCCCGCAGCGGGATCTGCAAGGCCCGGCCGGAGCTGGCCGGTCGGGCGATCCCGCTGGAGCTCTCGATCCCGGTGCTGCCGTGCCGCGGTGGCGCGGAGATCGCGCGCCGCCTGTTCGAGCCGCTCGGCTGGCAGGTCGACGCCGAGCCGATCCCGCTCGACGAGGGCTTCCCGGAGTGGGGTGACTCCCGCTACCTGCGGCTGACGCTCACGGGGGAGGTGCGGCTGGCCGACGCACTCGGCCAGCTGCACGTGCTGCTGCCGGTCCTCGACGAGTCCAAGCACTACTGGCAGGGACTCGACGAGGTCGACAAGCTGCTGCGCTCCGGCGGCGAGTGGCTGGCCACCCACCCGGACCGGACGCTGATCACGCGGCGCTATCTGGGTCGCCGCGGCGGTCTCACCCGCATCGCGCTTGCCCGCCTGGCCGAGCTCGACGGTGCCGCGGAGGAGGGCTCGGATCCGGAGGCCGCCGAGGAGGAGGCGCGCCAGCCCGAGGAGCGACGCGTGCCGCTCAACCGGCAGCGCCACGACGCCGTGCTGCGCGCGATCGCGGACCTCGGCGCCCGCTCCGTCATCGACCTCGGCTGCGGGCCCGGCCAGCTGCTGGACCGCCTGCTGAGGACGCCCGGCATCGAGCGGGTCGCGGGCTGCGACGTCTCCGCGCGGTCGCTGCAGTACGCCGCCCGGCGGCTGCGTGTCGACCGGATGACCGAGCGCCAGGCCGGCCGGCTGGAGCTGTTCCAGGGCGCCCTGACCTACGAGGACCCGCGCTTCGCCGGCTACGACGTCGCGGTGCTGATGGAGGTCGTCGAGCACGTCGACCCGCCGCGGCTCGCCGCCCTGGAGCGCGTCGTTTTCGGTGCCGCCCGCCCGGGAGCGGTCGTGGTCACCACGCCGAACCGGGAGTACAACGTGCTCTACGAGGGCCTCGACGGCCTGCGGCATCCCGACCACCGGTTCGAGTGGGACCGCGCGGAGTTCGCCGCGTGGTGCGAGCGGATCGCGGCGGCGTACGGATACGCCGTCGAGCGGCACGGTGTCGGCGAGGTGGACCAGACCTACGGAGCCCCCACCCAGCTGGCGATCTTCACCCGAGAGGAGCGTGCCGATGACTGAGCCCGCCGCCGGAGCGATCGAGCTCCGCGTCCCCGCGACGGGCCTCGTGCTGCTGGTCGGCGTCTCCGGGAGCGGCAAGTCGACCTTCGCACGGGAGCACTTCAAGGCGACCGAGGTGGTGTCCAGCGACTTCTGCCGCGGACTGGTCGCGGACGACGAGAACGACCAGTCGGCGACGGCGGACGCCTTCGACGTCTTGAACTACATCGTCGGCACCCGGCTGCGCCGCGGCCTGCTCGCGGTGGTCGACGCGACCAACGTCCAACAGGCCGCGCGGGCCGAGCTGGTGCGGCTCGCCAAGAGCCACGACGTGCTGGTCGACGCGATCGTGCTCGACGTACCCGAGGCGGTGGCGGTGGCGCGCAACGCGAGCCGGCCGGACCGCGACTTCGGCAGGCACGTGATCACCCGGCAGCACCGCGACCTCCGGCGCTCGCTCGGCCGGATCCGCAAGGAGGGCTTCCGGCGCGTGCACGTGCTGCGCGGGCCCGACGAGATCGCCGCCGCGTCGGTGGTCCGGGAGCGGTCGTGGAACGACCGGCGCGAGGTGACCGGTCCGTTCGACGTCATCGGGGACGTGCACGGCTGCGCGTCCGAGCTGCGCACGCTCCTCGCCGAGCTCGGCTGGCTGCTGACGTACGACGACAGCGGCGCCGCCGTCGGTGCGACCCATCCCGACGGCCGGCTGGCCGTGTTCGTGGGCGACCTGGTCGACCGTGGGCCCGACACGCCCGGCGTGCTGCGGCTGGTCATGGGGATGGTGGCCGCCGGCACTGCGCTGTGCGTCTCCGGCAACCACGAGGCCAAGCTGGTGCGCGCCCTGAAGGGCGCGAAGGTCACGGTCGCGCACGGACTGGCGGAGTCGCTCGACCAGCTCGCCGCCGAGCCCGAGGACTTCCGTGCGCGGGCACTGACCTTCATGGACGGCCTGATCAGTCACTACGTCCTCGACGGCGGCCGCCTGGTCGTCGCGCACGCCGGGCTCAAGGAGGCCTACCACGGGCGCTCCTCGGGCCGGGTCCGGGCGTTCGCGCTGTACGGCGACACGACCGGCGAGACCGACGAGTACGGCCTGCCCGTGCGCTACCCGTGGGCGCGGGACTACCGCGGCGAGGCGATGGTCGTCTACGGACACACCCCGGTGCCCGACGCCGAGTGGGTCAACAACACGATCTGCCTCGACACCGGCGTCGTGTTCGGCGGAGCCCTCACCGCGCTGCGCTACCCGGAGCGGCGGCTGGTCTCGGTGCCCGCCGAGCAGGAGTGGTACGAGCCGGTCCGCCCGCTGGCGCCCGCGGCGGGCGACCGGGATCCCTCGGTGCTCGCGATCGACGACGTCGCCGGCGCCCGCTGGATCGACTCGCCGCATGCCGGCAAGGTCAAGGTGCCCGAGGAGAACGCCGCCGCGGCGCTGGAGGTGATGAGCCGGTTCGCGGTCGATCCGCGCTGGCTGGTCCACCTGCCGCCGACGATGTCGCCGGTCGCGACGGCGACGGAGGACGGCTTCCTGGAGCACCCGGCCCAGGCGTTCGACGAGTACGCCGGCTGGGGCGTCACCGAGGTCGTGTGCGAGGAGAAGCACATGGGCTCCCGCGCGATCGCCGTGATCGCGGGCGATGCCGGCGTGGCCGAGCGTCGCTTCGGCATCGCCGACGGATCGACCGGGACGGTGTTCACCCGCACGGGCCGGCCGTTCTTCGCCGATGCCGCCGTCACGGGCGCGCTGGTCGACCGGCTGCGGGTCGCCGCGGCCCCGCTGTTCGCGTCGCTCGACACCGACTGGCTGGTGCTCGACTGCGAGCTGCTGCCCTGGTCCGCCAAGGCGCTGGGCCTGATCAAGGACCAGTACGCCGCGGTGGGCGCCGCCGCCCGCGAGGCGCTGCCGGCGGCGGCGGACGTCCTCGCCCGGGCCGCGGCCCGCGGGCTCGACGTCGCGGCGGCGGCCGATCGCATGGCTCGCCGACAGGCCGATGCGGCGGCGTTCCGCGAGGTGTACGCGGCGTACTGCCGGCCCACCGACGGCCTCGACGGCGTCACGGTGGCGCCCTTCCAGGTGCTGGCGGCCGAGGGCCGGGTGCTCGCCCACACCGAGCCGCACCCGTGGCATCTCGAGCAGCTCGCCGCGCTCGAGGGTGATCTGATCACGCCGACCCGACACCGACGGGTCGACCTGACGTCAGCGGCGGATCGCGACGCGGCGACCCGCTGGTGGCTCGATCTCACCGCGGCCGGCGGCGAGGGCATGGTCGTCAAGCCGGCCCACCTCGTCGACACGCGGGTGCAGCCGGGGCTGAAGGTGCGCGGCCGGGAGTACCTGCGCCTGGTCTACGGGCCCGACTACACCGGCGCCCTCGACGTCCTGCGTCAGCGGCACCTGGGCAGGAAGCGCCAGCTGGCACTGCGCGAGCACGGACTGGGCCTCGACGCCCTCACCGCGTTCGTGGGCCGCGAGCCGCTGTGGAAGGTGCACCAGGCGGTGTTCGCCGTCCTGGCGCTCGAGTCCGAACCGGTCGACCCGCGGCTGTGAGCGGATCGCGCCGGGCCCCGGTCAGCTGATCTCCGGCAGCTCCTGGGCAGCACCCAGGAGGGCCTGGAACGGGTCGCCGCGTTCGGCCAGCCGGTCCAGCACGGAGCGGATGGTCCAGCGATCCGGGCGCAGGTCCGGATCGTCCAGCTCGCCCCAGCCGATCGGCACCGAGACCGGGGCACCGGCCGCGGGCCGAGGGGAGTACGGCGCGACGAGGGTCTTGTTGATCGCGTTCTGGGTGTAGTCGAGCCGCGCCCGGCCGCGGCGCGCCTTCACCTCCCACTTCCAGCTGACCAGGTCCGGGAGGACCTTGCCGACCGTGCGCGAGAGCCGCTCGACCCAGGCGCGGGTGTCGTCGAAGGTGTAGCCCGCCACGACGGGGATCCAGATCTGGACTCCGCGCCGACCGGTCACCTTCGCCCGGGCGGTCACCCCGAGATGGTCGAGCGCGGTGCGGTGCAGCCGGGCGAGGGCGAGCACCTCCTCCCAGGTCGTGTGCTCGCCGGGGTCGATGTCAACGAGCGCGTAGGTCGGCTCGTGGGGAGCCTCGACCCGCGAGGTCCACGGGTGCCACTCGAGGGCGCCGAAGTTGGCGGCCCAGACGAGGGCGGCCGGCTCGTCGGCGACGACATAGGTGGTCGTCTCGCCGGGATCGGCGTCGGGGTTGTCCCAGGCGCCCAGCCAGTCGGGCGCGTGGTCGGGGCGCTGCTTGTGCCAGAACCCCGACCCCCCGACGCCGTCGGGATAGCGGTGCAGGTTGAGCGCGCGCCCCCGGACGTAGGGCGTCACGACCGGCGCGATCCGCGCGGTGTAGGCGAGAAGCTCGCGCTTGGTGACGGGCGGGTCGCCGGGGAAGAGCACCTTGTCGAGGTTGGTCACCTTCAGCCGCCGGCCGAACACCTCCCACGTGCCCTGCTTCCCGAGGGAGGCGAGCTCGTCGACCGCGGCATCGGGAAGCGGCTCGGGCAGCAGGGTCTCCGCCGCGTCGGCGGCCGGCGCGTCCGAGCGCCAGCGCCGATCGGGGTCCGCGGCGACGTCGTCGTTGGTGCGCCCGCTGAGGACGGACCGCGGATGGTCCTCGGGGTCCCAGCCGTCGACGGCCCGCTCGTCGCGCTTGTGCAGCAGCATCCAGTCCTCGCGGTCGCCCGCGGCGCCGGTGCGGACGAGGACCAGTCGGCCGCGCAGCTTCTGCCCGTGCATCTCGGCATGCAGCTCGCCGTCGCGGACCGCGGCACCCGGGTCGTCGGTCTTCACCGGCTCCCAGGTCCCGGTGTCCCACACGATCACGTCCCCGCCGCCGTACTCGCCGGCCGGGATGACGCCCTCGAAGTGGAGGTACTCGATCGGGTGGTCCTCGACGTGCACCGCCAGGCGGCGCGCGCCGGGATCGAGCGTGGGCCCCTTGGGCACCGCCCAGCTGACCAGGACGCCGTCGATCTCGAACCTCAGGTCGTAGTGCAGGCGACTCGCCCGGTGCCGCTGCACGACGAACCGGGCGCCGCCGTCCGGGGACGGCGGCGCACCGGCCGGCTCCGAGGTGCGGGTGAAGTCGCGCTTGCGTCGGTAGGTCGCCAACTGGTCGCCCATGGAGCAACGGTGCCCACGGCGCGGCGCGCCATGCTGGGCGGCTGTAACTACCTATCCGTGTCACTCCCTGACCCGTCTACCGGTCCGGTAGAGGCTCGAACAGGTAGTTACAGCCCTCCGGGGGCGGCTCAGATGTCGTGGGCGACGATGTGGTCGATGTTCCGCTCCGCCAGCGCGGTGATCGTGACGAACGGGTTGACCGTCGTGTTGCCCGGGATCAGCGCGCCGTCGATGACGTAGAGGCCGTCGTACCCGTGCAGGCGGCCGTGGTTGTCGGTGGCCCGGTCGAGCACTGCGCCGCCCAGCGGGTGGTAGGTCAGGCCGTCCTGCCAGACCTTGTAGACGCCGAAGAGGTCGGTGCGATAGATCGTGCCCTCCTTCTGGTTGATCCTGTCGAAGATCGACTTGGCCATGGTGATCGAGTCCTGCTTCCAGGCGGTCTGCCAGGACAGGTCGACCCGGCCGGCCGCGGCGTTCCAGGTGAACTCCGCGCGGCGGGTGGTGTTGGTGATCGACAGGTAGAGCGAGGCGTAGGTCTCGATCCCGGTCGGGAGCGGCGCCACCTCCGCGAAGGCGCCGCCGGCGTCCCAGTTGTCGATGCCGGAGCAGGGGATCGTCGACTGCAGCGTGCCGGTCGGGTCCCACATGTGGTTGGCCCGGCCGCACATGACGTTGCCGTTGTCGCCCCAGCCCTTGCCGATCTCGTTGTTGAGCGCGGGCAGGACGCCGGTCGCCTTGAGCTTGGTCAGCAGCTTGCTGGTGCCGACGCTGCCCGCCGCGAAGAACACCTTCGCGGCGGTGACGCTCTTGGTCGCCACGACGGTGCCGGAGGTGTCGATCTGCTCGATCGCGACGGTGTAGCCACCGCCGCCCGCCGGAGCGACGGAGGTCACCCGGTGCAGCGGGGACACGCGGACCCGGCCGGTCGCGAGGGCCTGCGCGAGATAGGTCTGCACGAGCGACCTCTTGCCGTGGTCGTTGCCGTACATGACCTGACCGTCGAGCGCCGAGCGGGTGACCGTGCCGGCCTGCTCGGCCTTCATGTAGTCCCAGTCGTAGACATCGGGCACGAACGTCCACGCGAAGCCGGAGCGCTGGGCGTGCTTGCGGCCGACGCGGGCGTACTGGTAGCACGCGGCCGTCTCGAACCACGCCGGGTCGATCGAGCCCACGCCCAGCGCCGCGTTCGCCCGCGGGTAGTAGACGTCGTACATCTCGTCCGGGTCGACCGACGGGAGGATCCCGCCGAACCGCTCCCGCTTCGGCGTGACGGCCATGCCTCCGTTGACCAGGGAGCCGCCGCCGACGCCACGGCCCTGGTAGACGGTGATGCCCGCGAACTCCTCGGCGTCGAGGATGCCGGTGTAGCGGGGGATGGTGGCGTCGATCGGGAAGCCGAAGAAGTTGCTCACCGGCGCCTTGGTCTTCGTGCGCAGCCAGTAGGCGCGCTTGTCGGGGGAGGTCACCTTCGGGAAGATCCTGCCGTCGGGGCCGGGGGTGTCCCACGACATGCCCATCTCCACCATCTCGACCGCGACGCCGGCCTGCGCCAGCCGGAGCGCGGCGACCGCGCCGCCGTAGCCGGTGCCGATGACGAGCACGGGGACCTGGGCGCCGTTGCCGATGGCGGCGGAGGCGGGGCTCGCCAGCGCCGGCAGGCCGAGGGACGCGGCGCCGAGTGCCGCTCCGGTGCCGGTGATGAACCCGCGTCGGGTGAGCCGAGACGACGTGGGGTGGGGGCTGCGTGACATGTGACCTCCATCACAGTAGGAAGAATCAGAACGTGTTCTACCTGTTGTGGCGAGGGTTCGTCACTACCTACCGGCGAGTAGTTCCGTGCCGGCGCGTCCGCCCGGGCTCGATCTCGATCCGCGCGACGGCCACGCGGGCGGTGCCGCCGAGCACGAGCGGCTCGTCCCCGATCGCGACGTCGCCGGCCCCGAGGGTCGCGCCGCCGGTCGCGAGCGTCACGCTCCCGTCGAGCACGACGAGCACGACCGGATCCGCGGCCGGTACGGCGAGCGGCTCCTCGTCCGCGATGAGCCGGTGCGCGTCCAGCCGGGCCCGGGCGGCGCCCCGGCGGGTCATCACGTTGAGGTCGCGGGTGGGCCGGTCGACCTCGCAGTGCACCGGCACCCCGCCGTCGAAGCCGAACGGCTCGTCCGGGCGCAGGACGTGGGCCCGGCCGGGCAGGTGCAGGGTCATCGAGCCGCCCTAGACCAGCATGATGATCCGGTCGACGCCGGGGAACGGGGAGAAGTCGCTGTCGCGCGCCACCTCCGCGAGACTCACCCGCCAGGCGAAGTCGTCCGGCCGGCCCGCGAGGGCGATCTCGGTGGTCTGGCCCTGCCCGTTGCGCCAGGGGGTCGACGGCAGCTCGGCGGCGCGCGTGATCGTCGTGGTCGTCGCGGTCCAGTCCACCGGACGCCGGCCCCCGCCGTGGCTCGGGCGCCCGGTTCGCCGTCTGGGATCCGAGACCTTCGCGTACGTACCTCGACCGCCAGGCAGGTCCCGGCTCAGCGACCGGCGCGGGCGGCGCCCTCGGCGAGCAGCAGCTGCGCGCCGGTGTAGGTCGCCATCACGACCGACTCCAGCCGCTGCGGCGCGCCGGGCAGCAGGAAGGTCCGGGCGCCGAGGACCGCGTCGGAGGTGAGGAAGAGCGCGCCGCCGGCTGCCGTCAGCAGGCGCGCATCGCGCGGCAGTGCCGGGTCGAGGTGCGCGGCACCCGCCGCCATCGTGGCGAGCAGGGCGGAGTAGCCGAGCAGCACTCCGCCCAGGCGCCGGTCCTGGCGGGCGGCCGCCGCGGCCACGACCGGGCCGCTCGTCGCCCACAGGCCGGCGATCAGCCGGGCGGTGCGCGCCCGGCTGATCGGCGTACGCCGGTCGCGGTGGCGACGGAACCCCGCCAGGTAGGCCAGGTGGCCCAGGCCGAAGGAGCCCGCCCCGGCCGCGAGCATCCGCTCGCCGTGCCCCAGCAGGAGGATGTCGCCGCCCCAGCCGCCGGCCTGCGCGACCAGCGTCGTCGTCCGCAGCGGCGATCCGCTGGCCCGGGCGTCACCGGCCAGGGCAGCGCCCAGGGTGGGCAGCAGCAGCGGCTTGGTGAGGAAGCGGACCCGATGCGCCCACGGACGCGGCGATCCGGCCAGCGCGGTGTCGACGGCGGCGAGGGCGCCGTAGGCGACCTTGAGCTTCGTGGACCTGCGCACGCCCGAACTGTAGGGAATCAGGCGGCGGCGAGCTGCGCGCGGGTCGGGACGAAGGGCGCCACCAGCAGGCGCATGCCGGCCTCGCGCGGCGTCCGGTTGGCCTTGCGGCCGTTGCACGCGCCGCACGCCGCCACCGTGTTGAGCCAGGTCCATCCGCCGCCGCGGCTCTGCGGGAGCAGGTGGTCGATGGTCGAGGCGTGCCGACCGCAGTAGGCGCAGCGGTGGCGGTCCCGCTTGAGCACGTTGGTCCGGGAGTACGCCGCCGGGCGGTACATCCACTTCGCGGCGACGTAGCGCACCAGTCGGATCACCCGCGGCCACGGATGCGGCCCGATCATCCGGTCCTCGTGCGCCTCCTCGACGGTGGCGACCTCGCGGAACAGCATGCGCACGGCGTGCTGGAAGGTCACCGTCCCGAGGGGCTCGTAGGAGGCGTTGAGCAGCGTCACGGTGGTCATGGCCGCCTCACCTCCTTCGGTCGACTCGGCGCGCGGCACCTGTCGGATTCCTACAAGGTCCGCATTTCCGTCCGGCCACGAAGGCATGAAGGGCAGAAGACCTCTGCGAGAGGTCCGACGATCGAATGTACGTCGGCGCGGGTCGCGGTCTCCACCGAATTGGAGACTCCGCTCAGCCGGAGGCCGTGAGGTACGGCGCGAGCTCCAGGGCGAGGTGCAGGCGGAGCCGGTCGGCGCCGCGGGCGAGGTCGTAGCCGGTCGCGTGCTCGACCTGGCCGATCCGGTGGTAGACGGTCTGCCGGTGCACGGCGAGCCGGGTCGCCGTACGCCCGGCGCTGCCGGCCTCGTCGAGCCACACCCGCACCGTGCGGAGGATGTCGGGAGCGGCCGTCGCGAGGAAGGTGCGGACCACCGGGTCGATGACGGCGGCCGCGAGGTCGTCGTCGCGGCTCACGCCGAGGAGGGCGAGCGGGCCGAGCGACTCCCAGCGCACCACCGTGCCCGGCTCGGCCGTCCGGGCCACGCGCAGGCCGACCCGGGCACCGCGGTGGGAGGCGGCGATCGCGTCGACACCCGGCACCGTCGGGCCGGTCGCGGCGCGGGTCACCCGGTCGAGGCTGTCGACCCGCCGGCCGAGGCCGAGGGCGCCGAGCAGCTCGGTCAGGTCGCCGGCGGCGTCGACCAGGTCCGCGCGGGTCACGGCACACGCCACGCCCGGGCTGGACCGCACCCACACCACGCCGGGGCGCGACGGGCGGCTGGCGACCTGGTCGAGCAGCTCGGGACGCTCGAGGAGGACGCAGGAGACGGGCTCCTGGAGGTCGAGGCCCGCGGCCTGGGCGAGGTCCACCGCCGACTCGCGGGCCGCGAGGCGGCCGCCCTCGACGAGCTCACGGAAGAGGGCGTCGCGGTGGGCCTGCCGGCGCTCGGCCACGTTGAGCAGCCGGGCGGCCGACTCCGCGATCCTGACCGCCTCCGGCCAGGTCGACGCGGGGATCCGGCCGTCGGGGTCGATCAGCCAGAAGTACCCGTGCACCCGGTCGAGGTGGCGGGCCGGGACGCAGAGCCGGGCGACGATGCCGAGATCGCGGTCGGCCGGCGTCCGCAGCGGTCCGGGGGAGCTCTCGATGCCCTGGCCGCGGAACCAGGACCGCACGTCGTCGGTCGAGCGCCGCTGCAGGATCGAGCGCTGCCGGATCGAGTCGACGACGTCGTCGCCACGGTGGTCGGAGAAGCCGATCAGCCGGAAGTCGGGGTCCTCCAGCGTGCACGGAGCGTCGGTCAGCCGGGCCATGTCCTCCACGAGGTCGTCGAGCGAGCTCACCGGACAAGTGTCGCACCCAGCGCGGAAAATCCTGTGACAGATGTCCGTTCCGTGTGACCGGTGACGCTCCTACCGTGAGAGACATGCTCGACCAGGCACTCAGCCACACCCTGAACCGCGCGTCCCGCAGCGCCCGCGCCCGGCGCGCCGTCGAGTCCTTCCCCCTGACCCGCAAGGTCGTCGACCGCTTCGTGCCCGGAGAGACCACCGCCGACGCCGTCGCGGCGGCCCGCGGGCTGGTCGCCTCCGGCCGCACGATCACCCTCGACGTGCTCGGGGAGGACGTGCTCGACCCGGCGGGTGCCCGCGCCATGCGCGACGCCTACCTGGGCCTGCTCCGTGCCCTGGCCGACGCGGGTGTCGGCACCGGTGCCGACGTCTCCCTCAAGCTCTCCGCGATGGGCCAGGCCCTGCCCGACGGCACGACGCTCGCCACCGACCACGCCGCCGAGATCGCCGACGCGGCGGCCGCCGTCGGCTGCACGGTCACCCTCGACATGGAGGACCACACCACGGTCGACTCCACCCTCGCCATCGGCGGCGCCCTGCGCGCGTCGTACCCCTTCGTCGGGAACGTCCTGCAGACCAACCTGCGGCGGACCCCCGGCGACATCGCGGAGCTCGCGGGCACCGGTGCCCGGATCCGACTGGTCAAGGGTGCCTATCGCGAGCCGGAGTCGGTCGCGCTACAGCGCAAGGCGGAGGTCGACCACGCCTACGAGCGGGCGATCGACGCGCTGATGGACTCCGCCTGCTACCCGATGATCGCGACCCACGACCCGGCGATGCTCGATCGCGCGGTGGCGCGCGCCCACTCCGCCGGACGAGGACCGGACCGCTGGGAGGCGCAGATGCTCTACGGCGTGCGGCCCGAGCTCGAGCAGCGGATGGTCGACGCCGGTCACCGCATGCGCGTCTACGTCCCGTTCGGCACCGACTGGTACGGGTACTTCATGCGACGGCTGGCCGAGCGCCCCGCCAACGTCGCCTTCTTCCTGCGCGCCCTGGCGCACCGCTGACCCTCCGCATCCCGCCGCTTCCCCCAGAGAGGACCTGAGATGGACGCCATCACCACCCCGCCGGCCCCGGTCAACGAGCCGAACCTGACCTACGCCCCGGGCAGCGCGGAGCGCGAGGCGCTCGTGGCGCAGCTCGATGCCCTCGGCGGCACGACGCGCCAGCTCGACGCGCGCATCGGCGGTGAGAAGGTCGTCGGTGGCGGCGAGGAGATCGCCGTCGTGCAGCCGCACGCGCACCAGAAGGTCCTCGGCGTGCTGCGCAACAGCACCGCCGACGACGCGAAGGCGGCCATCGCGGCGGCCCGCGAGGCCGCGCCCGACTGGCAGGCACTGCCCTTCGACGAGCGCGCCGCGGTCATCCTGCGCGCCGCCGAGCTGCTCGCCGGCCCCTGGCGTCAGCGGCTCAACGCCGCCACCGTGCTCGGCCAGTCCAAGACCTCCTTCCAGGCCGAGATCGACGCTGCCTGCGAGCTCATCGACTTCTGGCGGTTCAACGTCCACTTCGCCCGGCAGATCCTCGGTGAGCAGCCGATCGCCAACGCGCCGGGCATCTGGAACCGCACCGACCACCGCCCGCTCGAGGGCTTCGTCTACGCGATCACGCCGTTCAACTTCACCGCCATCGCCGGCAACCTGCCGACCGCGCCGGCGCTGATGGGCAACACCGTCATCTGGAAGCCCTCGCCGACCCAGCAGCTCGCGGCGTCGCTGACCATGGAGCTGCTCGAGGAGGCCGGCCTGCCGCCGGGCGTCATCAACATGCTGCCCGGCGACGGGCTCGCGGTCTCCGAGGTCGCCCTCGCGCACCCCGACCTGGCCGGCATCCACTTCACCGGCTCCACGGCGACCTTCCAGAGGCTGTGGGCGAGCGTCGGCACCAACCTGGCGTCGTACCGGACCTATCCGCGGCTGGTCGGCGAGACCGGCGGCAAGGACTTCGTCATCGCGCACCCCTCCGCCGACCCCGACGTCCTGCGCACCGCGCTGATCCGCGGCGCGTTCGAGTTCTCCGGACAGAAGTGCTCGGCCGCCTCGCGCGCCTACGTCCCCGCGTCGCTGTGGGCCCGGATGGGCGCCGACCTGGCCTCCCAGACCGACGCGCTGCCCGTCGGCGACCCGACCGACTTCGCCAACTTCACCGGTGCCGTCATCGACGCCCGCGCCTTCGCCAAGCACAAGGCGGCGATCGAGCGCGCCCGCGCCACCGCGGGTCTGCAGATCGTCGCCGGCGGCGAGGTCGACGACAGCGTCGGCTACTTCGTCCGCCCGACGGTCGTCGTCGCCGAGGACCCGGCCGACGAGATGTTCTCCACCGAGTACTTCGGCCCGATCCTCGTCGTGCACGTGTACGACGACAGCCGGCCCGGCGCCTTCGAGGAGGTCGTGGCGCAGGCGGAGTCCGCGGCGCCGTACGCCCTCACGGGGTCGGTGCTCGCCACCGACCGCGCCGCCGTCGACTGGGCCAGCGACCGCCTGCGCTTCGCGGCCGGCAACTTCTACGTCAACGACAAGCCCACCGGCGCCGTCGTCGGCCAGCAGCCCTTCGGTGGCGGTCGCGCCTCCGGCACCAACGACAAGGCCGGCTCGGCCCTCAACCTGCTGCGCTGGACCTCGCCCCGCTCGATCAAGGAGACCCTGGTCCCGCCGACCGACCACCGCTACCCGCACATGGGCTGATCGCGCGAGCGCGGCGTCGCTTCACGCCGCGCTGGTGCGCCCGCAGTCGTCCCGCGCCGACCGGCTGGTTGGCGAACGCGACGAACGGCCGCCGCTGAGCCGGTCCTGCTCGACGAAGGACCGGGCGTCCGCCCCGCCTAGGCTGCGCCCATGCAGGGGATCGGGGACTGGCTGGAGGCGCGGCTGCCGGGGCTGCTGGAGGAGACGGGGGTCCCCGCGGCGGCGGTGGCGGTCGTCCGGGGGGACGAGATCGTCGACGCCGCGGCCGGCACGCTGAGCGCCGCCACCGGCGTGGCCGCCACCACCGACGCGATCTTCCAGGTCGGCTCGATCACGAAGGTGCTCACCGCGACGCTGGTCCAGCAGCTCGTCGGCGAGGGGCTCGTGGAGCTCGACCGCCCGGTGCGCACGTGGCTGCCTGACCTCCGACTCGGCGACGAGGCGGCCGCGGCGGCGATCACCGTGCGCCAGCTGCTGACCCACACCGCCGGCTTCGAGGGCGACGTCTTCACCGACACCGGCAAGGGCGACGACTGCGTCGAGAGGTACGTCGACCTGCTCGCCGACGTGCCCCAGCTGTTCGCGCCGGGGGAGCTGTGGTCCTACAACAATGCCGGCTTCTGCGTGCTGGGCCGGCTGGTGGAGGTGGTCCGCGGCGCGCCGTACGACGCCTGCCTGCGCACCCACCTGCTCGACCCGCTCGGCATGACCGGAGCCGCGACCGATCCCTACGAGGCGGTGCTCCACCGGGTCGCGGTGGGTCACGTCGAGACGGCGTCGGGTGCCGGCCTGCACCCCACCGCCACGTGGGCGCTCGCCCGCTCGAACGCACCGGCGGGCTCGATGCTGGCGATGCGGGCCCGCGACCTGGTCGCCTTCGCCCGGCACCACCTGGCCGCCCCGGCGCTGGCGGCGATGCGCGAGCCGCAGGTGGGGCTGCCTGACCTCGGCCAGGGAGAGGCCTGGGGCCTGGGCTGGGAGCTCTTCCGGCTCGCCCCGACGCCGATCGTCGGCCACGACGGCAACACCATCGGCCAGTCCGCCTTCCTCCGCCTGGTGCCCGAGCACGACCTCGCGGTCGCCGTGCTCACCAACGGCGGTCCGGCGAAGCTGCTGCACCGCGCCGTGACCGGCCAGGTGCTCCGCGAGCTCGCCGGGGTCGACCTCCCGGCACCGCCCGTGGCCCCCGCGACCCCGAAGCCGCCCGACCCCGCGCGGTACGTCGGCACCTACGCCTCCGGCGTCGGCGAGACCGTCGTCAGCCGGGACGAGCAGGGCCGCCTGTGGCTGGACCGCACGCCGCTCGGGGTGCTGGCCGAGATCGACGAGCCGCCGTACCGCACCGAGCTGGTCGCCTGGCGCGGCGACACGCTCTGGCCGGTGGAGCCGGAGGGCGGGGTGCACCAGCCGGTGGCCTTCCTGGGCGACGACGGCACCGGGCGGGCGGCGTACCTGCACACCGGCCGGGCCGACCGGCGGATCCGATGAGCGCGCCGCACGAGCTGCACCGGCGGGCGGTCGTCGCCGACACCCACAACGACCTGCTCTGCGCGGTGGTGGCCCGTCCCGTCGAGCGGTGGGCCGCCTTCTTCCGCGAGCAGTGGCTGCCGCAGCTGCGGGCCGGGGGTGTGGACCTGCAGACGCTGCCGGTCTTCATCGAGGACCCGTACCGGCCCGAGGGCGCGCTGCGCCGCACGCTGCGGATGGTCGAGGCGGCGCACCGGCTCGCGGAGGGCAACGCCGACGCGGTCGCCCTGTGTCGCGACGGTGCCGAGATCGACGCGGCGCTCGGCGCCGGGCGGATCGCGCTGGTCCTCGCGCTGGAGAGCGCTCCCGGGGTGGGGGAGGACGTGGAGCTGCTGCACACCCTGTTCCGGCTCGGCGTCCGGGTCGCCTCCCTCGCGCACTTCGGACGCACGGCCCTCGCCGACGGCAGTGGCGAGGACCGGACCGGCGGCCGACTGACCGGCCCGGGGGTCGCCGCGCTCGCCGAGATGGAGCGGCTCGGCATGCTCTTCGACGTCAGTCACCTCGGCGTCGCCGGCGTCGAGCACGTCCTGGACCTCGCGACCCGCCCGGTCATCGCCACCCACTCGTCGGCCCGCGCCCTCTTCGACCACCACCGCAACCTCTCCGACGAGCAGATCCGCGGGATCGCCGGCGGAGGAGGCGTGGTGTGCGTGAACTTCTTCGCGCCGTACCTCCATGCCACGGACTACTCGATCGACCGGCTGGTCGACCATCTCGAGCACGTCGTCTCCGTCGCCGGCATCGAGCACGTCGGCATCGGGCCGGACTTCATCAAGGAGGTCCTGGCGGACACGACGCCGCCGTGCTGCGAGGTCGCGTTCGTCGAGGGCGTGCCCGCCGACGCGTATCTGCCCGGGCTCGAGGGGCCGGCCGGCCTGCCCCTGCTCACGGAGGCCCTGCTGCGTCGCGGATGGGCGGCGGAGGAGGTCGTCGCCGTGCTCGGCGCGAACGTGCGCCGCCTCTACGCCGCCCAGCTCGGCCGCCCCGCATGAGCCGCCCGGCGCACGCCTTGGTGCATCCGGACGAACCGCGCCCCCGAGCTCGGGTGGGGCGCACCAACATCGCGGGTGACCCGCGTCGCACCATCGTGACGTGGCACCGGAGAGCACAGCAGAAGGCACCGTCGTGAGCACCGCGCCCGCACCCACACCGGCCTCCGCGCACGCCGCCCGCGACCGGGTGCTCGCCGTGCGCGACCTGTCGGTGGAGATCCGCCGCGGTGACCGCGTGGTCCGGCCCGTCTCGGGCGTGAGCCTCGACCTCCACCGCGGCGAGACGCTCGGCATCGTCGGCGAGACCGGCTCCGGCAAGTCGATGACCGGGCTGGCGATCATGGGCATGCTGCCCTCCGGCGGGCGGGTGACCGCCGGGTCGATCGACTTCGGAGGCACCGAGCTCGTCGGGCTGCCCGCGCCGCGCTACCGCGGCATCCGCGGCAACGAGATCGCCATGGTCTTCCAGGACTCGCTCACCTCGCTCAACCCGACCCGCCGCATCGGCGACCAGGTGGCCGAGCCCGCCCGGCTGCACCAGGGCCTGTCGCGACGCGCCGCCCGGCAGCGCGCGGAGGAGATGCTCGCGCTGGTCGGCATCCCCCGCCCCGCCGAGCGGTTGGACGACCACCCGCACCAGCTCTCCGGGGGCATGCGGCAGCGGGTGATGATCGCCATGGCGCTGGTCTGCGAGCCCACCGTGATCATCGCCGACGAGCCGACCACCGCCCTCGACGTCACGATCCAGGCTGAGATCCTCGAACTGCTCGACGACCTGCGCGCCCGGCTCGGGATGGCGATGATCCTGGTGACCCACGACATGGGCGTGATCGCCCGGCACACCGACCGGGTCGGCGTCATGTACGCCGGCCGGCTGGCCGAGACCGGACCGACGGCCGATCTCTTCGAGCGCACCCGGCACCGCTACACGCAGGCACTGCTCGCCTCGATCCCCTCGCTCACGCACGACCGCGGCCAGGAGCTCTTCAGCATCGGCGGCGCGCCGCCGGACCTCTCGGCCGCCCCGGTCGGCTGCGGCTTCGCTGCCCGCTGCGCGGCCGCGACGGACCGGTGCCGGACCGAGCTGCCGCCCGTCGTCGCCGAGGGAGCGCATGCCTTCGCCTGCTGGCACCCGGCCTCCGGCCCCGTCGAGCACGTCGAGCCCACCCAGCGCGCCGAGCCCGTCGAGCATCTCCCGGGCCCGGTCCCGGCGACCGCGCGCCCGGCGACGGAGGCGCCGCGGCTGCAGGTCGTGGACCTGCACCGGGAGTACCCCGCCGGCCACGCCGGCTGGCTCGGAGCGAGGCGCACGGTCAAGGCGGTGTCCGGGGTCAGCTTCGAGGTGGCGCCCGGGGAGACCTTCGGCCTGGTGGGGGAGTCCGGCTGCGGGAAGTCCTCGCTGGGCCGGATGCTCGTCGCCCTGGACGCCCCGACGTCGGGCGAGGTGGTCTTCGAGGGCCGCTCGGTCACCACGATGGGCCGGCGCGAGCTCGGCGCGCACCGGGCCCGGCTGCAGATGATGTTCCAGGACTCGAGCGCCGCCCTCGACCCGCGGATGCGGATCGGGGCGGTCCTCCGCGAGCCGCTGGCCATCCAGGGGATCGGCACCCGGGCCGAGCGGACCGCGACCGCCCGGGACCTGCTCGCCGACGTCGGCCTGCCCGCGGCCGTCCTCGAGCGCTTCCCCCACGAGCTCTCCGGCGGCCAGCGCCAGCGGGTCGCGCTCGCGCGGGCACTGGCCCTCGACCCGACCGTGCTCGTCGCCGACGAGCCGGTCAGTGCCCTCGACGTCTCCATCCGCTCCCAGGTCCTCAACCTGATGCGCCGGATCCAGCGTGAGCGCGGGCTGAGCAGCGTCGTGATCTCCCACGATCTCGCCGTGGTCCGCTATCTCGCCGACCGGGTCGGCGTGATGTACCTCGGCAAGCTCGTCGAGACCGGCGCCGCCGAGGAGGTGTACGCCGCACCGGCGCATCCCTACACGGCCGGCCTGCTGGCCGCCGTACCGGAGCCGGTGCCGGGCGCACCGACCGCGCCGTCGGCACCGTCGGGCCGGGCCGACCGGGTGCGCGGTGAGCTGCCCAGCCCGCTCGACCCGCCGAGCGGCTGCCGGTTCCGGACCCGCTGCCCGCTCGCCACCGAGCTGTGTGCCGAGGTCGAGCCGGTGCTCGAGGACGTCTCGGGCACCCACCAGGTGGCCTGCCACTTCCCGTTGCAGCCGAAGGTCCCGCAGACAGGAGTCGCCTGACATGGCCTGGTACGTCGCCAAGAGGCTCGCCGTCTCCGCCGTGGTGCTGCTCGGCATCTCCGCCGTCGTGTTCTTCCTGCTGCACCTGGTCTCGGACAGCCCGGGTCGGGTGGTCCTCGGGCAGCGCGCGAGCCCCGAGGCGGTCGCGGACTTCAACCACCAGCACGGCTTCGACCGTCCGGTCGTGATGCAGTACTTCAGCTATCTCGGCCAGTTGCTGCAGGGGGACCTCGGCCGCTCCTACAAGCTCAACCAGGACGTCGGCACCCTGCTCCAGCAGAACGCCGGCCGCAGCGCGATGCTGTCGCTGGCGGGGCTGCTGCTCGCCCTGGCCATCGCGGTCCCCCTGGGCATCCTGCAGGCGGTCAAGCGCAACAGCGTCGTCGACCGGGTCGCCACCGGCGTGGCCTACGTCCTCTACGCGACGCCGGCGTTCCTGCTCGGTCTGGTCCTCATCGCCGTGTTCAGCCAGCAGCTCGACCTGTTCCCGGCCGAGGCCTCGCAGTCCCACTCGCCGTGGGTGGTGTTCACCGACCCGAGGTCCATGGCGCTGCCCGTGGTCACGATCGCGGTCACCAGCATCGCGATCTTCAGCCAGTACCAGCGCTCGTCCGCGCTGGACCAGCTCGGCCAGGACTACATCCGGGTCGCCCGCGCCAAGGGCCTGCCGGAGCGGCTGGTCCTCACCCGGCACCTGCTGCGCAACGCCTGCCTGCCGCTGATCACCCTCGTCGGCACGATGATCCCGCTGCTGTTGGCGGGCAACCTGATCGTCGAGTCGCTCTTCAACTACTCCGGGCTCGGGCTGCTGTTCCTCAACAGCCTGCACCGCGAGGACTACCCCGTCCTCCTCGCCTACACCCTCATCGGCGGCCTGCTCACCGTCGTGGGCAACCTCATCGCCGACATCGCGGTGGCCCTGGCCGACCGCAGGATCGAGCTGGCCTCATGACCGCCGTCGACGCGACTCCCGGGACACCGCAGCTCCCACCGGCGCCGGCCGGCCTCCGGACCGTCGTACGCCGCATGCGGCACCACCCGCTCGGCCTCGCCGGCGGCGGCTTGCTCCTGCTCGTCGTCGCCTTCTGCTACCTCGGGCCGCTGTTCTGGCGCACCGAGCAGACCGACGTGAACCTGCTCGACGCGGCGCTGCCGCCCGGCCCGGGACATCCGCTCGGCACCGACACCAACGGCTTCGACGTCCTCGGCCGGCTGATGGAGGGCGGCCAGGTCTCGCTCCAGATCGGCCTGCTGGCGGCGCTCTTCGCCACCACCTTCGGCACCGTGTACGGCGCCGTGGCCGGTCTCGCCGGTGGCATCGTCGACGGCTTCATGATGCGCCTGGTCGACGTCCTCCTGTCCGTGCCGTTCCTGTTCTTCGTGCTCATCCTCTCCGCGCGGTTCCACGCCAACGCCTGGACGCTCGCGCTCGTCATCGGCGCCTTCTCCTGGCTCATCTCGGCGCGGCTGGTGCGCGGTGAGGTGCTGACCCTGCGGGTCCGCGAGTACGTGCTGGCCGCGAAGGTCATGGGCGCCTCCCGCCGGCGGATCATCTTCACCCACCTGATCCCCAACGCGATGGGGGTGATCATCGTCAACGTCACCTTCCAGGTGGCCGACGCGGTCCTCGTGGTCGCGGCGCTCGGCTTCCTCGGCTTCGGGCTGAGCTATCCGACCACCGACTGGGGCAGCCAGCTGGCCAGCGGCGTCACCTACATCTCGGCCGACTACTGGTGGCTCATCTACCCCGTGGGCGGCTTCATCGTGCTCACCGTGCTCGCCCTCAACCTGCTCGCCGACGCCCTGCGGGACGCGATCGGGCGCAAGGCGGACTGAGTGCCGGGCCCCTCCGGACCGCCGCCGGAAACCCCAGCGGACCGGGCTGTCCGGGCCCACCGACCTGCCGACGAGGAATCGTCGGCACGGACGAACCGGGCTCCGCGCGGCTGGTGCATCTTCATCCGAACAACCCGACCCACACTGCGGAGAACAGACATGAAGCACCTGCGTGGACAGCGAAGCGGCCGCCTGGGCGTGGTCGCCGTCGCGGTGGTCGCCCTCCTCGTCTCGGGATGCTCCAGCGAGGGAGCATCGACGAAGGACGTCGCGAAGAAGTACCAGGACATCCCCGCCGAGACGGGCACGCCGCAGGACGGGGGCACGATCACCGTCGCGCTCACGCCGGGCCTGAGCCCCAACTACATCTATCCGTACCCGCCGGCCTCGGCCAACGGCACCGTCATCGCGCGCGGGCTGATGTGGCGCGCGCTCTACCGCCCGAGTGGCACGGGCGAGCAGGTGGTCGACACCGAGCAGAGCCTCGCGGAGCTGCCCGAGACCGACGCGGATCGCACGAAGGTCACCATCAGGCTGAAGGACTACCAGTGGTCGAACGGCCGGAAGGTCACGGCCGACGACGTGGTGTTCTCCCTGGACCTGCTCAAGGCCGCGCTCGAGAAGAGCCCCGGCAACTGGAGCTTCTACACGCCGGGGCAGTTCCCCGACGGCGTCACCGCCGAGGCGACGGCCGAGGACACCGTCACGCTCGACCTCGAGACGGCGTACAACGAGTCCTACCTGCTCTCGATGCTCGCGCTGCTCTACGTGATGCCGTCGGAGGAGTGGAGCATCGCCGAGACCGGCGGCCCGCGGCTGGACTTCCGGGACCCGAAGAACGCGAAGGCGATCTACACCTACCTGACCCAGCAGTCCGAGGACCAGGCGAGCTTCGCCACCAACCCGCTGTGGCAGGTGGTCAACGGCCCGTTCCGGCTGAAGAGCTTCGACTCGACCACCGGCTCGTTCTCGCTGGTGCCCAACGAGCGGTTCAGCGGACCGGGCGAGCAGCATCTCGACCAGGTCGACTTCAAGGCGTTCACCTCGGCCTCGGCCGTCCTCAACCAGTACAAGGCCGGCACGCTCACCGTCGGGACCCTCGACTCCAGCTACGTCACCGAGATCGACGCCCTGAAGAAGGACGGGTACCACGTCTACGGCGCGCCGGCGCCGGCCCGCTTCGACGCCTTGACCATCAACTTCGAGAACACCGTCGACGACTTCGACAAGATCATCGCCCAGCCGTACGTGCGCCAGGCGCTCCAGCACCTGATCGACCAGGAGGGCTACGTCGAGAGCCGGGGCATCTACAACGGCGCCGCCTCGGAGAACTACAGCACCGCCGGCGCCGACTCGCCGTACCCCCCGGACTTCGGTGACGACGCGCCCTACCCCTACGACCCGGCGGCGGCCGAGAGGCTGCTCACCGACCACGGCTGGAAGGTCGTGCCCGACGGCACCACGACCTGCGAGCGTCCCGGCACCGGCGAGGGCCAGTGCGGCGCGGACATCCCCCAGGGCGCGAAGATCAGCTTCACCCTCGCCTCCGCGAACACCCCGGCGTACGTCGGTGCCCGCGACGTCGCCTTCGTGTCCGAGGCGAAGAAGCTCGGCATCGAGGTCGAGGTCGTGACGAAGTCGCTGAACTACATGTACGCCAACTACGGCAACAGCTTCGCGCCGGCCACCACGAACGAGTGGGCCATGCAGGACTACGGCCCGCTCTACCTGGCGGCGGGCTACCCGAGCAGCAACACGGTCTTCAACACCGAAGGGAGCTTCAACCTCGGCACCTACTCCAACGAGGAGGTCGACGACCTGATCGAGGCGTCGACCTTCGGGGCCGACCCGGCGGTGCTGTCGAAGGAGATCACCACGATCTCCGAGGACCTGCCGGTGCTCTTCTTCCCGACGCCGCACACGCTGGTGGTCTGGAAGGACACGCTGTCCGGCCCGCCGGAGACGTTCCACTCCCTGCTGAGCTACCTCTACAGCCCGGAGCAGTGGTACCTCACGAAGTGACACCCTGACGACCGACACGAAAGGAACCTCCGTGGTCGACCTCGCCGGCGTGCGCGCAGCGATCGGTGACGCCCGGGTGGTGGCGCTGGGCGAGGCCGGCCACAACATCGCCGAGCTCCACGAGCTCCGGGACGAGCTGTTCCGGATGCTCGCGGAGCTCGGCTTCACCGCGCTGGTGCTGGAGTCCGGGTTCGCCGAGGGTCTCGCGCTCGACCGTTGGGTGGCCGGGGGACCGGGGGCGGTCGAGGACGTCGCCCGGGAGGCGATCTCCTACGGCTTCGGCAATGCCGACCAGGTGCACCGCCAGCTGGCCTGGATGCGCTCCCACGGCGGGCTGCGGGTCTACGGCATGGACGTGGCCGGCGGAGCCACCTCACCGGGGCCCGCGGTGCGGGAGCTGCTCGACCGGATCCCCGCCCGCGCGGACGACCCCGACCTGGCGCGGCGCAGCGACCTCGGCGGCCGCGTCGAGGCCGCGATCCGGTGGGCCGCACGCGACGACGCCGAGCGGGACCGCCTGCGCGCCGACCTGCGCGCCCTGGCCGCGCGGGGCCTCACCACGGGCGACCCGGTGGACGCGCGACTGGCCGCCTCGCTCCTCGCGTTCGCCGACGAGCAGGACCGCGACGCGTTCATGGCCGACACCGTGCGCTGGGTCCTCGGGCGTGAGCACCGGATCCTGGTGAGTGCCCACAACGGGCATGTCCAGCGGGTGCCGTACGACGGTCTGCCGACGGTCGGCAGCCTGCTCGCCGACGAGCTGGGCGACGACCTCCTCGTCGTCGGGACGACCTTCGCCACGGGACCGGCGGTGCGGATCGCCGACCGCTCCGCCCGCCCCTTCGACTGGGAGGTCGCCCTGGAGGAGGGGGTCGCGGGACCGGAGCCGGCCGACGGCGCCTTCGACCTCGTGCTCCGCCTGGGCGAGGTGCACCGCGTCCCGGGGGCCTTCGAACGGCTCCGTCGCGAGCTCGGCGCGCCCTTCCCACCGGCGCGGACCGGCGACGACGTCACCACGCGCGCCGGCGTCCGGGTGCCGGACCCCTATCGCTGGCTGGAGGCCGAGGACGACGAGGTGCAGGCCTGGCAACGCCGGCAGGCCGAGATCGCCACCGGCTCGATCCTCGGCGGTCAGGACCGCGCGTCCCTGCGCGCCCTCGTCGAGGAGTACGACGCCGGGGCCCGTCCGGTGCTGCCCCGCCCCGCGGCGGGGCGGTGGTTCCGGCCCGTCGGCAGCGCGGTCGTCGTGGCCGACGAGCCGTACGCGCCGGGCCGGCCGGTCGTCGTCCTGGAGGAGGGGGCGGTGCTGTCGTGGCTCGCTCCCTCGCCCGACGGGCGGGTGCTGGCGGTCGGGGTGTGCACCGACGGGAGCGAGCACAACACGATCCGGCTGGTCGAGGTCGCGTCCGGGGTGCGGCTGCCCGCGCCACCGCACGTGCTGCACAGCGCCTGGGCGGGGGGCGTCTCCTGGGCCGCGGACAGCAGCGGCTTCTGGTTCCTCGCCCTCACCGGCGCGCCGGAGGAGTTCGTCCAGGCGACCTTCCACCACGACCTCGGCTCGGGCCGGACGGTGGTCGAGCCGGTGCCCGTCCCCGCGGGTTCGCGGGAGTACACGCTGGTCCAGCCGTCGCCCGACGGGCGTTGGCTGGTCGCCGCGCACCGGGTGGGGAGCCCGATCCCGATCGCGGTCCGCGACCTGGCCGCGGGTGACGGCCGATGGCGTCCGTTCGTCACCTCCTGTCCGGGGACGGTGGCGGGGCATGTCGTCGGCGACCGGTACGTCGCCGTCACCGACGTCGGCGCCGCGCGGGGCCGGCTGGTCGCGATCCCCCTCGACGCCGCCACTCCCGACGACGCCGGCACCTGGGAGGAGCTCCTCCCCGAAGGGGCGACCGTGCTGCGCTCGGTGACCCCGGTCGGCGACCACCTCTACCTCGCCGAGCTCGACCGGACCTTCGCGCGGATCCGGGTCCTCGACCGCTCCGGCGCGGTCACCGGCGAGGTGCCGCTGCCCGGCCGGGGCGCCGTCGCCGCGCCCTTCTTCGCGCTCACCGGGCTCGCCGTGGGTGCCCCCGCCGCGGAGCTCGTGTTCGCCTTCTCCACGCTCACGACCTCGTGGAGCGTGCACCGGCACCGGCCGGGCAGCGACGGGCTGGAGACGCTGGTCGGGCCGGCCGTCACCCTCGACGCGGTGGTCGAGGAGGGCGCGGCGCCCACGACCGACGGGACACGCGTGCCGTTCCACGTCGTGCGGCCGACCTCGGCGCCGTCCGGCCCGGCACCGACCCTGATCACGGCGTACGGCGCGGCGAACGTGCCCACCCTGCCGTCCTACCAGCCCGACCTCGCGGCCTTCGTCGCCGCGGGCGGGACGGTCGTCCAGGCGTACCTGCGCGGCGGTGGCGAGCTCGGCCGCGACTGGTACCTCGCCGCCCACCGGGCGACCAAGCACGTGCGTGACGACGACCTCGTCGCCGTCGCCGAGCACCTCCTGGCCACCGGGCGCACGACGACCGACCGGCTCGCGCTCACCGGCGGCTCCGACGGCGGGCTGATGTGCGGCGTCGCGGTGACCACGCGCCCCGACCTGTGGCGGGCGGTGCTGCCGCGGGCGCCCCTGCTCGACCTCGTCGCCGGCATGCGCGACCCGTACCTCGACTTCGTGATCCGCAAGGCCTGGGGCGACCCCGACGACCCGGCCGACGTACGCCGGATGATCGGCCGCTCGCCGTACGAGCTGGTGCGGCCCGGCGTCTTCCCGGCCGTCTACGTCCAGGCCGGCGCCGCCGACCCGCGCTGCCGGCCCTGGCACGCCCGCAAGTTCGTCGCCCGGCTCCAGGCGGCCCAGCGGGGCGACGCCCCGATCCTCCTGCACGTGTTCGAGGACGCCGGCCACGGCGCCGCCACGGACCCCGAGGTGATCGTCGCCCAGGACGTCGAGTGGCTGGGATTCCTGGTGCGGGAGCTGGGGCTCAGTCCTCCGACGTCGCGGTGAGGTCCATCAGGCGCAGCTGCAGCATGGCGGCGAGCCGGGCGTTCGGGTCGGCGAGGTCGAGACGCCCCACCTCGGCGGCGCGGCGCAGCCGGTAGCGGAACGTGTTGGCGTGGACGTACATCGCGGCCGAGGCGACCGCGACGTCCCCGAAGGCGTCCAACCAGGCGCGCAGGGTGTCGACGAGGCTGCTCTGGTGCTCCTGGTCGTAGGCGACGATCCGGGCGACGGCGCCACTGGGGATGTCGCCGCGGGGGACGCGATCGGCGAGCTCGAGCAGGAGCGCCTCGAGGTGGACGTCGTCGAGACGGGCGACCTGCGCGGAGACCCCGGCCCGGGCCGGGGCCGGTCCGGTCGACGGCCGCGAGCGCAGCACCCGGAGCGCGCGGTCGGCGCCGGTGCGGGAGCGCTGGAGGGAGGCGCTGCCGGGGGCGAGCGGGCCGACACCGACGAGGGGGCGGAGGCGGGAGTCGACGCGGGAGAGGAAGTCGGCGGCGATCTCGGCGGCGCGCTCCTCGCTGTCCTTGCGCCCGCGCGCAACCGGGAGGATCCCGTAGGCGACGTCGCCGACGAGGCCGGCGGCGCTGCGCGGGTGGACGGCGGTGAGGTGCAGGGCGAACGCGTCGGCGACCCGCTTGCGCTCCACCGCCAGCTGCGCGGGCAGCGGATGCTCGGAGCCGGCGCCGACGACGGTCAGGGCGAGGACGACCGCCGGCTCGTCCTTGAGGCCGAGGCGGCGCAGCGTCTCCAGGGTGCGCGGGCCGCTCTCCAGCGCGGTGCTGAGCAGGTCGGCGCGCAGCCGGCGCTCGACGTCGGCGTCGGCCCGGGCCCACACCATGTGCATCGCGACCAGCTTCGAGGCGTCGTAGAGGGCCTGGCCACGCGTCTCGTCGAGCGGCTCGTTGACGACGGCCCAGATCGTGCCGAGGATCTCGTCGCCGGCGCGCACGGCGATCGCGGCCCGGCCGCTGCCCGCCGGCTCGTCGTCGGACAAGGGCGGCACCCAGACCGGACGGGTGCTGCGGTAGATCTCCTGGAAGACGCCCTCCTCCTCGAGCTGCCGGGTGTAGTGCTCGGGCACCTGGCGGCGCAGGATCGTCTGGACGCGCCAGGTGTCGGCTTCCTCCTGGCGGCTGGAGAACGCGAGCAGCCGCGAGCTGCGGTCCTCGATCGTGACGGGAGCGTCGACCAGCGCGGCGATCGCGTTGGCGACGGCGAAGAGGTCGTCGAGACCGGACTGGTAGCCGACCACCTGGCGCAGGCCCGCGCCGGTCCGGCCGAGCGGCTCGGGGTCGAGCTGCGGCCCGGCACTGGTCAGGGTGCGGATCATGCCGGCCAGGTGCGTCCAGGCCGCGCCGCGCGCGAGCGCCAGCACGGTCACGCCGGCGCGACGCGCCGCGGCGGCGAGCTCCTCGGTGACCTCCACCGGAGCCCGCACGACCAGGCCGATCGCGCCCTGCGCCCCGAGGCGCGCGGC
This sequence comes from Nocardioides segetis, assembly GCF_051390595.1. Lineage (NCBI taxonomy): Bacteria > Bacillati > Actinomycetota > Actinomycetes > Propionibacteriales > Nocardioidaceae > Nocardioides > Nocardioides segetis. Next base: position 445,953 of record NZ_JBNINR010000002.1, on the reverse strand, counting down.
GGCGGCCGCGATCTCGTCGGGCTCGTGCAGACCGACGCCCAGCACGAGGGCGTGCTCGGGCAGTTCGGGCTCGTCCAGCGGATCGTGGATGACCACGCCGCCGATCTCCTCGGGCCGCTGCACCTCGCCGCAGACGACGTCGAGCAGCGTGCTGCCGAGCTCCTCGACGACACGCGCGAGCCCGGCGCGGGGAAGGTCGGCCACGGTCACCCGCCCGACGCTAGCCGGGGGCCCCGGGGGCTTCGTTCGTCGTGCACGACGAAATCGTGCCAGACGTTGGTGGGGACCGACAGGTGGGTCAGACCGGCAGCCAGCGTCGCTCGACGGTCACCTCGTCGAGGACGTCGGGCAGGGGACTCACGCCCAGTCCCGGCCCGGTCGGCACGGTCAGGTGGCCCGCGTCGAGCACGAACGGCTCGGTGAGGTCGGTGCGGTAGTAGCGCTCCGAGGCGGAGGTGTCGCCGGGGAGGGTGAAGCCCGGGAGGGCCGCGAGCGCGAGGTTCGCGGCCCGGCCGAGACCGGTCTCCAGCATCCCGCCGCACCAGACCGGGATGCCGTTCGCCGCGCAGACGTCGTGGATCCGGCGCGCCTCCAGGTAGCCGCCGACCCGGCCGGGCTTGATGTTGACGATGCTGCACGCGCCGAGCGCGATCGCGTCGGCCGCCGTCGCCGCCGAGACGATCGACTCGTCGAGGCAGATCGGCGTCTGGACGACGCCGGCGAGCTCCGCGTGGCCGAGCAGGTCGTCCTCGGGCAGCGGCTGCTCGAGCAGCAGCAGGTCGAAGGGGTCCAGCTGCGCGAGATGGCGGGCGTCGCTACGGCGGTAGGCCGTGTTGGCGTCGACCTGGAGCAGGATGTCGCCGAAGCGCTCACGCACGGCGCGCACCGGCTCGACGTCCCACCCGGGCTCGATCTTGAGCTTGATCCGCAGGTAGCCGTCGGCGAGGTATCCCGCGACCGCGTCGAGCAGTGCCGGGATCGACGCGGTGATGCCCACCGACACCCCGCAGGCCACCGAGTCGCGGATCGCGCCGAGCGCGTAGCCGAAGGAGATGCCCCGGGCGCGCAGGTCGGCGTCGAGGACCGCGGTCTCCAACGCGGCCTTCGCCATCCGGTGCCCGCGGACCGACTCGAGGGCGGGCGCGACCCGGTGGGCGTCGAGGTCGTCGACGGCGGCGACCATCGGCACCAGGAACCGCTCGAGCACGTCGGTCGCGGCATCGGCGTACTCCGCGGAGTAGAACGGACCGGTCCCGGCGCCGCACTCGCCCCAGCCCTCGCTGTCGTCGGTGACGGCGCGGACCAGCACGGCCCGGCGTACGGTCTCGGTCCCGAAGGACGTCCGGAACGGCGCCACCAGCGGCACCTCGATGGTCCGGATCTCCACTCCGGTGAGCTTCACTGCGCTTCCTGCCTCTCCACGACGTACCAGCCCGATCGGTCGAATCCCGTCACCCGCGCCCCGCCGGCGACCAGCCCGCCGAGCACCTCGCGCAGCGCCGCGCGCCACGCGACGGCACACGCGGGGTCCTGCTCGCGCAGTGCCTCCACGTCGTCGGGTACGCCGACCAGCACGACCCGCCCGTACGCCGGCCGCACGAGAGGTCCGCCGGCGGCCGAGGCCTCCAGCGCGACGACCGCGCCGTCCGCGCGCAGCCGCGCCACGTCGGTCGCGCGCGGCGTCCCGGAGCAGGCCGCGACGACGTCGGGGGCCGTCAGCGGCCACCGGACGAGCACCCGGTCGGTGGGACCGGTGCGGTTGATGTCGTCGTCCATCGGCCCGTAGAAGTCGGGGAGGTACTCGGTCACGTCGGCGGCCAGCTTGCCGAGGTTGAACCAGGCGTTGCGGCGGATCAGCGGGTCGTAGGTCCAGGTGATCGCGCCGGCACCCTCGTCGAGCGTCCACGCGCGCTGGTGCAGCTTGAGGGCGAGTCCGACATGGCGCCCGGCCATCCGTGCGGCGACACCGGCGATGTGGCTGTGCAGCGCATCGCGGGTCGGGGCGGAGAAGAAGCCGAAGCAGGCGCCGACCAGCTCGCCTCCGTCGAAGGCGCCGCTGACGTAGCTGCCCGCCTTCGCCATCGCGCGGAGCAGGTCGGCGGTCACCGGGGGATTGCTCGCGCCGGTGCGCCAGATCCGCTCGTAGAGCCGGCGGACCCCCTCGAGGTCGGCGATGTCGTCGAGCGCGCGGATGGTGACGCCCGCGCTCGCGGCGGCTCGACCGGCCGCTGTCCAGGCAGGGGTCGCGAGGGCCGGCCCGTCGGGACGGGCGTCGGGACGGGCGTCGGGTCGGGCGTCGGGTCGGGCGTCGGGGCCGGCGGTGCCCGTCATGCGCGTGCCCCGTCCGTGGCGGCACCGGCCAGCAGGTCGGCGATCAGCGCGGTCAGCAGCCGGGTGCGACCGGACAGCTCGGCGACCAGCACGTGCTCGTCGTCGGCGTGCGCGCCGCCTCCGACCGCGCCGAGTCCGTCGAGGGTCGGGGTGCCGACCCCGGCGGTGTAGTTGCCGTCCGACGCGCCGCCGACGGAGACCGAGGTGACCCGCCCGAGACCCAGGTCGCCGGCCAGATGCTCGGCGCGTGCGTAGAGCGCGTGCGTCGCGCCCGGCGTCAGCGGTGGCCGGTTCGGGCCGCCGACCACCTCGACGTCGGCGCCGGGGAGCACCGGCCGCAGGCCGAGCATCGCGGCGTGGACGCGCTCCTGCTCGCCCTCGTCCCGGACCCGCACGTCGACGCCGAAGCCAGCCGCGGCAGGGACGGTGTTGATCGTGGTGCCCGCGTCGAGACGGGTCGGGGTGACCGTCGTACCCCGCTCCGGGGCGGCGAGGGCGGCGACCGCGTGCACCTGATGGGCCACCTCGATGGTGGCGTTGACCCCGCGCTCCGGCTCCAGGCCGGCGTGCGCCGCGCGACCGGTGACGAGCACGTCGTAGCGCGAGACGCCCTTGCGCTCGGTCTTCAGGGCTCCGCCGGGACCCGCCGCCTCCAGCACCAGCGCACCGGCGCAGCCGCGGGCCTCCTGCTCGATCAGCGCCCGGGAGGACGGGGAGCCGATCTCCTCGTCGCCGGTGACGAGCAGGGTCACGCCGTCGCGGTCGTCGAGTGTGGCGAGTGCGTGCAGCGCCATCACGATGCCGGCCTTCATGTCGAAGCAGCCCGGTCCGCGCAGCACGCCGTCAGCGACCCCGAAGGGGTGGGTCGCCAGCGAGCCCACCGGCCACACCGTGTCATGGTGGCCGAGCAGGAGCACGCGCCGCCCGGAGCCGAAGCGCCAGCGCAGGTGTGTCCAGCCGTCGAGGACGATGCGCTCCGGCTCGGCGCCCAGCAGCCGGGCGCCGAGCCCGGCGACGACCTCGGCGCTGCGCGCGACGGCCGCCCGGTCCTCCGACGGCGACTCGCACGCCACGAGCGTCCCGATGTCGGCGACCATCGCGTCGAGAGCCGGGAGCGCGCGGCCGGGTGCCTGCTGGTGCATGCCGCCCAGCATCGGGAACCAGGCCCCGTTCCGGGCTGTCGTCCCGGCCAAGAATCGGGGGGTCGGTTCGTCGAGTAGTCCGAGCCCCGGGCCGGCGCCCTGCTCGACCTCCTCGGCTGATCCGCACGACGAGAGCGGGCTCGGGTACTGCGGGCCGATGAGGCGTACGCTGCGGTTGTGGCGGGCGCCGTGACCCAGCAGGTGCGCTTCTGCCGCACGGACGACGGGGTGCGGCTCGCGTGGGCGCGCCACGGCTCCGGCCCGCCGCTGCTCATCGTGTCGTGCTGGCTCAGCCACCTGCAGCACGACTGGCAGAGCCCGGTGTGGCGGCACTTCCTCGACGACCTCGGCGAGATCGCGACCGTGCTCCGGTACGACGAGCGGGGATTCGGCCTCTCGGAGTGGGAGGTCGCCGACTTCTCCCTGGAGCGGCGACTGGCCGACCTGGAGACGCTGGTGGAGGCTGCCGGGCTGGGGCGCTTCGCGGTGCTCGGGATGTCCGGCGGGGCGCCGGTGGCGGTCGCCTACGCGCACGCCCACCCCGAGCGGGTGACCCGCCTGGTGCTCTACGGCGGCATGGCCGGCGGCGGGATCCAGCAGGAGGACGAGGCGGCCGAGGAGGCGTTCCGGGCGATGATCCGCGCCGGTTGGGCGCGGCCCGATCCGATCTTCCGGCGGGTCTTCACCAACGCGTTCATCCCCGACGCCACCGAGGAGCAGATGGCCTGGATGGACGAGCTGCAGCGGACCTCGACCAACACCGAGAACGCCGTGTGCAGCCGGATCGCCCGCCACGCGGTCGACGTCCGCCCGCTGCTGCCCCAGATCCCCGCCCCGACGCTGGTGCTCCACGCCGAGGGCGACCGGGTCGCCCCCGGGTGGGGTCCCCGTCTCGCCGCCGCGATCCCCGACGCCCGGCTGGTCATGCTCGACTCGCGCAACCACGTGCTGCTGGCGGACGAGCCGGCCTGGCCGGTGTTCCGCGCCGAGGTCGCCGCGTTCCTGGGAGCCGACCGGGTCGTCGTCCCGGTCGACCACCTGTCGTCCCGCGAGCGCGAGATCCTGCTCCTGGCCGCCGAGGGCCTCGACAACGCCGCCATCGCCGGCCGGTTGACGCTGAGCGTGCGCACCGTCGAGCGACACTTCCAGAACGTCTACCTCAAGCTCGGGCTGACCGGGCGCACGGCGCGTGCGGCCGCCGTCGCGCGGGTCCTCGCCTGACCTCGCCTGACCTCGGGCCTCGGCACAGCGCGCCGGAGCCGCTACGCGCCGGCCGCCAGCGCCGTCCCCGACCGGCCCGACGACTGCGCGTCAGCGCCGATGCCGGCGGCGCCGAGGCTGCCTAGCGTCGGACTCCCGACGAGAGGAGACGATGATGTCGAACAAGGCAGTGGTCAGCCTGACCACCGGTCTTGAGGACCCGGAGCGGGTGACGGTGGCGTTCCTGGTCGCGCTCGGCGCGGCCGAGCAGGGACGCCCGACGCTGATGTTCCTGACCAAGGAGGCGGTCCGGCTCGCGGTGCCCGGCGTCGCGGTGGGGACCGCCTGCGAGGGCTGCCCGTCGCTCCCTGAGCTGCTGGCGCGCTACGAGGCCGCCGGCGGGACCTACCTGGTCTGCCCGATCTGCTTCAACGCCAAGGCGCTCGACCCCGAGGACCTGGTCGCCGGCGCCGAGCTCGGCGGGACCATCCCGATGTGGCAGTGGATCGGCGACGAGGGCGCGACGTCCTTCAGTTACTGAGGGGAGCCGTCAGGTCCAGACGCCTCCGGGGCGACCGCCGTCGGCGGTCACCACGGCTCCGTTGGCCACCCGGCCGCGCGGCGACGCCAGGAAGGCGACGACGTCGGCGACCTCCGCGGCGGTGACCGGGCGGCCGAGGGAGTTGCGGGCCGCCGTCGCGGCGTAGTCCGCGTCGCCCTCGGTGCGCTCGGTGACGGTGAGGCCGGGATGGATGCAGCTCACCGCGATGCCGGCGGGGCCGAGCTCGTCGGCGAGGTTCTTGCTGAGCGCGACGACCGCGATATTGCGCACCGAGCCCGCGATGTTGCCGGTGGAGCGGGCGTTCATGCCACTGATGTTGACGATGGCGCCGCCCCGCTGCCGGAGGTACGGCACCGCCGCGCGGGCGGTCCTCAGATAGCCCAGCGCCTTGGTGTCGAGATGGCGCAGGAAGTCGGCGTCGTCGAGGCCGGCCAGGCCGGAGGGCGCCGACCGGTCGGCGCGGGGCGCGGCGCAGTTGACCAGGACGTCGAGCCCGCCGAGCAGCCGGGCCGCCTCGTCCACGGCGCCTACCACGGCCACGTCGTCGGTCGTGTCGGCCACGACGTGCCCCGCCGCGCCGATCTCGGCGGCGGTGGCGGCGAGGCTGGCGGCGTCGCGGGCGAGCAGGACCACGCGGGCGCCCTCGCGGACCAGTGCCGCCGCCGTGGCGCGGCCGATACCGCGGTTGCCGCCCGTGACCAGCGCCGCGGCGCCGGCGAGGCCGAGGTCCATCAGGCGTCCCCGTCCCTCGTGGCCAGCTCGGGGATCGGCGTGCGCAGGGTGCCGTCGGCCAGCCAGGAGGCGAGGTTGTCGAGCGTGAGCCGGCGCATGGCGGCCCGGGTCACGTGCGTGCCGGAGCCGACGTGGGGGAGCAGGACCACCGTGTCGAGGGCCGTCAGCTCGGCGGGCACGCGCGGCTCGTCGGCGTAGACGTCGAGACCGGCACCGCCCAGGCGGCCCTCCTGGAGCGCGGCGACGAGGGCGGCCTCGTCGACGACCGAGCCGCGGGCGATGTTGACCAGCACGCCGTCGGGCCCGAGCGCGTCGAGCACCGCGCCGTCGACCAGGGCGGCCGTGCCCGCTCCTCCCGGCACGACCACGACGAGGCTGTCGACGCCCGCCGCCAGCTCGACGGGCGAGGCGGCATAGGAGTACGGGACATCGGGGAGCCGGTGGCGGTTGTGGTAGCTCACCGTGCAGCCGCAGGCCTCCAGCCGGGTGGCGAGGGCCCGCCCGATCCGCCCCAGCCCGAGGATGCCCACGCGGCTGCCGGCGACCTGGCCGGTGAGCGGGAAGCCGCCCTCCAGCCACCTCCCCTCGCGGACGAAGCGATCGGCGGCGACCACCTGGCGTCGTACGGCGAGCAGCAGGGCCAGGGCGGTCTCGGCGACGGCGTCGTCGAGCACGTCGGGCGTGTTGCTGACCGCGATGCCGCGCTCCAGCGCCGCGGGGACGTCGATGTTGTCGTAGCCGACGCCATGGTTGGCGATCACGCCGAGGCGGGGGAGCGAGGCGATCAGGTCGGCGTCCACGCTGCCGACGTTGCTGCACACGATCCCCACGACGTCGGCGCCGTGCTCGGCCAGGAACCGATCGCGTCCCTCGTCGGGCAGGTCGAGGGCGTCGTACCTCTCGCCGACGGCGTCGTGGAGCTGCGGGCTGATCGGGGGCACACGGAGGATGGTCGGTCGGCTCACCCGACCAACCTACGCGTGGACCACGTCCGGGTCAGGAGCGGCCGGCGGCCACCATCTCCGCGCGGGTCGCGACCTTCACGCGGACGCGGCCCTCGGCCTCGCCGAGCGCGATCTCGTGGGCGTCGAGGCGCTCCCAGTCGGTGTGGGTGACGACGTCCACCTCCCGCTCCGCGAAGTACGCGTCGACGTCCTCGGGACGGCGCGCGGTGGCGGTGCGGCGCGTGTCGGCCAGCAGGTGGCCCACCGTCTCGGCGGCGTCGCTCTTCGTGTGGCCGATGAGGCCGACCGGGCCGCGCTTGATCCAGCCGGTGACGTAGGTGCCGGGGATCGGCGTGCCCTCCAGGTCGAGGACCCGGCCGCCTTCGTTGGGGATGACCGCGGCGCGGTCGTCGAAGGGCAGGCCGGGCAGCGCGCTGCTGCGGTAGCCGATGGCGCGGTAGACCTGCTGCACCTCCCAGTCGGTGAACTCGCCGGTGCCCTCGACCCGGCCGTCGGCGTTCGGGGAGTGGGTGCGCTCGGTGCGCAGGGTCGTCACCCGCCCGGCGGCGTCGGCGACGATCTCGGCGGGCGCCTCGGCGAAGTGCAGGTGGATCCGGTGCGGCTTGCCGACCGGGTCCGCCCCGACCCAGCTGGTGAGGGTGTTGAGCACCATCTTCTGTGCCTTGTGCTCGGCGATGTGCGCCATCCCGTGCTCGTCGACGTCGAAGCCCTCGGGGTGCACGATCACCTCGACGTTGGGCGAGTGGTTGAGCTCGCGCAGCTCGAGCGGGGAGAACTTGGCGTACGCCGGGCCGCGGCGGGCGAAGACGTGCACGTCGGTGACGGTCTTGGCCTTCAGGCCCGCGTGGACGTGGGGCGGGATGTCGGTCACGAGCATCTCGTCGCCCGTCTTGGCGAGCACCCGCGCCACGTCCAGGGCGACATTGCCGACGCCGAGGACGGCCACGCTCGTGGCGTCGAGCGGCCACTCCTGCGGGACGTCGGGGTGCGCGTCGTACCAGGAGACGAAGTCGGCCGCGCCGAGCGAGTGCTCCTCCCCGGGGATGCCGAGGTCGCGGTCGGCCATGGCGCCGGTGGCGATGACGACCGCGTCGTAGAACTCGCGCAGGTCCTCGAGCTTCACGTCGACGCCGTACTCGACGTTGCCGAGGAAGCGCACCTCGGGCTTGGCGATGACCCGCTGCAGCGCCTTGATGATCTCCTTGATCCGGGGGTGGTCGGGAGCGACGCCGTAGCGGACCAGGCCGAAGGGCGCGGGCAGGCGCTCGAGGATGTCGACGGAGACGTCGGCGTCGGACTTGGTGAGGATGTCGGCGGCGTAGATGCCGGCCGGGCCGCCACCCACGATCGCTACCCGGAGAGTCATGTTGGTCAGTCTGGTCGGCCCGAGGCGGTCACAGAACGAGATTGTGGTTGGGTGCTCACAAGGTAGGCTTGTGAGCATGCCAGGGACTCGCGCTCGCGACCGAGGGGCGGCCGCATGACGCTGGGTTCCCACGTCCCCGACCTGCGCGCGCTGGAGCTGCTCGTCGTGGTCGCCCGGACGGGCAGTCTCGGCGCCGCCGCGACCGAGCTCGGCATCAGCCAGCAGGCCGCCTCCTCGCGGGTGCGGACCATGGAGGCGCTCGTCGGTGAGCCGTTGGTCGCCCGCAGCAGGAGGGGCTCCGACCTCACGCCGACCGGCGAGCTGGTCGTGCAGTGGGCCGACCGCGTCCTCGACGCGGCCCAGGAGCTCGACGCCGGCATCGCGGCGCTGCGGGCGGACCGGCGCGGTCATCTCGACATCGCGGCCAGCCTCACGATCGCCGAGCACCTGCTGCCCGGTTGGCTGGTCGGCCTGCGGACCCAGCAGGTGCAGCGTGGCCAGCAGCCGACCGAGGTCACGATGACGGCCACCAACACCGCGCGGGTCGCCGAGCTGGTGGAGGCGGGGGACGTCGCCCTCGGCTTCGTGGAGGGTCCGGAGGCTCCCCGCGGGCTGCGGCGGCGCCTGGTGGGTACCGACGAGCTCGTGGTGGTGGTCGGTCCCCAGCACCCGTGGGCCCTGCGCTCCCGCCGCCGGGTGAGCGCCGAGACGCTCGCGGCCACGCCCCTCGTCGTCCGCGAGGCGGGGTCGGGGACGCGCACCGTGCTGGAGCGGGCCCTGGCCGACCGGCCACGCGCGACGCCGGCCCTGGAGCTGTCGAGCACGGCGGCGGTGCGGGCCGCGGTCGCCGCGGGGGCGGGGCCGGCCGCCGTCGGCGCGCACGCGGTGCGTGACGACCTGGCGACCGGCCGACTCGTCCGGGTCACCGTGACCGGGCTCGACCTCACCCGCCGTCTGCACGCGGTGTGGAAGGGCGGCCCGCACCCGCCGGAGGGACCGGCCCGCGAGCTGGTCGCCTGGGCGGCCCGCCGCCCCTGACGGATCTGTCCTGATCTGCGTCCCAGACGAGCAGATCCGTCAGGTGCGACGGTGACGGAGCCAGATCGCGCGCTGCTCCGGGGTGAGCGCGCGGCGCCGGGCGACCGTCGAGGTGTCGACCCACCAGCTCGGCTGGGTGAGCGTCCAGAGGCGCGGGCCGCGGCGATCCCCGGCCCGGGCCAGCGCTCCGTCGAGCCGGTAGCGGAACCGGGCCGCCTCGCCCCGGCCCGCCATCATCGTCACCACCTCGATTCCGGCGCGCCGGGTGAGCTCCTCGCGCATCAGGTCCCGACTCCGGCGCGTCCCCTCATCGTGGACGTCGCCGTCGTAGTCGCCGGCCAGGCCCGCCACCGGGTCGAACAGGTCGGGCGTGAAGAGATGGCGTCCCTGGCGGTCGAAGATCGGCGGGTTGCACAGCAGCGTCGCGCAGCGGTGGAGCTGCCAGATCCGCCGCATCACGACCTCTATCGGCGACCACGCGTTCTCGTCTGCGACGGCGAGGGCTCGGTCGAGACGGCGCTTGCCCCGCCGGCCGACCAGCCGCGCCGCATAGGCGCGGAGGGACGCGAGATCCACCAGGTCGTCGTACGCCGTCATGTCGATCGCCCGGACCGCGGCGATGTCGTCGGGCGCCGTCCGGGCGGCGTAGGTCACCGCGCGGAGCGGAACGGTGACGGGAAGCCCGTCGACGGCGATGACGTCGTCGGCGAAGAGCCAGTCCTCGGACAGGATCACGCCGGGCCGCGGGCGGGCCGCGCGCCGGTCGCCGAGCGCCACGGGGACCGGGAGCTCGGCGCCGTCTGCGGCGAACCCGCCGAACCAGCGCGCCCCCATCCAGTGCAGCGCGGCCCAGCCGGTCGCCGCCGACCCCGGTGGCAGGCACGCGACCGCCTCCACGATCCGCTGCTCGGTCGTGCGCGGAGCGTCGGCCGGCACGTAGCCTCCCGGGCCGGCGCCGCGCCACCGCCGGCCGCGGGCCTCGCCGGGGGTGGGGCCGCGGCGCCCGGCGGGGTCGATGCGCACCGGCACGACCACCTCGGGCCGCGTGATGTCGAGTCCCATGCCGGCGAGCATGCGCGAGTCGACGCGAGCCGGTGAGCGTCATCCACAGGCCCCGGCGTCGTACCTGACGGATCTGTCCTGATCAGCGTCCCAGACGAGCAGATCCGTCAGGTGCGACGGGCCAGGAGTCAGGCGTGGGCGGGTGTGCGCGCGAGGATCGCGGCGATCGAGTCGTCGGTGCACTCCGCCCAGAAGCCACCGACGACGTCCTCGAGCTGGGCGAACGAGTCCGCGACGTACAGCACGTCCTGGTAGTCGGTGATGTCGTAGAGCTGGGTGCCCATCGTGGCGATCTCGAGCGGGCGGATGGTCATCCCGCGGAACGCCTCGATCTCGCCGGGGGAGGACAGGATGCCGGCGCCGTAGGCCTTGAGCTCCCCGGCCTCCCACAGCACGCCGAACTCGAGGGTGAACCAGAAGACCTTGCTCACGAACTCCAGGGCCTCGGTGGTGCGCACCCGTCGCGAGGCCTGGCCGGCGAGCTCGTAGAGCGCCGTGAAGCGCGGGTTGGCCAGGGTGTTGCCGTGACCGACGACCTCGTGCAGGACGTCGGGCTCGGGCGTGTAGAGCGGCACCGAGTGATGGCGGACGTACTGGGTCGACCAGAAGGCCTTGTCGGCGAGGGAGCCGTAGAACTCGCGCAGCGGGACCAGGCCGGCAGCCGGGCGGTAGCTGAAGCCGGTCAGGGGCGCGAGCCACTCGCTGACCTCGGCGAGCTGGGGGATGTGGTCGATGGGCAGGCCGAGGGACTCCTTGCCGTCGAGGAACTCGCGGCAGCCGTACGCACGGTGCTTGGTCACCAGTGCCTCGCTGACCACCCGCCACACCTCGTGCTCCTCGTCGGTGTACTCCGCGGTCGGGCACGGCTCGCCGGGGCGCCAGCTGCTGGCGAGCGTGGCCAGGGCGTCGCGCCGGGCGCGATAGTCCGGGTCGGCGAAGCCGGGGTGGTCGGCGCCGAGATGGACCTTGAGCGAACCGTCCTCGTCGGCGGTCACCGGTGCGAAGTACTGGGCTTCCTCGAACATGCCTGCAGTCTGTGACGCGGTCCACGAGAATGCGAGCAGGGCCGGACGTTTTGCTGCTAATTGCCGCTGACTGGTGGCAATCTGTCCGACATGGACCGCATCGACCGTGGAATCCTGGACATCTTGCGCGCCGACTCCCGGACCTCGATCCGGGAGGTCGCCGACCGGCTCGGGATCAGCCGGGCGAGCGCCTACGCACGGGTCAAGCGGCTCGTGGACACCCGGGTCATCCGCGGCTTCACCATCGACGTCGACCACGCCGCGCTGGGCCTCGGCCTGCCGGCCTACATCCACGTCCGGATCAAGCAGAACACCTGGAAGTCCTTCCGGAAGAAGGCGTGGGCGCTGGAGGAGGCCGCCCACGTCGCCCTGGTCGCCGGCGACTTCGACTGCGTGATCCTGGTCCGGGCCCGCGACGCCGAGCACCTGCGCGAGCTGGTGCTGGAGCGCATCCAGGCCCTGCCCGAGGTGGTCGCGACTCAGACGGTGCTGGTCTTCGAGGAGCACGTCGGGCACGTCTGACCCGGCGCGTCCTGCGCAAGATTCCTGCGTCCGGGGCCGGCGTGCGTTCACTTCCCTGTCCGTCGTCATGAAACTGCGTCCTCTCGACGACGTCCGCGAGGACACCACGGAAGGGAAGTGCGATGACGGGGCGACTGGAGGGCAAGCGGGCCTTCATCACGGGGACCGGGAGCGGGCAGGGGCGGGCGGCGGCGCTGCTCTTCGCGGCGGAGGGAGCGGTCGTCGCGGGCTGCGACCTGGACCCGGAGGGCGCGGCGCAGACCGTCGCGCTGGTGGAGGCCGCGGGCGGGACCATGGTGTCGAGCACCGTCGACCTCGCCGACGGCGATCAGGTGGAGGGCTGGATCGAGGCCGGCGTGCGTGACCTCGGCGGGATCGACGTGCTCTACAACAACGCCTCGGCGCCCCGGTTCGCGGCCATCGAGGACCTGACGGGGGAGGACTGGCACTTCACGCTGCGCAACGAGCTCGACCTGGTGTTCTGGGCCTGCGTCAAGGCCTGGCCTCGGCTCCGGGCGGCCGGAGGCGGTGTCATCCTCAACACGGCGTCGATCTCGGCGCACATCGCGGCGCCCGGTCCCGGGGCGCTCGCGCACGCGGCGGCCAAGGCCGGGGTCGTCGGCATGACCCGGCAGCTCGCGGTCGAGGGAGCCCCGCACGGCATCCGCGCGAACTCGATCTCGCCGGGGACCATCGACACCCCCGCGAACGACGCGCTCAAGGGGGATCCCGCCGTCTGGGAGGCACTCATGGCCGGCTACCTGATCAAGCGGATGGGCACACCCGAGGAGGTCGCGCAGTGCGCGCTCTACCTCTGCTCCGACGAGGCGGCCTGGGTGACCGGCGCCGACTTCGCCGTCGACGGCGGGGTGCGGGCGTGGTGAGCGCGGGTCGGCTGGCCGGCCGGCGTGTGGCCGTGACGGGGGCGGCGCGCGGCATGGGGCGCAGCCATGCGGTCGCGGCGGCGGCACAGGGGGCGGCACTCGCGCTGCTCGACGTGGAGGCGGCGGGGGCCGAGCTCGCCGAGACGGCCCGGCTCGCCGGGGAGTACGGCGGCGCCGTCGCGACCGGTACGGCGGACGTCCGCGACGCCCCCGCTCTCACCGCGGCGGTGGATGCCTGTGCCGGGGCGCTGGGCGGGCTGGACGGCCTGGTGGCGAACGCCGGGGTCGCGACGTCGGCCGCGCCGACCTGGCTGACGTCCGCCGAGGAGTGGGACCGGGTCCTGGCGGTCAACCTGACCGGCACCTTCCACACCGTGCGGACCGTCGTGCCCCACCTGGTCGCGGCGGGTGCCGGGGGCTCGGTCGTGTTGGTGGCCTCGACCGCCGCCGCGCGGCCGCTGCCCCTCGCGGCGTCGTACAACGCGTCGAAGGCGGGGGTCGTCGCGCTCGGGCGCACCCTCGCCCAGGAGCTCGGCCCGCTCGGCATCCGGTGCAACACCGTGCTGCCCGGTTCGGTGGAGACCCCGATGACCGACGAGCTGGCGGCGGCCGCGGGGCTGACCCGCCAGCAGGTCCTGGACGGGCTCCTCCCGCAGCAGCTGCTGCGCAGGGTGATCCAGCCCGCCGAGGTGACCGACGCGGTCCTCTACCTCCTCGGCGACGGCGCCGCGAGCGTCACCGGCACCGAGCTGCGCGTGGACGCCGGCCTGACCCAGCGCAACGCGGCGATCCCGGACGGGCTCCTCGAGGGCGCCTGACGCCTCGGGATGGGCCCGCGCGCAGACTTCTCGCCCTCGGCGACGTGACGCAGAGCACGATTCTTGCGACCTCGGCGAGGCCTTCGGAGGTGCTCTGGCGCGGGTCCCGTCCCCTCCCTGGAATGGGCGCACACACCGGCCCTCTCGACCGGCGGTCGCCCCGCCGTCGAGCCCGTCCCAGAGGAGGACCCCTTGCTGATCGACGTCGACCTCGGCTCGCTGCCACCGCGGATGGTGCTGCGGGAGCCCGACGCCCTCACATCCCTCGCCGTGCGCGTCGACCGCCCCACCCACACCGTCATCGACCGCGCCGAGCTGGTCGCGCTGGCCGGCCCGCGTGGCCGCGACGCCGCCTGGCTCGCCGAGCTCGACGCCGTCCTCGCCGCGGCCGAGCGGCACGGCTGGACGACGCCCGACGGTCGCGTCCGGGCGCACGTGGAGTGGTCGGCATGACGGCGATGACGGTGGATCTCAGCGCGGCCCGCTTCCGCGAGACCCTCGGCCACCTGGCCACCGGCGTGACCGTCGTGACCGCCCACGGCACCGACGGTCCGGTGGGCATGGCGGCCAACTCGGTGACCTCGGTGTCGCTCGACCCGCCGCTGGTGCTGCTCTGCGCCGCGCACTCCTCGAGCACCTGGCCACTCATCCGCGCCACGGGCGGCTTCTGCATCAACGTGATGGCCGAGCATCACGCCGATCTGTGCCGCCGCTTCGCGGCCAAGGGCACCGACCGGTTCGCCGGCGTGTCCTGGGAGCAGCGGCCCTCTGGCCCGGCGTTCACCGACGCGGTGGCGTGGGTCGAGTGCCGGATCCGGCAGGAGCACGAGGCGGGCGACCACGTGATCGTGGTCGGCGAGGTGACCGATCTCGCCGTCGGCGGATCCGCCGACCCGCTGATCTTCTTCAAGGGCGGCTTCGGCCGCCACCGCGGACTGGGGGCGTGATGCGGACCGTCGACACCCCGCGCGAGTTCCGGCCGGGCAAGCGCTACGAGCTCCCTGCCGGCGAGACGCTGCTCACCGGGCTGCAGGCCCTGGTGCGCCTCGTGCTCGACGTACGTCGTGAGGACGCCCGCGCCGGCCTGGACACCGCCGCGTTCGTCGCCGGCTACGAGGGCTCGCCCCTCGCCGGGTTCGACCTCGAGCTGCAGCGGCAGAGCGCGCTCCTCGACGAGCACCGGGTCGTGTTCAAGCCCGCGGTGAACGAGGAGCTCGCGGCCACCGCCGTCCAGGGGTCCCAGCTCGCCTCGGTCGCCGACGACCGGCTGCACGACGGCGTGCTCGGCGTCTGGTACGGCAAGGCACCGGGCCTGGACCGCGCCACGGACGCCGTACGGCACGCGGTGCTCGGCGGCACCGCCCCCACCGGTGGCGTCCTGGCGCTCGTGGGCGACGACGCGACCGCCAAGTCGTCGACCGTCCCGAGCAGCTCCGAGGCGGCCATGGCGGAGACCGGGATGGTCGTCCTGGCGCCCTGCGACGCCGAGGACATCCTGTTCCTGGGCCGCCACGGCGTCGCGCTCTCGCGGTTCTCGGGGCTGTGGGTCGGGCTCAAACTCGCCACGAACGTCGTCGACGGCGGCAGCACGGCCACGGTCCACGACGACGCCCAGCCGGTCGTGCTGCCGAGCCGGAGCATCGACGGCGAGGAGTACGTCCACGCCGTCTCCGCGGACTACGTCCAGCCGACGCTCGGCACGCTCGAGCGCAGCCTGACCCACCAGCGGCCCGAGCTCGCCCGCCGCTACGCCCGCGCGAACGGGCTGAACCGCGTCGTCGGCGACACCGACGCGCGCGTGGGGATCGTCGCCGCCGGTGGTACCTACCTCGACGTCCTCCAGGCCCTGTCCCGGCTCGGCATCGATCCCGAGCGGCTCGATGACTCCGGCGTGCGGCTGCTCCGCCTCGGCATGGTGGCGCCGCTGGACCCGGTCGTCGTCACCGAGTTCGCCGAGGGCCTGGACGAGATCGTCGTGGTCGAGGAGAAGCGTGCCTTCATCGAGCTCGCCGTCAAGGACGTGCTGTACGGCCGGGCGGGTGCCCCCGCCGTGCACGGCCGTCGCGGTCCGGACGGAGGCGTCCTGCTCCGCGCCGACGCCGATCTGCCGCCGGCCCTGATCGCCGCGGCTCTCGCACCCCGGATCGGCGCCCGCCTCCCGGCCGGGCATCCGACCGCCGGCGCGGTCACCGCGCACGTCGCCGGAGAGGAGAAGCGGGCCGCCCGGATCCGTCCCCGGCTGCCGGTGCTGCCGCTGGTGAACCGGACGCCCTTCTTCTGCTCCGGGTGCCCCCACAACCGCTCGACCGAGGTGCCCGACGGCAGTCTGGTGGCCGCGGGAATCGGCTGCCACGGCCTGGCCACGATGCTGCCGGCGGAGCGGGTGGGCCAGGTGATCGGCCTGTGCCAGATGGGTGGTGAGGGGTCCACGTGGATCGGCATGGAGCCGTTCGTCGGCACCGAGCACCTCCTGCAGAACCTCGGCGACGGCACCTTCCACCACTCCGGCAGCCTCGCGGTGCGCAACGCCGTCGCCGCCGGCAGCAACATCACCTTCAAGCTCCTCTACAACGGGACCGTGGCGATGACCGGTGGACAGGACGCCGTCGGCGGGATGAGCGTCCCGCGGATCGCGGCATCGCTGCTCGCCGAAGGAGCCCGCCGGGTGGTGGTGACGTCCGACCAACCCCGCCGCTACCGCCGGATCCGGCTGCCCCGCGGCGTGGACGTCCGGCACCGCGACGACCTCGTCGCCGTCCAGGAGGAGCTCGCGGTGGTGCCCGGGGTGACCGTGCTGATCCACGAGCAGGAGTGCGCGACCGAGCTGCGTCGCAAGCGCAAGCGGGGGCTGGTGGAGAAGCCGAAGGTGCGCGCCTTCATCAACACCCGCGTGTGCGAGGGGTGCGGTGACTGCGGCGCGAAGTCGAACTGCCTGTCGGTGCAGCCGATCGAGACCGAGTTCGGCCGCAAGACGCAGATCCACCAGGCCTCGTGCAATATCGACCTCTCCTGCCTCGACGGCGACTGCCCGTCGTTCCTGACGGTCGTGCCCGGGCGCGGCGCGGAGCGGGAACAGGTCGCTCCGCTCGACGCCGCCGACCTGCCGGCTCCCGTGCCGTGCGTGGACCCGGCGGACTTCGGCATGCGGATCACCGGCATCGGCGGCACCGGGGTGGTCACGACCGCCCAGGTGCTGGCGACGGCCGCGGCCATGGCCGGCTTCCACGTGCGCAATCTCGACCAGCTCGGCATGGCGCAGAAGGGGGGCGCGGTCGTGTCCGACCTGCGCCTGTCGACCCGGCCGATCCTCGGCACCAACAAGCTCGCGCCGGGGGAGTGCGACCTCTACCTCGGCTGCGACCTCGTGGTCGCCGCGAGCCCGGTCAACCTCGAGGTGGCCGATCCTTCGCGGACCGTCGCCGTCGTGTCGACCTCGCAGGTGCCGACCGGTGCCATGGTGCGCGACGTGGGCACGACCTTCCCCGACCCCGATGCGCTGGCCGCGCCGATCCGCGCCGTCACGCGCGGCGACCAGGGCGCCTATGTCGACGTGCGCGGCACGGTGCTGGCGCTGTGCGGCGACGACCAGTTCGCCAACATCTTCCAGGTCGGCATGGCCGTCCAGTGCGGCGCCCTGCCCGTGCCCGCGGACGTCATCGAGGAGGCGATCGGCGTCAACGGCGTCGCGGTCGAGGCCAACCTGCAGGCGTTCCGTCGTGGTCGCCAGATCGTCGCCGACCCGGACGCCTTCCGTCGGGCGATCCCCGCGGCACCGCTGCCGGAGGCGGCGTCGGCGCGGGCCGAGCGGCTCGTCGCCGACACGGCACTCGACCTGCCCGACTCCCTCCGTCCCGCGCTCCTGCGCCGGGTCGACGAGCTGATCCGCTACCAGGACGCCGGCTACGCCCGGCGCTACCTGACCGAGCTGGCCGATCTGACCCAGCTGGTCGCCGTCGTACCGCCGGGGGAGGAGCGCGAGGCCGTGCAGCGGCTCGTCGTGGAGAACCTCTTCAAGCTGATGGCCTACAAGGACGAGTACGAGGTCGCGCGGCTGAGCATCGATCCGCAGCTGCGCCGCGAGCTCGCCGCGGAGTTCGGTACGGGCGCGCGCTTCGCGATCCGGCTACAGCCGCCGCTGCTGCGGGCGCTGGGCATGCGCCGCAAGATCGCGCTCGGCGCCTGGGTGCTGCCGATCCTGCGGCTGCTCTACGGGCTGCGGCGACTGCGCGGGACGCCGTTCGACGTCTTCGGCTACGCCCGGGTCCGCCGCACGGAGCGGGCTCTCGTGGGCGAGTACGTCGCCGCGCTGAGGCTGGTGCTCCCCGCGGCCACCGCGGACGACAGCGCCCTGGTGCGCGAGCTGGCCGGACTGCCCGACGTCGTCCGCGGCTACGAGGAGATCAAGCTCGCCAACGTCGAGCGGTTCCGCGCCCGCCGGCTCGAGATCGAGCGCGCCGTCTGCGGCTCCCGCGCGTGAGCGCCCGGCGGCCGCGCGACGCAAGGATCGCGCGGCCGCCGGGGTGATCTGACGCACATTCCTTGCTGCGCGGGCAGGAGACCTTCGATGTCCCGCGCACCTCCTTCTCGCCGTGATCCGGAGGTCACAGGATCGGGTCCGCGTGACCCAGGCAACACCGAGCGAACGCCTTCGCGCAGCACCGCCGGTCATCGCCCGGCGACACCGAGACAGGTCGACAGACACCGACAGAAGGGCCGAACAACCGTGACTGATCCCGACATCGCGAGCTCCGGGCTCGCCCTGCCCGGCACCGTGGACTCGATGCAGTTCGGCGCGTTCTTCGCGCCGCACCATGCCCCCGGAGGGAGCGTGACCCGCGACCTGGCCCGCGACCTGGAGCTCGTCGAGTGGCTCGACGAGCTCGGGTACGACGAGGCGTGCTTCGGCGAGCACTACACCTCCGGCTACGAGATCTACGCCTCGCCGGAGCTGATGATCATGGCCGCGGCCGGCCGCACCCGGCGGATCACTCTCGGCACCGGCGTCTCGTCGCTGGCCTACCACCACCCGCTCGTCGTCGCGAGCCGGATCGCCCAGCTGGACCACCTCACCAACGGCCGGATCTTCTTCGGCGTCGGTCCCGGCTCGCTGCCCTCCGACGCGCAGATGATGGGCATCCCCTACACCGAGAACCGCCGCCGGATGGAGGAGTCGATGGATGCGATCTTCCATCTCTTCACCTCTGACGAGCCGCTGACCGTCGACCGCGGCTGGTTCAAGCTCGAGGACGCGCTGCTCAACTACAAGACCCTCCAGCGGCCGCACCCGCCGATCGCCGTCGCGTCGGTCGCCTCGCCGAACGCCCCGCGGATCGCGGGGAAGTACGGCCTCCCGATGCTGTCGCTGACCGCGAACAACCCGGTCAACTTCGAGATCTTCCGCGAGCAGTTCGCGATCCTCCACCAGCGCTCGGAGGAGTTCGGCGTGGCGCCGGCGCCGCGCTCCGCCTGGCGCCTGGTCGGGCCGATGCACATCGCCGAGACCCGGGAGCAGGCCGAGCGCGAGGTCGCGCACGGCCTGGACCGCTGGATGGACTTCTTCTTCCGGATCCCCGTCGACTACATGGTGCTCAAGGACGAGCACGGCGACCCGGTCAAGGACCCGCGCAACGTCGACGTCATCCGCGGCACCGGCTTCGGCGTCATCGGCACCCCCGACGACGCGATCGCCCACATCGAGCGCCTGCAGGAGGCGACCGGCGGGTTCGGGAAGTTCCTCTTCATGACCCACAACTGGGCCGACCGCACCGCCACGCTGCGCTCGCACGAGCTGATCGCGGAGTACGTCATGCCGCACTTCCAGGACGGGGTGCGGAGGCGCGAGGAGCGCTGGACGGACCTGCAGAAGACCGTCGGGCGTGCGATGTCGGACATGCAGGCCGGCATGACCGAGGCCGTCGAGCGCCATCAGCGCGAGTACCAGGGAGGGGCGGGCCGATGAACAGGCGCATCACGAGGACGGCCGCGACGGTGGCCGCGACGACGCTGCTCGTCCTCACCCTGGCCGCGTGCGGCGCGACCGAGGAGGGCGGTGGAGAGGGCGGCGCCGGCCTGAGCGACGCGACGCGGGCGCGTCTGGAGGAGACGGTCACCGCGGCGACGAGAGCCCCCGAGTTCGCCCACCCCGGACCGCCCATCGACGTCGCCGCGCTGCGCGGCAAGGTCTTCTACGTCATCCCCCTCGCGTCGAACTCCGAGTTCAACAAGGTGAAGTCCGAGGCGACGGTCGAGGCCGGCGAGGCCGCCGGCGTCGAGGTCAAGGTCTACACGACCACGGGCGTACCGAGTCAGTTCCAGCAGGGCATGGAGCAGGCCATCGCCGAGGGCGCGGCCGCGATCCTGCTCGACGGCCCGGACCCGGCGCTGCTGCGCCCGCAGATCGAGCAGGCCCGCAAGGCCGGGATCCCGGTCGTGGTCAACCACGCCCTCGACACGACGCTGGAGGAGCAGACGGTCGCCGAGATCCCCGGCATCGCGATCGGCGTCCCCGGCCCGTTCAGCGCCGCGCAACGGCTGCTCGCCGACTACGTCGCGCTCGAGTCCGGTGGCGGGGCGGAGACCCTCTTCCTCGGCCTCGACGACCTGGGCGAGCGGGCCAAGGTGATGGAGGAGGGCTACCGCGACGAGCTCGAGGACGTCTGCCCGGACTGCGAGGTGACGGTCGCGAGCACGACCTTCGCCGACGCCGCTGCCAGCACGACGAACGCCGTGCAGACCGCGCTGCGCAAGAACCCCGATCTCGACTACGTGGTCGCCCCGCTCGACTTCGTGGTGCCCTACGTCGAGACGGCCCTCAAGGCGGTCGCCAACACCACCACCCGGATCGTCACCTTCAACGGGACGAGCGCCGTGCTCACGTCGCTGTCGGAGAGCGGGCCGCAGGTCGCCAACCTCGGCGAGCCGATCACGCTGATGGGCTACACGAGCCTCGACCAGGCGATGCGCCTGGCTCTCGGGCAGCCCGCCGTCGAGGAGCCCGCGTTCACGCGGCTCTTCACCGCCGACAACATCGACGAGGCGGGCGACCCGCCGGCCGTCGACGGTGGGTACGGCGACCTCGACGCCTTCGTGGACGGCTACCGCGAGCTGTGGGGCGTGAGCTGAGATGGCCGCGGCTCTGGCGCTGCGGGGCGTGACGATGAGCTTCGGCGCGAGCCGCGTCCTCGACGGCGTCGACCTCGACATCGGCGGTGGCGAGATCCTCGGCCTGCTCGGTGCCAACGGGTCCGGCAAGTCGACGCTGATCAAGGTGCTCGCCGGATTCCACGCCGCGAGCGCCGGCGAGGTCGTCGCGGGTGAGCGACGGGAGCACCTGGACGGGCGGCCCGACCTCGGCGAGGCGCTGGGAGTCCGCTTCATCCACCAGGACCTCGGTCTGGTGCCCAGCCTGACCGTGCTCGAGAACCTCTTCGGGCCGGACCTGGCGCGTCGGCGCGGGGCGGGCATCCGGTGGGCCGCCTGGCGCGCCCGGGCGCGGGAGCTGCTGGCGTCGTACGGCCTGGACGTGGCACCGGAGGCCGTGGTCGCGACCCTGCCCATCGGCACCCGCGCACGGCTCGCCATCGTGCGGGCCGTCAGCGGAGGCCGGCCGGCCGTCCTGGTCCTCGACGAGCCGACCGTCTTCCTGAGCGCGCCGGAGCGGGACGACCTGTTCGCGCTGCTCCGCCGGCTCGCCGCGCTCGGCACCGCGATCGTCCTGGTCTCCCACGACCTCGAGGAGGTGCTGGCGCTGTGCGACCGGCTCGCCGTGCTGCGCGACGGACGACTCGTGGCCGCCGTCCCCGTCGTCGGGCTGACGCAACAGGACGTGGTCGACCTGATGGTCGGCACGGACGTCGGGGTGCCACCGGTCAAGCCGGGCGTCGCCCCGGGCGAGCCGGTGGTCGCGGTGCGCGCCGTCTCCGGCCGGCAGCTGCGGGAGGTGAGCCTGACCGCGGCGGGCGGCGAGATCGTCGGGCTCACCGGTCTCGCCGGCTCCGGGTACGAGGAGCTGCCCTACCTGCTGTACGGCGCCGCGCCGGCCCGTTCCGGCACGGCGCTCCTGCCGGGCGGGGAGGTCGCGCTCGCCCGGATGTCGCCCAGCCGGGCGGTGCGCAGCGGGCTGGTGCTCATCCCGGCGGATCGGCAGGCCGACGCCGTGGTCGGCGACCTCAGCCTCGAGGACAACATCGGCCTCCCCGTGCTGCGGCGTCACACCCGGCGCGGCAGCCTGCGCCGGTACTCGCTGCGCGCGGTCTGCGGTGAGCTGCTCGACCGCTTCCGGGTCCGGCCCGCGCAGCCGACGGCCGCGGCGATGGCGCTCAGCGGGGGCAACCAGCAACGCGCGGTGCTGGCCAAGTGGCTGCAGACCGACCCGCGGGTGATCCTGCTCGACGAGCCGACCCAGGGCGTGGACGTGGCCGCGCGGATGGACATCTTCCGCATCCTGCGTGCCGCCGCGGCCGGCGGCGCCACGATCCTGTGCGCCAGCTCCGACCACGACCAGCTCGCCGACCTGTGCGACCGGGTCGTGATCTTCCGCGACGGTCGGGCTGTCAGCGAGCTCACCGGCGCCGACCTCGACGCCCGACGACTCCACGAGGCCTGCGCGCTCGCCGGCTAGGCGACCCGGCCCGGAAAGGAACCACCATGACCGAGACCTCGGCCTTGACCGCGACCGACGCCTCCGCCGGCGGCGACAGGCCCGCCGCGCGCCGCTCGCTGCCGCGCCCGGGCACGCTGCTGCAGGGCTACGCGCTGGTCCTGTGCTGGCTGTTGATGATCGCCGGCTTCTCCCTGGCGCTCGGCGAGTCCTTCCTCAGCTGGCAGACGCTCGGCACGATGTTCAGCTCGCAGACCGTGCTGCTGCTGCTCGCCCTGGCGACCTTGCTGCCCCTGACCGCCGGCGACTTCGACCTGTCGGTGGCCGCGACCCTGACGGTCAGCGGGATGACCCTGGCCGTCCTCGACGTGCAGCACGGCTGGCCGATCGCCGCTGCCGCTGCCGTCGCGCTCCTGGTCGCGGTCGGCACCGGCCTGGTCAACGGGCTGCTGGTCGTCGGCTTCGACCTCGACTCCTTCATCGTCACCCTGGCGACCTCGACGGTGCTCTCGGGGCTGGTCCTGCTGATCAGCGACACCAGCACCGTGACCGGCGTGGAGCCGCAGATGAGTCGCTGGATCATCGGCGAGCGGCTGTTCGGCGTCTCCCTGCAGTTCTACTACGGCCTGGCCGTCGTCCTCGTCCTGTGGTGGGTGCTGACCCGGACGCCGGCCGGCGTCCGGCTGCTGTTCGTCGGGCGCAACCGCTCGGTGTCGCGGCTCAGCGGTGTCCGGGTCGGCCGGGTGCGGGTCACCGCGTTCGCGGCCAGCGCGGCGCTCGCCGGCCTGGCCGGGATCGTCCTCGCCGGCGGGCAGGGCGGCATCGACCCGACGTCGGGCACCAGCTTCCTGCTGCCGGCGTACGCCGCGGCCTTCCTCGGCGCGACCGCGATCCGGCCCGGCCGGTTCAACCCGGTGGGCACCCTCATCGCCGTCTACTTCCTCGTCACCGGCATCACCGGGCTGCAGCTGCTCGGCGCCGACGCCTACGTCCAGCAGCTCTTCTACGGCGGCGCGCTGCTGCTCGCCGTCATCGGCTCCCGGATCGCCAGCCGGCGCGAGACCCGCGCCGCCTGAGGCGCCACCCGCCTGTCCCGTCGTACCCCACCCCACCGAGCCGACCGGCTCCCACCCGAAGGAGAGAGATCCCCATGCGAATGCGCTTCGGCGTCTTCATCGCCCCGTTCCACAACCGGATGAAGAGCCCGACGGTGGCGCTGCACCGCGACCTCGACCTGGTCCAGCACCTCGACGCACTCGGCTTCGACGAGGCCTGGATCGGCGAGCACCACTCCGGGGGCGTCGAGCTGGTGCCCAGCCCCGAGATCATGCTGGCCACGCTCGCCGAGCGGACCCGGCGGATCCGGCTGGGCACCGGGGTCACCTCGCTGAGCTACCACCACCCGATGACGGTCGCCGAGCGGATGGTCCTCCTCGACCACCTGACGATGGGCCGGGTCATGCTCGGCGTGGGCCCCGGCGCGTTGGCCGTGGACGCCTACCAGCGCGGCATCGACCCGCGTGACCAGCGCCGGCGGATGGAGGAGTCCCTGGAGGTGATCCTCGACCTGTTCCGGGGCGAGGGCCTGGTGACGCGCTCGACCGACTGGTTCGACCTGGTCGACGGGCATCTCCACCTGCGGCCCTTCCAGGAGCGGATGGACGTCGCGGTCTCCGCGATGGTGTCGCCCACCGGGCCTGCCCTGGCCGGCCGGACCGGCTCGGGGCTGCTCTCGATGGGGGCGACGCTGATCGAGTCGGCGCGCGACGCCCTCGCCGCCCACTGGGACGTCTACGCGGCCGAGTGCGAGAAGGCCGGACACGTGGCCGACCGCGGCCGCTGGCGCCTGGTCGCGCCCTTCCACGTGGCCGAGACCCGCGAGCAGGCGATGAAGGAGGTCGAGTACGGCATCAAGCAGTGGGCCGACTACGAGCTCGACGTCGCGAACCTCCCGCTGGTCGGTGAGGCGCGCTCGCCACGCGAGGCGGCCGAGCACATGGTCGAGGTCGGCGCCGCGGCGATCGGCACCCCGGCCGACCTGATCGAGATGATCGAGAAGCTGCAGGCGGAGTCGGGTGGCTTCGGCACGCTGCTCAACATGGCGTGCAACTGGGCGGACGACGCCGCGACGAAGCGTTCCTTCGCGTTGGTGGCCGACGAGGTCATGCCGCACTTCCAGGGCCAGCTCGACTCCCTGCGCGGCTCCTACGACTGGGGCACCGAGGCCAAGGCGGTCGTCGGGGGCAAGGCCGGCGAGGCCTTCCTCAAGGCCACCAGCGGCTACTTCGGTGCCGACCACGCGCGGACCCGCCGGCTGGCGGACATGCTCGGCGCGATGGCCGGCGAGGGGAAGGCCGAGTGATGCGGACCGACGCGGCCACGCCGGTGGACGTCCTGCTCCGGGTCGGGGCGGGTCACACCTTCGACGGCGACGGGCCGGCCGTCCGTGCCGTCGCCCTGGGCAACGGCCGGATCCGGGCGACGTCGACGGAGCCGGACGGTCTCGACGCGCTCACCGGCCCGGGCACGCGGGTGGTCGACGACCCGGACCTGGTCGTCCTGCCGGCGTTCAGCGACACGCACATGCACCTCGAGTGGGCCGCGGCCGACGCGCTGGCGGTGCCGCTCGCCGACGTGACCTCCCTCGAGCAGATGGTGGGCCGGCTCGCCGAGCGGGCGGTCGCGACACCGCCCGGCGACTGGGTGATCGGCTCGGCCGACTGGCACGAGTCGGGGTTGGCCGAGGGGCGGATGCCGACGGTCGACGAGCTCGACCGGGCAGCGCCGAGCCACCCGGTCGTCGTACGTCGCGGCGGCCACAACCTGGTCGCCAACTCGGTCGCTCTCGCCCGGGCGGGGATCGTCGCGGCCACGCCCGATCCTCCCGGCGGGCGGATCATGCGCTTCGAAGACGGCCGCCCGACTGGCTGGCTGATGGGGCCCGCGGCGATGGACCCGGTGACCCGGCTGCTGCCGGAGCCGACGCTCGCGCAGCGGGCCGACTCCCTCGCCGCCTTCGCCCGTCGCCTCAACAGCCACGGCATCGCCGCGATCCGCGACGCCGGCGGCAGCGCGGACGCGCTCGACGTCTACCAGGCGGTCCGCGACCGCGACGAGCTGAGCATCCGCACCCGGATGCTCGCCCTGCTCCCGCCGGCCGGCGACCTGCAGGCCAAGCTGGCCGAGATGGAGCGGTGGCCCGTGCGCAGCGGGTTCGGCGACGACTGGCTGCGGATCGAGGGGCTCAAGGTGCTCCTCGACGGTGGGGTGGAGGGCGGCGCGCTGGAGGAGCCGTACGCCCACGATCCCGGATTCACCGGGCACCTGCTGATGGACCCCGCCGACCTGGAGACCCTGCTCGCGGCGGGTCTCGGTCGGGGCTGGCGCTTCGCGGTGCACACGGTCGGCGACCGGGCGCTGCGGCTGCTCCTCGATGCCTACGAGCGGGTGAGCGATCCCGGAGCACGCCGGCCCGGTGCGCTCACGGTCGAGCACGCGATGCTCGCGCCGGGTCCGCTGCGGCACCGGGTCCGCGAGCTGGGCGTCCACGTCACGGTCCAGTACATGCTCCTGCACCGCCTCGGGGCCAACGCCGTCCGGTTCTGGGGACGGGAGCGGGCCGAGCAGGCCTTCCCGATCCGATCCTGGGTCGAGGAGGGGGTCGTCGTCGCGAGCGGCAGCGACGCCGTCGTGGCGAGCTGGGACGTGCTTGCGGCGATCGCCGGCATGGAGACCCGCGCGACGGCCGCGGCCGGTCCGCTCGGGCTCGATCAGGCGATCGACCGGCGCACCGCGCTGGAGCTGGCGACGTCCCGCGCCGCGGACCTGGTGGGCGACGGGCACGTGCGCGGCAGGATCCGGCCGGGGCTGGCCGCCGACCTGGTTCTCTTCCGCGGCGCCGACCCACTGTCCTGCCCGGTCGAGGAGCTGCCCGCACTGCGGCCCGCGCTCACCCTCGTCGGCGGCCGGCCGGTCCACGACCCCGAGGGACTGCTGCCGTGACCCTGGTCGGTCCGCGGTCGCGCCGCGGGCCGGCCGGGTGGAGGATCTGATCGCATGGAGCACCCGATCCCCGACCCCGCCCGGCCCGCCGGCTCGCCCGGCAGCGTGCGGCACGTCGTCAGCCACCTGCCGCGCGGCCTGTGCGTCATCACCCTCAGCCGGGCGGGTGCCGACCTCGCGGTGCCGGTGCAGACGATGGTCGCGCTCGGCGAGGACCCGCCGCAGGCGGCGCTCGTCCTCGCTCCCGGCGACCTCGGCGACCTCGTGCTCGGGGAGGGGGAGGGGATCGGGATCAGCGTGGTGTCCTCCGAGGACGAGCGGCTGTCCCGTCAGCTGCTCCCCGGGGCGCCGCTGCCGCTGGACCCCGGGGCCTGTCGGCGCGGGCCGCACGACGTACCGGTCCTGAGCCGGTCGGTCGCGTGGATCGAGGCCGCGGTGCACGCGGTGGAGGAGGCGGGGGGACTGCTGGTCGTGCTCGCCGACGTGCGGTCGCACGGTGAGAGCAGCCTGACGCCCATGGTGGAGTACCTCGGCGGGTACGGCGACCTGACCGTCTCCATGCTCGCCGCGCCCGACGAGAACCTGCGCCACCAGCTGGCCCTCGTCGACCGGATCCGCGAGGAGATGGAGTCGGTCGCGTTCGAGCTCGGCTGCCGGGTCGTCGCGCAGACACTGGTCGACGACCAGCTCGTGTTCCTCGCCAGCGCGGGACACATCTCCCACTACGTCAGCCCGGTCATGACGGTCGGCAACCGGGCCGCCGTCGTGCCACCGCTGGGCGCGCTCTTCCTGGCCTGGGCGCCCGAGCCCGAGGTCGAGCGCTGGCTCGGGCCGCTCCAGGAGCCGGACGAGCGGGCCCGGGCCCGCGCGGTGCTCGCCCGGGTGCGGGACAGCGGCTACACGGTCTACCTGCGCAGCGAGGCCGACACCGAGGTGTGGGCGCTGTCCGCCCGGGGGCAGCTCCCGGTCGTCGTCGACGAGCTCAGCGACGAGCAGCGGCGCATGGTGCACGGGATCCGCCAGGACCCGGCGGGCTTCGGTCCCGACGACGTTACCGAGGTGGAGTGGCTGGCGGTGCCGGTCTTCGGCGAGGACAGCAGGGTCGCGCTGATCCTCGGGGTGGAGGGGTTGGACTATCCCCGCGACTGGGAGGAGTTCGAGGCCCGGCTGGCCCGGTTGGAGCAGGCGGCGAGCATGGCGACCCGCGCCATCGGCGGGAAGGTTCCGCTGCCCGGTGCGGCCGACAGGAGCGCTTGAGGAGATGGTGAGCGACAGCAACCAGGCACACCTGGACCAGATCGACCTGGCGATCCTCGACCTCCTGCGCGAGGACGCCCGGCGTACCGTCACCGACATCGCCGCGCGCGTGAACCTGTCCCTCGCGCCCGTCAAGCGACGCATCGACCGGCTGGAGCGATCAGGGATCATCCGCGGCTACACGGTGCTGCTCGACCCTCGCGCGACCCGGCCGCGGGTCGAGGCCCACGTCGAGGTGAAGCTGGTCGCCGACGACCCAGAGGACTTCGTCGCCTGGCTCCGGGGCATCGACGCGGTCGTCGAGATCCTCTCCGTGGCCGGCGACCACGACCTGATCGTGCGGCTCCTGGTGGACGACGTCCAGCAGCTGCACCGGGTCGTCACCGCCTTCCGCAAGGACCCGCGGGTGGCCGGCACCCGGACCACCGTGGTCCTCGGCGCCTGGGTCCGGGAGGCGCGCCCCGGCGCGTGAGCCGGCCGCCGGCCGCCGAGGTGGGCGTCCCGGGTCCCAGCACATAGTCGACCTCCGCGAGGGGGCGATTGGCGAGAATTCCCCAATATTTGGGGTGTTTCGGCCGCCCCGGTAAAGAAAACCGGATTGTCGTGACGCGGGGTCCGGGCGGGCGTTTCCTAGACACAGCGCTCGGGGGCTGCTCCTCACCTTCCATCACCCCTTCTCCTTCCGGAGGCTTTGGCATGCGCCGAATCACTGACCGCCTCACCGAGGCGCGCCGCGACGACCGCGGCTTCACGCTCATCGAGCTGTTGATCGTCATCATCATCCTCGGCGTCCTCGCCGCCATCGTCGTGTTCTCCGTGCGGGGCATCACGAACAACAGCGAGCAAGCCGCCTGCAAGACGGAGTACCGGATCGTCAACACCGCGATCGAGGCCTATGTCGCCGAGAACAACGGTGCCGAGCCAGCGAATATCGCCGCACTCGTGCCCGGCTTCCTGAAGGAGGCTCCGAACGAGTACGTCACCAAGATCGGCGGAACCCCGCCGGAGGCCTTGAACGCGGCAGACGAGGACGCCGCAGCGGCCTGCTGACGTCCGATCGGCGCGGGGGCGGCCGTCGTTCCGACGTCGGCCCTCCCACGTCGCCGGCTCCACCACCGAGGGGGTTTCGTGCACCACCACCCGCAGCGCATCGGCGACCGCGTCGACCGGCTCCTGGGCATCCTCTGGGACGCCCACGGCACCGACCTCATGCTGACCGCCGGACTGCCGCCGATGATCCGGGTCGACGGCACCTTGGCACCGGTCCCCGGTCAGCCGGCGCTCGCCGCCGACGACACCGACGCGCTGCTGTCCGAGGTGCTGACGCCCGAGCAGCGCGGCGCCTGGGAGTCGCGCCACGAGTACGACTTCTCGTTCTCCTGGCGCGAGCATGCGCGGATCCGCGGCAACGCGTTCACCCAGCGGGGGCTGACGGCCGTCGCCCTGCGGATGATCCCGCGCACCGTGCCGACACCCGACGACCTCGCCCTGCCTCCCGTCCTGCGGGAGCTGTCGATGCGACACCAGGGGCTGATCCTGATGACCGGGCCGACCGGGTCCGGCAAGTCGACCACCCTCGCATCGCTCGTCGACCTGATCAACAGCAACCGGGGCTGCCACATCATCACCGTCGAGGACCCGATCGAGTACGTGCACGACCACAAACGTGCCGCGGTCAACCAGCGCGAGGTCGGCACCGACACCGCGACCTTCGCCGACGCGCTCCGCTCGGTGCTGCGCGAGGACCCGGACGTGCTGCTCGTCGGGGAGATGCGCGACCTCGAGTCGATCCAGTTCGCACTCACGGTCGCCGAGACCGGGCACCTGGTCTTCGCGACCCTGCACACCAACGACACCGCCCAGTCGCTCGGCCGGATGATCGATGTCTTCCCTGCCGAGCAGCAGGCCCAGATCCGGGTCCAGCTCGCGGCAGCGCTGTCGTGTGTCGTCTACCAGCGGTTGGTACCACGGGTGGGCGGCGGCATGGTCGCGGCCTACGAGGTGCTCGTCGCGACGCCGGCCGTGCGCAACCTGATCAAGGAGGGCAAGACCCACCAGCTGCGCAACTCCCTCGTCACGGGTGCTCAGGACGGCATGCTCACCTTGGAGCAGTCGCTCTCGCACCTGATCCGGCACGGCATCGTCACCGAGGAGGAGGCGGCCGCGCGCAGCCTCTATCCCAAGGACATCGACGCCCGCCCGCGGTACGCCGCGGCCGCGGGCGCGCGGCAGTAGGGCGGGTCGGTCCCATGAGGGTGAGGGGCAAGCACACCAAGGTCGAGGCGCCCGTCGCCGTCCCGCGCGGCGACGAGGACGACGCGCGGCTCGGCCGCATCCTGGTGGCCGCGGGGCGGGTCCAGCCCTACCAGCTGGACGCCCTCGACGGCAGGGAGGACGACGACGGCGCGGACCTTGCGCAGCGACTGGTGGCCAGCGGGGCCATCACCGACGAGGAGCTCGCGCGCACGCTCGCCGACCACCACGGCGTCGGCCTCGCCGACTTCCGCGACCTGACGCCTGCCGCCGACGCGGTCGCTCTGCTCACCCGGGACCAGGCGGTCACGCTCGACGCGCTGCCGATCGTCCTGGAGGACGACGGGGTGGTCGTCGCCGTGCTCGACCCCGCCCCGGAGCGGACGGAGGCGCTGGTCGCCGTGCTCGGCCGACCGGTCCGCCCCCTGGTCGCCACGCGGCGGGACCTGGACCGCGGCCTCGCCCGCTCCTACCGAGCCACCCAGGACGTCGGCGGACAGGTCCAGGCGTTCGAGGCGCGCGACGTGCTGCGCAGGGAGGCGGCGGGACTCGACGACGTCACCGTCAACGAGGAGGCGCCCGTCGTCCGGGTGGTGCACGCGGTCATCACGCAGGCGCTGCGCGACCGGGCGTCCGACATCCACGTCGAGCCGACGGGGGAGCGGGTCCGCGTGCGCTTCCGCATCGACGGCGCGCTGAGCGAGGTGCTGGACCTGCCGGCGTCGATCGGTCCCGCGATCGTCAGCCGCGTGAAGATCCTCGGCGGCATGAACATCGTCGAGCGACGCCGTCCTCAGGACGGCCAGATCTCCATGGTGGTCGACGGCCGCGAGGTCGACATCCGGGTGTCGACCACGGCGGTCGTCGGAGGGGAGAAGCTCGTGATGCGGGTCCTCGACAAGAGCCGCCCGCTCTTCGCGCTCGAGCAGCTGGGCATGCCCCCCGACACGGCCGCCCGCTACACGCGGCTGATCCACTCGCCGTTCGGGATGGTCATCTGCGCCGGCCCCACCGGTGGCGGCAAGACCACGACGCTCTACGCGTCCCTCGGCGAGCTCAACAGCCCCGAGAAGAACCTGATGACGATCGAGGACCCGGTCGAGTACACCTTCGACTCGATCAACCAGATCCAGATCAACGAGCAGGCCGGCATCACCTTCGCCGGGGGCCTGAAGTCCATCCTGCGCCAGGACCCCGACGTGATCCTCGTCGGCGAGATCCGGGACGTGGACACCGCCCGGATCGCCGTCCAGTCGGCGCTGACCGGGCACTTCGTGCTGTCGTCGCTCCACGCCACGGAGGCCGTCTCCGCGCTCTACCGCCTGCTCGACATGGGCATCGAGGCGTTCCTCATCGCGTCGTCGGTGACCGCGGTCGTCGCCCAGCGCCTGGTCCGCCGCAGCTGCACGTCCTGCCTCGCGCCGTACCGACCCGCGCCGGACGAGCTGGCCTTCGTCCAGCAGTTCGGCGGCGCGGAGCCGATCGGCGGCTGGCAGCACGGCACGGGGTGCCACTTCTGCGCGCACACCGGCTATCTGGAGCGGATCGGCGTCTACGAGATGCTCGTGGTGACCGACGAGGTGCGCGAGCTGATCGTCGACCGGGCGCCGCACGACCAGATGCGCAAGCTCGCCCGGAGCCAGGGGATGCGCACTCTCCAGGAGCAGGCGGTCCGCCTGGTCGGCGACGGCACGACCACGGCCGCCGAGGTCATGCGCTCGATCTACGTCGCGGGGGTGTGAGATGCCGAAGTACGCGTTCGCCGGAGTCGACCTGGAGGGCAGGCGGGTCACGGGCACGCAGAAGGCGCCGAGTCGCGGCGACGCGGAGGTCGCGCTCTACCAGCGGGACCTGCGCGACCTGCGGGTCACCGAGAAGCGCAGCATCCTCCAGTACGAGATCTCCGGGCCGCGGATCAAGAAGGAAGAGGTCATGCACCTCTCCCGGCAGATCGCGGCCTTCCTGCGCGCCGGACTGCCGATCCTCGACGCGGTCCACTCGATCGGTGCCGAGAGCGAGAACTCGTCGGTACGCCGGATGATGCACGACATCGAGGACGGCCTGCGCGTGGGCGAGCGGTTCTCCGAGACGCTGGAGCGCTACCCGAAGGTGTTCCCCGAGTTCTACCGCGGCATCGTGCGCTCCGCCGAGCTCACCGGCGAGCTCGACACCGTCCTGTCGCGCCTCGCGGTCTACCTGGAGCGGGACATCGAGGCCCGCCGCAAGATCAAGTCGGCGCTGATGTACCCGATCGCCGTCGCGGCGATGTCCGTCGTCACCGTGCTGGTTCTCGCCGTCTACGTACTGCCGAAGTTCGAGGACTTCTTCGTCAGTCTGGATGCGGAGCTGCCGCTGCCGACGCGGATCCTGCTCGGGACCACGCGCTTCCTCGGCAACTGGTGGTGGGCGATCGCCGGAGGCCTGGCCGCGGCGACGCTGGCGTTCCTCGTCTCACAGCGCTTCGAGCGGGGGAAGTACGCCTGGCACGCGTTCCTGATGAAGGTGCCGGTGCTGGGCGAGACCATCCAGTACGCACTGGTCGAGCGGTTCTGCCGGGTGATGGCGTCGATGGTCGCCGCCGGCGTGAACCTGCCCGAGGCGATCCGGGTCGCCACCGACTCCCTGCGCAACCGCGTGTTCGTCAAGCGCCTCAACGGCGTCACCGAGCAGATGCTGGAGGGCCAGGGGCTGGCCGGGCCCCTCGCGCGCACGCGGCTCTTCCCGGGGACGGCGACCGCGATGCTCCGCGTCGGCGAGGAGACCGGCTCGATGGACACCCAGCTCGAGGTCACGGCCGAGTACTACGAGGACGAGCTGGACTACAAGATCAACAAGCTGACCGCGCTCTTCGAGCCGATCGTGATCATCGTGATGGGCGGCATCGTCGGCTTCGTCGCCGTCGCCCTGGTGTCGGCGATGTACGGCATCTTCCAGCAGGTGGAGATCTGATGGCTCCGGCCCGGCGTCCCCGCGACCTCGGGTCGGACCATGGGGCGACCCTGGTCGAGGTGCTGGTCGCCCTGTCGATCCTCAGCATCGCCGGCGTGGCGATCCTGGCCGGCATCGAGACGACCATCCGCACCTCGGACATGCATCGCAAGCAGAGCGTCGGGGGAGCGAACGTCCGCAACTACGCCGAGGCCGTCCAGGACTACGTGGCCGCGGGCAACTACGACCCCTGCGCCGGGGGCGTCGACTACGCACCCGGCACGGTCGGCTACGAGGACGACCCGGGCGACCCGTACGTCCCGGGCTACGACAGCGTGGTGCCACTGGCCGGGGACGGCACCGAGCTCGGCTGCGACGCGGACGACGGCGTCCAGCGGATCCGCTTCACCATGGAGACGACCGACGGACGGGTGTCCGAGGAGCTGGTCGTGATCCTGCGTGACCCGTGCGCGAGCGGCGGCGACCCCGGATGCTAGGGCGTGCGGGTCCCGACCGTGCCCCGCGGCGCGACGACGACCGCGGGTTCACGCTGATCGAGGTCCTCACCACGGTGGCCATCCTGGGCGTCATCTCGTCGGCTCTGGTCGGCATCGTGATCAGCTATCTCAAGCACACCGTCGACACGCAGTCGCGGATGACGGAGTCGCTGGAGCTGCAGTTCGTCACGGCGTACTGGCAGCGGGACGTGTCGAGTGTCGGCGTGCGCAGCACGACCTACGACGACGACGACCACGCCTTCCCGCTGGTGCGCTCGGTCAACGTCGGACCGTGTCCCGCCGCGGCCGCCCTGGACGAGGTGATCACCCTCGCCTGGAGCCAGTACGTCGACCCGGACCTGGAGTCCGACGACCCCGCGGGCGTCGTGGAGGTCAAGGTGACCTACGGGACGCGCGGCACCGCGGGCGACCTGGAGCTGGTCCGGGTCCGCTGTGGGACCGCGCCGAGTGAGCTCGTGGTGGCCGAGCACCTGACCGCGGTGATGCCGGAGTGCTCCGGCGGTGTGAGTGGCTGTGACGACGACACGGGGGCGGTGCCGACCCGGATCAGCCTGACCCTCGGCGTGCGCGACCCCGAGGGCCACGGCGCGACCGACATCGAGGACCAGACCATCGCTGGCGAGCGGAGACAGTCATGAGGTGCTGGCGGGTGCGTCGTCGACGCGGTGACGAGGGAGCGGTGCTGATCATCGCGCTGATCATCGTCACCGTGGTCGCGCTGGTGACCGGACTGGTGCTGACCCGGGGGGACGGCAGTCTGCGGGCCACGGTCGCCCTGCGCAACGTCGCCGCGTCGTCGTACGCCGCGGACGGGGCGGCCCAGATCGTCCTCAACGACCTGCGCACGGGATTCTGGGACACCTCCGACGACCAGGCCGGCAACGACGTTCCCCCCGACTGGGTCTTCACCAACGCCGTCGGCGACAGCTGCTTCGGCGACGACGTCACCGACGACGACGACATCACCTCGGCCGACGACGACCTCGTGCTCAGCAGCTTCTTCCCGGCCGGGAAGTCGAGCGGCGACGCCCCTGCCTCGGCGTACGTCCACTGCCGGCCCGAGAAGGCCACCGGCGAGCAGGGCACCGTGCGCGTCGTGTCCGACGCCAACAGCCCGGGCGACGCGATCATCACCCTGGGCAGCGGCGGCGAGGACGGGCTCTACAACTTCAACAAGGTGCTCAAGGTCCGCGGCGGCATCCGGTCGAACTCGACGATCAACGCCAACAAGGACATCCAGGTCGATGACGCCGACGTGCGGTCCAGGAACGGCAGCTGCACCAACGTCGCGGTCAGTGTCGGCTACACCTGCGCGACCGACGGCGGCGTCGACGCCGGCCTGTTCGACGTGGCCAAGTACGACGCGGACATCTCCTCGATCGCCGAGGTCTCCTGGCAGCCCGTGCCCGCCTGCACGGGAGCCTTCGTCGCGTTCGCGCCCGGCTACTACGACGACGCCGCCGCGCTGGAGGCGCTCAACAGCTGCAACAAGCCGCTGTGGTTCAAGCCAGGGACCTACTACTTCGACTTCCACAACGACGACAACGGCGACCCGCTGTTCGAGGCCGGGATCGCCGGCGACACCGACAACGAGTGGCTGATCGAAGGGCGCAAGGTGATCGGCGGCGCGCTCAAGCCCGGACTGACCCTCGACAACAGCACGCCGGTGCCGGGCGCCTGCCAGAACCCGATCGAGGACGTGACCGCGCAGGGGGTGCAGTTCGTCCTCGGCGGCGACAGCCGGATCAACGTCGGGTCGGACTCGCTCGTGGAGCTGTGCGCGGACTACCGGGCCGACCAGCCGCCCATGGTGGTCTACGGACCGCGCGCGACGGACGCGGACTTCGGCGGCAACCCCACGCTCACGCAGCTGACGGGCAGCACGAACGGGTCGACCACGACCGCGGACGCCGCCGTGACCGCCCCCGGCAGCCACGGCACCTTCGTGGGCGGGACGCGGGCTGCCTTGCAGGACGCGGGCAACGGCTCCGCGGTGTGGAGCCGGACCACCTCCACCGGGGGCGCGCAGACGCGGACGCTCACCATGACGGGGTTCCCGCCGTCCCAGGCGGTGCCGAGGGGCGCGGTCCTGACCCAGGCACGCGCGATCGTGCGCCATCGCAACGGCGGGACGGCCACCAACGCGGCCACCCTCCGCATCGTGCCGGCGGCCGCCGGGGCGCCTGCCCTCGACCCGGTCGTGCTCGGCCGCCCCGCGAGCCTCACCGACGAGACCGTGGACCTCAAGACGGCGCTGTCGGCGGCCCAGTGGAGCCGCTTCGCCAAGGGCGTGCACGACCACGGCTACACGGGCGCGACGGTCGAGTACGCCGCGACGCTCCCGACCGGGTCCGCGGGCTCCCCACGCGTCGCCGAGGTCGACCTCGTCCGCCTGGAGCTGGAGTACTACGTCCCCCGGCTCCGGGGCACCTCGGCGATCCCGACCAACTGCGTCACCACGATCGGCGCGAGCGGCTGCTTCCAGCTCGACACCCACAAGAAGTCCGAGGTCTACCTCCAGGGCACGACCTTCCTGCCGCAGGGGCGCATCGACCTCGAGGTGGCGAACACCGACCACCAGGTGTTCCGGTGGGGGGTGATCGCCCGCTCGATCCAGGCGAACCTCAACGGCGCGTACAAGGAGGACGGAGCGCTCATCGAGCTGCCCGACAACTCGCCGGGCCTCGGGCTGAACGGGACCATCGTCCAGTTCGACGTCCATCTCTGTCCCGATGCGCCCACCTGTGACGCCAGCGGCCGGCTCGCCCTCAAGGTCCGCGCCCAGATCTGGGACGTCGACGGCGACGCGACCACCACGGGCGACCGCGAGGTGACGGTCATGAGCTGGAGCCACCAGCGCTGAGCGAGCACGCCTTCCTCGCCGTCGCCGTACCGGCGCTCGCCGGCCTCCTCGGGCTGGCGGTCGGGTCGTTCCTCAACGTCGTGGCGCAGCGGGTGCCGGCAGGGCGGTCCGTCGCGCGGCCGCCGTCGGCCTGCCCGCGCTGCGCCCATCCGATCCGCGCCCGCCACAACGTCCCGGTGCTGGGCTGGCTGGTGCTGCGGGGGAGGTGCTTCGACTGCGAGGCGCCGATCAGCGCGCGCTACCCGCTGGTCGAGGCCGGCACCGGGCTGGCGTTCGTGCTCGTGGCGGTGCGCTTCGGCGCCGACCCGGAGGGCCTGCGGCTGCTCCCGGCGTATCTCACCTTCGCCGCGGTGGCCGTCGCGCTCGCCCTGATCGACCTCGACGTGCACCGGCTGCCGGACGCGATCGTGCTTCCGTCGTACCCGGCCCTCGCCCTGTTGCTGGCGGTCGGCGGGGACGGTCGGGCGCTGTCGCGGGCCGCGACCGGGGCGGTGCTGCTCGGTCTCTTCTTCCTCGTCGTCTGGTACGTCGCACCCGGCGGGATGGGGTTCGGCGACGTCAAGCTCTCCGGCCTGGTGGGCGCGATGACGGCGTACCTGACATGGGGCACCTTCCTGGTCGGCGCCTTCCTCGGGTTCGTCCTGGGCGCCGTGGCCGGGGTGCTGCTGATGGCGGCCGGGCGGGCCGGGCGGCGGACGGCACTGCCGTTCGGCCCGTTCCTCGTGGTGGGAGCGTGGAGTGCCATCCTCGGGGCCGGTCGGCTCGGCGACCTCTATCTGACCTCGCTCGGTCGCTGACCGCGTGGTCCGCGACGCGCTGGACCGGGTCGCTCACGCGCAGCCGTTGTACATGTCCGTGCGCGACGAACAGACTCCGCCGGCGCCGCCCAGACCCCCGCCGCGACGGCAGCGACGATTCCCATCGCCCAACCGATCACCCAGTCGGGGAACGGGTGCCCCACCACCGCGCCTACGCCCACGCTCTCGCCGCCCTGCTCGAGTCCCTCGACCCTGACCAGCGACGCCACTGCCGTCATCGTCACGATGACCATGGGCCCAGCCACCTACTGTCCGAGACCTGTCGTCGCGGTGCCTCAGGGCTGGTTGAGGAACCAGCGTTGCCCGAACGGATCGCGGAAGGAGGCGACCCGCCCGGCCGGGGGCGCGTCCTCGGGGCCGCGGTCGAGGGAGGTCCCCGCGGCGACGACCCGCGCGCAGAGCCCGTCGGCGTCGGGCACCGTGAGGTGCAACGTGACCGGGAGGCCGCGGTCGCCGCGGGGCGCCTCGGCATGCAGCTCCGGGAACTCGTCCGACATCATCCAGCGGGCGCCGCCGACGGCGAGCTCGACATGACCCAGCCGGCCGTCGGGCATCTCGATGGGGTCGGCGACGATCTGCGCGCCGAGCGTGTCGACGTACCACGCGATCGCCGCGCGGGCGTCGCGGACATGGAGATAGGGGGTCAGTTCGGAGGCCATGCTCCAGGGTGCACCCTCAGGGGCGGTCGTCGTAGGGGCGGTCGTCGTAGTGGCGGACCGTGCGCTCGCGGCGCCACGGTGGCGCGACCACGAGGGAGAGGACGATCGCCAGCGCACCGGCGACGATGAGGATGGTGCCCAACAGGTCGTCGTTGACGTAGTCGATGTCCACCGTGATGACGTCGAGCGCGAGGATCAGGCCCAGGACGAGCAGGATGATGCCGAGTCCGATGTACATGCTCCGGTAGTGCCCGGAACGGGGCCGGGGATACGCCCTGGCGTGGGCTGTAACTACCTGTCCTCGCCTCCACCTGACCGGTCTACGGGTCAGGTGGCAGCATGAACAGGTAGTTACACCCCAGGTGACCGCAAACCTCAGCGCTGCGAGAAGCAGAGGAGGCAGGAGCCCGCGGCGTGCTGGATGCCGCTCTCGTGCAGGCGGGAGGCGCGCACCAGCAGGGTGTCGAGGGCGCGCTCGGAGGCGGCGATCTCCAGCATGACCTCCCCGAGGTCCACCGGGAGGCGGGATTCGGCCTCCGGTCGACGCGGGTCAGGCTCGACGATGGTCGCCTCGAGTGCGCTCATGGGTCCTCCCCGGAACTCGGGACCGAAGTCCTTGTGTCCTTCGAGGATCGGGGCAGCGGCGCGCCGGGGCAACAGGGCGGCCGAAGGTCCGGCCCATCGGCGCCGACCGCTGGTCCGTTCGGGCCATCGGGCCGGGACCGGCCGTCCTCACTGCAGCGCGGCGGTCAGCCGGGCGACGTTGTCGACGTACTTCGCGCCGGGGGAGCGCTCGCTCCACGCCGCGAGCGTCAGCTCCTTCGACAGGGAGCGGTAGGCGTCCTCGATGCGGCGCATCTTCGCGACCACGGCGGGGTCCGGCATCATCAGCGACACCTCGTAGTTGAGGGCGAACGAGCGCATGTCCATGTTGCTGGAGCCCACCACGGCGACGTGGTCGTCGATGGTGAAGTGCTTCGAGTGGAGGATGTACGGCGCCGGGTACTGGTAGATCCGCACGCCGGCCTCGAGCAGTGCCTTGTAGTACGACGCCTGCGCATGCCCGACGAGGAACTGGTCGGACACCTCGCTCACGAACAGCTCGACGTCGATCCCGCGCTCGGCGGCGGTGGTGACGGCGTAGAGGAGCGACTCGTCCGGCACGAAGTACGGCGAGGTGAGCGAGATCCGCTCCGTCGCGGCGTAGAGCAGCGTGGTGAACATCCGCAGGTTGTTCTCCGCCACGAGGCCGGGCCCGCTCGGCACCACCTGACACGGGACGTCGAAGACCTCCTCGGGGCGCCGGTCGGGCTCGCCATGGACGGCGACGAGGTCGACCACCTGCCCGGTCTCCACGTACCAGTCGGAGGCGAACACGGCGTTGAGGGCTCCGACGACCGGACCCTCCAGGCGCACCATCAGCTCGACCCACTCGCGTCCGAGCCGCTGGTTGGCGGGCTTGTTGTAGCAGGGCTCGGTGAGGTTCAGCGACCCGGTGAAGCCGACACTGCCGTCGACGACCAGGATCTTGCGGTGGTTGCGCAGGTCCGGGCGGCGGAACCGGCCCCGGAGCGGCTTGATCGGCAGCATCGGGTGCCACGCGATGGACGTGCCGCGCAGCCGCCTGACCATCGACCGGTAGCCGGGGATCCGCCGCGAGCCGATGTGGTCGAAGAGCAGGCGCACGTCGACGCCACGCTCGGTGGCGCGGATCAGTGCCTGGAAGACCGGGTCGGTGACGTCGTCCCAGGCGGTGATGTAGAACTGCACGTGCACATGGCTGCGTGCGCGGTCGATCTCCCGCGCCATCTCCGCCATGAGCGCGCGGTAGTCGGACCACAGCTCGACCTCGTTGCCACCCGTGATCGGGAGTGCGCCGAGGCGCTCGTTCAGGGTGGTCACCCCGGCCACCGGGCGAGGCAGCCGCGCGGTGTCGAACGCCAGGGGCAGCCGCTCGCTGCGCTCGCGGATGGCGGCGATCGCCGTGCGCTGGCGCTTGATCCGGCGGGTGCCCAGCCTGATCCGGCCGAAGAGCAGGAAGATCGAGAACCCGATGATCGGCTCGATCAGGATCAGCAGCAGCCAGGCCATCCCGGTCGACGGCTTGCGGTTGCCGGGGATGATCCCGAGCGCTGCGAGTCGCAGCACCATGTCGAGGCCGAAGACGATCCAGCCGAGGGTCGACGTCGGAACCAGCCAGTTCATGAGGGAACCCTAGGGTGCGGCAGGGATGAAGAACGACAGCCCGGAAACTTCGCGCCAACGGCGGCGCGACGCCGCCGGCTTTCGGGCCATGAGCATGGAATCCTGACCGCATGACGCCCCCAGAACCCGGTTTGCTCGGCCGTGTCGCCGGCGCCGTCACCGGCAAGGTCGTCGACGCGATGCCGGTCGAGGAGATCCTCGAGCAGGTCGACGTCGACGCGCTGCTCGACCGGGTCGACGTCAACCACCTGCTCGACCGGGTCGACGTCAACCACCTGCTCGACCGGGTCGATGTCGACCGCCTCCTGGACCGGGTCGACGTCGACCGGCTGCTCGCGCGCGCCGACGTCGAGGCGCTCGTCCAGCGGGCCGGCATCCCCGACATCGTCGCCGAGACGACGGGCGATCTCGCGGGGCGCACCCTCGACGTCGCGCGCAGCCAGGTGGTCGGCCTCGACCGTGTCGTCGGCGGGTTCGTCGACCGGCTGCTGCGCCGGCGGGGGCCGGCGCCGCTCGGCCCGGCGCTGTTGGTGGGCGAGCGGGGGGAGCCGTGAGCCGCGCGACGGTCACCGGCCAGTACGCCGGACCGGTGAGCCGGGCCGCGGCGGTCGCTCTCGACGTGGGCGTCGTGCTGGGGTCCTACTCGCTCGGGGTGGGCATCCTCGGCTTCCTCCTCCAGGCGCTGCTCGACGTCTCGCTCGAGGAGGGCACCGGCGCCGTCGCGACGGTCGCGCTGCTGACCTGGGGTGCGGTGTACGTCGTCGCCAGCACCGCCGTGAGCGGGCGCACCGTCGGCAAGGCGGTCGTCGGTCTCAAGCTCGTGGCCCGCGACGGGCGTCCGGTCGGCCCGGGAGCGTGCCTGGTGCGGACCCTGCTCCTGCCGCTGAGCACGTCCTTCTTCGGCATCGGCGCGCTGCTCATCGTGCTGCGCCGCGACCATCGCGCGCTGCACGACCTGGTCGCGCGGACCGCGGTCGTCTACGACTGGGGCGATCGCCCGGCCCAGCTGCCGGGACCGCTGACGGCCTACCTGCGGGCGCACGACGCGGCCTCCTGACCGCCTTCCGCTCACCGGAAGCGGCGCCTTGCGCCGTCCGGTGCGGGCACGGTTGGCTGCGGACGTGCTGCCGCAACTCACGCCGACGCGCAACGACCTCGGCCGCGACGTCACCGTCCACCTGCCGCCGGCGGCCGGTCTGCGCGGCGTCTACGCGCTGGACGAGGCGCACCGCGCGATCTGGGAGCGCGCGGTGCCCCATCTGCGGGTCCGTGACAACGACGCGCACACGATCTACGCCTACGGCCTCGGTCGCGCGCTGCTCGACCTGACGCCGGGGGCGGACCCCGACGTGGTGCTGCCGGCGATCCTGCTCCACGACACCGGCTGGTCGCAGGTGCCGGAGCCGGAGATCCTCGAGGCGATCGCGCCCGGCGGCGGTCGCCCGGACCTCGTGCTGCGGCACGAGCGGGAGGGCGCGCGGATCGCGCGGGAGGTGCTGTCCGACATCGGGTGGGACGCCGGCCGGAGCGAGCGGATCGTCGCGATCGTCGATGGCCACGACAGCCGGCGCGAGGCGATCTCGCTGGACGACGCCCTGATGAAGGACGCCGACAAGCTGTGGCGGCTCACCCCCCACGGCGTCGACACGGTGATGAACTGGTTCGGCCTCACCCGCGACGAGGCGCACCGGCTGATCGCGAGCCGGGTGCACGACCACCTGCTCACCGAACCCGGCCGGGTCCTCGCGCTCGGACTGGCCGCCGTGGCCTCGATCGACGCGGCGCCCGAGCGGGTCGCGCTGGCGTAGCCTCGGGCCGTGGCGACGGGCGACGGGGGCGGCGAGGATCGCGGTGGCGCCGCCGGGCGGACCGTCACCTCCAAGGTGCTCGCGCTGCTCGCCGCGTTCGAGACCGGCCCGAGCGCCCAGTCGCTGAGCGAGCTCGCCGCCCACGCCGACGTACCGCTGCCGACGGCGCACCGGCTCGCCGGTGAGCTCGTCGCCTGGGGTGCGCTGGAGCGCACCCCCGAGGGTCGCTACGTCGTCGGGCTGCGCCTGTGGGAGGTCGCGCAGCACGCCGGCCGCCAGATCCGCGACGCCGCGCGCCCGTACCTCCAAGACCTCTTCTCGCTCACCCAGGAGACCGCCCACCTCGCGATCCGCGAAGGTCACGAGGCGCTCTACATCGACCGGATCTACGGCAGCAAGCGGGTCCCGCGCGCCAGCCGGGTCGGCGGCCGGCTGCCGCTGCACGCGACCGCCGTCGGCAAGGTGCTGCTCGCCTACGAGGACCGCTGGCTGCAGGAGGCGTACGTCGCCGAGCGGCTCGATGCCGTCACCACGCGCACCCACGTCCACCCGCAGCGGCTGCTGGAGGAGCTCGCCGCCATCCGGGAGCGGGGGTTCGCCACGACCTACGAGGAGGTGCGCGTCGGGAGCTGCTCGGTGGCGGTGCCGGTGCTCACGCCCGACGGCCGCGCCCCGGCGTCGATCGGGCTCGTCATGCACTCCGCGCAGGCCGACCAGATGCCCCGCCACCTGCCCACCCTGCGGGGGATCGCGGCGCGGATCGCCCCGTCGGTGAGCCGTTGGGCAGGGCCCGGAGCCGCCGGCCCGCGCTGATCTGCCACGCCGCCGCGACCGACTTCCGTTCACCGGAAGTCGGCCATTGTGACCGGCCCTGCCGCGGGCCAAGGTTGACCTGTGACCGGCACCACGCGGCCCGCCCGGTCCACCACCTCCCAGAAGGGTGCGAGATGACCACCACGCACGACTCCCGGCCGGCCGCCGGGTGCCCCGTCGCCCACGGCGACGCGGACGACCACCACGGCTACCAGCCGTTCGCGATGGACGACCCGTTCCCGGCGTATGCCGCCCTGCGCGCCGAGGCACCGGTCATGTACGACGAGCGCGTCGGCTACTGGGTCGTCAGCCGCTACGAGGACGTCAAGGCGGTCTTCGAGGACTGGGAGACCTTCAGCAGCGAGAACGCGCAGGCGCCGGTGCGCGAGCGCGGTCCCGAGGCCCGCCGGATCATGGAGGAGGGCGGCTTCACGGCGTACTCCGGCCTGTCGGCGCGGGTGCCCCCCGAGCACACCCGGATCCGCAAGGTGACCGCGAAGGCGTTCACCCCGCGGCGCTACAAGGCCCTGGAGCCGGCGATCCGCGCCCACGTCGTCGACCTGCTGACGGCGATGCGCGAGCACCCCGACCGGGTCGGCGACATCGTCCGCGACCTCGCCTACGACGTCCCGACGGTCACCATCCTCACCCTGATCGGCGCCGACACCGGCCAGGTCGACCTGTTCAAGAAGTGGTCGGACTCGCGGGCCGCGATGACCTGGGGCGACCTGTCCGACGAGGAGCAGGTGCCGCACGCGCACAACCTGGTCGACTACTGGACCGAGTGCCGGCGGCTGGTCGCCGAGGCCCACGCCGAGGAGCGGGACTCGCTCGTCGGCGACCTGGTCCGCGCCCAGGCCGAGGGCGACCCGATCACCGACCACGAGATCGCCTCGATCTGCTACAGCCTGCTCTTCGCCGGCCACGAGACCACCACGACGCTGATCTCCAACGCCGTGCGGATGCTGCTGGCCCACCCCGACCAGTGGCAGCGGGTCGTCGACGACCCGAGCCTGATCGCCGGTGCGGTCGACGAGGTGCTGCGGATCAGCCCCTCGATCGTGGGCTGGCGGCGCAAGGCGCTGCGGGACACCACCGTCGGCGGCGTCGAGATCCCGGCGGGCGGCGAGCTGCTCCTGCTGATGGGCTCGGCCAACCGCGACGAGACCCGCTTCGCGGACGCCGACGCCTTCGACGTCACCCGAGCCAACGCCCGCGAGCACCTCGCCTTCGGGTTCGGCATCCACTACTGCCTCGGCAACATGCTGGCGAAGCTGCAGGCCAAGGTCTGCCTCGAGGAGATCGCCCGGCTCGCACCGGACCTGCGCCTCGTCGACGCCGACGCCATCCGGTTCGGCGACAACCTGTCCTTCCGCGCGCCGGTCGCGGTCCCCGTCACGTGGGGCGCGTCCCCCGAGGAGGAGCGGCGATGACCGACCGCTACGTCCAGTTCTTCGACGCCGGCGAGCCTGCCGAGCACGACCTGCTCGGCGGCAAGTGCGCCTCGCTGGTCACCATGACCGCCGCGGGCATGCCCGTCCCGCCGGGCTTCGCGGTCACCACCGCGGCGTACGACGCCTTCGTGCGCGATTCCGGGATCGCCGACCGGATCCACGAGCTGCTCGCGGGGCTCGACCCCGACGACATCGTCCGCGTCGACGAGATGTCGGCGCGGATCCGCGGGCTGCTGTTGGACTGCCCCGTCCCCGAGGCCGTCCGGGCGGCGACCCACGGCGCGTACGACGAGCTGGTCGCCCGGATCGGCGCGGACGTGCCGGTCGCGGTGAGGTCCTCGGCGACCGCCGAGGACCTGCCCGACGCCAGCTTCGCCGGCCAGCAGGACACCTACCTGTGGCTGCGCGGCTGGGACGAGGTCCGCGACCACGTCCGCCGCTGCTGGGCGTCGGTCTACACCAGCCGGGCGATCCTCTACCGGCTCAAGAACGGCATCCCCGACGAGGGCCTGTCGATGGCCGTCGCGGTGCAGAAGATGGTCAACGCCCGCGTCGCCGGCGTGGCGATCACGCTGAACCCGACGACCGGCGACCGCTCGAAGATCGCCATCGACGCGTCCTACGGCGTCGGGGAGATGGTCGTCTCCGGCCAGGTGACGCCCGACAACCTGCTGCTCGACAAGGTCATGCTCAGCGTCGTCGCCGAGCACCGCGGCGACAAGCACGCCGAGCTGGTCCCCGACGTCGCCACGGGACGGCTCGTCGAGCGTGAGGTCGAGGCGGACCGGCGCGACCGGCTCTGCCTGGCCCACGACGAGCTCGTCGCCGTCGCGCAGCTCGCGAAGCGCGCCGAGAAGCACTACGGATGCCCGCAGGACATCGAGTGGGCCTTCGACCGCGACCTGCCGGCGGGGGAGAACCTCCTGCTGCTCCAGGCGCGCCCCGAGACCGTCCACTCGGTCGCGGCCACCACCGCCGCGGCCCCCACGAACACCACCCCTGCCTCGGGCGGGATGACCGGCTTCATGTCCGGCCTCACCAGCTCTCTGACCCCAAGGAACCCCTGATGACCGTCACCGACCCCACCCCGGGCACCGCCCCCGCGATGAAGTCCTTCCCCAAGCCCTCCCAGCTGCCCGTCCCCGACGGCGCCGAGGGCTGGGAGAAGCTCT
Source organism: Nocardioides segetis (assembly GCF_051390595.1). Taxonomy (NCBI): domain Bacteria; kingdom Bacillati; phylum Actinomycetota; class Actinomycetes; order Propionibacteriales; family Nocardioidaceae; genus Nocardioides; species Nocardioides segetis. Next base: position 400,957 of record NZ_JBNINR010000002.1, on the reverse strand, counting down.
ACCCCTACCACCTGGTCTTCCAGAACCTCAGCGGTGCCGAGGACGAGAAGTTCTGGTTCTGCGACAGCCAGCACTGGCCGACGGTCTTCAAGCCGTTCGAGACCATCGGCGGCGAGTTCGCCGTGAAGTGCCTGGGGCAGTACAACACCCGGCACCTGTTGATCCCGCCCGCCAACGGCATCGAGTTCAAGATCCACCTCGGCTACCTCTACATGTCGCCCGTCCCGGTCCCGGAGGACCAGATCCCGGCGCGGGTGCCGGAGTTCGAGCGCCGCGCCGGCCACTACTTCCAGAACTGGAACGAGCTCCTCGAGTCCTGGCGGGTGAAGGTCCGCGGCACCATCGACGAGATGGAGGCGCTGCGCTTCGAGCCGCTGCCCGACATGGTGCCCTTCGACGACATCGTCGCCGGTGTCGCGAAGGACGGCTCCGAGGTCCTCATGGAGAACTACGACCGGCTGATCCAGCTGTGCTACCAGAACTGGCAGTACCACTTCGAGTTCCTCAACCTCGGCTATCTGGCGTACCTCGACTTCTTCGGCTTCTGCAAGGAGGCCTTCCCCGGCATCCCCGACCAGGCGATCGCGAAGATGGTCCAGGGCGTCGACATGGAGCTGTTCCGCCCCGACGACGAGCTGAAGCGGCTCGCCACGCTCGCCGTCGAGAAGGGTCTGCAGGCCGCCTTCGCCGACACCGACGACGTGGCGGGCACGCTCGCCCGCGTCGGGGCCGGCGACTGCGGCGCGGAGTGGCTGGCGGCGTACGAGGCGGCGCAGGACCCGTGGTTCAACTTCACCGTCGGCAACGGCTTCTACGGTCACGACAAGTACTGGCTCGAGCACCAGGAGATCCCGCTCGGCTACATCAAGGACTACATCCGCCGCCTCGACGAGGGGCAGCAGATCATGCGGCCGGTCGCGGAGCTGACCGCGGAGAAGGAGCGGATCGTCGCGGAGTACCGCGACCTGCTCGACGGCGACGCGCTCGCGGCCTTCGACGCCAAGCGAGGACTGGCCGCGACGGCCTACCCGTACGTCGAGAACCACAACTTCTACATCGAGCACTGGACCATGGGCGTCTTCTGGCGCAAGGTCCGCGAGCTCGGCCGGGTCTTCGCCGCCGCCGGCTTCTGGGCCGACGAGTCCGACCTGCTCTACCTCAACCGGGGCGAGGTCCGCGACGCGATCTTCGACCTGGTCACCGGCTGGGCGGTGGGCGCCGAGGCGACCGGTCCGCACTACTGGCCGGCCGAGATCGAGCGCCGCCGGAGGATCTTCGAGGCGCTCGCCACCCAGCGCCCGCAGCCGGCGCTCAACACGCCGCCGGCCGAGATCACCGAGCCGTTCACGATGATGCTCTACGGCATCACGACCGAGCAGGTGCAGCAGTGGCTGGCCGGCGACGACGAGGGCGACGACGGCGTCATCACCGGCATGGCGGCCTCGCCCGGCGTCGTCGAGGGCATCGCGCGGGTCGTGCACAGCGCCGACCAGCTCGGCGAGGTGGAGCAGGACGAGATCCTCGTCGCCACCATCACCGCTCCGTCGTGGGGCCCGATCTTCGGCAGGATCAAGGCGACCGTCACCGACATCGGCGGGATGATGAGCCACGCCGCCATCGTGTGCCGCGAGTACGGCCTCCCGGCGGTCACCGGCACCGGCAGCGCGTCGACGACGATCCGGACCGGCCAGCGGATCCGGGTCGACGGCGGCACCGGTCGCGTCGAGATCCTGGACTGACGCCGTGCCCGACTCGAGGAGCGACGAGGGCCGCGGTCGCACCGTGCTCGTCACGGGTGCCGCCGGCGGTCTGGGCCGGGCCTTCGCCCTGGGCTTCGCCGCGCGTGGCTACCGGGTGGCGGTCGCCGACATCGACGAGGCCGGCGCCGCGGAGACCGCGAAGCTCGTCGTCGGCGCGGGCGCCGAGGCCTGGCACGGCCCGGTCGACGTCACCTCGGCCTCCTCGACCGCAGCCCTCGCGGAGGCGGTCGCGGAGTTCGGGGACGGCCGGATCGACGTCCTGGTCAACAACGCCGCGATCTACGGCACGGTCACCCGCTCGCCGCTCGAGGAGATCGACCCCGCCGAGTGGGACCTGGTGATGGGCGTCAATCTCAAGGGCCCGTGGCTGATGGTCCGCGCGTGCAGCCCGTACCTGCCGCAGGGCGGGCGGGTGGTCAACCTGTCGTCGGCCACCGTCTACAGCGGATCGGAGAACTGGCTGCACTACGTCGCCTCGAAGGGGGGCGTCATCGCCCTGACCCGGGTGATGGCCAAGGAGCTGGGCCGCCGCTCGATCAACGTCAACGCGATCGCCCCCGGGTTCACCCTCACCGACGCCAGCCTCGGGCTGATGGACGACGCCGCGTCGTACGGCGTCGACCGCGGTGCCCTGCGCCGCGCCAGCCGGCCCGACGACATCGTCGGCGTCGCCCTCTTCCTCGCCGGCCCCGACGCCGGCTTCGTCACCGGCCAGACCGTCGTCGTCGACGGCGGCCGCCAGTTCATCTGAGACCAGGAGCACCCGATGCCCACGATCACCTACACCGACGCCGCCGGCGAGGCACGCGCTGTCGAGGCCAATGTCGGCGACTCCGTGATGGAGACCGCCGTCCGCAACGGGGTCCCCGGGATCGTCGCCGAGTGCGGCGGGTCGCTGTCCTGCGCGACCTGCCACGTCTTCGTCGACGAGGCCGACTTCGCGAAGCTCCCGCCGATGGAGGAGGTGGAGGACGAGATGCTGTGGGGCGCCGCCGTCGACCGGCAGGACACCTCGCGCCTGTGCTGCCAGATCAGGGTCACCGACGGCATGGACCTGCACGTGACCACGCCGGAGACGCAGGTCTGAGTCATGTCACGCACCGATCCCGGTCTGCTGATCGTCGGCTCCTCCCAGGCGGGGGTGCAGCTCGCGGTGTCGCTGCGGGCCCTCGGCTACGAGCCGCCGATCACGCTCCTGGGCGACGAGAACCACCGTCCCTACCAGCGTCCGGCGCTGTCGAAGGAGTTCCTGCAGGGCGCGATCACCAAGGAGTCGCTGATCTACCGCACCCAGGAGTACTGGGACGAGCGCCGGATCCGCGTCGTGCCGAACGAGCGGATCGTCCGCATCGACAAGCGGGACGACGGCAGCGGCGTCGCGCACGCCATGTCCGGCGCCGAGATCCCGTTCGACCGGCTCGCCCTCACCGTCGGCGCCCGCGCCCGGCGGCTGCTGCTGGACGGTGTCGACCTCCCCGGCGTGCTCTACCTGCGCAACGCCGACGACGCCCTGGAGCTCAAGGCCCGGGTGCCGATGGTCGAGGACGTCGTCGTCATCGGCGGTGGGTTCATCGGCATCGAGGCCGCGGCCAGCCTCAACAAGATGGGCCGCCGGGTGACCCTGCTGGAGGCCGGCCCGCGGCTGGTCGGGCGCGCGGTCGGGACCGAGACGTCGTCGTACCTGCTGGCGCACCACCGGGAGCGCGGCGTCGACGTCGTCCTCGACGCGGAGGTGCGCCGCATCGTCGGCTCCGGCGACCGGGTCGCCGGCGTCGAGCTCGCCGACGGTCGCGTGATCCCGGCCGACCTGGTGCTGATCGGGGTGGGCGTGATCCCCAACACCGAGCTCGCCGAGTCGATCGGGCTGGAGTGCGACAACGGGATCCGGGTCGACGCCCACGCACTGGCATCCGACGGCGTCACCGTCGCGGTGGGCGACGTCGCCAACCTGCCGAACCCGGTGCCGGGTGCCCCCGAGGGCGACCGGATCCGCTTCGAGAGCGTCAACAACGCGGTGGAGCAGGCGAAGGTGGCGGCGTACGCGATCGTCGGGCGACCGGAGGAGTACGCCGGCGTCCCGTGGTTCTGGTCGAACCAGGCCGACCTCAAGCTCCAGATCGCCGGCCTGTCCGCGGGACACGACCGCACCGTCGTGCGCAGCGATCCGGCCCGGTGCAGGCACTCCGTCCTCTACTACCGCGGCGACCGGATCCTGGCCGCCGACTGTGTCAACGCGCCGCTGGACTTCATGGCCGTGAAGGCGGCGATCGGGTCCGGTGCGCGGATCCCGCCCGACGAGGCCGCCGACCCGGCCGTCCAGCTCAAGTCGATCACCAGGCCGCTCGCGCCGGTGAGCACGAGGGAGAAGTCATGATCCACGCACTGCCACCGACGCCCGTGCCGCCGTCCGGTCCGGTCGACACCTCGCCGATCTCGCTGACCCCCGCGGCCGGCGCGGACCTCGACCCGGTGTGGCGTTCGGTCGTCCCCGAGACCCGCGCGCGCAGCAACGACATCCACCTGCCGATCTCGCTGGCCTACGCCGAGCGGCTGTGCCGCGCGTACCCGGAGGCCCACGCCGAGCTGGTCCGGGTGGCGATCCTGCTGCACGACACCGGGTGGGGCCGGGTGGACGAGAGCCGGATCATCTCCGAGGGGTTCACCGGCGACTGGCGCAAGGCGGAGATCCGCTTCGAGCACGAGCGCCAGGGCTGCCTCATCGCGCGGGAGGTCCTGCCGCCGCTGGGCTACACCGAGGAGTTCGTCGCCGCGGTGTGCGCGATCGTCGACGGCCACGACACCCGCAAGGAGGCCTACTCCCTGGAGGACGCCCTCGTCCGCGACGCCGACCGGCTGTGGCGCTTCGACCATGCCGGGATCGCGCTCGCGTCGGGCTGGTTCGGGCTCGACCCGGCGACGTACTGCGACCGGCTCGCGCGCGAGATCGTGCCCGAGCTGCTCACCGAGGCGGCGATCGCCATGGCGAACGCCGACCTGACCCGCTCGAACCGGCTGCTCAGGACCGACGTCCTGCGGGAGGAGGCCCCGTGACCGAGCCCGCCGCGACCGTCCGGGCGGCCGATGCGGCGAGCGAGGCACGTCGTTCGCTCGACCTGCCCTGGACGCACGTCGACGACCTCTACGTCGACGGAGTCTGGCGGCCCGCCCGGGGGAGCGGCCGCCTGCCCGTGGTGGACCCGGCGACGGAGGAGAGCTGGGGCTCGGTGCCCGACGCGGCGCCCGAGGACGTCGCGGACGCGATGGCCGCCGCCGTGCGTGCCTTCCGGGCGGGGCCCTGGCCGGCCCTGTCGCCGAGCGAGCGGGCCGCGCACCTGCTGCGGATGGCCGACGAGCTGGACGAGCGGGCCGAGCCCCTGTCCCGGACCATCACCCGGGAGAACGGCTCGCCCGTCGCCGAGACCTCCGGCGCCGCCGCCAACGCCGCCGGGATCCTGCGCCATGTCGCCTCCCTCGCCCCGTGGCTCGAGGCCGAGGACGTGCGGGCGTTCCCGGCAGGCGGCGCCGAGACCGTCGTCCGGCGCGACCCGGTCGGGCCGTGCGTGCTGATCGCACCCTGGAACTTCCCGATCAACCTGATGGTCGTCAAGCTGGCCCCCGCGCTGCTCGCGGGCTGCACGGTCGTGCTGAAGCCGGCGGAGTCGACGCCGCTGTCGATCCGGTTCGTGGTCGCGGCCGCCGAGGCCGCGGGCATCCCGCCGGGCGTCGTCAACCTGGTCACCGGCGGGGCAGCCGTCGGCGAGGCGCTGGTGCGCCACCCCGACACCGCGAAGGTCGCCTTCACCGGATCGACCCCGGTGGGGAGGCGGATCGGCGCCACCTGCGGCGAGCTGCTCAAGCCCGTGACCCTCGAGCTCGGCGGCAAGTCGTCGGCGATCGTGCTGGAGGACGCCGACCTCGACGCGATGGCCCGGGTGCTGGTGCGGTCGTCGATGCGCAACACCGGCCAGACCTGCTACATCTCCACGCGGATCCTGGCCCCCGCCTCGCGCTACGACGAGGTCGTGGAGACGGTGACGGCGACGATCGCGGCGGGCAGGCTGGGCGACCCTCTCGACCCCGACACGGTCTTCGGGCCGCTCGCGACCCGGGCGCAGCGCGACGTGGTCGTGGGCTTCCTGGAGGGCGCCGCCGCCGAGGGCGCCCGGGTCACCACGGGTGGCGCCGCGGTCGAGGGGCCCGGCTACTTCGTGCAGCCGACCGTCCTCGCCGACGTCACGCCGGCCATGACGGTGGCGCGCGAGGAGGTCTTCGGCCCGGTCGTCTGCGTCCTGCCCTACGAGACCCTCGACGAGGCGGTCGCGCTCGCCAACGACACGGACTTCGGCCTCGGCGGCCTGGTCTTCTCCGCCTCCCCGGAGCGCGCGCTCGAGGTCGCCGAGCGGATGGACACCGGCTCGGTCGGCCTCAACTTCTTCGCCTCCAACCACGCCGCTCCCTTCGGGGGGCGCCACGACTCCGGCCTCGGCGTCGAGTACGGCGTGGAGGGGCTCTCGGCCTACCTGACGTTCAAGTCGATCCACCGGCGGGTCTGAGCGCGTCCTACGCGGTCCTCGGCGGACGGAGGAGCGTAGGTTGTGCCCATGAGCGGGCGGAGCGAGGCGGCGCGGTCCCGCCGCGAGGGCGATGGCCGGGGGCGTTTCGAGCGGTTCGTCGAGGTCGTCCACCGGCTGGTGAGCGCCGCGCCGTTCTTCTACGTGATCGTGGCGGTGCTGGTCGTCTGGGCGGCGAGCATGCCGCTGTGGTCGTCGGCGACGAAGTGGGAGCTCGCGCTGCACACGGGCTCCTCGGTGCTCTCGTTGCTGCTGCTCGTACTGCTCCAGAACGCCGGCCGCCGGTCGGAGGAGGCGTCGCAGGAGAAGCTGAACGTCATCGCCGAGGCGCTCTCGGACCTGATGGCGTCCCGCGCCCGCGCCGACGAGGACCTGGAGGAGTCGGTGCGCAAGCTGCGCCAGGCCGTCGGCCTGGAGGGGCGCCACTGACGCGTCGCGCGCCCCGGATCAGCCCAGGGACCGCCCGATGCCCTGGGCCGCGACCTGGAGGCCGGCGACCAGGCGCGCCCGGTCGCGCTTGAGCGAGGGGACCACGACGCCGAGCGCGGCGACCACGCGGCTCCCGGCCAGCACGGGGACCGCGACCGAGCAGGCGCCGAGGGTCATCTCCTCGACGGTCGTGGCGTAGCCGTCGCGGCGCACCCGGTCGAGCTGCTCGCGCAGACGCGCCGGCTGGGTGATCGTGTACGGCGTGACCCGGGTCAGCCGGGCCAGCGCGTCCGTCGCGACGTCGTCGGGAGCGTGCGCGAGCAGCACCTTGCCGACCCCGGTGGCGTGCAGCGGGAGCCGCGAGCCGACGGTGCTCACGACCGGCACCGAGGCGCGCCCGGAGAGGCGCTCGAGGTAGAGCACCTCGGTCCCCTCGCGCACGGCCAGGTGCACGGTCGCGCGGGTGGTGGCGTGGAGGTCGTTCATGAACGGGGCGGCGACCTCGCGCAGCCCGGTCTCGACGGGCGCGAGCAGGCCGACCTGCCACAGCCGGCGCCCGACGACGTACTCCCCGTCGGTGCGCCGCACGAGGGCGCCGCCCGCGACCAGCTCGGCGACGAGCCGGTGCGCGGTGGGCAGCGGCAGGCCGGCGCGCCGGGCGAGCTCGGAGAGGGTGAGCCGGCGGTGGGCGTCGTCGAAGGAGAACAACAGCGCGAGGCTGCGGGACACCACGGTCGCGCCCGGGACGGAGGTGTTGCCGGCCATCGCCACCCCTTTCGCTGAGTGGAAGAAGGCTATCGCGCCGGGCCCGGCCGCGGCCCTAGCGTGGGCACGTGACCACGACCACTGCCCCCACCGCGGCCGCGCCGCCGCCGATGGACTCCCAGGAGCGGCTCACCGCGGAGATCACCGAGGCGCACGCCGCCACGGCGCCGGGTGCCGCACAGCCGCGGATCGACTTCTCGCCGTACCGCAGCTCGGTGCTGCGCCACCCCACCAAGGACCCGCGCCACGCCGACCCCGAGGGCGTCGAACTGGTCGCCCCGGTCTTCGGGCACTCCGACGTCGACCCGGTCGAGGCCGACCTCACGATCCAGCACGGCGGCGAGCCGATCGGCGAGCGCATGTTGCTCACCGGTCGGGTCCTCGACGGCGACGGTCGTCCCGTCCGCCACCAGCTGGTCGAGATCTGGCAGGCCAACGCGGGTGGTCGCTACATCCACAAGCGCGACCAGCATCCCGCGCCGATCGACCCGAACTTCACCGGGGTCGGGCGCTGCCTGACCGACGGCGACGGGACCTACCGCTTCACCACGATCAAGCCGGGCCCCTATCCGTGGCGCAACCATCTCAACGCCTGGCGGCCCGCCCACATCCACTTCTCGCTGTTCGGCACCGAGTTCACCCAACGGCTGATCACCCAGATGTACTTCCCGGGCGACCCGCTCTTCGCGCTCGACCCGATCTACCAGTCGATCACCGACCAGGGCGTCCGCGACCGGCTGGTGGCGACCTACGACCACGACCTGACCACCCACGAGTGGGCGACCGGCTACCGCTGGGACATCGTGCTGACCGGCACCCACGCGACCCCGCTGGAGCGTGACGACCGATGACCACGCCGACGGAGACCCTCGCGCCCACGCCGGGACAGACCATCGGGCCGTTCTTCCACGACGCCCTGCCCTACGCCGGCGACAGCCTTCTCGTGCCGCCGGGATCGGCGGGCGCGGTCCGCCTCCACGGCACCGTGTACGACGGCAGCGGGGCGCCGGTCCCCGACGCGCTGATCGAGATCCGCCAGGCCGATCCGGCGGGCCGATCGCCGCGCAGCGAGGGCTCCCTGCGGCGCGACGGCCGGTTCACCGGCTGGGGCCGGGCGGCGACCGACGCGTCCGGGCGCTATGCGTTCACGACCGTCGAGCCGTCGGGCGTCGACGGGGGAGCGGCGTTCTTCGCCGTGGTCGTCTTCGCCCGGGGGCTGCTGGACCGGCTGTTCACGCGGGCCTACCTGCCGGGGGAGACCGACCCGTTCCTCTCCGGCCTGCCCGAGGCCGACGCCGCGACGCTGCGGGCCGCGCGCGAGCCCGACGGCAGCCTGCGCTTCGACATCCACCTGCAGGGCGACCGGGAGACGGTCTTCCTGCGCTACCCGCGGCACGACGGATGAGCGGCCTGCTCCGGCCCGGCGCGCACCGGGCCGCGGGGGTCGCCGACGACGCGGCGGTCCTGGCCGCGCTGCTCCGGGTGGAGTCGGCCTGGGCGCGCGCGCTCGTGGCCGCGGGCATCGCGACCGAGGCGGAGGCGGCGCAGGTCGCCGCGGCCGCAGCCGGGCTCGACGTCGACCTGCCGGCGCTCGCGGCCGCGTCCGAGGCGGCCGGCAATCCCGTCGTACCGCTGGTCGCGCTGCTCCGCGACGCCGCCGGCGACGCCGCCGGAGCCGTGCACCGCGGCCTGACCAGCCAGGACGTCGTCGACACGGCGCTGGTCCTGCTCGCCCGCGACGCGGTCGCCCTAGTGCGCGCCGACCTGGTGGCCGCGGGCGACGCGCTCGCGACCCTCGCTCGCGCGCACCGCGACGACGTCGCCGTCGCGCGGACCCTCACCCAGTGGGCCGTGCCGACCACCTTCGGCCTGCGCGCGGCGCAATGGCTGGCGGGGGTGGACGACGCCCTCGCCGGGCTGGACCGACTCGTCCTCCCGCTCCAGTACGGCGGGGCCGCGGGCACGCGCGCCCTGCTGGGCGATCTGGCCGGGCCCGGCGCCGTCGCCGCGCCCGCCGCCCTGGCCGCCGCTCTCGACCTCGACGGGACGGACCTGCCCTGGCACACCCGTCGTGCCGCGGTCACCGCGATCGGCGACGCGCTCACGACGGTCACCGACGCCCTGGGCGTCGTCGCCGGCGACGTGCTGCTGCTGGGCCGCCCCGAGATCGCCGAGACCCGCGAGGGCGCGGTCGCGGGGCGAGGCGGCTCCTCGACGATGCCGCACAAGCAGAACCCGGTCCTCGCCGTGCTCGTCCGCGCCGCCGCCCGGCAGGCGCCCGGTCTCGCCGCCCAGCTGCACCTCGCCGCCGCGGACGCCGTCGACGAGCGCCCCGACGGTGCCTGGCACGCCGAATGGCCCGTCCTGACGCGGCTGCTGGAGATCGCGGTCACCGCGGCGAGCCAGGCCGCCGAGCTCGTCGCGGGCCTGCGGGTCGACACCGGCGCGATGGCGGCGCGGGCCGACCTCGCGACGGCGACCGGAGCGCTGGACGGCCGGGGCGGTGTGGGCGAGGCCGGCCGCCTCGTCGACCTCGCCCTCGCCCGCTGGGAGGAGACCCGTGGTTGACCTGACCTTCGCGCAGCTGTCCGGCGCCGAGGGCACGCCCGGCGCCGAGCGCGTCCTCGTGGTCGGCCCGTCGCTCGGCACCGGCGTCGCCGACCTCTGGCGCCGCTGTGTCGCGCTGCTGCCGTCGTCCTGTCAGGTCGTGGGGTGGGATCTCCCCGGCCACGGCGCCGGCACGCCCACCACGACGGCCTTCACCGTCGACGACCTCGCCGGCGAGGTGCGCGAGCGTGCGGGCGCGATCGCGGCCGGGCGCCCGGTCGCCTACGCCGGTGTCTCGTTCGGGGGAGCCGTCGGCTTCGCGATCGCCGCCGACCCGGGGCCCTTCGGTGCCGTCGTCACGCTCGCGTCCGCGCCGCGGATCGGTACGCCGGAGGGCTGGCACGAGCGGGCGGCGTACGTCCGCACGGCGGGGACCGCCGCGATGGTCGAGGGCTCGGCGGCCCGTTGGTTCGCGCCCGGCTTCCTCGACCGCGACCCCGCCACGGGCAGCGGCCTGCTCCTCGCGCTGCAGGACGTCGACGACGAGTCGTACGCGCTGGCGTGTGAGGCCTTGGCGTCCTACGACGTCCGCGACCGCATCGCCGCCCGGGACGCGACGAGCGTCCCCCTGCGGGTGGCCGGCGGCGCCGCGGACGTCGTCGTCCCCGCCGACGGGATGGATGTCGTCCTCGACGGGGTCGCGCACCTGCCGCCCGCCGAGGACCCCGCCGCCACCGCCGACCTGATCGCCACGTTCCTGGAGGCCCACCGATGACCCACGACGATCCCCACGCCGATCCCTACGACGCCGGCATGAAGGTGCGCCGCGAGGTGCTCGGCGACGCGCACGTCGACCGCGCCCAGGCGGCCACCACCCCGTTCACCGAGGACTTCCAGGCCCTCATCACCCGCTTCGCGTGGGGCAGCGTCTGGACCCGGCCCGGACTCGACCGGAGGACCCGCTCGGTCGCGGTGCTCACCGCACTGATCGCGCTCGGCCACTGGGAGGAGCTCGCCATGCACGTCCGTGCCGCCCGCACCAACGGGCTCAGCGACGCCGAGATCGCCGAGGTGATCCTGCAGGCCGGCATCTACTGCGGCGTCCCCGCCGCCAACCACGCCTTCGCCGTCGCGAAGGGCGTCCTCGAGGAGCTGGACCGATGAGCGCCGCCGTGACCACGACCGGCACCGACGTCGCCATCGTCGGCGCCGGACCCGCCGGCCTCATGCTCGCGCACCTGCTGCAGCGGGCCGGGATCTCCTCGGTGGCGATCGACATCCGCGAGCGCGAGGAGATCGAGAACACCCACCGTGCCGGGATCCTGGAGCAGGACAGCGTCCGGCTGCTCACCGAGTCGGGCGTCTCCGACCGGGTGCTGCGCGACGGCTACCGGCACGCCGGCATCGACCTGGCCTTCGGCGGCGGCGGCCACCGGATCGACTTCGAGGCCCTGACCGGAGCCGCGGTCCAGCTCTATCCGCAGACCGATGTGTTCATCGACCTCGCCGACGCACGGCACCGCGACGGGGGCGACGTGCGGTTCGGTGTGAGCGAGGTGTCGGTCGCCGACCTCACCGGCGACCGGCCACTGATGAGGTTCACCGACGCGTCCGGCGTACGCCACGAGGTCGCGGCTCGGGTCCTGGTGGGGGCCGACGGCTCGCGCGGCATCTGCCGTCACGAGTTCCCGGAGGCGCGGCGGCGGCAGTACTTCCGCGAGTACCCCTTCGCCTGGTTCGGCATCCTCTGCGCCGCGCCCCCGAGCAGCGAGGAGCTGATCTACAGCCACTCCGACCGGGGCTTCGCGCTGATCAGCCAGCGCACCGAGACCCTGCAGCGGATGTACTTCCAGTGCGATCCGGGCGAGGACGTCGGGGACTGGCCCGACGACCGGATCTGGGAGGAGCTGCAGGCCCGGGTCGGCGCCAACGGCTACGTCCTCAAGGAGGGGCCGGTCACCTCCAAGACGGTCCTGCCCTTCCGCAGCTTCGTCCAGGAGCCGATGCGCCACGGCAACCTCGTGCTCGCCGGCGACGCCGCGCACACCGTCCCGCCGACCGGTGCCAAGGGCCTCAACCTCGCGCTGGCCGACGTCAAGGTGCTCGCCGAGGAGCTCGAGCTGCACCTGCGGGGCGACACCGCCGCGCTCGACCGGTACGCCGAGCGGGCGCTGCGGCGGGTCTGGAAGGCGCAGCACTTCTCCTACTGGATGACCACGATGCTGCACCGGCTGCCCGAGGCGAGCGACTTCGACGTCCGTCGCCAGGTCGGCGAGCTGACCTCGGTCGTCTCCTCGACGGCCGGGTCCACCTACCTCGCGGAGGGCTACACCGGCTGGCCGTCCTGAGCGGGGTCAGCGGCTGAGGAGACGGCGGAGGAACCCGCCGCCGGGCGGCTCGTCGTGCCCGCCGCACCACTGGTCGGCGGGCACCCGCGCCTTCACGAGGCGATGTGCTGGCCGCACCCGGCCCAGGTCGTCCCGCCGCACCTGCGGCAGCGCACCGGACGGCACACGGCTCAGGCCTCCGCCGTCGCTGCGGCGGGATCGAGGGCGTCGGCGAACGAGCAGAAGGCGTCGTACGCCCGAGCTCCGTGGATGGTCGCCGGACCGCCGTGCATCAAGAAGGTGACGCCGATCGCCTCGGCGGCCCCCTGCTTCGTGGCTCCGGCGCGGGCGGCGGCCTGGGCGTGGGAGGCGATGCAGCCGTCGCAGCCTTCGACGACGCCGATCGCCAGTGCGATCAGCTCCTTGGTGCGCTGGTCGAGCGCACCGTCGGCGAAGGCGGCCTTCGAGAGCGCTCCGAAGCCGGTGTAGACGTCGGGGATGGCCCGGCGCAGCCGGCGGTGCAGGGGCGAGAGCTCGTCGAGGACGGGCTTGGCGTGGGGTGAGTCGGTCATGGTGGTTCCTCTCGTTGCAACGGGCGGGGAGCTCAGTCGTGGGCGAAGGTGATGGGGGGCAGGAGCCGGCGCAGCCAGGCCGGTGCGGCCCAGGCGGCGCGGCCGGAGAGCCGGAGCAGGACCGGCAGCAGGACCAGGCGGACCAGGAAGGCGTCGAGCAGGACGGCGACGCCCAGGATCACGCCCATCTCCTTGGGCGGCAGCGGCCCGGACAGGGCGAAGGTGAAGAACACCGCCACCATGACGCCGCCGGCCGCGAAGATCACCCGCCCGGAGTGGGCGACCGCGCCGACCATCGCCTCGTGGGCGTCGCCGGACCTCTCCCAGTGCTCCTTGGCCGAGGCCAGCAGGAACACGGTGTAGTCCATCGCGATCGCGAAGATCATCGCGAAGAAGAACACCGGCGCCCAGGCGTCCAGGAAGCCCTGGTGCTCGAAGCCGAGCAGGCCGGAGCCGTGGCCGTCCTGGAACAGCAGCCGCGCGACGCCGAAGGCCGCGGCCGTCGACAGCAGGCTGGCGAGCGTGCCGAGCAGCGAGATCAGCGGCGCCTGCAGGGCGACCAGCAGGAGCAGGAACCCGAGCAGCAGCACGACGCCGATCACCAGCGGGGTGGACCGCCGGAGCTGGTCGGTCAGGTCGACGTTCTCCACCGCGGCGCCGCCGACGAGCGCGGACGACGGCAGGTCCGCGCGCAACCGGTCGATCGTCTCGGGCAGGGCCGGGTCGGACGGGTCGACGGTCGGCACCGCCTGGATCATCGCGAGGTCGCTGCCGTCGGTCGCGGGCATCGGCGGCAGCACGGCCTGGATGCCGGCGTCGTCGGTGAGGACGGCGGCCGCCGTACTCGCGTCGGATCGGTCGACGACGATCTGCACCATGCCCGGCGCACCCGGGCCGAAGGCGTCCTTGACCTGCTCGTAGCCCACGCGCGCGCTGGCGTCCTCAGGCAGTACCTTGATCGACGGCATCCCGGTCTTCAGGCCGGCGATCGGCGCGGCGAGGACCAGCAGGACGACGGTCGCGCCGACGCCCCAGGCCACCGGACGGCGCCACAGGTGGGCGCCCCAGCGGGCGAAGACGGGGGAGCGGTGCTCGCCGACCTTGACCCAGGGCAGCGCGAACCGGTTGATCCGGTCGTCGAGCTTGAACAGCACGAGCGGCAGCAGGGTCAGCGTCGCGGCGAGCACGAAGACGACCGAGATCATGATCCCGCCGGCCATCGAGCGGAACGACGGGGATGGCACCAGGAGCACGGCGGACAGCGACACCAGGACGGTCGCGCCCGAGAGCAGGACGGCCTTGCCTGCCGTGTCCATGGTCTCCGCGATGGCCTGCTGCACGGAGCCGTGCTGGCCCATCCGTGCGGCGCGGTAGCGGACGACGAGGAAGAGCGCGTAGTCGATGCCCAGCGCGAGGGCGAACATCATCGCGAAGTTCATGGCCCAGATGGAGACGGGCACGAGCTCGTTGACCAGCACCAGCGAGCCGGCCGACGCGACGAGTCCGGCGAGCGTCAGCAGCAACGGCAGGCCGGCGGCCACGAGGGCGCCGAACGCCAGGACCAGGATCGCCAGGGTCACCGGCCAGGACATCATCTCCGAGGTCAGCATCGCGTCGAGGTTGGCCTCGTTGAAGTCCGACCAGAGCAGCGACGAGCCGGTCGGGTTGACCTGCACCGTGCCGGTCGACAGGTCCTGCAGCTCCTCCTTGAGGTCGGTCGCGACCCGGACCATCTCGTTGGTGTCGGCACCGGCGCCGCCCAGCACGACCGCCGTCCGGCCGTCGGGGGAGAGGCTCGCACCCGGCATCGGGGGCACCACCTCGGCGATCCGCGGCTCGGCCTCGAGCGCCCGGGTGACCTCCGCGAGGACCCGCGCGCCGTCGCCTTGGTCCAGCGGGCCGTCGGTGCTGTGCACGACGACCTGGATCGCGTGGCTCGCGTTGCCGGCGAAGTGCTCCTGCGCCAGGTCGCGGACGGCCACCGACTCCGAGCCGTCGGCCTGCCAGCCGGCCCCCGACAGATTCCGCTCGACCGCCGGAGCGAAGATCCCGAGCCCGATGACGAGCGCGATCCAGGCGACGCCGACGACGCGGCGATGCTCGGTCACCCAGACCCCGAGGCGACCGAGTGGCCCCGGCCGCCAGGTGTGCGGAGCCGCCTTCGGTGCGGCGGGTGTCGTCTGCGCCACGGCGGCGCCTCCTTTCGAGATATCCCCCCGGGGGGTTATGCTCGGACGGTAGCAGATCCCCCAGGGGGGATAGCGAATCAACGAAGGAGAGACCGATGGAGCTCGCAGAGTTCACGCTGAGCACGACCCTCGCCGCGTCGTACGACGACACGGTGGCGCGGGTGCGGACGTTGCTGGCCGACGCCGGGTTCGGCGTGCTGACCGAGATCGACATCCGCGCCACGCTCGAGGCGAAGCTCGACGTGGACGTGCCCGCCCAGCTGATCCTCGGCGCGTGTCGCCCTCAGCTGGCCCACCGCGCGCTGCAGCTCGAGCCGCGGATCGCGGCGCTGATGCCGTGCAACGTCGTGGTGGCCGACACGGGGGAGGGGCGCACCCGCGTCGACGTGATGGATCCCGGCCTGCTCGCCTCGCTGGCGCCCGATCCGGAGCTCGCCGAGGTGGCCGCCGACGCCCGCGCCCGGCTCACCGGGATGATGGAGGCCCTGACCGACCCGACGGGAGCGACCCATGAAGCTGGAGCCTGAGGAGATCAAGGCGATCATCACCCGCCTCAAGCGGGCCAACGGGCACCTCGCCTCGGTGATCCGGATGCTCGAGGAGGGCGCCGAGTGCGAGGACGCCCTGATGCAGCTCGCGGCCGTCAACAAGGCCGTGGGTCGCGGAGGCTACGCGCTGGTCGCCACCGGGCTGCAGAAGTGCCTTCAGGAGGGCGGTCCGGACAGCGTGGACGCCAAGAAGCTGGAGAAGCTGTTCCTGGCGCTGGCCTGAGGGGCGTCCGGTCCTGGTTCAGGGGGCGGCAGGGCCGGGTCGGGTGGCGCGGCCGATGGGTTGCTCAGCGCTGCAGGACGAGCTGCCAGGCGAAGCCGACCCGGTTGTACGGCTCTCGGTCGCAGAGCCGCAGCTCGAGCGCCAGAAGGTCCTCGAAGAAGTCGGGGTCGTGCTTGGCGGTGTCGTCGATGAGCAGGTCGTTCGCGATCCGGTTGCCGTAGACCCCGACGAGCTCCAGACCTGCTTCCGAGGCTTCGGCAGTGATGGCGTCGACACTGATCTTCCTGGTGTCGGTCCGGAAGATCTCTACCGTGGCCCTGTCCGATTGCAGCTCGGCGAGTGCGGCGACGGGGCCGTCGGTCAGCAATGTGCGGAGGATCCGGCCATCGGGGTTGGCCTCCATGATCGACAGCCGGCCGCCCGGACGGACACGATGTGCAAGCGCGACGAGATCGTTCTCTGTGCCGCTGCGATAGCGCAGCACGAAATGGCAGATGACCAGATCCCACTCGCCGTTCGGGAGGTCATCGAGCCCGCCTCGGACCGTGGTGACGGTGGCGCCCGACGCGGCCGCCCGTCGTGCCGCCTCGGCCAGCCAGCGGGGTGACGGGTCGACGATGGTCACGTGGTGGCCAGCCGACGCGAGCGGCAACGAGTCCATGCCGTCGCCGCCACCGACGTCCAGGACGCGGATCCGGTCACCCAGGTACTCGGTCTGACGCCTCAGGATCTCCTCGGCGACGCGGTAGCGGATCCGCGCCCATGGCGTCGCGGTGTAGTCGCGCCAGGCCGCCAGCCGCTCGCTGAATACGTCGGTCACGTCGCCAGTCTGCCGGTCGTGCGATCGTCCGTGCCTGCCGGCCGTTCTGCGACGCCGGGAGCGGTGACATGATCGAGAAGAGAAGGCTCGGTCGGCCCGCGTACTCCGGCCTGTCCGTCGGAGAAGGTGACGTGGTTCTCCACACCCGCCTGATCGCGTGTCCTCTGTCCCCAGGCGGGTTTGCGACGCTGGGGTTGTGTCGTGGGTGGGTGGGAGGATCCGGTCATGGATCTCGGAACCCGCGCCTCGTCGACAGCAGTCCTGCTGTCGCGTGTGGGTGAGCGGATCCGGTCCCGCGAGGCACTGCTCGTCGAGGAATGGGAGGACATCACCGCCTGGGCGAGCGACCACGTCATCGCCGGTCCTGAAGGGGTCGCGACGATCACTGAGGGCTATCTCGACACCGGGGTCCCGATCGCCGGTCCCGGTGCACCGTTGGTGTCGGAGTTCGCGTTGATGGAGCTCATCGCCGTCCTCGGGCGCACCCCCGACGGTGGGAAGGCGTATGTCGGGCGGGTCATCGAGTGCGCCTGGCGCCTCCCCCACGTCTACGACGCCGTCGTGGCGGGGCGGTTGGCGCCGTGGCGGGCCGAGCGGATCGCCGACCTCACCCGACCCCTGTCCGCGGACGCGGCGGCGTTCGTGGACCGGCAGCTGTGGGATGCCTCCGGGGTGGGGTGGGCCCAGCTCGAGCGACTCGTCACTGAGGCGGTGCTCCGGTTCGATCCGGAGAAGGCGGAGGCCGAACGACGCGAGGCCGCGGACAACCGGCACTTCGATATCGGTGAGGTCGACGAGCACGGCCTGGTCCACCTCGACGCCCTGCTGGACGCCGCCGATGGGCACGACCTCAACCAAGCGGTCGCCCGGCGAGCGGAGGTCCTGGGCCGGTTGGGTGACGAGTCGTCGTTGGATGTGCGGCGGTCGAAGGCCGCTGCCGAGCTCGCCCGCCAGGATCTTGCGTTGGACCTGTTGGTCCCCGACCCCGACACCGGAGAAGTGGTCGCCACGGTCCCGGGACGCAAGGTCGTGCTCAACGTCCACGTCACCGACACCACCCTCACCAGCGACACGCCGGCCGACCAGGCGGGCTGGAACCCGGTGGGTCGGTGGGAAGAGGGCCGCTGCCCGGTCACCTCGGCCCAGATCCGCGAATGGCTCCGTGCCCGGCACACCACCGTCATCGTCCGCCCGGTCATCGACCTCGCCGACCATGTCCCGGTCGGCTCGTACGAGATCCCCGGACGCCACAGGACCCGCGTGATCCTGCGCGACCACACCTGCCGGTTCCCCCACTGCACCCGCCCCGCCCAGCGTTGCGACGTCGACCATGCCCGACCCCACGCCGAGGGCGGTCCGACCTGTCCGTGCAACCTCGTGCCGCTGTGCCGGCGCCACCATCGTGCGAAGACCCATTCGACCTGGCGCTACGACGCCGTCATGCCGGGCACCTACCTGTGGACCAGTCCGAACGGCCACCGGTTCCGCGTCGACCACCGCGGCACCCACCCGGTCAGGACCAACCGGGCCGCCGAACCGCCGGACGAGTAGTCACCCCGCCCCGGACCCCGCAGGAGCATTCACCTGCGGGCTTCAGGCATGTCCGGATCCGCCCAGGACCCGCGTTACGGCGCGCCCAGGACCTCACGGACCCCGGCGGCGGCGTACGCGTTCCACTGCGGGACGCGCCGCAGCAGGTAGTGGCCGACGGCACCCATGTCGGTGAACTCGGCGTCGGCGACCGTCGCGGCGCGCGCGACGTAGGCGCGGGTGGCGCGCGGGGAGGTGATCTTGTCGAGACGTCCGTGCGCGGCGCGCAGCGTCTTGCCGGCGAGGGGCGCGACCGGGTCGTCCGGGGGCAGCCAGGGCGCGAGGGCGACGACGCCCCGCACGGAGGGGTGATCGGCGACGGCGACGCCGGTGCGGGCGCCCATCGAGTGCCCGAGGACGGCGACCGGGAGGTCGTGGAGGCGGGCGATCTCGTCGAGGGCCCAGCGGGCGTCGGCGACCGGGGCGGGGACCTCGCCGGCGCCGGCGTTCCAGCCCTTGACCCGGTAGCGGAGCAGCAGCACGCCGACGTCGTCGCGACCCACCGCCGCCGCGAGCCGGCGGGCCAGTGCCCGGCCGCGCCGCCAGGACAGGCTGCGTGTCGTGACCGGGTCGGTGCCCTGCTCAGCGCCACCGTGCAGCACCAGTGCGATCGCCCGGGCCCTCGCCGGAACCCAGCTGTCGGTGAACGACGGGACGGTCATCGGCCGTGCCTCCTGAGCAGCTGATAGGCCTCCAGCGTCGCCGCGCGCTGCTCGGCGTGGTCGACGATCGGCTCGGGATACGTCCCGAGCGAGGGGTCCGCCAGCTCCGGCACCCAGCGGCGCACGTAGGTGCCGTCCGGGTCGAACTTCTCGCCCTGGGTGGTCGGGTTGAAGATCCGGAAGTACGGCGCCGCGTCGGTGCCGCAGCCCGCGACCCACTGCCAGTTGTGCTGGTTGCTGGCGAGGTCGCCGTCGACGAGATGGCGCATGAAGTGCCGGGCGCCGTGCGTCCACTCCACGTGGAGGTCCTTGACCAGGAACGATGCGACGATCATCCGCACGCGGTTGTGCATCCAGCCCTCGGCGAGCAGCTGCCGCATCCCGGCGTCGACGATCGGGTAGCCCGTGCGC
Organism: Nocardioides segetis; assembly: GCF_051390595.1. Taxonomy (NCBI): domain Bacteria; kingdom Bacillati; phylum Actinomycetota; class Actinomycetes; order Propionibacteriales; family Nocardioidaceae; genus Nocardioides; species Nocardioides segetis. The sequence goes on along the minus strand of NZ_JBNINR010000002.1, from coordinate 381,543 downwards.
CCGGTCGTCCAGGCAGCCATTCGCCGCCGCAGCTCGGCCCCGCCGACGTACGGCAGGTCGCGCAGCTCGGGCCGGAAGTAGGAGCGGGCCGAGGCGGGCCAGTGGTGCAGGACGTGGGCGTAGAACTCCCGCCACGCCAGCTCCTTGCGGAACCCTGAGTGATGACGGGCGTGCGGGTTGCGGGCGCCTGTGACATCGAGGTCGGCGAGGACGGTGCGCGGGTGGATCGTCCCCCAGCGCAGGTCGGGGGACAGCCGGGAGGTCGCGTCGAGGTCGGGCCGGTCCCGGACGTCGTCGTACGGCGTCCCGCGCCACGCCTCCCAGCGCGCGAGCGCCGCCGCCTCGCCCGCCTCGGGCAGGTCGACGGCCGCGAGGTCCGGCTCCGGCGGGAGCTCATCGGTCGGCGCGCCCACCCAGTCCACGGCAGCCGGGTCGGAGTCGGCGGGAGCGCGCCAGCCGTGCTCGACCCAGGCCCGGTGGAACGGTGTGAAGACCTGGTACGGCCGCCCATCGCGGGTCAGCACCCGCCCCGGCGCGACGGCGTACGGCGACCCGGTGCGGACCAGCGGGACGTCGCCCAGCGCGGTGGCGACCCGCTCGTCGCGCGCGGCGCCGTACGGCGCGAAGTCGGCACTGATGTGGACCGCCCGCGCGCCGGACTCGGCGGCGACGGCGGGCACCACCTCCTCCGGACGACCGGTGCGCACGACGAGGCCGGGGCCGTGGCGGCGCAGGTCGGTGTCGAGCGCGCGCAGGGTCCGCAGCAGGAAGGCCCGCCGGACGTCGCCCGCCGGGCCGAGGAGGGCGGGGTCCATCACGAACAGCGCGAGCACGGGGCCGTCCGCGGCGGCCGCCAGGAGTGCGGGGTGGTCGCCGAGGCGCAGGTCCCGCCGGAACCACAGGATGCTCGGGCTCACCCGGCCATGCTGGCAGGTCAGTGGGCGCGGCGGACGGACACCGTGCCCGCCCGAGCGGTCCTCGGATGGTGGGTTCGTGGCTGTGCGCTCGGTCATGGCCGCGGCGACCGAGGTTCCGGCGCGGCTTCGTCCGCCACCGACGACAGCCGCACTGGCTACGGTGGGTCCCATGCGGGTCCCCGAGTTCTCCGACGAGCAGATCGCCGCCGATCTCGCCGCGGCGGCCGCCGAGCTGGGCGAGCCGCTGACGGCATCGGCGTACGACGGCTGGCAGCGCCCGCGGTCCGCCGCGTCCCCGGCCCTGCTGATCCGCCGGTTCGGGTCCTGGAACGCCGCGTGCGCGTACGCGGGTGTCGCGACCAACAAGACCCGCTCGACCAGCCGCCGGTGGAGCGACGACGACGTGGTGGCGATCGTGGCCCGCTATCTCACGGCGCCCGGCAGCACCGGCTCCTTCGCGGACTATGCGGCCTGGGCCAAGGAGCAGGACGGCGTGCCCAGCGGCGCGACGCTGCGCCAGCGGTTCCCGTGGGCCGAGGTCAAGAAGCGGGCATCGCGTGGCTAGTGGTCATCTCCGGAAGTCGTTCGGGAGTGGCCCGTGCTCCGAGTGCGTGCATCGCAAGGCGCCGGCGCGATGCCATACCGGGTTGTCGGGAACGAGCGGAGCGAGCGCCCGAGAACCCGGTGCTCCGCTGGCGTCTCGCGAGCGTCTGCAACGCCGCGAGATGCGTGCTCGGGGTGCGGGACACCCGAAGAAGCTCCGGAGATGACCACGAGTGCCGTGTCTCGGGCCGCGCTGCGGGAGCACGCGGCCCGGCTGCGGCGGCGCCCGGACCTCGCCGAGGCGCCGATCCTGTCCGCCACCGGCCTGTGGCTGCTGCTCGGCGCGGTGGCGGAGGCGGTCGAGGAGCCGAAGGAGCGGGCCGCGCTCGAGTCGGTGCTGGGCGTGCCGGCCACCCAGGCGTCGGCGGCGGTGACCGCGCTCCTGGCCGACCCCCATCTCGCGGTGGGGGCGGCGCTCGGTGGCTGGATCCGGCCCGACCTCGCCCTGACCGCCCCGGTGCCCGGTCCGGTCCCGGTCGGGCCGCTGCCCGGCCAGGCGGCGCTCGACGCCTGGGCGCGACACCACACCCGCGGCCTGATCGACTCGTTCCCGGTCCGCGTCGACGAGCGCACGCTGCTCCTCCTCGCCTCGGCGCTGGTGACCGAGCCGCGCTGGCGCACCCGGCTGGCGACCGGCCGCGACGGGCTCCTGGTGCTCGACGGCGAGCTGCAGGCCGTGGTGACGACGGAGTCGGCCGGCCCGGTCGGCGTGGCGTGCCCGCCGACCGACGACGGCATCGACGTGCTCAGCGTGATCGCCGCGCCCGAGTTCGCCGCTGAGGACGTGTGGCGCGCGGTCGACGAGGTCGTCGCGCGCCGCCTCGACGGCACCCTCCTCCACGGCGACCGGCCCTCGGGCGCGCTCGGGGACGGACACGCGTGGCGGGTACGCACGGGGACCGAGTCGTTCCCGGCCCGCCGGGCGCCCGCGGACGGCGCCGAGCTGTGGACCGGCCGGCTGCCGGCCTGGCACGCCGACGCGCGCCACGACCTCACCGACGCTCCCGGCGTCCTCGAGGCGGGGCGCGGGCTGGGCCGCCTGTTCCCGCCCGCGGCACTGACCGACGGACTCGACCTGCGCTGCGTGCAGGCCGCCACGGCGACCTACGACGCCGACGGCTTCCGGGCGGCCGCCGTGACGGCACTCGAGGTGCGCGCCGCCTCCATGGCGGCGTACGTCGAGCGACGGGTGCGGCGGGTGACCCTCACCTTCGACCGGCCGCACGCCGTCGTGGCGCTGGCCCGCGGCGGCACCTGGGACGGCGTACCGCTGTTCCACGCCTGGGTCACGCCGGCGGGTAGGGCGCGGACCTGAGCAGCGCGGCGAGGTGGGCCGCGTTGGCCGCCAGGGTCGCCGTCGTCGCGGCGGTCTTCTCGGGCTCGGGGTCGAGATCCTGGTAGTCGGTGGACTGCATCGCCTCGCCGACCCAGTAGGTCACGCCGTTCGCGGGGATCGTGAACCCCACGTCGTCGAGCGCCTGAAAGACCTCCGCGGAGACGTGATGGGCGCCGTCCTCGTTGCCGACGACGGCCACCCCCGCCACCTTGCCCGACGTGAGCATCCGGCCCTGGTCGTCGGTCTCCCCGAGCTCGGCGTCGAGCCGTTCGAGCACCAGCTTGCACACCGACGACGGCTGGCCCACCCAGATCGGCGTCGCGATCATCAAGATGTCGGCGTCCAGCATCCGGCGCCGCAGCTCCGGCCACGCGTCGCCGTCCCCCTCGTCGGTGCTCACGCCGAACGCCACGTGGTGGTCGACCACGCGCACCAGGTCACCCTCGACGCCGTGGCCGCGCAGGGCCTCCAGGAGCCGGAGCCCCAGGAGCTCGGAGCTGGACCGCGACGGCGACGGCTTGAGCGTGCAGCAGAGCACGAGGGCGCGGAGCGGGTCGGTCGGTGTCTCGTCCATGCGCCCGGTGGTACCCGCCGACGGCGCCCGTCAGCCGGGACGGCTCAGAGCAGGCCCTCCTTCTCGAGCCAGTCCTTGGCGATCGTCGCGGCGGGCAGCTGCTCGTCGACGCTGCGGGCGTCGAGGTCGACCAGGTCCTCCGGCGACATCGCGGCGCTGACCTTGTTGATCACCCCTGCCGCCTCGTCGCTCAGGTCCTCGCTCGCCACGGGGACGACGTGCGAGGCCAGGAACAGGCCCTTGGTGTCCTCGAGGGTCACCAGGTCGTTCTTCTTGATCGACGGGTCGGCGGTGTAGATGATCGCCAGCTGGATGTCGTCGTCCTTGAGCGCCTTGACCGTGAGCGGACCGCCGCTGTCCTCGATCGGGGTGAAGGACACGTCGACGCCGTAGGTGTCCTTGAGGCCCTTCGGCCCGTTCGGGCGGTTCTCCGCCTCGGAGTTGGCGCCGAAGACCATCGGGTCGGTCACCTTGGCGAGGTCGTCGATCGTCTCCAGGCCCCACTTCTCGGCGAAGGCGCGGGTGACGACATAGGAGTCCTGGTCGGTCGCTGGCGACTGGTCCAGCACCTGCAGGCCCTTGTCCTCCGCGGCCGTGACGAGGGCCGCGTAGACGTCGTCGGACAGGCGGGCCTCGGTGTCGGGCTCCCAGACCTGCAGCAGCGGACCGGTGTACTCCGGGAACAGGTTGATCGAGCCGCTCTCGATCTCGGGCAGGTAGGCCTCGCGCTGACCGATCTTGAAGTCGCGCTGCACCTCGATGTCGGCGGCCTCCAGGGCCTGGGCGTACGCCTCGGCGATGATCTCGTTGGAGTAGTAGTCCTGGGAGCCGATCACGACCGTGCCGCCCCCGCCGTCGTCGCCGCCGGAGCTGAGCGGGTCGGAGTCGTCGCCGCAGGCGGTGAGGGCGAGCGACGCGACGGTGAGCAGCGCGATGCCGATCTGCGTCGATCGGCGCTGCCCGAATCGAGAGGGACGGGTCATGACGGAACCTTTCCTAGGGTGGGGCGGCTGGCCCGCTGGAGGGCAGCCAGGGCGAGATCGAGCAGCAGAGCCAGCGCCGCGACGAGCAGGGCGCCGGCGAGCATCTCGTCGTACTGGCGGGACTTGAGGCCGGAGAAGAGGTAGCGCCCCAGGCCGGTGTCGGAGATGTAGGCGGCCAGCGTGGCCGTGGCGACGACCTGCAGGGTCGCCGCGCGGATGCCGCCGAGGACGACGTCGGCGCCGAGGGGGATCTCGACCCGGGTGACGAGCTGCCATTCGCTCATCCCGAGGGCCCGCGCCGCGTCGACGGCGCCCCGGTCGGCGGACTCGACCCCCGCGTAGGCGCCGGCCAGCAGGGACGGGAAGGCGAGCGCGACCAGGGCGAGCAGCGGCGCCTCGATGCCGATGCCGAGCGCCAGGCCGAGCAGCGTGAGCAGACCCAGGGTCGGCACCGCCCGCACCGCGCCGGCGAGGGCGACCACGACCAGGCGGCCGCGGCCGGTGTGGCCGATGAGGATGCCCAGCGGCAGCGCGACCACGGCCGCGATCGCGACCGCCGCGAAGGTGACGAGGAGGTGCTGCACGATCCGGTGGTCGATGCCGCTCGTGCCGCCCCAGTGGGCGCCGTCGGCGATCCAGGCCAGCGCGTCGCCGAAGAGGTTCACGTCGTCACCCCCGTCGGAACGGTCCCGCGCCACGGCGTGACCACGCGCCCGAGCGCCACGAGGAGCCCGTCGAGGGCGATCGCGAGCAGCATGGTCGCCACGACCCCGGTGACGATCTCGGCACGGATGTCGCGCTGGAAGCCGTCGGTGAGCAGGTTGCCCAGGCTCGGGATGCCCACCAGGGCGCCGATCGTGACCAGGCTGACGGTGCTCACGGTGATCACCCGGATCCCCGAGAGCAGGACGGGAACGGCGAGCGGCAGGTCGACCTTCCAGAACAGTCCCGTGCGCGAGTAGCCCATCGCCTCCGCCGCCTCCCGCACGCGGGCGTCCACCGAGCGGAACGCGTCCGCCGCGGTGCCGGCGAGCAGGGCCGTGCCGTAGACGGCCAGCGCGACGACCAGCGTCAGGCCGGAGCGCAGCGGGATGCCGAGCAGCACCGGGATGACGATGAGCAGCGGCAGCGCCGGCACGGAGTAGAGCAGGCTCGCCGTCCCGAGGACGACGGTGCCGGCGCGCGGCCAGCGCCAGGCGATCCGGCCCAGCACGATCGCGACCAGCACGCTGATCACCACGGCGGGCACGGCCAGCCGGACGTGCTGCACGAGCATGTCCAGGACGTAGGCGCGGTTGGCGTCGAGCCAGGTCATGCGGGCTCCCGGGGACGTCGGGGTGCGCTCACGGGAGCACCCCCACCGGACGGCCGTCGCCGTCGACGACGACCGTGCGCCCGTCGACCGCGACCGTGCGCAGGGAGCGCTCGGCACGGTCGGCGCCGATGAAGTCGCGGACGAAGTCGTCGGCGGGCGCGGCGACGATCTCCTTGGGTGAGCCCGTCTGCGCGACGATGCCGCCGGTGCGCAGGATCACGACCTCGTCGCCGAGCCGGAACGCCTCCTCGATGTCGTGGGTGACCAGCACGATGGTCTTGCCCAGCTCGGCCTGCAGGGCGAGCAGCTGGTCCTGCAGACCGCGGCGCACGATCGGGTCGACCGCGCCGAACGGCTCGTCCATGAGCAGGATGTTGGGCTCGGCCGCGAGCGCCCGGGCCACCGCCACCCGCTGCTGCTGGCCGCCCGAGAGCTGGGCGGGATAGCGCCGGCCGAGGCTCGGGTCGAGGCCGACCAGCTCCAGCAGGGCCAGCGCGGCGTCGCGGGCGGCCCGCTTCGGGATGCCGGTCAGCACCGGGACGGTCGCGACGTTGTCGACGACGCGCCGGTGGGGGAGCAGGCCGCCGGCCTGCGGGACGTAGCCGATCGAGCGGCGCAGCTCGACCTTGTCGAGGCCCAGCACGTCGCGCTCGTCGATGAGCACCGAGCCCGTCGTGGGCTCGACCATCCGGTTGACCATCCGCATCAGCGTCGTCTTGCCGGACCCGGACGTGCCGACCAGCGCGAGGGTGCGGTGGGAGGGGACGGTGCACGAGAAGCCCGTCACGGCGACGGTGCCGTCGGGGTAGGTCTTGCCGACATCGCGGAACTCGATCCCCATGCGTGGCACCCTACGGGGCCGCACGGACAACCGGGGGGACCTGCGTGTGAGCGGGCGCCGGGCACGGTGCGAGGCGGGAGTGAGTTTCACCGGCCGGCCGGTGAAACTCACGCTTGGACGAGGAAACTTCCTCGTCCAAGCATGAGTTTTGTCGTCCAGCCTCACGTTATGTCGTGTCGCGGTGGCGAAATCGCTGGTCCGCAGGGGGCCACCTCCGGCCGGCCCCCGCGTGCCGTCGTCGTGGTTCCCGGTTCGGCCCGAGAGGGCCGGGTACTGCCGGGTGAACCGACGAGAGGAGCACGAACCATGAGCACGATCGAGAAGTCCGTGACGGTCGACGTCCCGGTCCGCACGGCCTACGACCAGTGGACCCAGTTCGAGACCTTCCCGTCCTTCATGGAGGGCGTCGAGGAGGTCCGCCAGCTCGACCCCACCCACCTGCACTGGCGGGCGGAGATCGCCGGCGTCCGCCGCGAGTGGGACGCCGAGATCGTCGACCAGACACCGGACGAGCGAATCACCTGGCGCGCCCTCGACGGCACCCGCAACGACGGCACGGTCTCGTTCGCGCCGGACGAGCTGGGGAGCTCGACACGGGTGACGCTGCGCATGGAGTTCGAGCCGGAGGGGATCGTCGAGAAGGCCGGTGACGCGCTGAACATCGTCGACCGCCGCACCCAGGGGGATCTCGACCGGTTCAAGAAGTTCATCGAGAGTCGCGGCACCGAGACCGGGGCCTGGCGGGGCGAGGTGAAGCCTGGCGACGCCGACAACCCGGCGTTGTGAGGCCGTGACGAGTGAGTTTCACCGGCCGGCCGGTGAAACTCATGCTGGGACGAGGAAGCTTCCTCGTCCCAGCATGAGTTTTCTCGTCCCAGCACCCGTTATGTCAACCCCCTGCCGGCTCCGCGGCCGCGGCAGCCTCGGCGGCGATCTGGTCGAACCGGGCGGCCATCCGAGCGGCCAGCGCCTGGGTGGCCTTGAGGGGGCGGACCATGACCATGAAGTCGGTGATCAGGCCGTTCTCGTCGATGACGAGGAAGTCGCAGCCCGCGAGCTGGAGGCCGTCGACCGTCGCCTCGAAGACCAGGGCATGACCGGTCGCGTCCTCCAGCTCGCGCACGTAGCGGAAGTCTTCGAACACCTCGATCACGTGGGAGAGGATCGCCCCGGTGATCGCCTTGCCGGCGTACGGCCGGTGGGCGACCGGGCTGCGGAAGACCACGTCGTCGGCCAGGCAGGCGCGCATGGCCGCGACGTCGCGGGCCTCGACCGCGGCCCGGAACGCCGAGCCCGCTGCCGGGGCGTTCACAGCGCCGCCGCCAGCTCGGTGCCTTGCTTGATCGCGCGCTTGGCGTCCAGCTCCGCCGCGACGTCGGCGCCGCCGATCAGGTGGACCCGACCCGGGAAGGGGGAGGCCAGCAGGTCGTCGTACAGGCCGCGCACCGACTCCTGGCCCGCGCACACGACCACGTGGTCGACGGGCAGGACCCGTGCGGCGCCGTCGACGGTGACGTGCAGGCCCGCGTCGTCCACGCGTTCGTAGGTCACCCCGCTGAGCTGGTGGACGCCGAGGTCCTTGACGACGGCGCGGTGCACCCACCCCGAGGTCTTGCCGAGGCCCTTGCCCTGCGCGGACTCTTTGCGTTGGAGCAGCCAGACCTCCCGGGCCGGGGATCGGGGCGTCTTGTCGGTGATCCCGCCGCGTACGACGGCCGGGTCCGCCACGCCCCAGTGCGCCTTCCACTCCTCGACCGTCTCCGGTCGGTGCGCCAGCAGCTCGGTGACGTCGAAGCCGATGCCACCGGCGCCCATGACGGCGACGCGACGGCCGATCGGCACCCGGCCGGTGATGGCGTCGGGGTAGGAGACGACCTTGGGGTGGTCGATGCCCGGGATGGCCGGGACGCGCGGCTCGACGCCGGTCGCGACCACCACCTCGTCGTACCCGTCGAGCAGGGCGGGCGTCGCCCGGGTCGCGAGCTTCACGTTGACCCCGAGCACCTCCATCCGGCGGCGGAAGTAGCGCAGCGTCTCGGCGAACTCCTCCTTGCCGGGGATCTGCATGGCCAGCCGGAACTGGCCGCCGAGCTCGTCGGCCGCCTCGAACAGCGTCACGTCGTGGCCGCGCTCGGCCGCGCTGACGGCGGTCGCGAGGCCCGCGGGGCCACCGCCGACGACGGCGACCCGCCGCGCGCTTCGGGTCGGGCCGAGCACCAGGGTCGTCTCGTGACAGGCCCGCGGGTTGACCAGGCAGGAGGCCCGCTTGGCCTGGAAGGTGTGGTCGAGGCAGGCCTGGTTGCAGCCGATGCAGGTGTTGATCTCGTCGGCGCGGCCCTCGCGCGCCTTCGCGACCAGGTCGGCATCGGCGAGGAAGGGGCGTGCCATCGAGACCAGGTCGATGCCCTGCGCCAGGACGGACTCCGCGACGTCGGGGGTGTTGATCCGGTTGCTCGCGCACACCGGGATCGACACGACCTGCTTGAGCCGCAGCGTGCTGTCGACCCACGCGCCGCGCGGCACGCTGGTGACGATCGTGGGGACCCGTGCCTCGTGCCAGCCGATGCCGGTGTTGATGACGCTGGCGCCGGCCTCCTCGATCCGGTGGGCGAGCTCGACGGTCTCCTCCCAGGTCTGGCCGTCGGGGACCAGGTCGAGCAGCGACATCCGGTACATCACGAAGAGGTCGGGCAGCTCCTGGCGGATCCGGCGCACGATCTCGACGGGGAAGCGCATCCGCCGCTCGGCCGAGCCGCCCCACCGGTCCGTACGGCGGTTGGTGCGCGCCGCGAGGAACTGGTTGATCAGGTAGCCCTCGGAGCCCATGATCTCGACGCCGTCGTAGCCGGCCTTGCGCGCCAGCCGGGCCGAGGCGACGAAGTCGTCGATGGTGCGCTCGACGGCGCGACCCGACAGGGCCGACGCCTTGAACGGGGTGATCGGCGACTTGGTGGCGCTCGCCGAGACGCTGAACGGCGTGTAGCCGTAGCGGCCGGCATGCAGGATCTGCAGCGCGATCCTGCCGCCGTGGGCGTGCACGGCGTCGGTGACCCGCTGGTGACGGTGCGCGTTGAGGCGCGTGGTCATCTGCGAGCCGAACGGCAGCAGCCAGCCGCGGATGTTGGGGGAGTAGCCGCCGGTGACGATGAGGCCGACGCCGCCGGCCGCCCGCTCGGCGAAGTACGCCGCCAGCTCGTCGACGTGCCACGGCCGGTCCTCGAGCCCGGTGTGCATCGAGCCCATGACCGCGCGCGACTGCAGCTCGAGGCCGCCGACGGTCGCCGGCGTGGTGAGCAGGGGATAGGTGGTCATCGGGGCTCCTCGGTGGTTCCGGGGGTGTGGGCGTCGAGGTACTCGGTCAGCCAGCGGATCCAGAACTCCTCCATGAGGAGGCCGCCGCGCAGCACGAGGTAGATGTCGAGGTCGGCGTCGGCGAGCGCGGCGGGGTCGGGGAAGTCGCGCGCGGCGAGGTACTCGTAGAGCGAGAGCCGCTTGGTGTGCTCGTCGAGCTGGCGGCGCAGGTCGTCGAGCAGCGCCGCCCGGTCGCCGTACGACGCCCCGCGCATCTTGACGCTGACGCTGCTGCGCATCGCGTCGGGCGCGGTCGGCTCGCCGATCCAGCGGGCGAGCTCGGCACGGCCGGCGTCGGTGACGGCGTAGACCTTCTTCGTCGGACGGTCGGCCTGGGTGACCGCCTCCGAGGCGACCCAGCCGTCCCGCTCCATCCGCCCGAGCACGCGGTAGATCTGCTGGTGGGTGGCGGACCAGAAGAAGCCGATCGACGCGTCGAAGCGGCGCACCAGGTCCGAGCCCGAGGCGGCACGCTCGCTCAACGACACGAGGATCGCGTGCTCGAGGGCCATGCCCTCAGGGTGCCCCACCCGCGGGGGCTATGCAACTAGTTGCGCAACTCGTTTCAGTGGGTCGGGTCACGCCGTCGCGCGGTGGTAGGTCTTGTTCGCGATCCGCCAGGCGCCGTCGACCCGCAGCAGCGCGAACGAGTCGGTTAAGACGTCGCGGCCGTGGTGCAGCGTCATCGTGGCCACGCCGGTGGTCCCGGTGACGCTGAGGTGGTCGATCCGGCGCCACCGCGCGGGCTCGTCGGGGGCGGGGGAGCCGGTGAAGAGAGCGCAGTACTCCTCCAGGGTCCACGACGCGACGGCGCCGTCGCGCAGGCCCTCGACGTGGGCGCTCGGCAGGAACGCGCGGCGGTGGTACGCCGGATCGCCGGTCGCGTGGCCCGCCACGTAGTCGCGCAGCGGGGCGATCGCCTCGGGCGGCGCGGCGACGGACGCAGCGATGGTGAGGCGGTGTGGCAGGCGACCCAAACCGGCGATGTCGTCGCCCGGCGCGAGCGCACCCGCGAGGAGGGCGACGTCCTTGGCGAGGGCGCTCGCGGTGAAGTCGGCGTCGGTGAGGTCGCCGGTCGCGAGCCGGTCCCGTTTGGCCGCGACCAGGCGCCCGAGCGTCGTGCGCTCGAGCAGGTCGAGGGTCAGGACCGGGTCCAGCCCGAGGCGCCCGGCCCGGGCGAGGCTGTCGCGGATCGTCAGCAGGGCGCCGGCGAGCACACCGTTGGCTACCAGTTTGGCAGCGGCCGCGCTCGCGACGTCCCCGCAGGGCAGCACGTCGCCGAGGTCGGCGAGGACGGTGTCGGCGAGGACGGTGTCGGCGAGGACGGTGTCGGCGAGGGCCGGGTCGGGCCACGGCGCACCGCCCGCGAGGACGGTCAGGGCGCCGCTCGCGGCGGCGGCCGTCGAGCCGAGCACGGGCGCGTGCACGTAGCCGGCGCCGCTCTTCGCGACGCGCTCGGCGAGCGCCCGCGCCTCCTCCGGGCCGACCGTCGCCGTGTTGACCACGACGGCCGTGGGCCGCAGGGCGTCGGCCACCTCGTCGATCACCGCGGCGCAGGCCGGGCCGTCGAACAGGCAGAGGAGGACGAGGTCCGCGCGCGCGACCGCCTCGGTGGCCGTGGCGGCGCCGGCCGCCGAGGCGACGGTGCGGCCCGAGCGGGTCCAGGTGACGACGGTGTGGCCGCGGTCGCTGAGCCGGGACGCCATGGCGGCGCCCATCCGGCCCAGCCCGAGCAGGGCGATGGCAGGCATGGCTCCCATGCTGGGGCCCTGCCCGACCTGCGACAAGCGCAGATCTGGCATCCGCTCCATGCGGATGACGCATAGCATGCGTTCATGACGCTGACCGCCTGGCGGACCTTCGTGGCCGTGTGCCGCCTCGGCTCGCTCTCCGCGGCGGCCGACGAACTCGGCTACACGCAGTCCGCGGTGTCGCGGCAGGTCGCCTCCCTCGAGCGGGAGGTGGGCCGGCCCCTGCTCGCCCGACGCCCGCGCGGCGTCGTACCCACGGCGGCGGGAGAGGCGTTCGCCGAGCACGCCCGGGCCGCCGTGGCGGCCACCGACCGCGCGCTGCGGGCCGCGCGGGAGGCCACCGTGCCCGCGCGGGTGCTGACCGTCGGGGCCACGCCGTCGGCCGCGGCGGGACTGGTGCCCGCCGCCCTCCGCGCGCTCGGCACGACGCCGTGGTCGCTCGCGACCGGACTGTCCGTCGCGCTCGAGGAGCTCGTCGTGAGCGGTGAGCTCGACGTCGCCGTCGTGACCGACGCTCCGCCCGGCCTGCCCGACGACGACCGCGTGGTCCGTCACCTGCTGGGAGCGGACCCGATGCGCGTGGTCGTCCCCGCCGCGCACCCCCTCGCACGGGCCGCGCACGCCGCGGGTGGCTCGGCGGACCTCGCTGACCTCGCCGACGCGATCTGGGTCGAGGACAACGACGGATCCGCGGCGCTCCTGCGCGCTGCCGCGGCCCGGGCCGGGTTCGCGCCGCGGATCGACCTGGCGGCCGCGGACCTGGCCGGCAAGGTCGCGCTGGTCGCGGCCGGCCACGCGGTCGCCCTCGTCCCCGGGCTGCTGGTTCCGGCGCTGCGCCGCGACGTCGTCGCGGTTCCCGTCGCCGACGCGCCGACCCGCCGGATCTACGCGAGCGTCGCGGCCGGGCCGCCCGCGCCGCCGGCGGCCGTGGCCGGGATGGTCGAGGCGTTGCGGGACCAGTACGCGGACCTCGCCGCCCGGTAGCCGGAGGCGCGCTCGGGGCACAGCGGTCAGCGGGCGCCGAGGAGGAAGCGTGTCGGTGCGGTGCGGCGGACGAGCAGGTCGTAGCAGGCGACGGTCAGCACCGACGCGAAGCTGACGATCAGCAGGTACTTGACGACCATCGGCAGGTCCCACCCGACGACGACCGCGGCCATCGCGACGACGACGGGCTGATGGATCACGTACAGCGGCAGGACCGCGTCGCCGAGGTACGCGCCGATCCGCGCCCGCCGCCCGCGGGAGGCGGGTGGGTTGACTGCGGTGCTCGGCCGCGGCCGGTCGAGCAGTCCCAGGATCGCGACGACGGCGCACCAGCCGGCTGCGCCGAAGAGCGCTCGACCCGCGACGGCCGACGGGGTGAGTGCGGTGAAGGGCTCGTCGCCGAGGACGAACGTGGGCGCGCCGAGCACGAACAGCGTCACGGCGAGCCCGGCGGCGACCGGCGCGACGCGTCGCATCGCCGTCCGGAAGCGGGGGTCGGCGGCGAGGACCAGGCCGTAGGCGAAGAACAGCAGGTAGCCGAGCCGGTGCCAGCCGCCGTACTGCTCCTCCAGGCCGAGCCCGCCACAGACCAGCGCCGTCGGGATGCCGGCGAGGAGGAGACCGGCGGGACGGCGGTCGACGACGCCCGCGGCCGCCGTGACCGATTGTCGCAGTCGGTCGGGCGTCAGCCTCACCGTGACCGCGACCGCGAGCGAGAACGTCAGCAGGAGGACGACGAACCACAGGTGGCCGCTCTCGAACTGGTCGCCCCGGACGACGAACGGCAGCTCGTCGAGCGAGAGGTGGACGTCGAAGAAGTGCGGATAGAAGGCGAGGTACGACGGGTGCCCGTCGGGATCGGCGGCCCGCAGCCGCAGCCACGGGGGAAGCGGGAGGAGCACCAGGGTCGCGACGACGAGTGGGACGCCGAGGCGACGCAGTCGCTCGACCGCGAACCCGCCGACGCCGCGCCGCCGCAGGGACTGGGCGGCGCCGAAGCCCGCGATCAGGAACAGCAGTGGCATCGCCCAGATGACGATCGGGCCGGCGGCGACGAGGACCGAGGTGGTCGTGTCGTTCTTGATGTAGAAGTCGTCCTCGCTGTCGAACACCAGCGCTGAGTGGAAGAAGATCAGGCCGACGACCACGAGCGCCCGGAGGGCGTCCATCTCCGGCCGGCGCTCGGCCACCGGCGCGGGCGACCGGTCGCGGATCCCGCCGCCGGCCCCGTCGGCCGGGACTGTCGCCATGGCCGGGCAGTGTACGCCGCCGAGGGCGGCATGATCAGCGCGCGCGGAACTCCTTCATCCGCGCCAGATAGCGCCGCAGACGCACCGCCGGGACCGGTCGCGGCCAGTCGGCGGCACGGAACCACGCGTCCGAGCCGCCGTCCACGAACACCACGCTGCCGCACAGGAAGTCCGCGGCGTCGGAGAGCATGAAGACGACCCACGCGGCGAGGTGGCCGGGGTCGCCGAAGCCGCCGATCGGAACCGGGAAGGCCCGGATCCGCCTCGCCTCGGCCGGCGTGGCGAGCTGCTGCTCCAGCAGCGGCGTCATGATGGCCCCGGGTGCGAGGGCGTTGAGCCGGATGCCCGCGCCGGCCCAGGCGGGGGTGACGGCCTGGTGGCGCACCCAGTGGCTGACGGCGATCTTGCTGGCGGCGTAGGCGAAGGTCGGAGCGGCCTTGCCGAGCAGGCGCAGCGTGCCGAGGGCCCGGTCGACGTCTCCGTCGAGCAGCGCGCGGACGACGCGGCCCGGCACGAGCGGCACCGTCGTCGTCGAGTTGCTCGCGAAGACGACCACCTTGGCGCGCTCGGCCGCGGCGAGTGCGGGACGCCAGGCGTCGAGCAGCTCGACCACGCCGAGCACGTTGACCTCGGCGATCAGCCGGCAGCGCTCCCGGCCGGGCGCCGGCCCGAGCCCGGCCGCGAGGACCGCGCCGTCGAGCACGCCGCCGGCCCGCTCGAGGACCGCGGCGGCCGCCGTACGCCGGCCGTCGGCCGTCGCGAGGTCGGCGACGACGTCGGCCGCCTTGATGTCGACGCCGATGACGGTGTGCCCGTCGGCGACCAGGCGCTCGGCGACGGCGGCGCCCATGCCCGAGGCGGAGCCGGTGACTGCGTAGGTACCCACGCGCCGACTCTAGAACAGGTTCTAGTTGGTGAGTGCGCGATCCGCCCGTTCCCGGGTCACCGCTGCCCAGGGGCTCCACAGGAACCACCGCGGCAGGGCCTCGACGAGGCGGGGCAGCCCGGCGACCTCGAGCCGGCCGGCCTCGACCGCCTCGCGCCACGAGCAGTACCCCTGGAACACGTCCGCCAGGGTCGGTGTGCTCGCCGTCACCTCGACGTCGACCTCGAAGCCCGGGTGCTGCAGGCACACCGAGACCTCGGTGCGCTCCATGACCATCCAGATGGTCGTCGGCTCGGGGGCGGTGTGCCGGAACGCCACGACGGTCCGGACCGGCGGCAGCCGGTCGAGGTCGACGCGGCGGTGCATCCACCACATCAGCGTCGTGGGCGCCACGTCGTGCGGCCGCAGCTCCTCGAAGAGCCATTCGATCGCCCAGCGCCCGAGGCTGTCGATCACCCGCTCGAGGTCGCGCCCGGCCGGGGTGAGGTGGTACTCGCTGCCGCGCCCGGTCGGCGCCGGCCAGGTCTCGAGCACGCCGCGCCGCTCGAGGTGGCGCAGGCGCTGCACGAGCAGCGAGCGCGAGATGCCGGGCATCGCTCGGGCGATGTCGTTGAAGCGCGTGTTGCCGAGCACGAGCTCGCGGATGATCAGGGGCGTCCATCGGTCCGCGACCACCTCGGCGGCCATCGAGACGGGGCAGTAGTTGCCGTAGTCGGGCATCTGTCCATGGTGCTCCCGCGCGACCGCGGCGGGTAGTCCCGATCCTGGACCGGCGAGGTCATCTTTCTGGACTGGAGGGCGTCCGTCCCCGAGCGGAGATTGGTCCCATGACGAGCACACTCCAGCCGGCCGGAGCGCCGGCCACCCACCTCACCCCTGCCACGCGGGCCGCCGAGATCGGCCCGCGCATCGCCGCCCACGCCGCGCGCCACGACGCCGAGGGCAGCTTCGTGTCCGAGGCGTACGACGAGCTGCGCGCCGCGGGCCTGCTCCGGGCCGCGGTCCCGGTCGAGCTCGGCGGTGACGGCGCGAGCGTCCGCGACCTGGTCGCGCTGCAGCGCGAGCTCGGCCACCACTGCGGCTCGACCGCGCTGGCCAGCGCCATGCACCAGCACGTCGTCGCGTTCACGGCCTGGCGCTACCGCCGCGGCCTGCCCGGCGCCGAGGCGACCCTGCGCCGGGTGGCCGAGGAGCAGATCCTCCTCGTCTCCACCGGCGGGGGCGACTACATCCACCCGCAGGGGGAGGCGGTCAAGGTCGACGGCGGCTTCCGGGTCACCGGCCGCAAGCGCTTCGCCAGCCAGTCGCGGCACGGCACGGTGATCTCGACGATGGCCTGCTACGACGACCCCGACCGCGGCCGGCGCGTCCTCAACCTGGCGGTCCCGGTCGCAGCGGAGGGCGTCGCCGTCGCCGACAACTGGGACACGCTCGGCATGCGCGGCACCGCCAGCGACGACATCGACCTGGTCGACGTCTTCGTCCCCGACGACAAGGTGCTGGCCGACCGGCCCTGGGGAGTCGTCGACCCGCCGCTCCAGGTCATCTCGAGCATCGCCTTCCCGATCATCTGCGGCGCCTACCTCGGCATCGCCGAGGCGGCGTACGACGCCGCGGTGGCGGCGGCCGGACGGCGGGCCGGCGACGTGACGGTCCAGCGCCAGGTCGGTGTCATGCGGGCGCGGATCCAGGTCGCGGACTGGGCGCTCGCCGGCGCGCTCGCCCTCGTCGGCGACGACCCCTCGCCGTCACGGGCGACGGTGCTGGCCGTGATGAGCGCCAAGGGCGAGGTCGCCCGGGCCGGCGTCGAGGTGTGCGACCTCGCGATGGACGTCGCCGGGGGACCGGCCTTCTTCCGCGGCTCGGTCATCGAGCGGTGCTACCGCGACATCCGGGCCGTGCGGTTCCACCCGTTCACGCCCGAGCAGACGCTGGTGCACCTCGGCGCCGACGCCCTCGGGGAGCCGCTTCCGATCGCGGAGTAGGCCGCGCCCCGAGCCCGCCCCAGCCCGCCCCGCCCCGCCGCCGACGGGACGGGGCGGGGCCTGCGCTAGGCTGGAGCCACCACCGGATGCCGTCCTCCCGACGGGTGCCCGGTGACGTACGCCCGATCGGCGCCTCCCGCAGCAGCGCGAGCCGCCGTCGGACCAGCCGAAGAAACCTGCGCCGCTGTCCGTCGGTGGCCGCTGGGAAGGACGCTTGTGGCTCGAGGAGGCCAGCGGGGAGCGACGCAGCAGCGTCGCACCGCGCAGTCGGCGCGGACGCGCCGCAACGAGGAGGGCATCATCCCGCAGCTCGCCCGCGCGGTGCGCGAGGTCGAGGCGGCGGTCGCGCGTCGCTCGGCGATGCCCGAGGTGCGCGCGAAGTTCCAGGTCGTCGCCCTGCTGGCGCGCGAGGAGCGGGCGCGGGTCAAGACCGACCCCGACCTCTCCGACAGCCGCCGCGGCGAGGAGCTGAAGCGGCTCGACGGGATCGCGACGATCCTCGCCCAGACCGCAGCGCGCGACAGCACGCTCTTCACGCTGCTCGACGAGAACGCCGAGGTCTCGGAGTCGGCGAAGGCGATGCGCCGCGAGCTGCTGCGCAAGGCCGGGGTCGACGAGCCGGAGCCCGAGCCGGAGCCGATCGTGGTCGACCCGGAGCTCGCCGCGCTCGCCGAGAAGCGGGTGGTGCCGATGTCGGTGCAGTCCTACCAGCTCTCGCACCCGTTCCTGGCCCCCGACTTCAGCCACGCCCAGGTCGCGGTGGCGCCGCGCCGGCTGGCCGGCTGGGAGCTGCTCGAGCCGCTGTTCCGCTCGTTCGAGCGGGCCGCGCCCGACGCGCCGGCCTGCATGCCCCTGCCCGACGCCGACCAGCTGACCGCGCTCACCGGTCGGCACGCGCCGGTCGGCCGCGAGCTGATGGCGCACCAGGCGCAGCTCATCGCCTCGGCCGCCGAGGGGCACCGGACCTACTTGCTCGCCGACGAGCCCGGCCTCGGCAAGACCGCCCAGGCGCTGCTCGCCGCGGAGGCGGCGGGCGCGTTCCCGCTGCTCGCCGTCGTGCCCAACGTCGTCAAGACGAACTGGGCCCGCGAGGTCGAGATCTGGACGCCGAACCGCCGCGCCACCGTGCTGCACGGCGACGGTGACGACGCGGACGGCTACGCCGACGTGTTCGTCGTCAACTACGAGATCCTCGACCGTCACGTCGGCTGGCTCGGCACCCACGGCTTCCGCGGGATGATCGTCGACGAGGCGCACTACATCAAGAACAAGACCTCGCAGCGCTCGCAGAACGTGCTGGAGATCGCCGGACGGATCCGCGCGCGCATCGCGCGGCCGCTGATGATGGCCCTCACGGGCACCCCGCTCATCAACGACATCGAGGACTTCCGTGCCATCTGGCAGTTCCTCGGCTGGATCGACGAGGTGGTGCCCCGCGGCGCGCTGATGGAGATGCTGGAGGAGACCGGGCTGACGCCGGCCGACCCCGCGTTCTACCCGGCCGCCCGCCGTGCCGTCATCGAGCAGGGCATCGTGCGCCGCCGCAAGATCGACGTCGCCGCCGACATCCCGGCGCGTCGGGTCGCCGACATCCCCGTCGAGCTCGAGGGCGAGACCGGCCGCTCCATCCGCAAGGCAGAGCAGGAGCTGGCCCGCCGGATGGTGGAGCGCTACGACGCCGCGATCGCGACCCGGCGTACCGGCGCCGAGGTCGAGGGCATCGACCACCGCCTGGTCCGCCAGGTGGCCGGGTGGGAGCGCGAGGACAACTCGACCAAGACCGGCGAGAACGTCTTCACGATGATGCGGCGCATCGGCCAGGCCAAGGCCGGCCTCGCCGCCGACTACACGGCTCAGCTGGCCCGCAACGTCGGCAAGGTCGTGTTCTTCGCCAAGCACGTCGACGTCATGGACACCGCGGAGCGGACCTTCGCCGAGCGCGGCATCAAGTACAGCTCGGTGCGCGGCGACCAGAGCTCGACGACGCGGCAGAAGGAGATCGACGCGTTCGTCAACGACCCCGAGGTCCAGGTTGCCGTCTGCTCGCTCACCGCGGCCGGCGTCGGTCTCAACCTGCAGGTGGCGTCCAACCTGGTGCTCGCCGAGCTCTCCTGGACCGATGCCGAGCAGACCCAGGCCATCGACCGGGTGCACCGGATCGGCCAGGCCGAGCCGGTCACCGCCTGGCGGGTCATCGCCACCCAGACCCTCGACACCCGGATCGCCGAGCTGATCGACAAGAAGGCGGGGCTCGCCGCCCGCGCCCTCGACGGTGCCGGCGAGGAGGTCGAGGGCGGTGCGATCGACCTGCAGACCGAGGCCCTGGTCGCGCTGCTCACGGCGGCGCTGGAGGCCCGCGGGGACTGATGTCACAATCCGCCGATCCGTCTCGTCCTCCTGGCATGGAGATGAGGATCGCCGTCGCGGGCGGCACGGGACTGGTCGGCGCGATGGTCGTCGAGGAGGTACGACGCACGGGCGCGACTCCCGTCGTGATCGCCCGGTCGCGGGGCGTGGACCTGACGACGGGTGCCGGCCTGGCGGCGGCGCTCGACGGCGTCGACGCCGTGATCGACACGAGCAACGTCGAGACGATGAGCGCGAAGCGGTCCGTCGCCTTCTTCGAGGCGGCGACCGGGCACCTGCTCGCCGCGGGCGCCGCCGCCGGGGTGCGCCACCACGTCGCCCTGTCGATCGTCGGCTGTGACCGGGTCGACCTGCCCTACTACCTCGGCAAGCGCCGCCAGGAGGACCTGGTCGCGGCCGGGCCGCTGCCCTGGACCGTGCTGCGCGCGACCCAGTTCCACGAGTTCGCCGGGCAGGTCATCGACCGCAGCCCGCGACCGATCGCGCTCGGGCTCCGGATGCGCACCCAGCCGATCGCCGCCCGCGAGGTCGCCGTCGAGCTCGTCGCGGCCGCCGTCGACCGGCCGGCCGGGCTGCTGCCCGACCTCGCCGGACCGCGACCGGAGGCGATGGACGACATGGTGCGCCGGGTGCTCCGCGCCCGCGGATCACGACGACTCCTCGTCCCGGTGCCCATGGCGGGCCGCGCCGGACGCCAGGCCGCCGCGGGCGGCCTGCTGCCGGGCGAGGGCGCGACGCTGGGTCGGCAGACCTTCGAGGAGTGGCTCGCCGGTGCCTGACGTCCGGGAGGGCCTCGCCGAGGAGTACGACGCGCTCCGCCCCCGCCTGGTGCGCGTCGCCTACGCCATCCTCGGCAGTCGCGCCGAGGCCGAGGACGTCGTCGCCGACTGCTGGCCCCGGCTGGTCGAGGCCGACGCCCGCGAACCGGTCCGCGACCTCACCGGCTGGCTGACGGTCGCGGCCGCGCGCGCCGCCACCGACGTGCTGCGCTCGGCGCGGGTGCGCCGCGAGGAATACGTCGGACCGTGGCTGCCCGAGCCCTATGTCGACCTCGCGCCGGACCCGGCGGACCGGGTCACGCTCGACGAGACCGTCAGCTACGCCCTCGCCGTCGTCCTCGAGTCGCTCTCGCCGGCCGAGCGGACCGCCTGGGTGCTGCACGACGTCTTCGGCATGGGCTTCGCCGAGGTCGCCGCCGTCGTCGGCCGCACCCCGGCCGCCGTGCGCCAGCTCGCCTCCCGTGCCCGCGCCCACCTCGCCACCCAGCCCGCCCGGTTCGAGGTCGACCGGAGTGCGCACGAGGCGGTCCTCGGGCGCTTCCTCGCGGCCGCGGCCGGCGGCGACCTCGACGCCCTCGTCGCCACCCTCGACCCCGAGGTCGTCGTCACCTCCGACGGCGGTGGCGCGGTCAGCGCGGCCCGTCGCCCGGTGCACGGGGCCGAGCGGTCGGCGCGCTTCCTCGCCGGCCTCGTGGCCAAGTACGCCGGCCAGGTCGAGATCGAGCTGCTCGGCGTCAACGGCGCGCCCGCGATCGGGCTGCGCGAGAGCGGCGTGCTGACCTCGCTGATCGTGCTCACCGTCGCCGGCGACCGGGCCACCCGCGTCGACATCCTGCGGGCCCCGGCGAAGCTGGCGGCCGCGGGCTACCGCTCCGCCGGGCCCGGCAGCGGATCCGCGGCCACGGGAGTGCCGGAGGGCGCGAGCCGGCGGTCGGCGTACCGGAAGCCCGCGAGGAGCGCGGTGAACAGCGCGGTGATCGCGACGCAGACCACGACCACCGCGCCCCAGCCCTCCTCGCGGAAGTCGAGGAAGGGATAGGGCACCCACCGGGTCGCCGCCGCCACGGCGAGGGTCACGGCGAGCCAGGCCACGGGCCAGCCGAACGCGACCGCGGTCGCGCGGCCGTTGACGCGCGGGCGCGGGCCGAAGGCGAACCAGCCGACGACGGCGACGAGCGGCACCGCCATGTGGAGCATCTTGTCGGCGAGCCAGTCGGCGCCGTGCAGGTCGAGCAGGGGACGGAGCAGCAGGAAGTGGACCAGCCCGGTCACGGTGATGCCGACCGTCGCCGCCAGACGCAGCGCCCGGAAGGCCGGGCCGTCGCGGAGCGGGTCACGGGCCAGCAGGGTGGTCGCGACGGCCACCAGGAGGTTGCTCTGGATGGTGAAGTACGCGACGAACCGGGACAGCCGCAGCCCGACGCCGGGCGGCTCGGCCTCGTCGAGCACCCGGCCGCCCTGGAGCACCAGGACGAGTTGCAGGACGAGCGCGGCGATCGTGACTGCCGCGGTCAGGGTGTGCCAGCCGCGGGCGCCGCGCATCAGACCTCCTCGGGGTCGGTCGGGGTGAGCAGCCGCTGGATCGCGTCGCCGTAGGTCGCGATCACCACCTCGGGGTCGGCCGCGGTGAGGATCGGGTCCCGCTGCAGGAGGAGCAGGTCGAGCAGGCCGGCGAGCTGGGCGACGGCCAGCGCCACCCGCAGCTCCGGGTCCGGCCCGGCCAGGCGCGGGGCCAGGGGAGCGACGTAGGTCTCGGCCGTGTGCCGGTTCATCTCCTCGCGCACCTGGTCGTGGTGCGCGGCCTGGGCCAGCGCGACGTAGCGCTGGCGGACCACGGACCGCGCGGGATCCAGGAAGTAGGCCACCAGGCGCCGCCCGACGCTCTCCAGCGGCCCGTCGAGGACCGAGCCGATGCCGAGGGAGGTGTCGACGGTGCGCAGGAACAGGGCCTCCTTGGACCCGAAGTGGCGGATGACCAGAGCGGGGTCGACCCCCGCCTCCGCGGCGATGCCACGCACGGACGCTCCGTCGAAGCCGCGTTCGGCGAACAGCGTCCGCGCGGCGCCCTCGATCGCGGAGCGGGTCGCCAGGCCCGCCGGCCGGAGCCGGCTCGCGCCGGGGGAGGGGTGCGTCACACCGCAACCGTAGGGCATGGCCGTGCTCGGTCAACGGTGTTGACACAGGGACGTCAACGCCGTTGACTCAGCGGTCGTGACAGCGTCCTCCTCCGCGCCGGCCACCGGCGTCACCGGCACCTCGGGTGCGGGCACGCCCGGCTCGCCCCTCCTCACCGTGGCCGTCCTGTGCCTCGGCGGCCTCGTCGCCTCCCTCACCCAGACCATGGTCATCCCGATCCAGGGGGAGCTCGGCCGGCTGCTCCACACCTCCGAGGCCAACGCCTCCTGGGTGGTCACGGCAACCCTGGTCGCCGGCGCGGTCGCGATGCCCATCTCCGGTCGGCTCGGCGACCTCTACGGCAAGCAGCGGGTCCTCGTCGTCAGCGCGCTGCTGCTGGTGCTCGGCTCGCTCGTCTGCGCGCTCAGCAGCACCCTGGTCCCGATGCTCGCCGGGCGCCTGCTCCAGGGCTTCGCGATGGGCTTCATCCCCGTCGGCATCGCCCTGCTGCGCGAGGTCACCCCGCCGCGGGTCACCCCGACCGCGATGGCCGCGATGAGCGCGACCCTCGGCGTCGGTGGCGCGATCGGCCTGCCGCTCTCGGCGTGGATCGTCGAGGACTTCAGCTGGCACACGCTCTTCTGGGTCTCGACCGGGCTCGCCGCCGTCGTCGCCGCGGCCGTCGTGGTGCTGGTCCCGCACGTGCGCGACGCCACGCCCGGGCGCTTCGACGCGGTCGGCGCCGCGGGCCTGGCCGTCGGCCTGGTCGCCGTGCTGGTCGCCGTCTCCAAGGGCAACGAGTGGGGCTGGGCCCACGGCCGCACCCTCGGACTGCTGATCGCGGGCGTGCTCGTGCTCCTCGCCTGGGGCAGCTACGAGCTGCGCGTCGCCGACCCGCTGTGCGACCTGAGGGTCTCGGCGCGCCGCCCGGTCCTGCTCACCAACGTCGCGGCGATCGCCATCGGCTTCGGCATGATGGCCCAGGCGATCGTCGTACCCCGCCTGCTGCAGTCGCCCGCCGCGACCGGCTACGGCCTCGGGCAGACCCTGCTCGAGACCGGACTGTGGATGGCGCCGGGCGGGCTGGTGATGATGGTCTTCTCGCCGGTCTCGGGCCGGCTCATCCGGGTCGTCGGCGCCCGGGTGACGCTGATGGTCGGGGGTGCCGTCCTCGGCCTCGGCTACGTCTTCGCGCTCTTCCTCACCGACGCTCCCTGGCAGCTCATGGTCGCCAGCTGCATCACCTCGGCCGGCGTCGGCATCGGGTACGCCGCCATGCCCACCCTCATCCTGGAGTCGGTGCCGTTGGCGGAGGCCGGCTCGGCGGTCGGCGTCAACGGGCTGATGCGCTCGATCGGGACCAGCGCCTCCGCCGCCGTCATGGCGGCGATCCTGACCGCCTCGACCATCGACGTCGGCGGCTACGCGCTGCCGACCGAGGACGCCTTCGCGGTGTGCTTCGGCGTGGGCGCGGCGGCCGCGTTCCTGGGCGTCCTGCTCGCCGCCCTCGTGCCGCGGCGGCGGGCGTAGGCCGCGCCTGCCGCGCGCGGAGGGCGTCGTGGACGGCTCCGGAACCTCTCCGGGACCGGATCGTTGATCGGATGGACGAGGTGTCGCGGTGACTGGGGGGTTCCGCCCGGCCTCGTGGCGGCCCCGGGGCCAGCGCCCCGGGGCCGCGTCGTGTCCGCCGGCGAGGAGCGGCGCGCGGCTCGGTAGGCAAGGATGGGCGCGTGTCCGGCCCGCTCATCCCCTCCGACCCGACGGCCGATGCCGTGCGGCGCGCCGCCCTGCGCCGGATGCGCACCGTCGCGGTGTCCCTGCTCCTGCTCGCCGCCGCGGTCTACGTCGCCACCCTCGGTGAGGACGGTGCCTGGGGGTTCGTCAACGCCGGCGCGGAGGCGTCCATGGTGGGCGCGATTGCCGACTGGTTCGCCGTGACCGCGCTGTTCAAGCATCCGCTCGGGCTGCCGATCCCGCACACCGCGCTGGTGCCCAAGCGCAAGGACGACCTCGGCAAGGGACTCGAGCAGTTCGTGGGGGAGAACTTCCTCCAGGAGGACATCATCCGCGAGCGGGTCCTGGGCGTGCAGATCTCCCGGCGGGTCGCGGACTGGCTCGCCGTCCCCGCCAACGCCGAGCGCGTGGTGACCGAGGGGTCCGAGCTCGCCGCGCTCGCGCTCGGCAAGGTCCGCGACGACCACATCGAGGCGCTGGTGACCGAGGCGCTCGTGCCCCGGTTCCGCGAGGAGCCGATCGCGCCACTGCTCGGCGGGCTGCTCGCCGAGGCGATCCGCGACGACCTGCACCACGGCCTGGTCGACCTCATGCTCGAGGAGATGCACGGCTGGCTGGTCGCCAACCCCGACACCGTCCACGAGGTCCTGGGGGAGCGCGCGCCCTGGTGGGCGCCGGACTCGGTCAACACCTACGTCATCAACCGGCTCCACCTGGAGATGGTGCGCTGGCTCTCCGAGATCCGGGAGAACCCCGAGCACCGGGCGCGGCGGGCACTCGACTCGATGCTCGACCAGCTGGCCGAGGACCTGCTCACCAACCCGGCCACCCAGGAGCGCGCCGAACGGCTCAAGGACCGCGTGCTCGACCATCCCGCCGTCATCGCCAGCGCGATCTCGCTGTGGCAGGCGCTGCGCAAGGCGCTGCTGCCCTCGCTCGGCGACCCCCACGGCGCCGTACGCCGCCGGCTGCTGGTCGAGATCGAGGGCGCGTCCGCCCGCCTCCGCTCCGATGCCGCCCTCCGGGAGCGCCTCGACGGCCTCGCCGCCGATGCCGCGGTCTTCGCCGTCGACCGGTACGGCGCCGAGCTCACCGCCGTCATCACCCACACCATCGAGCGCTGGGACGGCAAGGAGGCCGCACGCCGCATCGAGCTCCACGTCGGCCGCGACCTGCAGTTCATCCGGATCAACGGCACCATCGTCGGCGGCCTGGTCGGCGTGCTCATCCACACGATCTCGGTGATGCTGCACTGACCGCTGCGATAGTCCCTGCTCAAAAGCACCGGATTCCCACGCGATTCGGTGCTTTTGAGCAGGGACTATCCTCAGCGGGTGGGTGAGCCGATGGACGTCCCGATCCGCGACGAGTCGATCCGGCTCGGCCAGTTCCTCAAGCTCGCCAACCTGGTCGAGTCCGGTGCCGAGGCGAAGCCGGTGATCGCCGACGGCCTGGTCCGGGTCAACGGCGAGGTCGAGACCCGCCGGGGCCGCCAGCTGGTCCTCGGTGACGTGGTGGAGCTGCAGGGTCAGGCCGCCCGGGTGTCCGACGAGGACGTCCCGGACAACCTGCCCTGGTAGTCAAGGGCCGAGCGCGTCGCCGATCGAGGGCGGCGGACGGACCCTTCGGGCCCGCCCTTGCCCTCGATGCGCTGCGCGCGGGCGCCGCGCTGCCGGCCACGCGGTCGAGGCCGACAGTACCTCCGTTCACTCGGCGGCAAGACCCGCCTCGGCGGAGGTCAGATCACTTCACCTCGAGCAGGTCGACGACGAAGATCAGGGACTCGCCGGGCTTGATGACGCCGCCGGCGCCGCGGTCGCCGTACCCGAGGTGCGGCGGGATGACGAGCTGGCGGCGACCGCCGACCTTCATCCCCTGCACGCCGGTGTCCCAGCCCTGGATGACCTGGCCCACGCCGAGGCGGAACTGGAGGGGCGTGCCCCGGTTGTAGGACGCGTCGAACTCCTCGCCGCTGGACAGGGCCACGCCGACGTAGTGGACCGACACGGTGCTGCCGGCGGTCGCCTCCGCGCCGTCGCCGACGGTGAGGTCGGTGATGACGAGGTCGGTGGGCGGGGTGGGGTCGACGAAGTCGATCTCGGGCTTCTCGCTCATCCCGTCAGCCTAACGGGGGGTCCGGGCCGCCTCCCGCGGTGTGCTCCCCGGGCCGATCACGAGTGTCCCGGCGATGGGGTTACGACGCCCCGCGGCGGGTTAGGCTGCCCTCCAGCGTCCCAGCCGGTGGGTGGATGGGGCATGGGACGGTCTCGGGGGTTCGAGCGGTGCGGGTCAGTGTGACGGGTGCCGAGTCCTGGTCGTCGCCGGGGCGCGCGACCCGCCTGGTGCATGCGGCGGGCACCCACCCCGGACGGGTCCGCAGCGTCAACGAGGACTCCTCGCTGGTCGCGCCGCCGGTGTTCCTCGTCGCCGACGGCATGGGCGGCTACGCCCGGGGCGACGTCGCGAGCCGGCTGGTCGTCGAGTCGTTCGAGTCGCTGGCCACGCTCCACGAGGTGCAGCCAGCGGACGTCGAGGCGGCGATCGCCACCGCGCAGCACCGGGTCGCGTCGCTGGCCGCGGAGTTCAGCTCCGCGCCGGGTTCGACGCTGGTGACGGCGGCCTACGTCCTGGAGGACGGTCACGGCTACTGGCTGCTCGCCAACATCGGCGACTCGCGGGCCTACACGTACGCCGACGGCGTCCTCGAGCAGATCTCCACCGACCACTCGGTGGTGCAGGAGCTGATCGACGCCGGGCGCCTCACCCGCGACCAGGCGCTCGGTCACCCCGAGCGGCACGTGATCACCCGCGCGATCGGCGCGCTGACCCGCTCGGAGGCCGACTTCGCGCTGGTGCCGGCCGAGCCCGGCTCACGGCTGCTGCTGTGCTCCGACGGCCTGACCTCGGAGCTGTCGGACACCGCGATCCTGCACATCCTCTCCGAGGGCAGGTCGCCCGACCTCACCGTGCACACCCTCGTCGACGCCGCGGTGGCCGCGGGCGGTCACGACAACGTCACGGTGGTGCTCGTGGACGTCGTCGCCGAAGGGGCGTCGGCGCCGGCCTCGGAGAACACCGAGCCCTGCCCGCGGGGGGTCGGATGAGCCGCGTCCCGACCACCTCGACCTACCACGCCGGAGAGCTCGCGACCCTCGTCGCCACCGAGGGCGTCGTGGTCACCACGCCCGACCGGATCGCCGAGGTCGTGACGCTGCTCGACCGCGACCTCGAGGCGCCCACGATCGTCGAGGTGCTCTCGCGCGGCGACCTGCGTGCCCTCCCCGAGTTCGCGGCCGTCCGGGTCGACGGCGCCGAGGCCCGGATCCTCATCCGCGGCGGGCTCGTCGTCCGCGTCGACGGGTTCGCGGTCGACGGTCGCGACGCCACGATGTGGACCGAGGCCTCCGCGACCCTGGGTCCCGGCGCGGTCGTCGAGATCGCCCCGCTCGGTGCGCCGCCGACCGGACCCGCGCTGCCGCTCACCACCGGCGTGGTGCGCAGCGCCGGGGTGACCTGGCGTCCCGCCGTGCGCCCCACCAGCGCACCCGCGAGCCCGGCCGCGGCGCCGCCGAGCCCGGCCACCCCGTCGGCGGCCTCGCCGCCGGTCGCCCCGGTCACGCCGACGGCCCAGCCCGCGGCGTACCCCGCATCGGAGTACACCGTCGTCCGCGGCAGCCGCCCCACCCCGCCGGCCCCACCAGGTCCACC
Source organism: Nocardioides segetis (assembly GCF_051390595.1). Classification (NCBI taxonomy): domain Bacteria; kingdom Bacillati; phylum Actinomycetota; class Actinomycetes; order Propionibacteriales; family Nocardioidaceae; genus Nocardioides; species Nocardioides segetis. Next base: position 354,064 of record NZ_JBNINR010000002.1, on the reverse strand, counting down.
CGCGCCGACCTCCGCGCCCGTCACCGCCGCGCCCTCGAACCCGGCGCCGCCGGCGCCCCCGCCCTCGACCCCGCCGTCGACCCCGCCGTCGACCCCGGCACCGTCGACCCCGCCACCGAGCTGGTCTCCACCGGCCGGCGGCCCCGTGGTCGAGACCGCGGAGCACGACGGTCGCACCATCACCCCCGCGCAGCTGCAGGCGCTGCGCGCCGCCTCGGCCGCCCAGCCGGCCCCGCCGCCGCCCGTGCTGCCCGAGCGGCCGGTCGTCGCGCTGGCGCTCTCGACCGGCCGCACGGTCCCCGTACGACGCCGGGTGCTCATCGGTCGCAGCCCGCGCATCCAGCAGGTGGGCGGCAGCCAGAACCTGCCCGCGCTGGTCACGCTGGACGACCCGTACGTCTCCAGCACGCACCTGGAGGTCGCCGCGGAGGGCACCCGGGTCACCGTGACCGACCGCTCGACGAACGGCACCCTCCTGGCCCGCCAGGGCCGGGTGCCGGTGCCGCTGGACCGGGGCGTCGCGACGGAGGTCGCGATCGGCGACGTCCTGACGCTCTCCAAGGGGCTGACGGCGACGGTGGTGCACGCACCGGAGGACGCCTGAGATGACGATGCACGCCCCGCAGATCCCCGGTTTCGCCTTCGTCGACCTCGTCGGCGAGGGCGGCTTCGCCGACGTCTTCCGCTACCAGCAGGAGCTGCCCACCCGGCAGGTCGCGATCAAGGTCCTGCGCAGCGGCAGCGACGCCGCGTCCATCGAGCTGTTCCGGGCCGAGGCCAACGTGATGGCCCAGCTGTCCAACCACCCCTCCATCGTGCCCATCTACCAGGCCGGGGTGAGCTCCGACGGCCGCGCATTCCTGGTGATGGAGTACTGCCCGCCCCCGCACGTGGCCCAGCGCTACCGGACCCAGCCGCTGTCGGTCGGCGAGGTGCTCGACATCGGCGTGAAGATCGCCAGCGCCGTCGAGACGGCGCACCGGGCGGGGATCCTGCACCGCGACATCAAGCCGCACAACATCCTGACCAGCACCTTCGGCGTCCCGCTCCTCACCGACTTCGGCATCGCCTCGGTGGTGGGGGAGACGGGCGCGGGCGCGCAGGGCCTGTCGATCCCGTGGTCGCCCCCGGAGTCGTTGAGCGCCGACAGCCACGACGTGCGCAGCGACGTCTACTCGCTCGCGGCGACCCTCTACTCGCTGCTCATCGGCCACCCGCCCTTCGAGCGGCGCGACGCGCCCAACGACAACGCCAGCCTGATGACCCGGATCGAGCGGGGCCAGCTCACCCCGCTGCGGCGACCGGACGTCCCCGCCTCGCTGGTCGACGTCCTGCGGCGGTCGATGTCGGTGGAGATCGACAAGCGCCCGGTGTCCGCGATGGTGCTCGGCCGGCAGCTCCAGGACGTCCAGATCGAGCTGCGCCAGTCCCCGACCCGGCTCGAGGTCATGGACGCCTCGCCGTCGGCCCTGGGGGCCGAGCATCCCAACGACGCGCGCACGCTGGTGCGCCCGGTCTCGGTCATCATCCCGGCCGCGGTCCAGGAGCGACCGGGTCAGCTCGGTCCCGAGCAGGGCGAGCACCTGTCCGGTCACGGCACCGGCGGGCCCGGGAGCACCGGTGGCCGCGGCGCGACCGGCGGCTCGGCGGGTCGCCGCGGACCGCGCCGTCCCGCCCCGCAGCGCTCCGAGGAGCGCCGCCGCGGCGTCGCGGCCCGGATCGGCATCGGCGTGGTCGCGGCCGCGCTGGTCGGTGCCGTGGGATACGCCCTCGTGGCCGGAGCCGCCGGCGACGACGGCTCGAAGGAGGGCCCGCTGCGGGGCGAGGATCCGCCGGACCCGGTCGAGCTGATCGACGTGCCGCCGGCACCGGTCGTCTCGAAGTCCGACAAGGGCGGTCGGGTCACCTTCACCTGGACCCAGGAGGATCCGCGTGACGGCGACGAGTTCAAGGTCCTGCTGACCGGCGACGGGGCCCAGCAGACCGAGCCGGAGTACACCGACGCCACCAGCAAGACGCTCCGGGTCGAGCGCGGCGCGACGGTGTGCATCCAGGTGGTGCTGTCCCGGGCGGGCAGCCCGCCGTCCGCTCCCTCCGACCAGATCTGCGCGGTGGGCTGATGAGCACGTTCCGCAGGTGGCGCAGGACGGCGTCCGCGACGGCGCTCGCCGTCGGTCTGGGCGTGCTGGTGGTGCTGGCCTACCAGCACGACGGCAAGCCGTTCACCGAGGTGGAGCTCAACGACGGCGGCGTGTGGGTCACCAACCGCGACCTGGGCCTCGTCGCGCGGTTGAACCCGCAGATCAAGGAGCTCGACCTGGGGGTCGACTCCGGCAGCGTCGACTTCGACATCTTCCAGCGCGCGACGAGCCTGTACGTCGACGACGCCTCCGCTGAGCGTGCGGTCAAGCAGGTCGACATCCCGCGAGCCGCCGCGCTCGACCCGACCAGCCTGCCGACCGGCGCGGTCGTCGCCAACGGCGGCTCGACCTTCGCCGTCGTCGACCCCGTGTCGGGCAAGGCCTGGGTCCGCACGGCCGAGCGCTTCCGCGGCTTCTCGGTGAAGAGCACCCCTCCCGACCTGAAGGGCGCCCTGCAGGCCGCGGTCGGCACCGACGGCCGTGCGTACGTGCTCGGGCGCGACGGCAAGGTCACGACCGTGGGCATCGACGAGACCGGTGTCGCCGTCCCGGGCGACGAGCTCGAGCTCGGTGAGGACGTCGGCACCGACCCCGCGATGGTCGAGATGACCGTCGTCGGCACCACGCCCGTGCTCTACAACCGCAACAGCCTCGAGCTGAGCCGGCCGGGCGCCGACCCGGTGGTCGTCGAGACCTCCGACCCGTCGCGGCTCCGGCTGCAGCAGCCGTCGGCGGGGAGCGACGAGATCTACGTCGCGACGGTGGAGGGTCTCCTGGTCACGTCCGTCGACGGCGGAGACCTCGAGGACGCGGGTCGGGGGGAGGTGTCCGGGTCGCCCGCCGCGCCCGTCCAGATGGCGACGGGCTGCGTGTACGCCGCCTGGTCCGACCCGCAGTCCCCGCACAACTACCTGCGCGACTGTCCCGGCACCGCCGACGACGACACCTCGCCGATCCCCGGGATGCAGGAGGGGGCCGAGCTCCGGTTCCGCGTCAACCGCGACGTCGTCGTCCTCAACGACACCCGCACCGGCGACAGCTGGCTGGTCCAGGACCCCGGCAAGGCCAAGATCGACAACTGGCCCGCCGTCGACCCGCAGAACCAGAACAAGTCGAAGCTCAAGGAGACGACCGAGGAGGTTCCCGACCAGGAGAACCGCCCGCCGGTGCCGCAGGACGACGACCTCGGCGCGCGCCCCGGTCGCTCGACGGTGCTGCCCGTCGTCGCCCTCAACGACCACGATCCCGACGGCGACATCATCAGCATCGTCAAGACCCAGCACGTGAGCGGTCCGGAGCTCGAGGTCAGGATCGTCGGCGGCGGCACCCAGCTCCAGGTCGCGGTCCCCGCCGACGCCACGGGCCTGTCGACGTTCTACTACTACGTCACCGACGGCCGGGTGAACGAGGAGGTCCGCGCCGAGGTCCGCCTGCAGATCCGCACCGACGCCGACAACAACAGCCGTCCCCAGCGGATGGACGACCGTGACCCGCGGCTGAAGGTCGCCAAGGGCGCCTCCGCCAGCTACTACCTGCTCGCCGACTTCTACGACATGGACGGCGACGACCTCACCCTGAGCGACGCCACGGCGCCCGGCGGTGAGGTCGAGTTCCGGCCCGACGGCACGATCACCTTCTCCGACACGGGTGCGGGCTCGCCGGTCAGCGAGATCGAGTACACCATCGACGACGGTGTCGACAGCTTCGTCGGCAAGCTCCCCGTCGACATCCTGGGCGACACCGCGCCCCCCGAGCTGATCCCTGACCTCACCTCGGGCGTCGCGGGCACGCAGGTCGTGGTCCAGCCGCTCACCAACGACCGCAACCCCGAGGGCACCGACCTCACGCTCAAGAGCGTGCGGGTCGACGGTGACGACGCGGGCACCAAGATCTCCAAGGACCTGGAGTCGGGCACCTTCACGTTCTTCGCCACCAAGGCGAAGAGCTACTACCTGGAGTACACCGCCTACAACTCCTCGGCGACCGAGTCGTCCTTCATCCGGCTCGACATCGAGTCGCCGCCCAAGGACAACCGCCCGCCGGTCGCCGTACGCGACAAGGCCGTGATCACCCCCGGCGGCACCGCGCAGGTCGACCTGCTGCTCAACGACCTCGACCCCGACGGCGACGTCCTCGTCGTCAAGCGCGTCGGCCGGCCGTCGATCCCGGGCGTCAAGGTGTCGGTCGTCGACAAGCGACTCGCGGTGATCAGCTCCGCCACCGACATCGTCGGACAGCAGGCGACGGTCGAGTACGTCGTGTCCGACGGCCGGAGCTCCGCGCTGGGCCAGCTCGTGATCTCCCAGCGGCGCTCCACCCAGGAGAACCGGCACCCGGTCGCCAACAAGGACCAGGTGACGGTCCGGGCCGGCTCGGTCACCACCATCCCGGTCCTCGCCAACGACTCCGACCCCGACGGCGGGAAGCCGCGCCTGTTCCAGTCCGATCTCGACCCGCAGGGGCTCGACATCTGGGTGGCGGGCGACACCCTGCGACTGCGGGCACCCGACGAGCCCGGCACCTACTCGGCCATCTACGGCGTCCGCGACGCCGACGGGCTCAAGGCCACCGCCGAGGTGAGCGTCTACGTCGTCGCCGACTCGGCGAAGAACAACCACCCGCCCCTGCCGCAGCCGATCATCGACCGGGTGATCGCCGGGCGTCCCAAGGTGATCTCGGTCGACCTCGTCGGGGCCGACCCCGACGGCGACTCGGTGACCTTCCGGAGCATCCTCACCGCGCCGTCCTTCGGCCGGGTGCTCGACACCGGCGTCGACTGGATCCGCTACGAGGCGTTCGAGGACAAGACCGGCACCGACTTCTTCCAGATCCTGGTGCAGGACAAGTACGGCGCCACGGGGGTGGCCGAGGTGCGCGTCGGCGTCGTACCCGAGGAGACGGAGAACCAGCCACCCGTCGCCCTCGACGACAGCGTCCTCGTGCAGCCCGACCGCACCATCTCCTACAACGTCCTCACCAACGACGTCGACCCCGACGACGACCCGCTGCGCATCGAGCAGCTCAACAGCACGACCCCGGCGGAGCACAAGAACGGCTTCATCGAGCTCGAGGTCGGCAGCGCGCCGGACACCGGCGCGCAGGCGACCAACATCGGCTACACCATCCAGGACGCCGCGGGCGCCGAGGACAACGCGGTGCTCAAGGTGTCGGCGAGCAAGGACGCCCCGTTCTACGCCCCGATCGCGCGTGACGACGTCGCCGACCTGAGCGACATCATCGGCAAGGAGCCCGGCGCCACCGTCGAGGTCTCCGTCCTCGACAACGACCTCGACTTCGACGGAGCGAAGGCGGACCTGCGGGTGACCGCCTGCGACGCGGGGAAGCGGGGGAGCTGCGAGGTGGTCGGCGAGTCCGCCGTCCGGGTCCGACTCAAGGCCGAGGACCAGGTCGTCCTCTACAGCCTCGACGACGCCGACGAGGAGTCCACCGGCACCTTCGGCGTCATCTACGTCACCGGCACCGACAACGTCCCGCCGCAGCTGACGACCGACGAGTCCCGGATCCCCGTCGAGGCGGTCGCGGGGGAGCCGGTGGTGTTCGACCTCACGGACCTCGTCGTCACCCGCGCGGGCCGTGAGCCGCAGATCGCCCCCGACTCCCTCGCCACCGCCGTCAACGGAGCGGTGGAGGCCGTGCCCGACGAGCCCACCTCGCTGGAGTTCACGCCCGCGCGCAACCACGTCGGCCCCGCCTCGGTGACGGTCAAGGTCAGCGACGGCCGCACGGCCGCGGAGGATGCCGCCCTCACCTCGCTGCTCACGATCCCGATCGACGTGAAGCCGTCGGGCAACGTCGCCCCCGTCATGCGCAACGCCGCGGTCGACGTCACGGTCGACGGCGACGCCGCGGAGGTGGACCTGGCCGGCCTCACCCGCGACGCCAACCCCGACGACCTGGCCACGATGACGTGGACGGTGAAGTCCGCCGACCAGGGTCTGGACGCCCGGGTCGGCACCGACAGCAGCATCCTGTCGATCAAGGCGGGCGGCGGCCCCAAGGACGGCGAGACCCTGGCCGTCCACGTGATCGCCGACGACGGCCACGGCGGGCAGGCGGAGGCGACGGTGAGCGCCCTGATCGTCGACAGCGACCGGCCCCTGCTCCAGGTCCCCCCGATCACGGTCCCCGCCACCAAGGGCAAGTCGATGGCGGTCGACCTCTCCGACTATGCCGTGAACCCCTATCCCGGGGAGCCGATCAAGGCCAGCAACGCCCGGTTCGAGGGCAGCGGCCTCTCCAAGCTGGAGACCGACGGCTCCGTCGTCTCGTTCACGCCGACGGCGACGGGGACCTCCACGATCAGGGTGACGGTCGCCGATGCGTCGGGCGACCGCGCGCGCCAGATCACCGCCCGCATCACCGTCGAGGTGGTCGACGTGCCCGGTGCGCCGCAACGGCCGACCCTCTCGTCGGTGGAGGCCTCCTCCGCGGTGCTGACCTGGCGCGAGCCCGACGCCAACGGCGCCGTCATCGACCAGTACGAGGTCCGCGGCTCGCAGGGCTTCCGCCAGACCTGTACGGCGACCACCTGCCGCCTGGTCGACCTCACGCCGGGCAAGGCCTACACCTTCACCGTGCTCGCCCACAACAGCGAGGGCTGGGGCGAGGAGAGCCCGCCGTCGGAGGAGATCATCCCCAACAAGGCTCCCGACCTGATGACGCCGCCCGTCATCGTCAACGAGTCCAAGCCGACCGGGAGCCGGATGGACCGGCAGCTCACCCTGCGCTGGACCCCGCCCACCAACGAGGGCTCCCCGATCACGGCGTACGAGATCAAGGAGGCCGGCGGCAGCCGCACCCTGCAGGCACCGGGCAACGCGACGTCGATGGTCGTCACCGGCCTGACCAACGGCACGCCCTACGCCTTCCAGATCCGGGCGGTCAACGACGTCGAGCCGCGCCGTCAGTTCTCCGGCGCCTCCAAGGCGGTCGCGCCGTTCGGCGTCCCGATGCGCTCGGGCGCGCCGCCGCAGCTCACGGCCAGCGAGGACAGTCCCTACAACCAGCAGCCCTGGGTGCGGATCGACTGGTCGAAGTGGTCGGACTCGCAGAGCAACGGCAACGCGGTCAGCAGCTACGTGATCACGTGCAACGGCTGCGCCCGGTCGCAGTACGTCGTCGACGCCTCCACGTCCTCCAAGACCTTCGACCCGGCCGACGGCATCCGCAAGGGCGAGGTCTTCACCTTCACCGTGGCGGCGACCAACGACGCGGGCACCAGCGACCGCAGCCCGAGCGTCTCGGGGCGGCCGTGGACGAAGGCCGGTCCGGTGCGCAACCTGCGCGAGATCGGCGACTCGCCCTCCGACAAGACCGCGACGCTCGCCTGGGAGCCGCCCGCCGACGACGGCGGCCTCGCGATCCGCCACTACGTGGTCCAGTCGAACGACGGGCTGTCGACGACGGTGAACGCGGCCCCCACCGGCGGGGCGAACTTCACCTTCCCGACCAACGGCAGCCACGAGGTGAAGGTCTGGGCCGTCGCCTACAACGGCAACGACGCCGTACCCGGTCAGTCGAGCTCGGTGTCCAACGTCGACACCTGGGGCAAGCCCGGCATCCCCGAGGTCGACAACCTCAGAAGCAGCGAGTACTACTACGTCATCTTGGACATCGAGCGCGGGGTCGCCAACGGCCGCAACGTCACGGGGGTGCAGTACAGCCTCGACGGGTCGCATTGGGAGGACAAGTCCCGGTTCCAGCAGCGGGTCGACCAGGGGGACACGCCGATCACCATCCGGGCCCGCACCGTCTCGGACGCACCGGACGACGCCCGCCGCTTCAGCGACGTCACGACGTTCACCGGCATCTCGCGGGAGCGCGAGCTCGGGATCACCCTGAACTGCTCGAGCGACGCCGCCGACGCGTCCTGCGTGGTGCGGGTCACCGGTGCCGGGTTCATCGACGCCGGCCACACCGTGCGGGTCAGCCTCAACGGGCTGAGCGTCGTCAACGCCGACAACTGCCCGAGCTTCGACTCCACCGAGTCCGGCTCGTTCAACTTCATCGCCGGGGGCAAGACCAACTGCCGCGTCACCGGTCGCGGCTACGCCACGGTGACCGCCGGGGGCATCAGCCGCAACACGCCGGCGCGCTGACCCGAACGCCACGAACCGTCCCACGAACCGTCACCCACGCACCACCACGAGACAGCACGAACCGCAAAGGACACCATGTCGCTCACCACCGAAGAGACCGAGTGGTTCTCGCAGACCTTCGCCCAGCTGGTCGCCAACGTCGAGCAGGCCATCGTCGGCAAGACCGAGGTCGTCCGGCTCGCCTTCGTGACGCTCCTGGCCGAGGGCCACCTGCTGCTCGAGGACTACCCCGGCACGGGCAAGACCTCGCTGGCCCGCGCGATCGCGCAGACCATCCAGGGCGACCACCACCGGATCCAGTTCACGCCCGACCTGCTCCCGAGCGACGTGACGGGCGTGACGATCTTCGACCAGCGCAGCCAGGAGTTCGAGTTCCACCGCGGGCCGATCTTCTCCAATGTCGTCCTCGCCGACGAGATCAACCGCGCCTCGCCCAAGACCCAGTCGGCGCTGCTCGAGGTGATGGAGGAGAGCCAGGTCACCGTCGACGGCGTGACCCACCAGGTCGACCAGCCGTTCATGGTGATCGCGACCCAGAACCCGATCGAGCAGGCCGGCACCTACCGGCTGCCCGAGGCCCAGCTGGACCGGTTCCTGGTCAAGACCTCCCTCGGCTACCCCGACCACGAGAACACCGTCCAGATCCTCGCCAACGCGCCGAAGGGCAAGGCGGCCGCCGTCCTGCGCCCGATCATCAGCGGCGACAACGTGCTGCACCTGATCCGGCTGGCCCAGCAGGTGCACGTCGAGTCGGGCATCTACGAGTACGTCTCCAGCATCACCGAGGGCACCCGCGAGGCGTCCGAGGTCGTGCTCGGCACCAGCGTCCGCGCCGGCCTGGCGCTCGTGCGCGCGGCCCGCGCCTGGGCACTGTCGTACGGCCGCAGCTATGTGGTCCCCGACGACGTCAAGACGCTGGCGGTGCCGGTGCTCGCGCACCGCATGGTCCTCGACCCCGAGGAGGACTTCCGCGGTACGACGACCGAGGAGGTCGTCCGCCGGGTCCTGGAGCGTGTCTCCGTCCCCCTGGAGCCCGCCCGTTCATGAAGGGTCCCCGCTCCTGGGCGGCCGGCGCGCGCCGGACGCTCACCGACCTCTCCCGGCGCCGGCAGGCGCTGGCGGGTCGGCTGCGCGACGGCGTCGCGGAGCGCACCCGGCGGTTCCGGCGCGCGGTGGCGCCCGTCACCGGCGCGGTCACCCCGGCGGGCTGGGTGGTCGCGGTGATGGCGGTGGCGCTGCTCGTGGCGGGCCCCCTGCTGCGCTGGCGTGAGCTGCTCGTCGGCGGGATCTTCCTGACCCTGGTGCTGCTCATCGCGATCCTCTTCGTGGTCGGGCGACTCCCGCTGCTGGCGCGGCTGGACCTCGCGCGGGACCGGGTGATCGTGGGGGAGCGCGCCAACGGCTACCTGACGGTCGCCAACCCCAGCGCGCGCCGCTCGCGGTCGCTCGTCGTGGAGTTCCCGGTGGGCGCCGGGCGGGCGGCCTTCGAGCTCCCCGGCCTGGCGCCGGGCGCCGAGCACGAGGAGCTGTTCGCCGTCCCCACCGCGCACCGGGCCGTCCTCGACGTCGGCCCGGTCACCGCCGTGCGGTCCGACCCGCTGGGCCTGCTGCGGCGTGAGCGGCACCTCAGCGAGATGGACACGCTCTACGTGCACCCGAAGACGCTGCGCGTCGAAGGCTCCGCGGCCGGCCTGGTGCGCGATCTCGAGGGCCGCACCGTGCCCAAGGTCTCCGACAACGACGTCTCCTTCCACGCGCTGCGCGGGTACGTCGCCGGCGACGACCGGCGCCACATCCACTGGAAGTCGAGCGCCAAGACCGGCACGCTCATGGTCCGCCAGTTCGAGGAGACCCGGCGCTCCCACCTCCTCACGATGGTGAGCTCGCGGCTCGAGGACTACTCCAGCGACGACGAGTTCGAGCTGGCCATCTCGGTCGCCGGCTCGCTCGGCACCCAGGCCCTCGCGGACGGTCAGCAGCTCAGCGCCGTGACCTCGCACGCCTCGCTGCCCGCGGCCAGCGCCCAGCGGTTCCTCGACGGCCTCTCCGGCCTGACCTACGACTGGCAGGCCCGCCGACTCGTCGACGTGGCCCGCTACCTCAGCGCCGACGAGCTGGCGGCCAGCGTGATGGTGCTCTGCATCGGCTCCGGCGTGACGATCACCGACCTGCGCCGCGCCCGGCAGTTCCTGCCCGTCGACACCCGCGTGATCGCGGTGCGCTGCCTGGTCGGCAACGAGCCCTCGGTGCGCTGGCTGGGCGACCTGGGCGTGGCCACGGTCGGCCGCCTCGAGGAGCTCGGCGTCGCCGTACGACGGGTGTCCGCATGACGTCACCCCACGAGGCTCCGCCTCTTCGCCGCTGCGCACCTCCGGCCGACGACTCCGCGGGGAGCGCGACGTGAGCCGCCCCGCGCCGCCGCCGGGGAACGGCCCGGTCGCGCCCCCGACCCGCTCCGCGAGCCGGAGCGGCCCGGTCCTGATCGTTCCCGACCGGCGCCGCGGACGCGGCAGCCTGCCGCCGTGGTGGCTGGTCCTCGTCGACGCGGCGCTCGTGGTCGGCCTCGGGACGCTCTGCGCCTGGCCGCTGGGGGAGGCCTACACCGGCGACCGGTGGCTGCTCGCTGTCGTGGTCGGGCTCGGGCTGGGTGTGGCGATCGCCTTCCTCGGCGCCCGGTGGCGCTGGGGACCCTGGCTGACCGCGCTGGCCGCCGCGGCGGCGTACCTCGGGGTGGGATCGGCCGTGGTCGTCCCCGACCGCACCCGGGGCGGCCTGCTGCCCACCGCCGACTCGCTGCACGACCTCGTGGTCGGCCTGGTGCACACCTGGCGCGAGGCGCTGACGCTGCCCGTGCCGCTCGGCGAGAACGGCATCGTGCTGATCGTCCCGTTCGCGACCGCGCTGGTCGGGGGGCTGCTCGCCGGCGTCCTGCTGTGGCGGTCGCGGTGGCCCGGGCTCGCCGGTCTGGTCCTCGGGCTGGTGCTGGTCCTGGCCTCGGCCTTCGGTGACATCGCTGCCGAGGCGGCCCTGACCCGGGGGCTCGTGGTCGCCCTCGTCGGCGTGGTCTGGCTGCGCTGGCGCTCGCTGCGGCACGTGCGCCAGCGGTGGGGGCGCCGGGTGCTCGCGACCCTCGCCGTGGTCGGTGTCGCCGGCAGCGCCGCGATCGGGCTGGGGGCGACAGCCGACCCCGACGCGACGCGGGTGGTGCTGCGCGACCACGTGGACCCGCCGTTCGACCCGCACGACTACCCCAGTCCGCTGGCGAAGTTCCGCGCGTACAAGAAGGAGCCGCTGCGGACCGCCACGTCGCTGTTCACCGTCGACGGGCTCGAGAGCGGCGCGCTCGTCCGGCTCGCGGTCATGGACACCTACGACGGGATCGTGTGGAACGTCTCCGGCGGACCGGGCTCGGCCCACGACTCGGGCACCTTCCGCCGGCTGCGCAACGACCCGGACGCCAACGCGAAGGCGACGGTCCACGGCACCATCACGATCAACGACTACACCGGCGTCTGGGTGCCGAGCGTCGGGGAGACCCTCGCCCTGACGCCGATCAGGAACGGCCGTCCCGACGGTGACGCCGCCGGCGAGCTGGTCATCAACCGACAGACCGGCACCGTCGCGCAGATCGGCGGTGTCGAGCGCGGCACCACCTTCGAGGTCGAGGCGATCGCCCCGCCGCCGCTCGCCGACGAGGAGACGTCCCTCCTCGACGCCGACGGCTCGGTCTCGCTGCCGCCCCCGGCGATCGTGCCCGAGGAGCTGGTCGACCGGGTCCAGCGCTGGCAGACGGAGGACGGCTTCGCCGGCGGCCCGGGCGGCGAGCTCGCCCAGTTCCTGCGCGACTCCTTCCGGGAGCACGGCTTCTACTCCGACGGCATCGACGACGACGTCCCCGCCGGGCACGGCGCCAGCCGGCTGGCCGTGCTGGCGAAGACCGCGACGCCGGTCGGCAACGCCGAGCAGTACGCCGCCGCGCTGGCGCTGATCGGCCAGCGGATGGGCCTGCCGATCCGGGTGGTCATGGGCTTCAAGGTGCCGCCCGGGGGAGGGGAGGTCCGCGGTGAGAACGTCACCGCCTGGGCCGAGGTCAAGCTGGAGGGTGCCGGGTGGGTGCCGCTCGACCCGACCCCGCCGGAGGACAAGAAGCTGCGCCGCCCCAACGACGACCCCAACGAGGACCCGCAGCCGCAGGTGCTCCAGCCGCCCCGCGTCCCGGGCGAGCCCAAGGAGGCGAGCGACAACCTCCAGCAGGGCGACGGCCATCGCAAGGACCTCGACGTGCTGGCCGTGCTCGGCACGATCCTCGGCATCGTGCTCGACGTCCTGCTGATCGCGCTCCTCCTGTCGCCGCTGTGGGGCGTGCTGCTCTACAAGTTCCTGCGCCGGCGGCGCCGTCGCCGCCGCGGCGCCCCCGCCGTGCGCCTCAGCGGCGCGTGGCGCGAGCTGGCCGACCGGATGCGGGATCTCGGGGTGCGGCCCACCCCGGGCGCGACCCGGAGGGAGAGCGCGTACGCGGCCGCCGAGCGGTACGACGACGCCGTCGGTGTGGTCACGCTGGCGCACACCGCCGACCGTCATGTGTACGGCGAGGGCGAGCCCACCGCCGAGGAGGCCCGTGCCTACTGGGCCGATGTCGACACCGCGCTGCGGCGGATGCGCAAGGCCACACCGTGGTGGCGCCGGATCCTGGCCCGCTTCTCGCTCGCCTCGGTGCCGTGGCGCGCCGCTCTCGGGCGGATCCGCTCCGCGGTGGCACGCCGTGCCCGACGGGTCGGGCGGTGGCTGGTGGACCTCGGCCCGATCGCGCGGGCGCGCGCCCTGCTGCGGCGGGTGCTCAGGCGTCGCTGACCCGGCGCGGATCGAATGCCGTACGTCGCCGACCCGGCGCAGATCGAATGTCGGTCTGCGCCGGCGCGGGGCGCCGCCGGGCGCCGTCAGCGGCTCGCGGAGCTCAGGACTGGTGCACGTAGTTGTCGAGCTGGTCGCGCTCGAACTGCAGCTGGTCGATCTTGTGCTTGACCAGGTCGCCGATGCTGACGATGCCGACGACCCGGCCGTGCTCCACCGTGGGGATGTGCCGGAACCGGCGCTCGGTCATCAGCTGCAGGACGTCGTCGAGGTCGTCGTCGGGGGAGCAGGTGCTCACCTCGGTGGTCATGATCGCCGAGACGACGTTGTTGATCACCGTGCCGTCGCTGTGGAGGTGTCGCACGATGTCACGCTCCGACACGATGCCCTCCAGTGCGGTGCCGTCGGTGCTCACCACCACGGCACCGATGTTGTGCTCCGCGAGGGTGGCGAGCAGCTCGCGCACTCCTGCCCCGGGGCTGATGGTGACCACGTCGCGAAGCGACTTCGAACCGAGCACGTCAGCGATGCGCATGTGACGCAGGTTACTCAACCGCGCCGCCGGTGTCAGCGGCCTCGGCGCCGGTCGATGGTCGAGACCTCCTCGGCCAGCGTGCGTGCAGCGCGGCGCGCAGCAGGCGGGCCCTCTTGCCGGTCGCTCTCAGTCGTCCCGCTCGTCGGTCGGCCGCTGGCGGTGGGTGCGCAGGTCGGAGACGCTGCCGGGACCGGTCCGGGGCCAGTCGGGGTCGTCGCCGTCGTCCGCGACGCTGCCGAGGTAGGACAGGGCGGCCTCGTGGAGGTGACCGTTGCTGGCGACCGCGTTGCCGCCCCAGGGGCCGTCGCGTCCCTCGAGCGAGGTGAACCGCCCGCCCGCCTCGCGCACGATGATGTCGAGCGCGGCCATGTCGTAGACCTCGAGCTCGGGCTCGGCGGTGAGATCCACCGCCCCCTCCGCGAGCAGCATGTAGGACCAGAAGTCGCCGTACGCCCGGGTCCGCCACACGCGCCGCATCAGGGCGAGCAGGTCCTCGCCGAGCCCGCGGTCCTCCCAGCCGCTGATCGACGAGTACGAGAAGGACGCGTCCTCCAGGCGTCGTACGTCGGAGACGCGGCACTCGGTCGCCTTCATCAGCGACTTGCCGGTCCAGGCGCCCTGGCCGGCCGAGGCCCACCAGCGGCGCTGCAGCGCGGGTGCGGACACGACGCCCAGCACGACTTCGTCGTCGACGGCGAGTGAGATCAAGGTGGCCCACACGGGCACGCCGCGGACGTAGTTCTTCGTCCCGTCGATCGGGTCGACGATCCAGCGGCGCTGGGAGTGTCCGGAGGTGCCCTGCTCCTCGCCGGTGACCGCGTCGCGGCTGCGCGCCTTGGACAGGGTACGGCGGATCGACTCCTCCACCGCCTGGTCGGCGTCGGTCACCGGGGTGAGGTCCGGCTTGCTCATGACGTGCAGGTCGAGCGCGCGGAAGCGGGCCTGGGTGAGCGAGTCCGCGTCGTCGGCCAGGAGGTGGGCCAGGCGCAGGTCGTCGGTGTAGTCGGGGGCAGCCACAGGGGCACCCTAGTGGCCCTCGTCGCGCGCGCGTCGTGGGTCCCGCTCCCGACGGAGGCCCGGCCCCTGGTCGGCCCCGCGTCGACCCCGCGTCGACCCCGCGTCGGCCCGGTTCTGGCCGCGGTCACCATCGGTCGTGCAGGATTCAACCATGGAGATCAACGGCGTCCCGCTGCATCCGCTCGTCGTCCATGCGGCCGTGGTCTTCACCCCGCTCGCCGGACTGGTCGCCGTCGCGTACGGCGTCCCCGGCTGGCGCGACCGGCTGCGGTGGCCGCTCGTGGTGCTGGCCGCGGTGTCGGTGCTGAGCGTCTGGGTGGCCTTCCTGTCGGGCGAGGACCTGCGTGAGGAGCGGTTCGCCACCGCCACGGGCCCCTTCGCCGAGCGGCTCGACGATCACGAGACGTGGGCCGAGCGGCTGCGGATCGGGGCCAGCGTGTTCGCCGTCCTCGCCTTCGCCGCGGCGTGGTTCCACTCCCGCTCGGGCGCCGTCCGTGCCGCCCTCACCGCGCTGACCGTGCTCGGCGGCGTGGCCACCCTCGTCCTCGCCTTCCTCACCGGCGACGCCGGCGCCCAGGCGACCTGGCGGATCGACGGCTGATCCGCGGGCCGGGGTGCGTCAGCCGGGCGAGAACCGTCCCAGCCACTGGTCGATGACGCGCACCGCGAGCGGCTCGTCGGCGCGCATGATGCGCCCGAGCTCGAGTCCGCGCAGCATGGCGAGCATCGACTCGAAGGTGGTCCGGGCGAGCTCGGGGTCGTCGATCCCGGCGGCGCGGTCGAACTCCTCGCGCAGCGCCTGACCGAGCCGCCGCTCGGCGGGCAGCAGCGCCGCCCGGAGCTCGGGGTCCGTGCGCGACGCGGTCCACAGCTCCATCGCCGCGAGGAACGCCGGGCCGCTCATCGCGTCGTGGATGGCGAGGACGAGGGCGCGCAGGACGGGCTCGTCGCCGCTCTGCGCCGCGGCGCGGATCTGCGCGATCCGCATGTCGGCGATGTGGTGCACCGCCGCCGCGAAGAGCTCGGCCTTGGAGCCGAAGTGGTGCAGGAGCGCCCCCCGGGAGACGCCGACGTGCTCCTGGACCCGCTGGGTGGTCGTGCCGGCGTACCCGTGCTCGACGAGGGACATCATCGCGCCCTCGAGCAGACGCTGTCGGGTCTGCTCGCGCTGCTCCTTGCGGGTCATGGCCACCCGCGGAGTGTAGTGACCTCTTTCATTGACAGTCCAGACGGACTGTGAAAACGTCTCCGCATCCCACCCGATGACGCGCCGAAGGAGAGCAGCCGGATGACCCTGGCCACCCGCACGATCAGCTACGAGGTCCGCGACCACCGGGCCTATCTCACGCTGGACCGCCCCGAGCGGCTCAACGCGATCACCGCCGAGATGGGTCGCGAGATCGCGGCCGCCGTCGCCGCCGCGAACGCCGACGACGAGGTGCGGGTGATCGTGGTCCAGGGCGCCGGCCGGGCGTTCAGCGCCGGCTACGACCTCAAGCTGTACGCCGAGGAGGGCGAGGACCTGCAGCCCGAGGTCTGGGACCCGATCCAGGACTTCCGGATGATGAAGGCCAACACCGACAACTTCTTCAGCCTCTGGCGCTCGGCGAAGCCGACCATCGCCAAGGTCCGCGGGTACGCCGTCGCCGGCGGCAGCGACATCGCGCTGTCCTGCGACATCGTGGTGATGGCCGAGGACGCGCGGATCGGCTACATGCCGGCGCGGATCTGGGGCTGCCCGACGACCGCGATGTGGGTCTACCGGCTCGGCGCGGAGCGGGCCAAGCGGATGCTGCTGACCGGCGACACCATCACCGGCGCCCAGGCCAAGGAATGGGGCCTGGTCGTCGACGCCGTGCCGGACGCCGAGCTGGACGCCGAGGTCGAGCGGCTCGCGGACCGGATGGCCGGCGTGCCGATCAACCAGCTCGTGATGCAGAAGATGATGATCAACCAGGCCTACGACAACATGGGCCTGCAGACCACGCAGAACCTCGCGGTCCTCTTCGACGGGATCACGCGGCACTCGCCCGAGGGGCGCTGGTTCGTGGACTTCGCCCAGACCCACGGCTTCGACGCGGCGGTGCGCTGGCGCGACCAGGGGCGGTTCATCCCCGACGGCGGCGGCCCGGTGCCGAGTGCCGAGGAGGTCGCCGACCTCGCGGGACGCGGGGAGGGCGCGCGATGACCGGGCTCGCCACGTCGTACTTCCCGGCCGACGAGAGCCGGCCGGTGCTCGACCTCTCGGTCGGGGCGCTGCTGCGAGCGGCGGCCGCCGAGGCGCCCGAGCGCACCGCACTGGTCTCGATCGCCCCCGAGCGCGCGCCGATGTCGTGGACCTATGCCGAGCTGCTCGACGACGCCGAGCACGCCGCGGCCTGGCTGCTCGAGCGGTTCGCGCCCGGCGACCACGTCGCCGTGTGGGCTCCCAACCTGCCCGAGTGGGTCGTCCTGCAGTACGGCGCCGCGCTGGCCGGCATGGTCCTCGTGACGACGAACCCGGCGCTGCGCGGACCCGAGCTGGAGTACGCCCTGCGCCAGTCACGGGCCGTGGCCGTCGCCTATGCCGAGTCCTTCCGTGGCACCGACATGGCCTCGCTGGTCACCTCCGTCCTGCCCGCGGTCCCGGGCGTGCGCGCCGTACCGCTGACCGACTGGCTCGCCGACGTCCGCGCCGTGGACGTCGCGGGTCTGCGGCTGCCGGAGGTGGACCCGGCGTCGGCGACGCAGATCCAGTTCACCTCCGGCACGACCGGCTCGCCGAAGGCCGCGGTCCTCACCCACCGCGCCATGGTCACCAACGCCGGCGACGTCCGCACCCGGGCGGACTCGCCCGACGGAGCCGTGTGGCTCAGCGCGATGCCGCTGTTCCACACCGCGGGCTGCGGCCTGGTCGGCATCGGCAACCTGGTCCAGCGCGGCACCCTGGTGCTGGCGGAGCTGTTCGAGCCGGGCCTGCTCCTCGACGCCGTCGGGAGGTACGGCGCGCAGGTGCTCGCCGGGGTGCCCGCGATGCTCAAGGCGCTGCTCGCGCACCCCGCGGCGGCGAGCGGCGACTACGGGACGCTGGAGGTCGTGATGTCCGGCGGCGACGCAGTCCCGGCCGACCTGATCGCCGCCTGCGAGGCGACCTTCGGCGTGGGGTTCAGCACGGTGTACGGGCAGACCGAGCTCAGCCCGATCGTGACCCAGACCAGCCCTGACGACTCGGTGGAGGACAACCGCGGTACGGCGGGCCGTCCGCTGTGGAACGTCGAGGTGGCCATCCTCGACGCCGAGACCGGCGCGGTCCTCCCTGTCGGTGCCGAGGGCGAGATCTGTGCCCGCGGCTACCAGCGGATGCTCGGCTACCTCGACATGCCCGAGGCGACCGCCGCCACCATCGACGCCGACGGGTGGCTGCACACCGGGGACCTCGGGACCATGGACGCCCGCGGCTACGTGCGGGTGACCGGTCGGCTCAAGGACATGATCATCCGTGGCGGCGAGAACATCTACCCGCGCGAGATCGAGGACGTGCTGCTCCAGCACCCCGCGGTCGGCAACGCGGTGGTCGTGGGCATCGACGATCCCGACTGGGGCGAGTCGGTCGCCGCGATCGTCCAGCTCGCGCCGGGCGCGGCGGCACCGACCGCGGCGGACCTGCACGATCTGGTCCGCGGGCGGCTGGCGCCGCACAAGACGCCGAAGGCGTGGTACGTCAGCGCCGACCTGCCGACGAACGCTATGGGCAAGCTGCAGAAGTTCCGGCTGCGCGACCAGATCGCCGCGGGCGCACTCGCGCCCCTGGAGTCGCGGTGAGCCGGGGACCCGCCGACCTCGCCGGGCGCACGGCGGTGGTGACCGGTGCCGGCCGCGGAATCGGCCGTGCCCTCGCCCTGCGGCTGGCCGCCGAGGGGATGCGGGTCGCGGTGAACGACGTGGACGCCGCCGCGGCCGCCGAGGTGGCCGGCCTCGTCGACGGACCGGCGATCGCCGTCGACCTCGGCACCCCGGACGGTCCGGCCACGCTCGTCGAGCGGGCCTGGGCGGCGCTCGACGGGATCGACGTCTTCTGCGGCAACGCCGGCATCGGCGGGGGCGGGGGAGCCGAGGCCGGCGACGACGTCTGGGCCCGCGTGCTCGACGTCAACCTGCTCGCCCACGTCCGCGCCGCCCGGTCGCTGGTGCCGCGCTGGCTCGAGCGCGGCGGCGGGCACTACGTGCTCACGGCCAGCGCCGCGGGCCTGCTCACCATGATCGGCAACGCGCCGTACTCCGTGTCGAAGCACGCGGCCGTCTCCTTCGCCGAATGGCTCGACATCGAGTACGGCGACCGTGGGATCAGCGCCCAGGCGGTGTGTCCCCAGGGCGTCGACACCGCGATGCTGCGGGCGTCCGGGCCGGTCGAGGCGCTGCTCAGCAAGGACACCGCCGTCGCGCCCGAGCAGGTCGCCGAGGCGGTGGTCGCGGACCTGCGGACCGGACGCTTCCTCACCCTCCCGCACCCCGAGGTCGCCGGCTACTACCGCGCCCGCGCCACCGACACCGACATGTGGCTGCGCGGGATGCGCCGACTGCGCGCAGCGACGTTCGGCCCAGCCTGACGTCGAGCCGTCAGCCTCCCCGACTCGACCGCCGACTCGGCGTCAGTAGTCCGTCACCGAGCGGGCCGCGAGCAGCCGCCGGAAGGAGGCCACCCGCTCCGGGTCGGCCTCGCCGGCGGCGACCGCGACATCGAGCCCGCACTCGGGCTCGTCGTCGCCATGGGTGCAGCCGCGGGGGCAGTCCTCGGTCATCTCGTCCAGGTCGGGGAACGCCTCGATGAGGTGCTCGGGCTGGACGTGCGCGAGCCCGAACGACCGGATCCCGGGGGTGTCGATGATCCAGCCGTCGCCGTCCGCGAGCGGCAGCATCAGCGCGGACGTCGACGTGTGCCGACCCTGCCCGGTCACCGCGTTCACGTGGCCGGTCTCCCGGCGCGCGTCGGGGACCAGCGCGTTGACGAGCGTCGACTTCCCGACGCCGCTGTGCCCGATCAGCACACTGACCTGACCGCGCAGCCGGTCGTGCAGCGCGTCCAGGCCGACGATCGTGCGGTCGGGGGCGCGGCGGGTGACCTCCCACGGCACCCCCAGTGACCGGTACGTCGACAGCAGGGTCTCCGGGTCCTCCAGGTCCGCCTTGGTGAGGCAGAGCAGGGGCGACATCCCGCCGTCGTACGCCGCGACGAGGGCCCGGTCGATCCACCGTGCCCGCGGCTCGGGGTCGGCGAGGGCGGTGACGACGACGAGCTGGGTGACGTTGGCGACGATGACGCGCTCGACCGGGTCGTCGTCGTCCGCCGTGCGCCGCAGCGTGCTGCTGCGCTCGAGGACCTCGACGATCCGCGCGAGCGAGCCGTCGGCGCCCGACACGTCGCCGACCACCCGCACGCGGTCGCCCACGACCACGCCCTTGCGGCCGAGCGGCCGGGCCTTCATGGCCAGCACGCTGCGTCCCTCGATGAGGAGCGTGAACCGGCCGCGGTCGACGGTGACGACGAGGCCCTCGACGGCGTCGTCGTGACTCGGGCGCTCCTTGGTGCGGGGACGGGTACGGCGGCGCGGACGGTCGTAGTGCTCGACGTCGTGCTCGTCGTACCGGGGCATCAGAGGAGCCCGGACCAGAATCCGGCGAAGTCGGGGAAGGTCTTGCTGGTGGTCGCGACGTTCTCGACCAGCACGCCCGGCACCGCGGCACCGACGATCACGGCGGCGTGGGCCATCCGGTGGTCGGCGTAGGTGTGGAAGACACCGCCGGTGAGGGGCGCCGGCCGCAGCGTCAGCCCGTCGGCGTGCTCCTCGACGTCGGCGCCGAGCGCGCCGAGCTCGCGCGCCAGCGCGGCCAGCCGGTCGGTCTCGTGCCCGCGGATGTGCGCGATGCCGGTGAGCCGGGAGGGGGTTCCGGCGAGAGCGCAGAGCGCCGCGACGGCGGGCGCCAGCTCGCCGACGTCGTGCAGGTCGGCGTCCAGGCCCCGCAGTCCGCGCCAGCCGTCGGGCGGTCCGCTGACCCTCAGGCCCTCGGCCACCCGGGCGACGGTGCAGCCCATCCGCGCCAGCAGGTCGCGCAGGGCGTCGCCGGCCTGGGTGGTGCTCCGGGGCCAGTCCCGCACGGTGACCGACCCGCCGGAGACGGCGGCCAGGGCCAGGAAGGGCGCGGCATTGGAGAGGTCGGGCTCGATCGCCTCGTCGCGGGCCGCGATCGGTCCCGGCGCCACCACCCACCGATCGGTCTCGCCGTCGTCGACGACCACGCCGCGGTCGCGCAGCATCGCGATCGTCATCTCGATGTGGGGGAGCGAGGGGATCGGCAGTCCGTCGTGCCGGACGTCGACCCCCGCGTCGAAGCGCGCGCCCGCCAGCAGCAGCGCCGAGACGAACTGGGAGGACGCCGACGCGTCGATCACGACGGTGCCGCCGGCCACCGCGCCGGTGCCGTGCACCGTGAACGGCAGGGCGCCGTCGCTGTCGTCGATCGCCATCCCGAGGCCGCGCAGCGCGGCGAGGATCTCGCCGATCGGCCGCTTGCGCATGTGGGCGTCGCCGTCGAACGCGATCTCGCCGCGCACCAGGCCGGCGGCGGGCGGCACGAACCGCATCACGGTGCCCGCGAGTCCGCAGTCCACGGCCACCCGGCCGTCCGGCACGGCGCCGTCGAGCGGCGTCACCGCCCAGTCGTCGCCGTCGGTCTCGACACGCGCGCCGAGCGCCGTGAGCGCGCCGGCCATCAGCAGGGTGTCGCGCGAGCGCAGTGCCCGGCGTACGACGGACGGTCCGTCGGCGAGTGCGGCCAGCACGAGCGCCCGGTTGGTGAGCGACTTGCTGCCCGGGAGGGTGATCGTCGCGTCGAGCGGCCCGGTGATGGTGGGCGCGGGCCAGAGGTCGGCGTGCGGGGCGGGAGTCGTCATCTCCCGCCGCAGTCTAGTGTCGCGACGCTAGTGGACGCCCTGGTGGACCCGGGCCCGCACCTTCGCGCCCACGAGCGCGGCCTCGCGGCGGGCGTCGTGGGTGGCGTGCTTCGCGCGCCACGCCACACCGGGCCTCCCGGCCGTGTCGAGCGCCGCGATGAGCAGCCCGCCGGCCAGGGCGGTGTTCTTCAGGAAGTGCGTGAGCTGCTCGCGGCGCTGCTCCTTGTCGGTGGCCTCCCAGAACCGGTAGCGCGCCGCCGTCGACGGCACCAGGGTCCCGCCGAGCAGGGCGGCGGACAGGCGCGGGAAGTGCCCCGTGGCGAGCGCCAGGCCGGCCACCACCTGGACGGCACCGCTGGCCCGCACCCACAGCACGGGGTCGCGCGGCACGGTGACGCTCGGTGGGGTGGCGTTGTCGACCACCGGCGCGACGGCCTCGGTCACCGGCGCCGCCTGGGCCGCGAGGGTCGGCGCCTCCTTGAGGTCCTGTGCGCCGTTGGCGAGGAAGTACGACGCCAGCAGCGGTCGGGCGATCAGTCTGCTCAGTGCCATGGCCGGTCGGTACCCGGCCGCCGGCCGCGCAGACCGCTGGATGCTCGATGCCCGGGCACGTGCCGGCGGTCTCGGGCTGCCCGGAGCTGCCGGACGCCGCTCGCCGCACGATCTCCGCGCGTCCATCATCTACATTGGCGGCATGTGCGGGCGCTACGCCTCCAGTCGGAGCCCGGAGGATCTTGCCGAGGAGTTCGAGGTGCTCGACCCGCGCCTCGAGCGGGCCATCGCGCCGTCGTGGAACGTCGCGCCGACCGACGAGGTCTACGCCGTCATGGAGCGGGCGTCCAAGGACCGCGACGGCGCCGACCCGGTGCGCCAGCTGCGTGCCCTGCGCTGGGGCCTGGTGCCGTCGTGGGCCAAGGACGCGGGCATCGGCAGCCGGATGATCAACGCCCGGATGGAGACGGTGGCCGAGAAGCCCGCCTTCCGCCGGGCGTTCGCCGCCCGGCGCTGCATCCTGCCCGCCGACGGCTACTTCGAGTGGTACGACACCCAGCAGCGGACGTCGAAGGGCAAGCCGCGCAAGCAGCCGTTCTTCATCACCTCCGGCGACGGCTCCAGCCTCGCGATGGCCGGCCTCTACGAGATCTGGCGCGACCCCGCCAAGCCCGAGGACGCCGACGACCGGTTCCGCTGGACCTGCACGGTGCTCACGACCGAGGCCACCGACGACCTCGGCCGCATCCACGACCGGATGCCGCTGCTCGTCGAGCCGGAGCGCCGTCACGAGTGGCTCGACCCGCGCACGCCCGCCGAGGACCTGCCCGGTCTGCTGCGCCAGCTGCGACCCGCCCAGCAGACCGGCCTCACGGCGTACCCCGTCTCGACGGCGGTGGGCAATGTCGCCAACAACGGCCCCGAGCTGGTCGAGCCCATCCCGCTCGACGGCGCGAGTGAGGACACCGGGCCCGACGACCACGACGGACAGGGGACCCTGCTGTGAGGGACGAGCGGATCGTCGTGACCGAGTACGGCGAGGGGCGACTCGTCGTACGTCGTGCCCGTCGCCCGATCGCCCTGCTGCTCGTCAGCCACGGCGCCGGCGGCGGCATCGAGGCGCGCGACCTCGAGGCGCTCGCCGCGCAGCTGCCCGGCCAGGGCATCAGCGTCGCCAGGTTCGAGCAGCCCTGGCGGCGTGCCGGGCGCAAGGTCGCCGGTGCGCCGGCCACCCTCGACGTGGGCCTGCGGGCGGCGGCCGCGGCGCTGCGGACCCGCACGCCCCTGGTCGTCGGGGGCCGCTCCGCGGGCGCCCGCTCGGCCTGCCGGACCGCGACCGAACTCGGCGCGGCGGGCTGCCTGGCGCTGTCCTTCCCGCTGCACCCGCCGGGGAGGCCCGAGCGCTCCCGGCTCGACGAGCTGGCCGGCGCCGGTGTGCCGACCCTCGTCGTGCAGGGGGAGCGGGACCCGTTCGGGCGTCCCGAGGAGTTCCCCGACCCTCTGCCGGGACGCACCGACCTGGCGGTCGTCCCCGGCGCGGACCACGGGCTCGCCGTCCCCAAGCGCGGCGCGCTGACCGAGGACGAGGCGATGGGCATCGTCGTGGAGTCCACCCTCGAGTGGATCGTCCGCGAGGTCGTCGGCACCGGCGCCGCGTCGGTCACCGGCGCGGTCACCGGCGCGGGCGCCGGCGGCGGGAATGCCGTGCGCCACTGAGGCGTTCGGTATCCATGATCGCCACGCTGGAGCGCCCCACGGCGGGAGGCACCGTAGGCTGGGACGCGATGACCGAGACTTCCGATCTTTCGTCCCTGGACGCCGGCACCTCCCACGAGGAGCTCGTCGACGTCGCGTCGGAGACCCCCGAGGAGCGTGCCGCCCGCTTCGAGCGCGACGCCCTGCCCTACCTCGACCAGCTCTACGGCGCCGCGATGCGGATGACCCGCAATCCGGCCGACGCCGAGGACCTCGTGCAGGAGACGTTCGCCAAGGCGTTCTCCGCGTTCCACCAGTTCAAGCCGGGCACCAACCTCAAGGCCTGGCTGTACCGGATCCTGACCAACACCTTCATCAACTCCTACCGCAAGAAGCAGCGGCAGCCGCAGCAGGCGCTCGCCGGCGACACCGGCGACGTCGAGGACTGGCAGCTGGCCCGGGCCGAGTCGCACACGTCCAGCGGCCTGAAGTCCGCGGAGATGGAGGCGCTCGAGCACCTCCCCGACAGCCAGGTGAAGGACGCTCTCCAGCGGCTGCCCGAGGAGTTCCGCCTCGCGGTCTACCTCGCCGACGTCGAGGGCTTCGCCTACAAGGAGATCGCCGAGATCATGGACACCCCGATCGGGACCGTGATGTCCCGCCTCCACCGCGGCCGGCGCCAGCTGCGCGACATGCTCTCCGACTACGTCCGCTCCGGCGGCGACGCCCCGCTCGAGGGAGGCGAGTGATGACCGACCACCTCGACAGCGGCGGCCACGAGCACATCCACGTGTCCGACGACCCCAGCAACGCCGAGTGCGCCGACTTCCTCGAGCGCATCGTGCGGCTGATCGACAACGAGCTCGAGGCCGGCGACTGCGCCGTGGTCCGGGCCCACATCGACTCCTGCAGCCCCTGTCTGGAGCGCTACGACCTCCAGCGCACCGTCAAGGCCGTCGTCGCCCGCTCCTGCGGCGAGACCGCCCCCGCCGAGCTGCGCGAGCGGGTGCGCATCCAGATCCAGCAGATCCAGGTCCGGATCACCGAGGGCTGAGCTGCGAGAAGCGCAGAACCCCCGGACCGTGACGGTCGGGGGGTTCTGCGGATCGCTGAGCGCTCAGCTGTTGGGGCGCTTGCCGTGGTTCGCGCCCTTCTTGCGGCGCGCGCGGCGCTTGCGGCCGGTCTTGCCCATGGTTCCTCCTGAAGTCGTGAATCGAGCCATTCTCTCAGCCGCGGCTACAGCGGCGAAATCCGGGCGGCGCGCCCGCCGCTCAGGCCGCCGGCGGCTCCGGCAGCCGGCGCAGCACCTCGATCAGGGTCTCCTTGATGTCGGTGAGCTCGGTGGTGTGGCCCTCGACGGGCGTGCTCCGGGCCTGTGGACGACCCGGGAGGACCGCCCCCGAGCGGCGAGGTCATCCCTCCAGCCGGGCCAGGAACCGGTCGGCGTCGACGACGACGCGGGTGACCTCGCCCGACCCGACCAGCTTGCCGGTCCGCCCGTCGGCGCCGACCTCGCGCGCGGCGACGGCGAAACGGCGCAGGCGGCCGTCGGCGTACACCTGGCGAGCCGTGATCTCGACCTCCCCGGCCACCGCGGTCGCGGCCAGGTGCTCCAGCTCGACCCGGGTGCCGACGCTCGTCTCGCCGGCGCCGAGCGAGGCCTCGACGGCGGCGCACGTGGCCGCCTCGCACCACGCCAGGAGACGGGGTGTGCCGAGCACCGGGAGGCTGCCCGACCCGACCGCGAGCGCGGTGTCGGCCTCGGTGACCGTGAACCTCAGCGTCGCGTCGGCCATGCTCAGATCCCGAACGTGCTGCGCGGGTAGGCGGCGTCCACGTCGGTGATGACGTTGACGAGGTACGGCGCGTTCGCGGCGAACGCCCGGTCGAGGGCGGGACCGATCTGGCGCGGGTCGGTGACCGTCTCCCCGGCGCCACCGAGCGCGGAGACCACCTGGTCGTACGCCGTGCGCGGGGCGAGGTCGGCCGCGACGTCGTAGCCGTAGAGCAGCTGCATCGGCCCCTTCTCCAGCCCCCACGCCGAGTTGTTGCCCATCACCATCACGACCGGCAGGCCGTGGCGCACGAGCGTGTCCACGTCCATGAGCGAGAAGCCGGCGGCGCCGTCGCCCAGCAGCAGCACGACCTGTGACGAGGGGCGGGCGATCCGGGCCGCCACCGCGGCACCCAGCCCGGCGCCGAGGCAGCCGTAGGGACCGGGGTCGAGCCAACAGCCGGGTCGCTTCGGCTCCACGAACTTGCCCGCGAAGGACACGAAGTCGCCGCCGTCACCGATGACGACGGCGTCGTCGGCCAGCCGGGGCACCAGCTCGCCGTAGATCCGGGCCGGGTGGATCGGGTCGGCCTCGGCACCGAGCAGCTCGGCGTCCTTCGCGCCGGCCGCGGCGACGGTGTCCTGCAGCAGGGTGAGCCAGGCCGAGCGGTCGGGCTGCCGAGCGCGGGCGAGGGCCGCGAGCAGCCCGTCGAGCACGCGCGTGAGGTCGCCGCTGACCGACGCCGCGAGCGCTGCGTGGCCCGACAGCTGCCCGGGCGAGTCGGCGATGTGGACGACGGCGGCGGGCGCGGCTCCGTCCTTGCCGCCGAACACGCCGTACCCGAGGCGGAAGTCCAGCGGCGTGCCGACGACGACCACCAGGTCGGCCCCGTTGATCGCCGCGCCGCGCGCCTTGGTCACCAGCAGCGGGTGCCCGCCGGGGACCACGCCGCGGCCCATACCGTTGGTGATCGCGGGCAGCCGCATCTCCTCGACCAGCCGCAGGGCGGCCTCCTCGGCGTGGTCGGCCCACACGTCGGTGCCGAGGATGAGCAGCGGTCGCTCCGCGCCGGCCACCAGGCCCGCGATCCGGGCGATCGCGTCGCCGTCCGGCTCCGCGCCGCGGTCGTCGCCGACCACGGGCGCCGGTCCCGAGCCGACGTTGAAGAACTCGTCCATCGGCACGTCGACGTACGTCGGCCCGCGGTGCGAGGAGCGGGCCTCGGTGAACGCCCGGTCGAAGCCGGCGGCCACGTCGTCCGCCGTCATCAGCGTCGCCGCGTGCTTGGTCACCGGGCTGACGATCGGCAGATGGTCGATCTCCTGCAGCGCCCCGGTGCCCCAGCGGTTGTTCGGCGCCCGACCGCCGACGACCACCATCGGCGAGCCGGCGAAGCGGGCCTGGGCGAGGGCGCTGACACCGTTGGTGACCCCCGGGCCGGCGGTCAGCACCGCGAGACCGGGAACCCGGGTCAGCTTGCCCGTCGCCTCGGCCGCGAAGGCGGCGGTCTGCTCATGGCGCACGTCGACGAGGCGGACCGGCGCGCCACCGTCCTGCTTGGCCCGCTGTCGACTCCGTACCGCCCCGTCGTACATCGGGAACACGTGTGCTCCCGAGAGCGTGAACATCGTCTCCACGCCGTGGGCCCGGGCGACGGCGACGGCGATCTCTCCCGCGTGGCCGGAGAGCTGGCTGGGATCGGGGGTGCTGTCCGCGGTGGTGGTCACCCCGGCACCCTAGCCAGCCGCAGTGCCCGGGTCAGCAGGCTCAGCCTCAGCCGACGTCGTCGAGGAAGTAGGGGTGCACCCGCCGCAGCGACGCCACGAGGGCGAGCAGCAGGTCGGGGCGGACCGCCGGGTGACGCGGCGAGATCGTCAGCTGGAGGTAGAGCGCGCGCAGCACGGCCTGGGCGTTGCCGGTGCCGCGGTACGGGTCGCGGCCTCCGCTGGGCTTGGCCCGGGCCCCCCGCTCGAGGCGGACCACCCAGGGCTCCAGGACGTTCAGCGGCACCCGGTCGCGGCGCAGCACCTCCATCACCGCATGCGCGATCCGGTCGGGCTCGCCGTGGACCAACGGCGGCGTGTCGGGGTTGAGGACCCGGTCGGCGATCACGTCGAGCAGGACGGTCAGCTCGGTCATGCCGAAGTGCCGGGAGGCGGCCAGCGCCGCCAGCGCGTCGGCACCGTGGGCGGCGGCGTGGGCCCAGCCCTTACCGGGAACGAACCCGCGCAGGTCGCGCTCCCGGACGTACCAGGCCGCGATCCGGTCGCCCCAGCGCAGCACCTTGCTGGGAGGAAGACGCCGGATCCGGGTGTCGCGCTGGATGCACTCGGCCAGCAGCAGCACCGAGAAGCTCCGCCGGAAGACCGAGTCGGTGTCGCGCTCCCCGACGCCGGCGTCGAGACCGGCGCACATGCCGTCGCCCAGCCCGGCCAGCAGGTCGTCGTAGGTGCCGTGCTCGATCCAGGTCGCGAGGAAGGAGTAGGCCATGCCGTCGCGCACCTGCGGGTCCGGGTCGCCCAGCATCTGGGTCAGCTGGGCGGTGAGGTCGCCGATCGGGTGGTCGGCAGGGGGATGCCGCTCACCGTCGCGGAGGGCCTGCTGGAGGCGCGCCCAGTCCACCGACACCATCAACCCACACCCTCCGGAGCAGCCGAGCCTTCTTCCCCCAGGCCCCTATCCTGCCAAACGATCTGAAGTCACCCTAAGTCGGGACGCGCGGGCGTCGGCCCGGAGTGGTCGGGGCCGATAGGTTGGGCGCCGTGCCCTCCCTGTCCGCGATCGCCCGGCGTCACACCGACCTCGACGACGCGGACATCGCCTGGCTCCAGCTCATCCAGGCCGACTGGCAGGTCATCGCGGACCTCTCCTTCGCCGATCTCGTGCTCTGGCTGCCGGCCAGCGACGGCACCGGATTCTGGGCGGGGGACCAGATGCGGCCGACGACCGGGCCGACGGCCTACGTCGACGACATCGTCGGCAGCTTCGCAGCCGCGGGGCGCCGGGTCCTGGTCGACGCCGCCTTCGAGCTCGGCCGCATCGCCCGCGAGGGCGACCCCGAGTGGCGCGACGACGTCCCGGTGCGGGTCGAGGCGATCCCCGTGCGGCGCGATGGCCGCGTGATCGCGGTCATCAGCCGCAACACGAACCTGCTCGGCGTGCGCACGCCGAGCCTGCTGGAGATCAACTACCTCCAGGCCGCGACCGACCTGTCGCAGATGATCGCGGCCGGGCTCTTCCCGACGACGGCGCAGCGCAGCGACCACGCCGACTCGCCGCGGGTCGGTGACGGCTTCCTCCGCGTCGACGCCGAGGGTCGGGTCATCTATGCCAGCCCGAACGCGCTGTCGACCTACCGCAAGCTCGGGCTCACCGGCGACCTCACCGGTCACCGGCTCACCGACCTGACCCGCGAGCTGATGCCCTCACGGCTGCGCCCCGACGAGGAGACGCTGAGCGCGGTCCTCGGGGGGCGGGCGCACCGCGACGTGGAGCTCGGGGCCTCCAGCGGCCCGGGCGAGGGCACGGCCCTGATCGTGCGGGCGATCCCGCTGCGCCCGAAGGGCGAGCACATCGGTGCGATCATCCTGCTGCGCGACGTCACCGACCTGCGCCGCCGCGACCGGGAGTTGGTCACCAAGGACGCCACGATCCGCGAGATCCACCACCGGGTGAAGAACAACCTGCAGACGGTGGCGGCGCTGCTCCGGCTCCAGGCCCGCCGGATCGACGTACCCGAGGCCGCCGCCGCCCTCGAGGAGGCGGTACGCCGCGTCGGATCGATCGCGATCGTCCACGAGACGCTCAGCCACGCGGTCGAGGAGACGGTCGAGTTCGACGACATCGCCGACCGACTGGCCCGGCTGGTCACCGACGTCGGCGCGACCACCGCCCAGGTCGGCGTCCGCCGGGAGGGCAGCTTCGGCGTCCTCGTCTCCGAGATCGCCACACCTCTCGCGATGGTCGTGATGGAGCTGATGCAGAACGCCGCCGAGCACGGCTACGACGCCGGCGGGTCCGGTCAGATCGTGGTGCGGGCCGCACGGCACGGAGCGGTGCTCGAGGTCGCCGTGGAGGACGACGGCCGCGGGCTGCCGGAGGGCTTCGACCTCGACGCCGCGACCAGCCTGGGGCTGTCGATCGTCCGCACCCTCGTCGAGTCGGAGCTCGGCGGTCATCTCAGCCTGGGCCGGGCTCCCGACGGCGGCACCCGGGCAGGCTTCAGCATCCCGATCGAGTGAGGTTCTCTCCGCGAGCCGGCTGTGTGGGCGCCAGGCGGGCTGGGCGCCTCCGTGGCTCGACCGCGCGCGGCAGCGCGGCGCGAGGAACGAGCGACGCGCTCGCGCCCAACAGGCTAGACCGGCGTGCGGACCCGGGCCCGGGCGTTGCGGCGCTTGAGAGCGCGGCGCTCGTCCTCGCTCAGGCCGCCCCAGACACCGTGGTCCTGCCCCGCCTCGAGCGCCCACGCGAGGCACTGCTCGCGCACGTCGCAGCGTCGGCACACCGCCTTGGCCTCCTCGATCTGGAGGATCGCCGGGCCGGTGTTGCCGATCGGGAAGAACAGTTCCGGATCCTCGTCGAGGCATGCGGAACGGTGTCGCCAATCCATGGGTGGGGATGCCCTCTTCTTTCACTACCGGGGGTGCCAACGTCTGGGCACGCATGAAGCCGCAAAAGTGAACGGCTTCACGATCGCTCCGGCAAGGTTTCCAAGGATTGCGCCGCGAATCAAGCAATTCGGGTGGTTCGTTGGGTCACAACCGGATGCTGGACACCGACGCTGGTGGCCACCGCCCTCAGGGGCACGTCCTAGGCTGCGGCCGTGACCGAAGGCCCGACCGACGACTCGCCCGACCACCCGACCGGCAGCTCCGGTGGCTCCGGTGGCGCCCCCGGTGCTGCGGGGGGCAACCCGCCTCCGCTCACCGTCGCCGCCTCGCTGGCGGCGGTGCAGGGCCTGGTGCTCCTGATCCTGGCGGTCCTGGAGCTGGCCAGCGTCTCCTCGGACCGTCCGGGCGTCGCCCTGTCGACGGCGGTGTTCTTCGCGGCGTACGGAGCGGTGCTGACCGGCGCCGCCTGGGCGCTGTGGCGCCGCCACGGGTGGGCCCGGGGGCCGGTGCTCATCACCCAGCTGATCGTGCTCGGCCTCGCCTGGAACCTCCGGGAGCAGGTCCTGGCAGCGGTCGGCCTGGCGATCCTCGGCCTCGTGGTGATCGCGGCCGTGATCCACCAGGACACGATCGCCGCCCTCGACGGCCGCCCGGAGGAGGACGACGCGCCCTGACCCCGCTCTAGCCCTCCGCCTCGAGGGAGTCGCGCAGCTGCGCGAGGGTCCGGCTCAGCAGCCGGGAGACGTGCATCTGGGAGACGCCGATCTCCTCGGCGATCTGCGACTGGGTCATGTTCTTGAAGAACCGCAGCAGGAGGATCTTCTTCTCCCGCGGCGGCAGGTTCTCGAGCAGGGGCTTGACCGACTCGCGGATCTCGACGTGCTCGAGCCCCGCGTCGTCGATGCCCATGGCGTCGAGCATGCTCTGGCCGGCGCCGCCGTCGGAGTCGTCGTCGGTGGCGTCGAGCGACAGGGTGGAGTAGGCGTTGCTCGACTCCATGCCCTCGACGATCTCCTCGACGGTGCAGCCGATCGCCTCGGCGAGCTCGCGGGGTGTGGGGGAGCGGCCCAGGGACTGGGTCAGCTCGGCGGTGCTCGCGCTGATCTGCATCCGCAGCTCCTGGAGCCGCCGCGGCACCCGGATCGCCCAGCCCTTGTCGCGGAAGTAGCGCTTGATCTCGCCGATGATCGTCGGCGTCGCGTACGTCGAGAACTCGACCCCGCGCTCGGTGTCGAAGCGGTCGACGGACTTGATCAGCCCGATGGTGCCGACCTGGACCAGGTCCTCGTAGGGCTCGCCCCGGTTGCGGAACCGGCGGGCGCAGTGCTCGACGAGGGGCAGGTGCAGATGGACGAGGGACTCGCGGGCGACGTCGCGCTCGGACTGCGCGGCGTGCTCGTCGCGGAACACCACGAACAGCTCCGCGCTGCGCCGGCGGGTCAGCTCGACGTTGGTCGGCGGCCCGCTCTCGGCGCCGTCCCGAGACAGGTCGGTGGTCATGACGCCAGCGACGACCGAACGAGCAGGCGGACGGTGTAGCGACCGGCGACGGCATCGATGGCAGCCTCGTCGGCGAGGGTCGCGAGGACCTGCCAGCCGAAGCTCTCGTAGTCGGGCGCGGTCGGCGTCTGGGCGGCCGCGCCGATGGTGAGGGC
The DNA here is from genome assembly GCF_051390595.1 of Nocardioides segetis. NCBI lineage: Bacteria > Bacillati > Actinomycetota > Actinomycetes > Propionibacteriales > Nocardioidaceae > Nocardioides > Nocardioides segetis. The sequence goes on along the minus strand of NZ_JBNINR010000002.1, from coordinate 322,246 downwards.
CAGCTGGTCGCCGCCGATCCGGAAGCTGCAGTCGAGCACGGCGCCCGGGTCCGCCTCGTCGAGGACCATCGCCGCGGCCTCGGAGACCGCGATCCGCAGGTCCTCGATGTCGTCCATGGTGAAGTCGAGGCGGGCGGCGAGCCCGGCCGTCAGGGTGCGCAGGACCGAGGCGTAGGCGCCGTCGGCGGGCAGCCGCAGCTCGACCTCGTCCGGGCGGCCGGCCGCCGTCGTACCTCCGACAGCTGGGCTGCTCGTCTCGGACATGCCGCATCCTCCGGTCGCGTGGGAACAGTGGGGTCGAGCCTACGACAACGGCCGTGCCCCGAGGGGCACGGCCGCTGTTGGATGTGGCGTTCGGGTCGCGAACGTCAGTTGCGCAGGTCGCCGAGACCGAGCAGGTCGAGCAGGCCGGTGCTGTCGAGCAGGTCGAGCACTGCCTCGAGGCCGAGCGACTTGAGCAGGAAGCCCAGGCCGAGGCTGTCGAGCAGGTCGCCGACGTAGTCGAGCAGGTTGTCCTTGTCCGGCGTGCCGCTCGGCAGCGGGGTCGTGTTGCCGGCCTGGCAGGCGGCCAGGAGCGCCGTGGTGCCGCTGACGGCCTTGGCGGCGTTGGCGCGCAGCACCTTGGTGTTGCGGAGCTTGCGCTTGACCTTGTTGAGCTTCTTCTCCAGCTTGGCGACCCGCTTGGTCGCGTGCGCCTTCTTGGCCTTCTTGATCTTCTTCTTGAGCTTGACGACCTTGGCCTTGAGCTTCTGGACCTTGATCTGGGCCGCGGAGCGGGTCTGGGTCGCGACGTCGACCGCCTTGGCCTGGACGACGCAGCCGGCCGCACGCTCCGCCGTGCCGGCGGCCGGAGTCGCGGACGCGACCGGGGCTGCCGAGGCGACCGGAGCAGCGCTCAGCGTGAGGCCGAGTGCGACCGCCACGCCGAGGATCAACTTGAGCAGGGCACGATTCATGCCGGTTTCTCCCTCAGGATCTGCCGAGTGCCACGAACCCCCCATGGGCGACACCCGGTGATGGCACCGGGCGCATGGGATGCCCGGCTGGAAGGTCACCCTAAAGCATGAACCGGGCCCGAACGGCCCAGGGGGCCCGGGACGTCGTCCCGGGCCCCCTGCGCGTGCTGGTCGTGTCGCTCAGCAGACGAGCGGCAGCGGGAGGATGGAGCACAGCGGGTTGTCCCCACCCGAGGGGACGCCGGGGAGCCCCGGGAGGCTGGGCAGGCCCGGGAGGCTCGGCAGGCCGCCGGCCAGCAGGTCGAGGACCGAGTCCAGCGCGTCGAGCACGGGCGAGAGCGGTGCCACCAGGTCGCCGAGACCGAGGCCGATCAGGGTCTCCTTGAGGATGTCGACGAGGCCGGCCGGGTTCGACAGGCCCGCCTTGAGCGCGTCGCACAGGCTCTTGGCCTGCGCCGGCGCCATCGCGCAGAGCTGGTCGAAGGTGGTCAGTAGCGGGTCGATCGCCGTGGGGATCAGGTCGCACAGCGGCTGCAGCTGCGGGACGGCGTCGCACAGGGCCTGGATCGGCAGCTGCGGGGTCGACGGGGCGGGCGGCGAGGGAACGCCGGGCGCCTTGCAGGCGTAGTACGCGCCGTAGGCGGCGTTGTACTGGTTGACGTACGCGTCGCGGACGGCGACCCCGGACTTCTTCGCCTTCTTGGCCTTCTTGACCTTCTTCTTGAGCTTCTTGATCTTCTTGGCCGGCGCGTCGTGCTTCTTGGCCTTCTTCAGCTTCTTCTTGAGCTTCTTGACCTTGGCGTCGGCAGCGACGGCGTAGGCGTTGGCCGCCTGGTAGTTGTTGTAGGCCTTGGTGAGGTTCTGGCCCTCGGTCGTGCACGCGGCGGTCGGGGCGACCCGCTGGGCGGGTCCCTGGGCCGGCTGCGGCGCGGCCGAGGCGATCGGCGCGGCCGTGAGCGTGAGGCCGAGTGCGACGGCCATGCCGACGAGGATCTTGCAAAGGGCGCGATGCATCGCGGGATGTCTCCCTCCGGTTGTGTCGGTCCGCCGTCGCCGTTGCCTCCCCGACGACGTCCCGATGTGGCCCGGACCCCATGGCCCGGTTCCCAGGAGGCTAGGTGAGTTCACCCCCGTGCGGGACCCCGAACGACGAACCGCACGCCCGAAATGGACGTGCGGTTCGTGAAGCACGGGCGCCCTGGCCCGGACGGACTAGTCCGTTCGGGTCAGGCCTTCTTGGTGGCCCAGAAGATCTCGGCGATCTCGTCGATCTTGGCGAGCAGCTCGTCGGCCTTGGCCGGGTCGAGGGTGCCCTTGGTGCCGGTCGCGCCGGCGAGCTTGGTGGCCTCGTTGACCAGGGTGTGGAGCTGGGGGTAGGCCTCGAAGTGCGGGGGCTTGAAGTAGTCGGTCCACAGCACCCAGAGGTGGTGCTTGACGAGCTCGGAGCGCTGCTCCTTGATGAGGATGGCGCGGGTGCGGAAGTCGGGGTCGTCGCTGTCGAGGGCCTTGGCGATCACGGCCTTGACGGACTCGGCCTCGATGCGGGCCTGGGCGGGGTCGTAGACGCCGCAGGGCAGGTCGCAGTGGGCGGAGACCTCGACGGTCGGGGCGACGAAGCGCGTCGTGAGACGGGAGAACATGTCGGTCCTCTCAGTTGTGTCGGCGGATGGTCCAGCAGGTGGGTACGTGCTGCCTGCGACACTACTCGTCATGGCTGGTGCGGTGGCGGGAGGGAGGCGCCCGCGTGCCCCGCGGCCGCGGGTCGGCATCGCGGTGGTGCGGGGCGACTCGATGCGCCCCACCCTGCGGCCCGGCGACCGGCTCCTCGTCGGGTACGGCGCACGCGTGCGCCCGGGGCGGGTCGTGGTGGCCCGGTTCGCCGACGGCACCCTCGTGGTGAAGCGGGCGGTCGAGCGCCGGGGGAGTGGCTGGTGGCTGCGGGGCGACAACCCGTCCGTCGGGGTGGACTCGCGCCACCGCGGGCCGGTCCCGGACGAGGCGGTGCTGGGCGTCGTACGGGCCCGCGTGTGGCCGCTGCCCCGGCCGCTGGGCAGGTTCGCGGATGTGAAAGGATGAATGACCGTGGCTGACGTTCTCTCCCCCCACCCGCGCGCGGGTGAGCCGGTCTTCGATCTGCATCTCGGCGGGAAGATGGCGACGGTACCCACGGCCGACGTCGGCACCCGCGACCAGCTGTCGCTGGCCTACACGCCCGGCGTCGCCGAGGTCTGCGAGGCCATCGCCGCCGACCCCGGGCTGACCCGGCACTACACCTGGGTGCCCAACACGGTCGCGATCGTCACCGACGGCACCGCCGTCCTGGGGCTCGGGGACATCGGTCCCGCGGCCGCGATGCCGGTCATGGAGGGCAAGGCCGTCCTGTTCAAGCAGTTCGGCGGCGTCGACGGCATCCCGATCTGCCTGGCGACGACCGACGTCGAGGAGATCATCGAGACCGTCGTGCGGCTCGCGCCGAGCTTCGGCGGGATCAACCTCGAGGACATCTCCGCGCCGCGTTGCTTCGAGATCGAGGACCGCCTCAAGGAGGCGCTCGACATCCCGGTCTTCCACGACGACCAGCACGGCACCGCCGTGGTGACGCTGGCCGCGCTCGTCAACGCCCTCAAGCTCACCGGACGCACGGCCGAGACGACCCGCGTCGTCATCTCCGGCGCCGGCGCCGCGGGCGTCGCGATCGCGAAGATCCTGCTCGCCGCCGGCGTCAGGGACATCGCGGTGACCGACCGCAAGGGCGTCGTCAGCTCCGACCGCACCGACCTGACCGCCTCGAAGAAGGCCCTGGCCGAGCTCACCGCCGACCAGTGCGGCCGGCGCGGCACCCTGGCCGAGGCCTTCGACGGCGCCGACGTCTACATCGGCGTCTCCGGCGGCACGGTCCCGGAGGAGGTCGTGGCGACCATGGCCGACGACGCGATCATCTTCGCGATGGCCAACCCGAACCCCGAGGTGCACCCCGACGTCGCGCACCGCCACGCGCGGGTGGTCGCGACCGGCCGCTCCGACTTCCCCAACCAGATCAACAACGTGCTGGCGTTCCCCGGCATCTTCCGCGGTGCCTTCGATGTCCACGCGAGCGCGATCACCGAGGGCATGAAGGTCGCTGCTGCCGACGCACTCGCCGCCCTCGTCGGTGACGACCTGTCCGAGGACCTCGTCATCCCTTCGCCCTTCGACCCGCGGGTCGGGCCGGCCGTCGCCGCCGCCGTGGCGGAGGCCGCGCGCCGCGACGGGGTCGCGCGGATCTGACCCTCCCGGGACCCGTCGGACGGCGCCGGGCGCCCTCCGCCGAGGGCGCGTGGTGAGCGGTGCGGAGCGGGCGGGATCTCGGCGGTCGGCCACCGAGGTGCGTGCCCGGGGTGCGGGACACCCGGAGCGCGCCAGGAGTCGGCCACTAGGGTCGGAGACGTGCTAGCCGTCTATGCCGACTCCTTCGCCAGCTCCGCCGACGACCCGCTGACCGGCCTCGTGGTCGGGGACCGACCCGACCCGGTCGCCCCCGACGGCTGGACCACCGTCACCGTGAAGGCGGCCGCCCTCAACCACCACGACCTGTGGTCCCTGCGCGGCGTCGGCCTCAAGGCCGAGGCCCTGCCGATGATCCTCGGCTGCGACGCGGCCGGGTACGACGAGGACGGCAACGAGGTCGTCGTCCACGCCGTGATCTCCGACCCGGACTGGACCGGCGACGAGACGCTCGACCCGCGCCGCTCGCTGCTGTCGGAGCGCTACCAGGGCACGCTCGCCGAGCGCGTCGTCGTACCCCGGCGCAACGTGGTGCCCAAGCCGGCCTCGCTGTCCTTCGAGGAGGCCGCCTGCCTGCCGACCGCCTGGCTGACGGCGTACCGCATGCTCTTCACGCAGGGCGACCTCAAGGCGGGCGACACCGTGCTGGTCCAGGGCGCCGGCGGCGGCGTGGCCACCGCGATCATCGCCCTGGCCCGCGCCGCCGGGCTGCGGGTGCTGGCGACCAGCCGGGACGAGGCGAAGCGCGCCAAGGCGCTCGAGCTCGGCGCCCACGAGGTGTTCGAGACCGGCGCCCGGCTGCCCATCAAGGTCGACGCGGTCATGGAGACCGTCGGCCGCGCGACGTGGTCGCACTCGATCCGGGCGCTGCGGCCGGGCGGGCGGATCGTGATCTCCGGCACCACCTCGGGCCCGAACCTGGACGACGCCGAGCTGACCCGGATCTTCTTCACCCAGCTGAGCGTGATCGGCTCCACCATGGGCACCCGCGGCGAGCTCGCCTCGCTGGTCAACCTCCTCGACAGCACCGGTGTGCGCCCCGTCATCGACCGGGTGCTTCCCCTCACCGACGCCCGCGACGGCTTCGCCGCGATGGCCTCCGGTGACGTGTTCGGCAAGGTGGTCTTCACGCGCTGACGGCGCGACAGTTTCACCGGCCGGCCGGAGAAACTCATGCTGGGACGAGGAAGCTTCCTCGTCCCAGCATGAGTTTTCTCGTCCAACCTCGGCCTTTGTCCACAGGCCGGCCGGCGGATCCTGTGACGGAGGGGACAGCCGAGCGGCCGGTTAACCATTGGCGGGAATGACTGTCGGTGGTGGACGATTGACTCCTGTCAGCGCCGGATCGGGCGGACCGATGAATTTCTCGGGCTCGCCATGTCGAATCGGTGACGGCTGGTTCGTCGTACCTGTGAAGCGACGGTCAGCCCGAGCCACGCGGCGTCACCTGGTCGGCCACCGCTGGACCATGCCACCCAACCGATAGGACCTGTCATGACTGCGCCCTCCGGGCCCGCCGATACGGGCAGCGACACCGGCAGCATCGCCGAGTTCGAGGAGGAGTTCACGAGCGCCTCGGCGACCCCGGGCCGGACCCCCCTCGTCATCAAGCTCCTGGTCGCGGCGACCTTCGTCGTGATCTTGAACGAGACCATCATGGTCAACGCCATCCCGCGGCTGATGACCGAGTTCGCGATCACCTCCACCACCGCCCAGTGGGCGCTGACCGTGTTCATGTTGACGATGGCCGCCGTCATCCCGGTCACCGGCTGGTTCCTCCAGCGGGTGAGCACGCGGACGGCGTACGCCACGGCGATGACGACCTTCAGCATCGGCACCCTGGTCGCCGCCGTCGCGCCGACCTTCGAGATCCTCCTCGTGGGCCGCGTCGTGCAGGCCGGCGGCACGGCGGTGATGATGCCGCTGCTGATGACGACGCTGATGACCGTGGTGTCGGCCGAGGACCGCGGCCGGGTGATGGGCCAGGTCACGCTCGCGATGTCGTGTGCCCCGGCGCTCGGGCCCGCAGTCTCGGGCATCCTGCTCGACCTGGGCTCCTGGCGGCTGATCTTCGTCACCGTGCTGCCGATCGCCGTCCTCGTCGGCTTCTTCGGCTTCCGGCAGCTCGAGAACGTCGGCGAGACGACCCGCAGCCCGATCAGCTGGCTGAGCGTGGTGCTCGCGGGCGGCGGCTTCAGCCTCTTCGTCTACGGCCTCAGCAAGGTCGGCAACGGCGGCTGGGCGGAGCCGACCCTGCTCATCGGCTCCGGCGTCGTCCTGATCGCGCTGTTCGCGGCGCTGCAGATCCGTCTCCAGCGCTCCGAGCGACCGCTGCTCGACCTGCGCACCCTGCTGCACCGCAACTACGCGGTGTCGCTGGTCCTCATGGCAGCCGGCTTCATGGCGTTCCTCGGCTCGATGATCCTGCTGCCCCTCTACCTCCAGGACCTGCGCGGGCTGACCGAGCTGCAGACCGGCCTGCTGGTCATGCCCGGTGGTCTCGCGATGGGCCTGCTCGGCCCGCAGGTCGGCAAGGTCTACGACCGCATCGGCGCCCGGCCGCTGGTCATCCCCGGCTCGGTCGCGATGGTGGCGCTGTTGTTCGGTCTGAGCCGGATCGGCGCCGAGACGCCGTACGCCGTCATCCTGGCCCTGCACATCGCGCTGATGGTGAGCCTCGCGATGGTCTTCACGCCGGTCTTCACCATCGGCCTCGGTGACCTGCCGCCGCAGCTCTACTCGCACGGCAGCTCCCTGCTGGGCACCCTCCAGCAGGTCGCCGGCGCCATCGGCACCGCGCTGCTGGTGGTCATCATGACCAACCGCACCGAGCACCTCGCCGATGCCGGCAGCGGGCCGGTCGAGTCCTTCATGGGTGGGCTGCAGTGGGCGTTCGCCGCGGGGGCCGTGATCGGCGTCGTCGTGGTCGCGATGGCCCTGCTGCTGCCGTCGAAGGTCGACGCTCCCGAGGGAGCGCACGCCGGCCACTGATCGTTGGGTGCAGGGATCACCGGTCGACCGGTGATCCCTGCGCCTGCCGGTGGTCACTCCGGACCAGCTGGAACCGTCGGTCCGCCGCGACCCGGTCGGGTGCGGGGACTACCGTGCGGCCAGGAACGCGTCGACCAGCGGCCAGCTGACCTCGGCGGCCCGGGGCCCGGCGACCAGGCCGAGGTGGCTGAGCCCGTCGGCCGCGGCGTACCGCGCCCCAGGTACGACGTCCGCCCCGGCGCGCACGGCCGGGCCGTCCGCGATGTTGTCGGTGTCGCTGCCGACGAACAGGACGCGGGTGCGCACGTCCGCAAGCCGGATCTCGCGCCGCCGGCTGAGCCGCACGGTGCCGGTGGCCAGCTCGTTGCGCACCATCAGCCTGGTGTGGATCTGGTGGTACGCCCGCCCGGGGTAGCCCGGCATCTCGCCGATGAACCCGTCGACGGCGCTGGTGCGCGCCAGGGTCTCGGTGTCGAGGATGTTCCTCGCCAGATGGACGGCCCTGGTCAGCTCGCGGCGCGGTGCCATCGCGCGATAGCTGGCCCGCACCAGGTGGCGCGGCACGCCGCCGAGCGCCGCGGTCGGGGCGGTGACGGCACGGGTGCCGAGCATCCGGTCGGCGACGACGAGGGGGCGGATCGCCGGGATCCGCGTGTAGTCGACGGGGGTGCCCAGCGCCGTGAGCGAGGCGATGGGCAGGTCGGGGTGGGCTGCCGCGGTGAGCAGGCCCATCGTGCCGCCGAGCGACCAGCCGACCAGGTCGACGCCGTCGGCGTGGTCGCCCCCGGCCGCGTGGTCGGCCAGCACGGCGCGGATGGCGGTCGGGAGGATGTCGTCGACCCACGCCTCGAAGCCCATCCCGCGGTCGGCGAAGGTGATTCGCCCGTAGTCGACGAGGTACGTCGCCCGGCCGGTGCCGAGCAGATGGGCGGCCAGGCTCTGGCCGGGGCGCAGGTCGAAGCAGCGTGCCGACACCGCGAGCGGGGGCACGAGCAGGACGGGCCGCTCGGCTCGTGCCGAGGTGGCCCGGTCGTAGCGGACCAGTCGGCGGTGCGGGGCGTCGGACAGCACGGTGGCCGGCAGGCCGTCGTACTGCTCGATGCCGTCACCGAGGGGCGAGAGCGCCCAGGCGTTGCGCGCGGCGGTGCGGGTGGCGGTGCTCAAGAGGTCTGCTGCGGTCGGCACCGCGACATGGTCGCCGTCGTGAGAGCCGGTCGTCCACCGAACGTGACGAGACCGACGTCCTCCCGAGGTCCGGCCGATGCCGCGGGTCGAGGTCAGGACGGGCGCGAGCGCCAGTTCCGCGCCCCGACCAGCAGCATCCGGATCTGGGTCCGGGCGTCGTCGGCGACGCGCTGCTCGGCCGGGGAGCCGGGGGAGGTGCCGAGCAGGCGCTCGGCGGTACTGACCATCGCGCCGACGATGAGCGCGGAGAGCACCTGGAGGTCGCGCTCGCTCCAGGCGTCGGTGCCCGGCAAGTGAGCGAGGTCGGTCGCCAGCTCGCGTTCGGCGAGCTCGATGCCACGCGCGATGGCGTCGCGCACCGCGGCCGGTCCGGCGAACCGCTCGCGGGCGATGAAGCCGTAGTGCGCGTGGTCTTGTCGCACCTGCTCGACGAGGACGGTGACGGAGCCGTCGATCAGGGTGGCGGCATCCTCGCCGGCGGTGCGCCGCAGCTCGCGCAACAGCGCCCGCAGGGTGTCGAGCGACTCCTCGACCAGGGCGAGCCCGAGGTCCTCGATCGAGGGGAAGTGCCGGTAGAAGGCGGTCGGCACGATGCCGACCTCCTTGGCGACCTGGCGCAGCGACAGCGCGACCAGCGCGGATCCCTCGGACAGCGAGAGGGCGGCGTCCAGGATCGCGCGGCGGGTCCGCTCCTTGCGCTCGCCCCGGCTCTCGGTCATGCCTGGATCCTACGAGAGTGAACGTGTGTGCACTGTCACGCGGTGGGGGGTGTTGACGTACGCCGGGCGGGCGGGTCAGAGTTTGAGAGTACGGTTGTGCACTGAAATTCCGCCCTTGAAGGAGACGCGATGTCCGCGCTCATCTCTCCACCCGGCACCGCGGGCCGCGTGGCGGGCCGGCTCCTGCGCTCGCGGCTCGCCGCGGCGCTGACCACCCCGCACGGCGTCGACCGGTACCTCGAGCGGTTCAACCCGATGTGGGCCGCGCACGAGGTGCGCGCCCGTGTCGTGTCCGTCCACCGCGAGACCGCCGACGTGACCGGCTCCGCACCCGTCGCGACGCTGACCCTCCAGCCGACCAGCACCTGGCGCGGTCACCGCGCCGGCCAGCACGTGCTCGTCGGCGTCGAGCTGCCCGGCTCGGCCAAGCGGCACACCCGGGCGTTCTCGATCTCCTCGGCCGCGTCAGGGCCGGGGGAGCCGATCACGCTCACGATCCGCGCGCACGACGAGGGCCAGGTGTCGTCGTACCTCGTCCGCGAGGCGCGGCCCGGCACCATCGTGCACCTGAGCCAGGCGCAGGGCGCGTTCACCCTCAACGAGAGCCCGGCCACGCCGACGACCAACCACCTCCTGTTCGTCACCGGCGGCTCCGGCATCACCCCGGCGATGTCGATGGTCCGCACCCTCCTGCGGGACGGGTATGACGGCCACGCGGGTCGCCGGGTGACCTTCTTGCACTTCGCGCGCAGTCCCGAGGACCAGATCTTCGCCGACGAGCTCGCCGAGATCGCCGCCGCCGACAACGGCGTCGACGTCCACCTGCGTCACGGCGACCGGCTCTTCAGCGAGTTCGAGCTGCGCCGCCTGGTGCCCGACTTCCGCGACACCGACACCTGGCTGTGCGGCCCCGCCGGGCTGGTCGAGCTCGTCAAGGACGCCTACACCGACGCCGCGGGCGCGCTGTCGCCACGGCTGCGGATGGAGTTCTTCAAGCCCGCCGTTGCCCGCGCCGCCCAGCCCGGCGAGGCCGCCGCGGGCGAGGTGTCCTTCACCCGCTCCGGCAAGACCGTCGCGGCGAGCGGAGCCAGCCTGCTCGAGCAGGCCGAGGAGCTCGGCCTGACGCCGGAGTTCGGCTGCCGGATGGGCATCTGCTTCTCCTGCACCACGACCTTGACCGCGGGCACCGTCCGCAACGTCCTCACCGGCGAGGAGTCCTCCCTGCCGGACGAGGAGATCCGCATCTGCGTCACCGCCGCAGCCGGTGACTGTCACATCGACCTCTGAGGAGATCCCATGAGCACCGACACCCGGACCGACCCGGACGCCCTGGACACCCCGGACACCCCGGACACCCCGGCCGACGAGAGGTACCACGGCCTGACGTCCGCGCAGATCGAGCAGCTCGGCGCGGAGCTCGACGCGCTGCGCCAGCGGGTCCTTGCCGACCTCGGCGAGGCGGACGCGGCGTACCTCCGCAAGGTCGTCAAGACCCAGCGCTCCATGGAGGTGGCCGGCCGGGCGTTGTTCTACCTGCCGGTGATCGGCTGGCTGCCGGCCGTCGCCTGCTTGAGCGTGTCGAAGATCCTCGACAACATGGAGATCGGGCACAACGTCATGCACGGGCAGTACGACTTCCTGGGCGACCCGGCGTTCAACTCCCGGATGTTCGACTGGGACACGGTGTGCCCCGGTGAGCAGTGGAAGTACTCCCACAACTACATCCACCACACCTTCACCAACATCGTGGGCAAGGACCGCGACGTGGGGTACGGCATCCTGCGGATGGACCCCGAGCAGAAGTGGCACCCCTACTACCTCGGCAACCCGATCTACGCGTTCTTGCTGATGGTGTTCTTCGAGTGGGGCGTCGCCCTGCACGACCTCGAGGTCGAGAACATCGTGTCGGGCAAGAGGAAGCTCGCCGACAACAAGCCGCTCTACCCCGGTCTGATCCGCAAGATCCGGCGTCAGGCGGTCAAGGACTACCTGCTCTTCCCCGCGCTCACCGGCCCGCTCTTCCCGCTGACCTTCGCGGGCAACGCCGTGGCCAACCTGGTGCGCAACGTGTGGGCGTTCAACATCATCTTCTGTGGGCACTTCCCGGCCGGCGTCGCGAGCTTCTCCGAGGAGGAGACCGCCAACGAGACCCGCGGCCACTGGTACCTGCGCCAGATGCTCGGCTCCGCCAACATCGAGGGCGGCCGGCTGATGCACCTGATGAGCGGCAACCTCTCGCACCAGATCGAGCACCACCTGTTCCCCGACCTGCCGGCACGCCGCTACCCGGAGCTGGCCGTCGAGGTGCGAGAGATCTGCGAGCGCTACGGACTGCCCTACAACACCGGCGGCCTGCACCAGCAGCTGTTCAGCGTCTTCAAGAAGATCGTCCGCTACTCGCTGCCCGGCGGCCGGGCGAAGGTGGCGCCGGTCCTCGGTCCCGAGGCCGTGACCGAGGACTCGTTGGCAGCCTGAGGATGCGCGGGGGACACTGGCCGGCATGACCGGACGGGACCATCTCAGCAGGGGCGAGATCACCAAGGACGCGTTCCAGGCGGGCGCCGAGGCCGCGGCGCAGACCGTCGGCGAGGTCGCCAGCATCGTGACCCGCGCCGTCGGTGAGGTCGCCGCGGCCGTGGGCGGCTTCGCCACCGAGATCTTCGAGATCAAGGACGCCTCGCGGCGGGCGCTCGCCGAGCATGTCGGCGACCCGGCGCCGGCCGTCGGCGAGCGCGACGACGACGTCCGCTAGGGCCCCCGATTGGGCACAAACCGCACGTCCCGGGCCCGAAATGTCGCGGTTTGGTCCCAAACCGCAACGCCCAGCGTTCCGCTCAGTCGAACGCGAGCCGGAAGTCGGCCATCCGGAACGAGCCCAGCTGCCGCGCCTCCCGCATGAACCCGAGCGGGCCGTCCGGGGCGAAGCTCCACCGTCCGCGGCACGGCAGTGCCTTCGCGGTGCCCTTCATCACCACGTGGGCGGTGTCCGGGTGCTCGGGGATGCCGGGCTGCTCGACCCGGCCGCTGAAGGGCACCCGCAGCGCGGCGCGGGAGACGTCGGTGAAGTGCGCCTCGGCGATCGGACGCCGCTCGACGGTCGCGCTCCAGTCGGTCGAGGTGAGCGGGCCGCGGAACGAGGTGTCCAGGTCGAAGTCGCACAGGTCCTTGGGGATCGCCCACAGCGCGCGCCCGCCGGCCTGCGAGGCCGGGGAGTCGACCCAGATGTCGGTGATCGTCACCGCGCCCTTGCCGGCGCTGTCCTTCACCGTCCGCGCGAGCAGGAGCTCGTGGTAGGTCAGCGGACTCGGCTCCTCGTAGGAGACCAGTGCGACGCCGTACGTCCCCGCGGGGTGGTGCGCATCGACGGCGCGTGGCAGCCGGAACACCGACAGCCACAGGGAGCCGTGCATGTGCCACGGGGCCGGGGGATAGGTGCTCACGTGTCGTCCTCCAAGAACAGTTGGGCGGTGTGCTCGATCTCGGCCTCCATGGCCGCCGGCAGGTCGTCGGTGAGCTCGTCGGCCATCGGACTCTCCTCGCGCGGCCCGAGTCCGGCGGCGGCCCTCTCGACCGCGGCGCCGACGTCGATGATCGTGGCCTGGCGGACGTAGGGCTTCTCGAGCTCCTTGGCGACGTACTTCGCCACGAAGCGGCGCAGCTCGCCCTCGACGTTGGCGGCACGGCCGGTCAGCGAGGCGCGCAGGCCCTGCGCCTTGAGGCGGACGAGCACCTGCGCCGCGCGCGGGGGCGTCACGTCGAGCACGATCGCGAGATCGGTGCGGCCGTGGGCGGTGATCAGCAGTGGCACGGTGATCGCGGCGTCGAAGTGCTGCTTGTCCATGCCGAGGTCGATGCTGAACCGCAGGCTCACCGGCAGGTCGACGTGGAAGGTCACGGGTTCGGCGCCGATCCGCTCGCCCGTGGCGGTCCCGATGGTGCCGGTCGCGGTGACCTTGGCGATCCGGCCGGGACCCACGCCGAGCGGGCCGACGTCGATGGGTCGGCCGGCGAGCACGTTGACGCCGCCGAGGACCCGCTCGACCGTCACGGCGGTGGCGAAGAAGCGCTCGCCCCACGCCGCGTAGTCGATCAGCTCGTCGCTCACGCGGGTGAGACTAGATGATTGATGCGCGGGTCTCGCACGCTCCGCGACGCTCGGCATCCGCGCTCGCTGCGTTGCCGACGCTCGACGTGCGCCCAGCATGCCTTCGCGCCGGCGCCTTGCGAGCGCGGCGCCGAGCGCCGCTCGCAGCACGATCCCCGCGCATCAATCATCTAGTGGGTGGGCCGCCCCCGCGGGCCGGTCGCCAGTCCGCGGGTCACCAGCTCCAGGGTGCGCGCGACCGCGGTCTCGCGCTCCGCCTCGCCCAGGTCGGCCAGGGGGCCGTCGATGAGGAGCATGGCGAGTCCGTGCACCGCGGCCCATGGACCGGCCTCGGCGCCCGGGCGGTCCTCGGGAGCCAGGTAGCCGACCGCGACCAGCTCGTCGAGCATCTCGCCGAGCAACAGGTACGGCGCCGGCTCGCCCATGCCCCGCTGGTCGTCGGCGCGCAGCCCGCCCGTGAAGCAGGTGCGGAACACCCCGGGCTCGTCGAGTGCGAACCGGATGTAGCCGCGACCGGTCGACCGCAGCCGCTCCAGTGCACGGCTGACGGGATCGCCCTCGGTCGGGACCCGGTCCAGGTAGACCGCCATCGCCGCGACCATGCCGTCCATGGCCAGCGCCCGCGCGGCCTCCAGCAGGTCGGCCTGGTTCTCGAAGTGCCGATAGGCGGCGGTCGGCGTGACGCCCACCTCGCGCGCCGCGCCGCGGATGGTGACCGCGTCCGGCCCCCCGGTCGCGGCGAGCTCGGCGGCCGCGCGGACGAGGGCGTTGCGCAGGTCGCCGTGGTGGTAGCCGCGCTTGCCACCGGTACGGCGCGCCCCGTCGCCGGTCCGTGCGCCGGTGCCGTTGCCGTCGGTCGTCGAGCTGCTCACGCCGAACATGTTGACACCTGCACACATTCATGCCAAGTTGACACCCATAAAGTTAACGGGCGCACACATTGGAGGAGTGTCATGTTCAGGTGGATCGGTGGACTGGTGACGAGACGGGCCCGCACGGTGCTCGCGCTCGGTCTGCTGGGGGTGGTGGTCGCGGGGGTGCTGGGCGTCGGCGCCTTCGCGAAGCTGGAGGCCGCGGGATTCGACGACCCCGACTCCGAGAGCAGCCGCGCCGCCGCGCTGCTCGAGGAGCGCTTCGCCGGGACGGCCGACTACGTGTTCGTCGTCGAGGCCGTCGACGGCGACGTCGACTCGGCCGCCTCGACGCGGGCCGGCGCGGCGCTCGCCGAGCGGTTGCGCGCCGATCCCGCACTGGCCGACGTGGCGTCGTACTTCGACAGCGGGGCGGAACCCCTGCGCTCGCTCGACGGCCGCTACGCGCTGATCACCGCCTCGAGCGCCGCAGGCGAGGAGCCCGACCCCGGCGCCGTCCTCGACGAGTACGCCGGCACGGACGGCCCGATCCGCGTCGAGGTCGGCGGCGGCGAGGTCGTCGGCGAGGAGATCGGAGCGCAGATCGGGAAGGACCTCGGACTCGCCGAGAGCATCGCCATCCCACTCATCCTCGTCCTCCTCGTGCTCGCCTTCGGCAACGTGGTCGGCGCGCTCGTCACGCTCGGCGTCGGGGTCGCGGCGATCCTCGGGACCTTCGCCGAGCTCTCGATCCTCGGCTCGGCCACCGACGTGTCGATCTACGCCGTCAACCTCACGACCGGGCTCGGCCTCGGGCTCGCGGTCGACTATGGGCTGCTCATGGTGGCCCGGGTCCGCGAGGAGCGGGCCGCGGGCCGCGCGCACCAGGACGCCGTGCTCCGGGCGGTCGAGACCGCCGGCCGTACGATCGCCTTCAGCGCGACCACGGTCGCGGTAGCGCTCGCCGCGCTCCTGGTGTTCCCGATGTACTTCCTGCGCTCCTTCGCCTACGCCGGCATCGGCGTCATGCTGATCACCGCCTTCGCCGCCGTCGTGGTCCTCCCCGCCGGGCTGAGCCTGCTCGGCGATCGCGTCGACGCCTGGCGGGTGCCGCGCGTGCGGGGCATCCGCGGCGAGGAGGCGCCCGCGTGGGCCCGCCTGGCCCGGATCGTGGCCCGGCGACCGCTGCTCAGCGCCCTGCCCGTCCTCGCTGGACTCGCTGTGATGGCCGTGCCCCTCGCCGGCATCGAGCTCGGTACGCCGGACGACCGGGTCCTGCCCACCAGCGCCTCCAGTCGTCAGGCCGGTGACGTGCTGCGCTCCGCCTTCGCCGGCGACGGCACCCACCCGATCCAGGTGGTCACGACCGAGACGCTGCCCGAGGCCGATCTCGCGTCGTACGGCGCTGCGCTGGGGGAGCTGCCCGGCGTCGTCCGGGTCGACACCCGGGCCGGTCGGGACGCGGACCTGGTCTCGGTGGTCACCGACCTCGACCCGATGTCGGCCGACGCGCGCGGTCTGGTCGAGGAGGTCCGGTCGGTGCCGGTGCCCGACGGAGCGGACGCCCTCGTCGGCGGCGCCAGCGCGGAGCTGCACGACCAGATGACCGGCATCGGCGACCGCCTGCCGCTCGTCGCGGGCTGGCTGGTGCTGACGACCCTGGTCATCCTGTTCCTGTTCACCGGCAGCGTGGTCCAGCCCCTGCGCGCCCTCGTGCTCAACGCCGTCGGTCTGGCCGCCACCCTCGGCGCGATGGTCTGGGTGTTCCAGGACGGCCACCTCTCCGGCCTGCTCGGCTTCACGCCCCAGCCGATGGACAGCTCGATGATGGTGCTGCTGTTCTGCGTGGCCTTCGGGCTGTCGATGGACTACGAGGTGTTCGTGATGAGCCGGACCAAGGAGATGCGCGACCGGGGCATGGCCAACGACGAGGCGCTGGTCCACGGGCTGGCCCACACCGGCCGGATCGTCAGCACCGCGGCGGCGCTGATCGCGATCAGCTTCTTCGCCTTCCTGGTCAGCTCGGTCAGCTTCATCCAGTTCTTCGGGCTCGGCACCGGGTTGGCGATCCTCATCGACGCCACGCTGATCCGGGGCGTCCTGCTGCCCGCCAGCATCCGGCTGTTGGGGGAGCGCTCCTGGTGGGCCCCACGTCCGTTGCGGGTCCTGCACCGCCGGGTCGGTCTCTCGGAGGCGGCTCCGGCCTGACCCCGCCCGGCGCAGATTGAACTCGGAGAGGCGCCGGGTCGGGGCGTCCGGGAGTTCAATCTGCGCCGGGTCGGGGACTCCTACGACTCAGTCCTCGGGGTCGTCGAGTCGGGCCAGCCAGGTGGCGAAGCGCTCGACGGCGACCTCGAACTCGGGGTGCGTGTCGACGAACTCCTGCAGCCGCTCGCCGAGCCAGGCCAAGGTGACCTCCTCGTCACCCCGGCGCTGCTCGAGCTCCTCGATCCCGCGGTCGGTGAAGTACATCGGAGCCTCCGGTCAGGCGAAGGCCTGGCCGATGAGGACCTTGGCCTCCTCGAGGTGGCGCTTGGCGGTGCCGACCGCGGTCGTCGAGGACGCCGGCCGGGTGACCGGCTCGATGGCCCGACCCAGGTGCGGGACGACGTTCAGGTAGAACGACGGCCACGGACCCTGGTTGTAGGGCTCGTCCTGGACCCACTTGACGGTGGCGTTCGGGTACTTGTCGAGCTCGGCCCGCACCTGCTCGGTCGGCCAGGGGTAGAGCTGCTCGACGCGCAGGATCGCCACGTCGTCGCGCTCGGCCTTGCGCCGCTCGACCACGAGGTCCCAGGTGAGCCGGCCCGAGACGAGCAGCACGGTCTTCACCCGCGCCGGGTCGGCCGTCGCGTCGCCGATCACCGGGCGGAACTCGCCGGAGGTGAAGTCGGCCGGCACCGAGGCCGCCTCCTTGCGCTTGAGCATCGACTTCGGCGTGAAGACGATGAGCGGCTTGTGCTCACCGCCGAGCGAGTGGCGCCGCAGCAGGTGGAAGTACGACGCCGGGGTGGACGGCTGGGCGACGACCATGGAGTCCTCGGCACACAGCGTGAGGAACCGCTCGATGCGGGCCGAGGAGTGGTCGGCGCCCTGACCCTCGTAGCCGTGGGGCAGCAGCAGCACGACGCCGGAGTCCTGGCCCCACTTGGTCTTGCCGGCGGAGATGTACTCGTCGATCACCGACTGGGCGCCGTTGACGAAGTCGCCGAACTGCGCCTCCCACAGCACCAGCGCGTCGGGCCGCGCCACCGAGTAGCCGTACTCGAAGCCGAGCGCGGCGTACTCCGACAGGAGGCTGTCGTAGACGAAGAACTTCGCCTGGTCCTCGGTGAGGTTGGCCAGCGGCGTCCACTCGTCGGCGTTGTGCCGGTCGATGATCGTCGCGAACCGCTGCACGAAGGTGCCGCGCCGCGAGTCCTGGCCGGCCAGGCGGACCGGGCGGCCCTCCATGAGTAGCGACCCGAACGCCAGGATCTCGCCGGTGCCCCAGTCGATCGGGCCGTCGGCGATCGCCGCGGCACGGCGCTGCAGCTGAGGCATGACCTTGGGGTGCACCGTGAAGCCGTCCGGCGGGGTGACGTAGGCGTCGGCGATGCGCTTGAGCACCTCGGCGGACACCGCGGTCTGGGTCTCGCCCGCGGTCTTGTCCGGGTAGTCGGGGACCGTCGTCCACTCCTTCGGCGCCGACGACGCCTCCCGGACCTCGGTGAAGACCCGCTCCAGCTGCTGCTGGTAGTCGCGCAGGACCTGCTCGGCTTCCTCGATCGTGATGTCGCCACGACCGATGAGGGACTCGGTGTAGAGCTTGCGCACCGAGCGCTTCTGCTCGATCAGGTCGTACATGAGCGGCTGCGTGTACGACGGGTCGTCGCCCTCGTTGTGACCGCGGCGGCGGTAGCAGACCAGGTCGATGACGACGTCGCTGTTGAACGCCTGGCGGTACTCGAACGCCAGCCGTGCGACGCGGATGCACGCCTCCGGGTCGTCGCCGTTGACGTGGAAGATCGGCGCCTGCACCATCCGGGCCACGTCGGTGGCGTAGAGGGTCGAGCGGGACGAGCCGGGGGAGGTGGTGAACCCGACCTGGTTGTTGATGACGACGTGGATCGTGCCGCCGGTGCGGTAGCCGCGCAGCTGCGAGAGGTTGAGCGTCTCGGCCACGACGCCCTGGCCGGCGAACGCGGCGTCGCCGTGGATGAGCAGCGGCAGCACGGGGAACTCGGTGCCCCGGTCGAGCACGTCCTGCTTGGCGCGGGCGATGCCCTCGAGGACCGGGTCGACCGTCTCGAGGTGCGACGGGTTCGCCGCGACGGACACCTTGATGGTCTCGCCGGTGCCGGCGACGAACGCGCCCTCGGCACCGAGGTGGTACTTCACGTCGCCCGAGCCCTGGACCGTGCGCGGGTCGATGTTGCCCTCGAACTCGCGGAAGATCTGGTTGTAGGACTTGCCGACGATATTGGCCAGCACGTTGAGCCGGCCCCGGTGGGCCATGCCGATGGTGACCTCGTCGAGGCCGGCCTGCGCGGCGGCCTCGGCGATCTCGTCGACCACCGGGATGGTCGTCTCGCCGCCCTCGAGCGAGAACCGCTTCTGGCCGACGAACTTCGTCTGCAGGAAGGTCTCGAACGCCTCGGCCTGGTTGAGCTTGAGCAGGATCCGCAGCTGCTCCTCGCGGGGCGGCTTGGTGTGGGGCTGCTCGACCCGCTCCTGGATCCAGCGGCGCTGCTCCGGGTCCATGATGTGCATGTACTCGATGCCGGTCGTGCGGCAGTAGGAGTCGCGCAGGATCCCCAGGATGTGGCGCAGCTTGAGGAAGCGACGGTCGCCGCCGCCGAACGACCCGGTCGGGAACTCCCGGTCGAGGTCCCACAGCGTCAGGCCGTGCGACTCGATGCGCAGGTCCGGGTGGCTGCGCTGCTTGTACTCGAGCGGGTCGGTGTCGGCCATCAGGTGGCCACGCACGCGGTAGGCGTGGATCAGCTCGAGGATCCGGGCCTGCTTGTCGATCTCGTCGTCGTGCGAGGTCGCGACGTCGGCGTTCCAGCGGATCGGCTCGTAGGGGATCCGCAGGGCGCGGAAGATCTCGTCGTAGAAGCCGTCCTGGCCGAGGAGGTACTTGTGGACCTGGCCCAGGAACTCGCCCGACTGCGCACCCTGGATGACGCGGTGGTCGTAGGTCGAGGTCATCGTCATGATCCGGGAGATCGCGTTGCGGGCGATCGTCTCCTCGGAGGCGCCCTGGAACTCCGGCGGGTAGTCCATCGAGCCGACGCCGATGATCGCCGCCTGGCCCTGCATCAGCCGGGGCACCGAGTTGTTGGTGCCGAGACCGCCGACGTTGGTGAGGCTGACCGTCGTACCGGAGTAGTCCTCCATGGTCAGCTTGTTGTCCTTGGCCTTGCGCACGATCTCCTCGTACGCCGTCCAGAACTGCGCGAAGTCCATCGACTCGCACGCCTTGATGCTGGGAGCGACCAGCTGGCGCGTGCCGTCCTTCTTCTGCTGGTCGATGGCCAGGCCGAGGTTGATGTGCGCCGGCGAGACCATCGTGGGCTTGCCGTCGATCTCGTCGTAGGTGTTGTTCATGGCGGGCAGCGCCTTGATCGCCTTGACGATCGCGTAGCCGATGATGTGGGTGAACGACACCTTGCCGCCGCGGGCGCGCTTGAGGTGGCTGTTGATGACGATGCGGTTGTCCCACAGCAGCTTGACCGGGATGTTGCGCACCGAGGTCGCCGTCGGGACCGACAGCGAGATGTCCATGTTCTTGGCGGTGGCCGCCGGGATGCCGCGCAGCACGGTCAGGGTCGGCTCGTCACGCGCGGTGACGGGCTCCGGGCGTGGAGCGTCCTTGGGGGTCGGCGCGGGCGTGTCGGCCTTGGGGGGCGTCGGCGTGGTGGTCGAGGCGGGGCTCACCTGCGGGGCCGGCGTGGCCTTGGGGGCCGGCGTGGTCTTCGGGGCCTGCGCGGCCTGGGCCGCGGCCGGGGCTGCCGGGGTGGGAGCAGCCGGGGCGGGAGCAGCCGGGGCGGGAGCAGCCGGCGCAGCGGCTGCCGGGGCGGGAGCGGTGGCCGTCGTCGTACCGTTGCCGCTCTTGAAGTACGTCGCCCAGGCGGGATCGACGCTGTTCGGGTCGGCCTCGAACCGCTCCTTCATCTCCTCCACGAGCCACTCGTTGGCCCCGAAGTCCGCGGGAACGGGAGATCCGGTGGACTGGTCTGACGACTGCGTCACGACGTGCTTCGCCTCTTCCGATGAGCTGGACGCACTCGCCGCCGATAGCGAGTGGCTGTCGTCCGCCAAGGCTAGTCCCATGCCGAAGCAAATACCGACCCGTGGGCACCCTTTGCGGCAGGGTGTTGCGCAACAGACATCGGGACGCGGTTTCGAAGCGACGGAGAACAGGGGCAGCAGACGTGCGGACACGACCAGGACGGGCTCGGCCGAGCGGTCGGCCGAGGGGGCGGCAGGGTGTCGCCACGGTGGCTCTGGTGGGCGTCGTGGGACTCGCGCTCGCGGGCTGCTCGGGCGACGGTGACGGCACCGACGGCGGAGCCGGCGGCGGTGGCTCGGAGGGCGAGCAGGCGGTCGAGACCGACGCGACGCTCGGCAAGGTCCGCGGTGACCTCGACGACGCACAGGCCGCGGACGCGCTCGCCGCCGTGACCGAGGCGGTCGACGGATGGATCGACGGCGGGTACGCCGGCGACTACCCCCGTACCGCGTTCGACGACGCGTTCGCCGGGTTCACCGACGACGCCCGGGAGCTGGCCCTGGGCCAGCCGGCGATCATGAGCAACGCGGAGGTCGGCGGGCGCCTCGAGTCCGCCGAGGTCACCCAGCGCTCGGTGAGTGTCGACGTGCTGGGGGTCCGCGGGAAGCCGGCGGGCGCGACGGCGCACGTCGTCTTGACCGTGAAGCTGGCCGGCGAGGTCGAGCGGTCCGACCAGGTCACCGGCCGGCTGCTGCTGACGCCCGGCAAGGACGGCTGGCGGGTGTTCGGGTTCGACGTGAGCCGTGGCGAGGGAGGAGCCTGAGATGCGCTTGATGATGCGGACCCTCGTCCTGGGCCTCGTGCTGGGCCTGACCGCGCTGCTCGTGCCGGACAGCACGCCCGCGCCGACCCGCTTCACCCTCGTCAAGGTCGACCGTGCGGCCGGCGTCGACGTCGACCCGGACGTGCTGTGGATCCTCGGCGTCGGCTCCGACGCCCGTCCCGGCGAGGACCCCGAGCGCACCCGCGGCGACGCTCTCCAGATGGTCGGGATCGACACCCGCACCGGTGCGGCGACCGCCGTCGGCATCCCGCGCGACAGCTGGGTGCCGATCCCGGGCGTCGGCTCCAACCGGGTCAACGCCGCGCTCTATTACGGCGGCCCGCAGCTCCTCGGCGAGACCGTCGGGAATCTGCTCGGCGTCCAGCCCGACTACGTGATGCTCGCGCCCTTCAGCGCCCTCGCCAACCTGATCAGCGGGATCGGCGGCATCACCGTCGACAACCCGCGCGCGTTCGCCGACCAGGACCTCCACCCCGAGGGCTGGCCCGCCGGCAAGGTCCGGATCAACGGCATGAAGGCCGTCGAGTTCGCCCGGGTCCGCAAGGCCCTGCCGCGAGGCGACTTCGACCGCTCCGCCAACCAGCAGCTCGTGCTGCGCGGCATCCAGGACAAGATCGCCCGCAAGGCCGACCAGCCCGGCTGGATCGAGAAGCAGGTGCTCTCGGTCCTCAAGCACCTCAAGACGCACGACGTCTCGCCGAAGGACCTGTTCCGCATCGCCCAGGCGATCGCCCAGGTCGACCCCGCCAAGATCACGACCTGCGTGCTCCAGGGCAGCATCGGCAACGTCGGCGGCGCCAGTGTCGTGCTTCCCAACACCGCCGACGCGAAGCGGTACGGCGACGCCGCCCGCGACGACGCCACCATCGAGCGCTGCTGACCCGTTTGCGCGAGCGTGTCGCAGACCGGGCTCGCCGCACGGACCTCGCTTCGCTCGGCCCGCGGGCGTCGCCCGGTGCGGCTTCGCCGCCGTGCGCCACGCTGCCGCGCCCGCGGTCGGGCTGGGTCGGTGGTGGGGTTCGCGTGGCGGCAAGACCGCTGCACCGGCGCGAGCGTGTCGCAGACCGGGCTCGCCGCACGGACCTCGCTTCGCTCGGCTGGCGCTAGGCCGGCAGGCCGCCGCGTGCCTCCCGCGCGCCCTTCCCGGCGAGGGCGTCCGCACGCTCGTTCCCGGGGTCACCGGCGTGGCCCTTGACCCAGTGCCAGGTGACGTCGTGAGCGGCCGCGGCGACGTCGAGGCGCCGCCAGAGGTCGTCGTTCTTGACCGGGGCCTTGGCCGCGGTGCGCCAGCCGTTGGCCTTCCACTTCGCGACCCACGACATGATCCCGTTGCGCACGTAGCTGCTGTCGGTGTGCAGGTCCACCGCTGAGGGCCGGGTGAGCTCCTCGAGGGCCCGGATGGCCGCCATCAGCTCCATCCGGTTGTTGGTCGTCGCCGGATCGCCGCCGTACAGCTCCCGCTCGTGGGCGCCGTAGCGCAGCACCGCGCCCCACCCTCCGGGGCCCGGGTTGCCCAGGCAGGCGCCGTCGGTGTGGATGGTGACGCGGGAGGCGGCTTCGGTCGGCACAGGGGGAGAGCGTACGGGCTCCGGAACGACGAGAACCGCAGGCCGTCGGGCCTGCGGTTCACAGCGCGCCTCCGGCAGGATTCGAACCTGCGACACCTGGTACCGGAAACCAGTGCTCTATCCCCTGAGCTACGGAGGCATGCGCCCCGACCGTCGTGGTCGACAGGCGCGGTGAGGAACCTTACCGGTCGATATCGCTGCATCGGAAACCGGTGCCCCTCGATAGGCTTCGGGGGTGACTCCTGCGCAGCTCTCCACCACGATCGTCGATGCCCTTGCGGCGCTCGTCGACCAGGGCGACCTCGCCCTGCCCGACGGCGTCCCGAGCGAGGTCACGGTGGAGCGACCCCGGCAGAAGGGGCACGGCGACTACGCGACGAACGTGGCGCTGCAGCTGGCGAAGAAGGCAGGCACCAACCCGCGGGCGCTCGGCGAGCTGCTGGCGGCCAGGTTGAGGGAGGCCGTCGGGATCGCCGACGTCGAGCTGGCGGGTCCGGGCTTCCTCAACATCACCGTCGAGGCCGGGGCGCAGGGCCAGGTCGCGGCCGACGTCGTGGCCGCCGGCGCGGCGTACGGGCGCACCGACACGCTGGGGGGCCAGCGGATCAATGTGGAGTTCATCTCCGCCAACCCGACCGGTCCGCTGCATCTGGGCCACACCCGGTGGGCGGTGCTCGGCGACGCCATCGGCCGCGTGCTGGCGGCCGCGGGTGCCGACGTGACCCGCGAGTTCTACATCAACGACCGCGGCGTGCAGATGAACCACTTCGCCGACTCGATCATCGCCGCGGCGCTCGGGCAGCCGAAGCCCGAGGACGGGTACGCCGGCGAGTACATCGAGGACCTCGCCAAGGCCGTCGAGGCCGCGAGCCCCGGCATCTTCGGGCTCGAGGGCGACGAGCGGCGCGCCGCCGTCCGGGCCCGGGGCTACGAGATCCAGCTGCGGGAGCAGCAGGAGCAGCTCGACTCCTTCAACACCCACTTCGACGTCTGGTTCTCCGAGCTCTCGCTCCACGAGTCGGGCTCGGTGCCCGACACCCTCCAGCGTCTCAAGGACCTCGGCCACGTCTTCGAGCAGGACGGTGCGCTGTGGATGCGCACGACCGACTTCGGCGACGACAAGGACCGCGTCCTCATCAAGAGCGACGGCGAGCTCACCTACTTCGCCAGCGACACGGCGTACTACCTCGACAAGCGGGCGCGGGGCTTCGAGCACTGCATCTACCTGCTCGGGGCCGACCACCACGGGTACGTCGGCCGGCTGCGCGCCATGGCGGCCTGCGTCGGCGACGACCCCGACCAGACCCTCGACGTGATGATCGGGCAGCTCGTCAAGATCCTGCAGGACGGCGAGGAGCTCAAGCTCTCCAAGCGGAGGGGCACGATCGTGACGCTCAACGAGCTCGCGGAGGAGATCGGCGTCGACGCCCTGCGCTACTCCCTGGCGCGCTACCCGGCGGACTCGCCGCTCACCCTCGACGTCGCGGAGATCACCAAGGCCTCCAACGACAACCCGGTCTACTACGTGCAGTACGCCCACGCGCGCACCTGTCGCATGCTCGCGAACGCCGCCGACCTCGGCATGACGCTGCCCGAGGGCGACGCCTTCGACCCGGCCCTGCTCGCCCACGAGCGCGACGGCGAGCTGCTGCGGGCGCTCGCGGAGTACCCCCGCGTGGTCGCCAGCGCCGCCGAGCTACGCGAGCCGCACCGGATCGCGCGCTATCTCGAGGACACCGCCTCGGTCTTCAACAAGTGGTACGACACCAGGGAGTGCCGGATGCTGCCGCAGGGCGACGAGCCCGTCGGCCCGGCCAACCTCGCGCGCATGGTGCTCGTCGTCGCGACGCAGACCGTGATCGCCAACGGCCTCGACCTGCTCGGTGTCTCCGCGCCGGAGCGGATGTGATGGGACGCGTCCCGCCCGGCGACTACGCCGGCACCTCGCCCGTCTGGCTCCGCGAGCCGACCGACGTCAACGCGCTGGTCCCGGCACTGTGGTCCGCGTCGGCCCGCAAGGACGACGGGGTGCTGCACATCGGCGGCCTCGCGGTCCCCGACCTGGTCGCCGACGTCAACACCCCGGCGTACCTCCTCGACGAGGACGACTTCCGGGCGCGCGCCCGGGCGTTCCGCGACGGCTTCGCCGGCTACGACGTCTACTACGCCGGCAAGGCGTTCCTCTGCACCGCGGTCGCCCGCTGGGTGGCGGAGGAGGGCCTCTGCCTCGACGTGTGCAGCGACGGCGAGCTGACCGTCGCCCTGCGGGCGGGCACCGACCCGGCGCGGATCGGCTACCACGGCAACAACAAGACCGCGATGGAGCTGCGCCGTGCTGTCGCGGCCGGGGTGGGCCGGATCATCGTCGACTCCTTCCACGAGATCGAGCGGGTCGGCGACGTCGCGCGCCAGCTGGGCGTCACCCAGAGCGTCATGGTGCGGGTCACCGCCGGGGTCGAGGCGCACACCCACGAGTTCATCGCGACCGCCCACGAGGACCAGAAGTTCGGCTTCTCGATCTCCGCGGGCGACGCCTTCGAGGCGGCCTCGCGCGTCGCGGCCGAGGACGGCCTCGAGCTGCGCGGTCTGCACAGCCACATCGGCTCGCAGATCTTCGACACCTCCGGGTGGGAGGTCGCCGCGAGGCGCGTGCTCGCCCTGCACGCCCGCATCGGCGCCGAGCTCGGCCTCGAGCTGCCCGAGCTCGACCTCGGCGGCGGGTTCGGCATCGCCTACACGACACAGGACGACCCGGCCGACCCGGCGGTGCTCGCCGAGCAGATCACGAAGATCGTGACGGGGGAGTGCGCCGCCCTCGGCATCGCGGTCCCGCACCTGTCGATCGAGCCGGGTCGCGCGATCGTCGGACCCGCGATGTGCACGGTCTACACGGTGGGCACGGTCAAGGAGGTCGCGCTCGACGGCGGTGCCACCCGCACCTACGTCTCCGTCGACGGCGGGATGAGCGACAACATCCGCACCGCGCTGTACGACGCCGACTACTCCTGCACCCTCGCCTCTCGCGCGTCGGACGCCGCGCCGGTCCTGGCCCGCGTCGTCGGCAAGCACTGCGAGTCCGGCGACATCGTGGTCAAGGACGAGTTCCTCCCCGGCGACATCGTCCCCGGCGACCTGGTCGCGGTGCCCGGCACCGGCGCCTACGGCCGCTCGATGGCGTCCAACTACAACCATGCCCTCCGCCCGCCGGTCGTCGCGGTCAAGGACGGCCGGTCGCGGGTCGTCGTGCGTCGCGAGACCGTCGACGACCTCCTCGCCACCGACCTGGGCTGAGCGGGCAGGGCTGGGGGACGGTTTAACTACTGAATTTGTCGTCCGCAGCGGATATCCACGACGAATTCGGTAGTTGAACCGTCGCCGGGAGCAGTCAGGCGCCCGACCGCCCGACCAGGCGAATCGGCCCGTCGCCGTACTCCTGCAGGACGTCGCCGGGATTCGCCAGCGAGCACGACCGCAGGGACAGGCAGCCACACCCGATGCAGTCGTCGAGCGTGTCGCGGAGCCTCTCCAGCCGGACGATCCGCTCGTCGAGAGCGCCGCGCCACGTCCGTGAGAGGCGGGCCCAGTCCGCCTTCGTCGGCGTCCGGCCCTCGGGCAGCGTGGCCAGCGCGTCCCTGATCTCCGCGAGGGAGACGCCGACGCCCTGGGAGACCCGGATGAACGCGACCCGGCGCAGCATGTCGCGGTGGTAGCGGCGCTGGTTGCCCGCGGTCCGCAGGCTCGTGATCAGGCCCTCGCGCTCGTAGTAGTGCAGGGCGGACACCGCGACACCCGAGCGGTGGGCGAGCTCGCCCGGGGTGAGGTCGTGGCTGCGCAGGGCGCGGTTGATGTCGCTCATTGACCTCAACCCTAGTTCA
This sequence comes from Nocardioides segetis, assembly GCF_051390595.1. NCBI lineage: Bacteria > Bacillati > Actinomycetota > Actinomycetes > Propionibacteriales > Nocardioidaceae > Nocardioides > Nocardioides segetis. The sequence continues at coordinate 295,671 of NZ_JBNINR010000002.1, read as the reverse complement.
GGTTGTCCACTGACGTCATGCACGCGATCCGCCACCATGCCTTCGGTCCGGCCGACGTCCTTCGTCTCGAGCGGCTCCCCGACCCGCAGCCCGCGTCCGGACAGGTGAGGATCGCCGTCGAGGCCGCTGGCGTGCACCTGTTGGACACCTCGATCCGGGCCGGCGTGGCGTTCCCGTCGACGCCGCTGCCCGACCTGCCGATGGTGCCGGGGCGGGAGGTCGCGGGCGTCGTCGACGCGGTCGGGGCCGGGGTCGACGAGGGTTGGCTCGGCCGTCGGGTGGTCGCCCACCTCGGACCGGGAGCCCGGGGTGGCTACGCGGAGCTCACCCTGGTCGACGCCGAGCGCGTGTACGACATCCCCGACGGACTGGACGCCCCGACGGCCGTCGCCGCGATCGGCACCGGGCGCACCGCCGCCGGCATCCTCGACCACGCCGCGATCACCGCCGACGACATCGTCGCCATCACCTCCGCGGCGGGCGGCCTCGGCGCCCTCTTCATCCAGGGCGCTCGCAACGCCGGGGCCCGCACCGTCGGGCTGGCCGGCGGCGCGAAGCTCGACGTCGTGCGCGGCTTCGGCGCGGACACGGTCGTCGACTACCGCGACCCGGCCTGGGTCGACGTGCTGCGGGCCGCCGAGCCCCGGCTGACGGTGCTCCTCGACGGCGTCGGCGGACCGGTGGCACGCACGCTCCACGCGCTGCTCGAGCCCGGCGGGCAGATGGTGCGGTTCTCGGGCGACACCGAGGGGTACGACGCCCCGGACCGTCCCGTCGTGGACGTCCTCGGTCCGGTCATGCTGCCGCGGCTGGCCGAGTTCGAGCGGCAGGCGCTCGCCGCCGCGGCGGACGGCAGCCGGGTGCCGCACGTGGGGACGGCCCTCCCGCTCGCGGAGGCCGCCGCCGCCCACCGCGCGCTCGAGGAGCGTACGTCCGTCGGCAAGGTGGTCCTCCTGGTCGACCGATCCGGCGGATGAGCGCCCTCGCCCGTGCCGCGGTGACCTCGCCGCCGCCCAGCCCGCCCCGCCCGCCCCGCCTGCCGTGACTACTGCTGGACGGCCTGCTCGAGCTTCTGGATGGCCTGCTTGCCGAACGTCTCGAGGTCGGCGCCGTCGGCTCCGGCGAGGCCGCCGTTGAGCAGCGTGATGCCGTTGTGTCCGATCTGGATCATCACGACGTTCATCGTGGCCGAGAAGCCCTCGGAGTCAACGGTCATCGCGATGGCGAGGGAGGCGTCGCCGAGGTTGGCCATGGACAGGGGCGCCACCTTGAAGTCCGACTTCACGCCGTCCTCGTCGACGGTCGAGAAGGACGAGCAGTCGCTCAGTGCGTCGGCGACCTGCTGGAGCCGGTCCTCGTCGATCTCCTCGGGGAAGGAGGAGATCGTCTCGCTCAGGAAGGTCCCGAACGCCCCGCCCTTGTTGAGGTTGATCTCCTCCTCGACCGAAGGCTCGGAGGAGTCGTCGTCGAGCGCCTCCATGACCTTGTCACATCGGGCAGGGGTGACCTCGTCGTCGGAGTCGTCCTCCCCGTCGTCCTCCTCGCCGAGGGTCCAGCCGGAGGGCATGTCGGTCACGGCGAGGAGAGCGGCCTTCGCCTGCGCCTGGGTGAGCTCCCGTCCGGCGGCGGCGGCAGGCTCCTCCTGCTCCTCCTGTGCCTCCGGCTTCTCCGCCTTCGCGTCGCTGCTCTTGTCGCCGTCGACGGTGATCGCCCGCTCGTCGCGCCCACCGCAGCCGGCGAAGGCTCCGGTCGCGAGCGTGATGGCGAGGATGCTGGCTGCGAGGCGGCGGTGTTCCACGGGACTCCTTCGTCGGGTTGTGTCGCGGGGAGCCTAGGAGTCCCGGCGCGTGCGTGAGGGGGAAATCGGCGGAATCGACGGCGAACCGTCGATATCGCACCGCAAGGTGTCCGCGATCCGCCGTCCCTGACCGGACGGACCCCGACCGCCGATACCCTTGCGGCGTGAACAGTCCTCTCAAGGTTGCCGTGCTCGGCTGCGGCTCCGTCGGGTCGCAGGTGGTGCGACTCCTCGGCGAGCAGGCCGACGACCTGGCCGCCCGCGTCGGGGCACCCGTGGAGCTGGTCGGGGTCGCCGTACGACGCCTCGACGCGCCCCGCGAGGTCGACGTGCCGGCCTCGCTGCTCACCACCGACGCCGCGGCGCTCGTCGCCCGCGACGACGTCGACGTCGTGATCGAGGTGATCGGCGGCATCGAGCCCGCCCGGTCCCTGATCCTCTCCGCGCTCGAGCACGGGGCCTCCGTCGTCACGGCCAACAAGGCGCTGCTCGCCGAGGACGGTGCGACGCTCTTCGAGGCCGCCGAGAAGGCCGGTCGCGACCTCTACTACGAGGCGGCCGTCGCCGGCGCCATCCCGATCCTGCGCCCGCTGCGCGAGTCGCTGGCCGGTGACAAGGTGACCCGGGTGCTCGGCATCGTCAACGGCACCACCAACTTCATCCTCGACAAGATGGACACCGCCGGCAGCGGCTTCGGCGACGCGCTGGAGGAAGCCCAGGCACTCGGCTACGCCGAGGCGGACCCGACCGCCGACGTCGAGGGCTTCGACGCCGCCGCCAAGGCCGCGATCCTCGCGAGCCTGGCCTTCCACTCGCGGGTGACCGCCGCCGACGTGCACCGCGAGGGCATCACCGAGGTCACCGCCGGCGACGTCCGCTCCGCGCGCGACATGGGCAGCGTGGTCAAGCTGCTCGCGATCGCCGAGCTGCGCACCGATGCCGAGGGCGAGGAGGCGGTCAGCGTCCGCGTCCACCCGGCGATGATCCCGCGGTCGCACCCGCTGGCGAGCGTCCGCGAGGCCTACAACGCGGTCTTCGTCGAGTCCGAGGCCGCGGGCCAGCTGATGTTCTACGGTCCCGGCGCCGGCGGCTCGCCGACGGCGAGCGCGGTGCTCGGCGACCTCGTCACGGTCGCCCGCAACCATCGCCAGGGCACGCGCGGCGTCGGGGAGTCGGCGTACGCCGACCGGGCGGTGCTGCCGATGGGCGAGACCCGGACCCGCTACCACGTGGCCATCGACGTCGACGACCGTGCCGGTGTCCTGGCTGCGGTCGCGCACGCGTTCGCCGAGAACGGCGTCTCGATCCAGACCGTCCGTCAGGAGGGCCGGGGCAACGACGCCCAGCTCGTCGTCGTGTCGCACGAGGCGACGGACGCGGCGCTGTCCGCGACCGTCGAGCAGTTGCGGGACATGGAGATCGTCCGCGAGGTCACCTCGGTGATGCGCGTCGAGGGAGCCGAAGAGTGAGCATGAGCAACCCCGTCCGTCCCGCCAACGGCCAGTGGCGCGGGGTGATCGAGGAGTACCGCGAGCTTCTCGACATCCCCCAGGACACCCCGGCGGTGACGCTGCGCGAGGGCGGCACCCCGCTGGTCCACTCAGCGTGGCTCTCGGGGCTGAGCGGCGCCCAGGTGTGGCTCAAGGTCGAGGGCAACAACCCGACCGGCTCGTTCAAGGACCGCGGCATGACCACGGCGCTGTCGGTCGCCGTCCACGAGGGCGCCAAGGCGGTCGTCTGCGCCTCCACCGGCAACACGTCGGCGTCCATGGCGGCCTACGCCGCGAAGGCGGGGGTCACCCCCGTCGTGCTGGTGCCCGAGGGCAAGATCTCCGCCGGCAAGATGGCCCAGGCCGTGCTCCACGGCTCACAGGTCATCCAGGTCCGCGGCAACTTCGACGACTGCCTGCGGATGGCCCGCGAGATGGCGTGGAAGTACCCCGTCGCCCTCGTCAACTCGGTCAACCCGGCCCGGCTCGAGGGCCAGAAGACGGCCGCCTTCGAGATCGTCGACTTCCTCGGCGACGCCCCCGACTTCCACCTGCTGCCGGTCGGCAACGCCGGCAACATCTCGGCCTACTGGCTCGGCTACACCCAGTACGCCGGCCTGGGCCGTGCCTCGAAGAAGCCGGTCATGCGCGGCTTCCAGGCCGAGGGCGCCGCGCCGCTGGTGACCGGAGAGCCGTTCCCCGACCCGGAGACCCGCGCGACGGCCATCCGCATCGGCAACCCCGCCTCGTGGAAGCTCGCCGAGGCCGCCCGCGACGAGTCCGGCGGACGGTTCGCCGCCGTCTCCGACGCGCAGATCCTCGCAGCCCAGAAGGCGCTCGCCGCCAACGACGGCGTCTTCGTCGAGCCCGCCTCGGCCGCCGGCATCGCCGGTCTGCTCGCCGAGCTCGACGCGGGGGAGTCCTACCAGGGCGCCACCGTCGCGATCACCGTCACCGGCCACGGTCTCAAGGACATCGCGACCGCGCTCGACGGGCTGGTCCTCCCCGAGACCGTGGTCGATGCCGACGTCGACGCCGCCGCACAGGCCGCCGGCCTCTGAGTCGCAGCCGATGACCTTCGTGGAGGGCCCGGCCCGGGTCCGAGTGCCCGCGACGTCGGCGAACCTCGGCCCGGGCTTCGACACCCTCGGCCTCGCGCTCGACCTGCACGACCGGCTCGAGGCGGAGGTCACCTCCGGCGGGCTCGTCGTCGAGGTGCACGGGTACGGCGAGGGTGAGGTCCCGCTCGACGACCGGCATCTCGTGGTCCGGGCGATGCGCGCGACCTTCGACCGGCTCGGGAAGCAGCCGCCCGGCCTGCGGCTCTCGTGCGCCAATGTCATCCCGCACGCCCGCGGCCTCGGGTCCTCCTCGGCCGCGATCGTGGCCGGGGTGTGGCTGGCACGCGAGCTCGTGGCCGGCGGTCGGCTGCTGCTCGACGACGCCGCGCTGCTGGACCTCGCCGCCCGGCTGGAGGGGCACCCGGACAATGTCGCCCCCGCGCTGCTGGGCGGCTTCGTGATCTCCGGGCAGGACGCCGACGGCTCGTTCTGGGCGGTCCCCGGCAGCGTCGACCCCCGCGTCGGGGTGGTGGTGTTCGTGCCGACCACCCCGGTCGAGACCGAGGCCGCGCGGGGACTCCTGCCCGCCGTCGTACCCCATGGCGACGCGGCGGCCAACGCCGGACGCGCGGCCCTGCTGGTCGCCGCCCTGTCGAGCCACCCGGAGGAGCTGCTGCGGGCGACCGAGGACCGGCTGCACCAGGAGTACCGGCGCCCCGCCATGCCCCGCAGCCTCGCGCTGGTCGAGGAACTGCGCTCCGACGGCATCCCCGCCGTCGTCTCGGGCGCGGGGCCCACGGTGCTGGCGTTCGCGGACGGGCCGGGGTCGGTCACGACGGAGGCCCTGCTCGCGCGCTGTCCCCAGGGCTGGTCCGGGCAGGCCCTGGCCGTGACCGGGACCGGCGCCGCGCCCGACGACGGGTGAGCGTGAGCGCGGACACCGTGGTGGTACATTGACGCTGCGGCGCAGTTCTCGGCGCCCGGCGAGCATGGCTCGCCCCTCTTCCGGGTCCACACCGACCGTCGGCCGGACGGACCTTCGCAGAACCAGACCGATGCGCGTTCCGCCGTCCTGTCGGACCCGGAACCCACGAGATACGTGGGAAGGACTCACGTGACCGAGACCCCCGACTCCACCGCGCCCGCCCCGGCGGCCACCACGGCCCCGAAGAAGCGTGCCGGCGGACTCAACTCCATGCTGCTGGCCGATCTCAAGGCGATGGCCAACGGCATGGGCATCCCCGGCGCCGGCTCGATGCGCAAGGCCGCGCTCGTCGAGGCGATCAAGTCCGCCCAGGCCGGGGGCGGCGCCCGCAGCACCGCGCCCGCCGCCGGTGCCGGTGCCGGGCAGCCGAAGGCCGAGGCCGCGAAGAACGACGCGCCTCGGACGGAGGTGCCCCGGACCGAGGCACCCCGTACCGACGCGCCCACGGCTGAGGCGGCCCCGACCGCGGCGCCCGAGAGCGGCGCGGCCCGGGCCGAGGCGCGCTCCGAGCGCCAGGGCGCGCCGAAGGCGGAGTCCAGGCCGGACCGCAGGGCCGACCAGGACGCGGAGCCGAAGCAGGCGCGCAGGTCCGAGCAGAAGTCGGGCCAGAAGTCCGAGCAGAAGTCCGACCAGAAGTCCGAGCAGAAGTCCGACCAGAAGTCCGAGCAGAAGTCCGACCAGAAGTCCGACCAGAAGTCCGAGCAGAAGTCCGACCAGAAGGGTGGCCAGGCCAAGGTCACCCAGCGTCAGCGCCAGCAGGACGGCAAGCAGGACGGCGCCGGCCGGCAGGGCAACCAGAAGCAGCAGGACCGACAGGATCGGCAGCAGGACCGACAGGACCGACAGGACCGGCAGCAGGACCAGGCCCGCGCCGAGGCCCAGCGGCCGGAGGCGGCCCGCGACCAGGACGACGCCGACGACGACGGCGAGGGTGGCAGCCGGCGCAACCGGAGGCGGCGGGGCCGCGACCGCGACCGCGCCAACCGGACCGGCCGCGAGCCCGACACCGAGGTCCGCGAGGACGACGTCCTGGTGCCGGCGGCCGGCATCCTCGACGTCCTCGACAACTACGCCTTCGTCCGCACCGGCGGCTATCTCGCCGGTCCCGACGACGTCTATCTCTCGCTGTCGATGGTCCGCAAGTACGGCCTGCGCCGCGGCGACGCCGTCACCGGGCAGGTCCGCCAGCCGCGCGAGGGCGAGCGGCGCGAGAAGTTCAACCCGATGGTCCGCATCGAGACGGTCAACGGCGTGGACCCGGAGCAGGCGAGGAACCGGGTGGAGTTCACCCAGCTCACGCCCGTCTCGCCGACCGACCGACTGCGCATGGAGACCGGTCCGGACGACCTGACCGGCCGCCTCATCGACATGACTGCGCCCGTCGGGAAGGGCCAGCGCGGCCTCATCGTCTCGCCGGCCCGGGCCGGCAAGACGACGCTGCTGCAGTCGATCGCCAACGCGATCACCGCCAACAACCCCGAGTGCCATCTGATGGTCGTCCTCGTCGACGAGCGGCCCGAGGAGGTCACCGACTTCGAGCGCTCGATCAAGGGCGAGGTCATCGCGAGCACCTTCGACCGGCCGGCCGTCGACCACACGACGGTCGCCGAGCTGGCCGTCGAGAGGGCCAAGCGCCTCGTCGAGCTCGGGCACGACGTCGTCATCCTGCTCGACGGGCTGACCCGGCTCGGCCGCGCGTACAACCTGGCGGCTCCGGCCAGCGGCCGGATCCTGTCCGGTGGGGTGGACGCCTCGGCGCTGTTCCCGCCGAAGCGGTTCTTCGGCGCGGCGCGCAACATCGAGAACGGCGGGTCGCTGACCATCCTCGCGACGGCGGTCGTCGGCTCGGGCTCACGGGTGGACGAGGTGATCTTCGAGGAGCTGCGCGGCACCGAGAACCTCGAGCTGCGCCTGCGCAGCGACTTCGCGGAGAAGCGGCAGTTCCCGGCCATCGACGTGGTCGCGTCGGGCACCCGGCGCGAGGAGCTGCTGCTCGGCAAGGAGGAGCTCGAGATCATCTGGAAGCTCCGCCGCGAGCTCGCCGAGGGCGACCGCGCCGAGGCGCACGCCGCGCTGCTGCAGCGGCTGCGCAACTCCCGCACCAACTACGAGTTCCTGCTCAAGGTGCAGCGCGACTGAGACCCGCCGGCCGAGCACCCCGCGCATTTGGGGTGGTGTGCCCGGCCCCGTAGAATCGACTGTTGGCTCCGGTTCACGTTCCGCACCCCGCGGGGCGACCCGGACCCGTGAGAGGACACCATGAAGAAGGACATCCACCCCGAGTACGTCGTGACCCAGGTGACCTGCACCTGTGGCGCCAGCTTCACGACCCGCAGCACCGCGACCTCCGGCACGATCCACGCCGACGTGTGCTCGCAGTGCCACCCGTTCTACACCGGCAAGCAGAAGATCCTCGACACCGGCGGCCGCGTCGCCCGCTTCGAGGCCCGCTACGCCAAGGCCGCCAAGAAGTAGCTGCCTCCGAGCGCCGGCCGTCCGCCTTGAGCGGATGGCCGGCGCTTCGCTTTGTCGCGGCCGCTTGACGGGCATTTCCTGCACTTGTCGGGCGTTGCAATGCCCGACAAGCGCAGGAATCGCCGGTCGACCGGCGATTCCTGCACCGCCCAGCCGAAGGAGTCCACGTGTTCGAAGCCGTCGAGGGCATGCTCGCCGAGCACGCCGAGCTCGAGGCGAAGCTGGCGCTTCCCGAGACGCATGCCGACGCCCGGCTGGCTCGCACGGTCAACCGTCGCTACGCCGAGCTCGACGCGGTGATCGCGACCTGGCGCGAGTGGCGGCGGTACGGCGAGGACGCCGACGCCGCGCGGGAGCTCGCCGCCGACGACCCCGCGTTCGCGGCCGAGGTCGACGGTCTGCTCGCGCAGCGCGAGGAGGCCGCCGAGCGGTTGCGCCGGCTGCTGGTCCCGCGCGACCCGGCCGACGACAAGGACGTCCTGCTCGAGGTCAAGTCGGGGGAGGGCGGCGAGGAGAGCGCGCTGTTCGCGGGCGACCTGCTGCGGATGTACAGCCGCTACGCCGAGCGGCGCGGCTGGAAGACGGAGATCCTCGACGCCACCGAGTCGGACCTGGGCGGCTACAAGTCGGTCACCGTCGCGGTCAAGGCGCCCGGCGCGAGCGCGACGTCGGGGCCCGGGCAGACGCCGTACGCGCTGCTGAAGTTCGAGGGCGGCGTCCACCGTGTGCAACGGGTGCCGGTCACCGAGTCGCAGGGCCGGATCCACACCAGCGCCGCGGGCGTCCTCGTCATGCCCGAGGCCGAGCAGGTCGACGTCGAGATCAACGACAACGACCTGCGCATCGACGTCTTCCGCTCGTCGGGGCCCGGCGGGCAGAGCGTCAACACGACCGACTCGGCCGTGCGGATCACCCATGTGCCGACCGGGATCGTGGTGAGCTGCCAGAACGAGAAGTCGCAGCTGCAGAACAAGGAGCAGGCGCTGCGCATCCTGCGCGCGCGGCTGCTGCAGGCCGCCCAGGAGGCCGCCGACGCCGAGGCCAGCGACGCGCGGCGCAGTCAGGTCCGCACCGTCGACCGCTCCGAGCGGATCCGCACCTACAACTTCCCCGAGAACCGGATCTCCGACCACCGCACCGGCTACAAGGCCTACAACCTCGATCAGGTCCTCGACGGCGACCTGCAGCCGGTCCTGGACGCGTGCGTCGAGGCCGACCTCGCCGCCCGCCTCGCCGCCCTCGAGGACTGAGGCTCCCGATGAGCGAGCCCAGGCTGCTGCTCCGCGAGGCCGCCGACAGGCTCCGCAGCGCGGGCGTGGCCAGCCCCGAGCACGACGCCGGCGAGCTGCTCGCCCACGTCCTGGGCACCACGCGGGGACAGCTCGCCCTCGTCTCCGAGGTCGCACCCGACCAGCGCCGGAGGTACGACGCCCTGCTGGCCCGCCGCGCCGCGCGGGAGCCGCTCCAGCACCTGCTCGGAGCGGCCTGGTTCCGCCACGTCGAGGTCGCCGTGGGCCCCGGGGTCTTCGTGCCGCGCCCGGAGACCGAGCTGCTCGCCGGCTGGGCGATCGAGCAGGCTGCCGCGCTCGCCGCCGCGGGGAGGACGCCGGTGGTCGTCGACCTGTGCACGGGCTCCGGCGTGATCGCGAAGAGCATCGCCGACGAGGTGCCGGGGGCGCGGGTGTTCGCGGTCGAGCTCGACCCACCGGCGCACGCCTGGGCCGAGCGCAATCTCGCCGGGACCGGGGTGGAGCTGCGCCTGGGCGACCTCGCGACGGCGTTCGACGAGCTCGCCGGGGAGGTCGACGTGCTGGTCAGCAACCCGCCCTACGTGCCGCTGGAGGCCTGGGAGTCGGTGGCCGTCGAGGCGCGCGACCACGACCCCCACCTGGCGCTGTTCTCCGGTGACGACGGGCTCGATGCGATCCGTGTGATCGCGCGTCGGGGCCTGGTCCTGCTCAAGCCCGGGGGCGTGGTCGGAGTCGAGCATGCCGACGTCCAGGGTGCGTCGGCGCCGGCGGTCTTCAGCGACGGCGCTCGCTGGGAGGAGGTCCGCGACCATCGCGACCTCGCCGGCCGACCGCGGTTCACCACGGCACGCCGCCCACACTCCGGCATCGACTCGGTGGGAGGATGGAGCGCGTGAGTGCCGAGCGGTTCCCGACCGAGACCGACGAGGAGCGCGAGGCCGCGCTGGACGCGGCCGGCCGTGCCGTGCGCCTGGGCCGCCTGGTCGTGCTGCCCACGGACACCGTCTACGGCGTCGGCGCCGATGCGTTCGACCCGGACGCCGTGGCCCGGCTGCTGGCCGCGAAGGGTCGCGGCCGGGAGATGCCGCCGCCGGTGCTGGTCGGCACGAAGGGCACGCTGGAGGCGCTCGCGACCCGGGTCCCGCCGTACGTCGCCCCGCTGGTGGAGCGCTTCTGGCCGGGTGCGCTGACGATCGTGTGCCACCAGCAGCCGTCGCTGCAGTGGGACCTGGGGGAGACCCGGGGCACCGTCGCCGTCCGGATGCCCGATCACGAGGTGGCCCGTGCGCTGTTGGACCGCACCGGTCCGCTCGCGGTGAGCTCGGCGAACCTCTCCGGCCGGCCGCCGGCGCTCGACGCGGACGCCGCGACGGAGATGCTGGGCGAGTCGGTGGCGGTCGTCGTCGACGCGGGCGTCTCGCCGGGCGGGGTGGCCTCGACGATCATCGACGCCACCACCGACCGGCCGCGACTGCTGCGCCTCGGCGCCATCCCGGTCGCGGACCTCGACGCCGCGCTCGCCGACCTCGGCGTCAGCGTCGAGGTCGAGCCCGAGCCGGCGGGGGAGTCGCCGGAGGAGCCGCGGAAGGAGCCGGAGGAGCAGGCCGGGGCCGCCGATGCGTGAGTACCTCGTCGTCTTCCTCGTCGCCGCGATCGTCACGCACCTGCTGACGGTCGTCGCCCGGGAGATCGCGATCCGCACCGGGGCGGTCGCCAAGGTCCGCGACCGCGACGTCCACGCGGAGCCGATCCCCTACCTCGGCGGCATCGCCATGCTCGGTGGGCTGTGGGCCGCCTACGTCGTCGCCCAGCAGCTGCCGTTCCTCAGCACCCGCAACCCGTTCGCGAGCGACGCCCTGCCGGTGCTGGTGGCGGGCACGCTGGTGTGCGCGGTCGGCGTGGTCGACGACATCCTGGACCTCGACGCCCTCACCAAGTTCGGCGGTCAGGTGCTCGCGGTGGGCGTGCTCGTCTACGCCGGCATCCAGTTCAGGTACTTCTACCAGTCGACCGGCGAGGTCTTCGCGCTCGACACCAGCCAAGGCGCCCTGTTGACCGCCTTCGTGGTCCTCGCGACCGTCAACGCGGTCAACTTCATCGACGGTCTCGACGGGCTCGCCGCCGGCGTCATCGGCATCAGCGCCGCCGCGTTCTTCCTGTTCTGCTATGCGCTGGCCTATCTCAACGACCTCACCCTGGCCACGACGGGCGCGATGCTCGCCGCGGCGCTGACCGGGGCCTGCGCGGGCTTCCTGATCCACAACTTCCATCCCGCCCGGCTCTTCATGGGCGACAGCGGGTCGATGCTGATCGGACTGGTCCTGTCGGCCACGGCGATCACGATCACGACCCAGTTCCCGCCGGGCGACCTCGTCGAGGGCGCGGACGGCGCCCGGGCGAGCCTGCTGCCCGTCTTCCTGCCCTTCGCGCTGCCGATCCTGATCCTGATCGTGCCGCTGGCCGACCTGGTCCTGGCCGTCGTACGACGCACGCGGGCGGGTCGCTCGCCGTTCGCGCCCGACAAGCAGCACCTGCACCACCGCCTGCTCGAGATCGGGCACTCCCACCGCCGCGCCGTCATCATCATGTGGATGTGGGCGGGGCTGATCGCCTTCGGCGTCGTCCTGGCCAGCGTGTTCACCGGTCCCGTGGTGTGGGCCGGCCTCGGGGTCGGACTGCTCCTCACCGTCGGCCTCACCTTCGCGCTGCCCCACGTCCACGACCCCAACGAGGCGGCTGTCGCGGACCCGTCGCCGGACGACGTCGCGGCCGCCCCCGATTCGGAGCCCTCCGGGACTTTGTGATAACTTTCACGAACTCCCGGAGCACGCCTCCCGGGACCGCCCCCGCACCCGAGCAGGACGGCCGCCGATGATGACGACCGAGACCCGGACCCACCGAGTGGTGGTGCGCGCGGCCGTGGCGGCCACTGCCGCGGCGGTGCTCCTCGTGGTCGTCGCCGCCTTCGCGGGCGGCGGGTCCGCTGCGCTCGGGGCCGCGGTCGGCGGTGCGGTGGCCGTGGGCGTCTTCGCCTTCGGGTCCTTCGCCGTGGAGCTCGTCTCCCGCCTGATGCCGGCCGCCTCCCTGTTGTTCGCGATGGTCACCTACACCTTCCAGGTGGTCGCGATGGCGCTGGTGTTCGTCGCCGTCAATCGCTCGGGCCTGCTCGACGACGAGCTCGAGCGCAACTGGCTCGGCGGGGCGATCATCCTCGGTGCGTTCGTCTGGATGGCCGTGCAGGTCCGGCTGGCCACGACGGCCCGGATCCCCGCGTTCGAGAGCCCTCCGACCACCCCGTCCGAGGGCGGTGCGCGATGACCCTGCGCGACTGCTATTGTCCGGGGCGCAATGAGTCAGCCCGAGGAGAAGCCCAAGGGCGATCCGTGGCATGCGTTCGGCTACATCACCGCCGGGGTCGCGTTCTACGGGCTGCTCGGATGGCTCGCGGACCAGTGGCTCGGCACCCGGTTCCTGGTCGCGGTCGGGATTCTCGCGGGTGCCGCCCTGGGGATCTATATGACCGCCGCACGGTTCCGTCAGGAGCCGGGAGATCCGCCCGACCGACCCAAGCCCGACAGTTCGACCGAGCAGTGAACGCAGAGGAGACCTGGTGACCATCGCAGCCAGCGCGACCATCGCCGCCGAGGGTGGGGAGGGATTCCACGCTCCCGGGCCGAGCATCTTCGACCTGCCGCCGGTCTTCGAGATCGGCAGTCTCGGGGTGACCAAGCCGATGCTGCAGCTCGTGCTCGCCGCCGCCTTGGTGTTCACGTTCCTCTACATGGCTGCGAAGCAGCGCGCGTTGGTCCCCGGCAAGCTCCAGTTCGCCGGCGAGGGCGCCTACGGCTTCGTCCGCAACAGCGTCGCCCGCGACATCATCGGCAGCCACGACTTCCAGAAGTTCGTCCCCTACCTGGTGACCCTGTTCTTCTTCATCCTGGTGAACAACCTGTTCGCCAGCATCCCGTTCATCCAGTTCCCGACCTTCAGCCGCGCGGGCATGGCCTACGCCCTCGCCGGTCTGTCCTGGCTGATCTACAACGGCGTCGGGATGAAGAAGCACGGAGTGCTCGGCTACCTCAAGCTGCAGAGCGTCCCGTCCGGCGTGAGCCCGGCGATGTACCCGCTGCTCGTGCCGCTGGAGTTCTTCTCCAACATCCTGGTCCGTCCCGTCACGCTGGCGCTGCGTCTGTTCTGCAACCTGTTCGCCGGCCACATCCTGATCGTCCTGTTCGCCACCGGTGGGCTTTACCTCATCGAGCACGTCGGGGGCATCGGCTACGTCGCCGGCCCGCTCGCGTGGGTCCTCGCCATCCTGGTGGGCTTCCTCGAGCTCCTGGTGCAGTTCCTGCAGGCCTACGTCTTCGTCCTGCTGAACGCGATGTACATCCAGGGCGCGCTCGCCGACGAGCACTGATCCGCCAGCACGACCCCCGACCACAACCCACAGTTCTCGCACGAGAAAACAACCCGAAAGGAAAGTAGCCATGGGTGGCTCTCTCAACATGATCGGTTACGGCCTGGCCGCCATCGGCCCGGGTATCGGCATCGGTCTCATCTTCGCCGCGTACATCAACGGCGTCGCCCGCCAGCCCGAGGCGCAGAGCCGCCTCCAGTCGATCGCGATCCTCGGCTTCGCGCTCGCCGAGGCGCTCGCCATCATCGGTATCGCCCTCGCCTTCGTTCTCACCGGCTCCAGCACTGAGTGACGATCGTCTTCCGACGGTCGCTGAGCACCGAACCCAAGCTCGACCCAGATAGGTCAGGTCCATGAAATCACTGGTGATCCTCGCCGCCGCGGAGGGGGAGGAGCACAACCCGCTCCTCCCGCTGTGGGAGGAGGTGGCGCTCGCCCTCGTGGTGTTCGGCATCCTCTTCTTCGCCATCAAGAAGTTCGTCGTCCCGAACTTCGAGAAGACGTTCGCCGAGCGCTCCCAGGCGATCGAGGGCGGCATCGCCGCGGCCGAGACGAAGCAGGCCGAGGCGGATGCCAAGTTGGCCGAGCTCGAGCAGCAGCTGGCCGACGCCCGTCACGAGGCCGCGCGCATCCGCGAGGAGGCGCGTGAGCAGGGTGCCGCGATCGTGGCCGAGATGCGGGAGCAGGCCCAGGCCGAGTCCGCCCGCATCGTCGAGCACGGCAAGGCCCAGATCGAGGCCGAGCGCCAGCAGGCGGTCACCTCGCTCCGGGCCGAGGTCGGCACCCTCGCGACCGGCCTCGCCGGCCGCATCGTGGGCGAGTCGCTCGAGGACGACGCGCGTCAGGCGCGGGTCATCGAGCGCTTCCTCGCCGACCTCGAGACGGTCGACGCCTCCGACGCGGGCAAGGACGCCTGATGGTCTCCTTCCGTGGCGCCTCCGCAGACGCCATGGCCGCCCTCACCGACCAGGTCGGTGGGGTGGCCGAGGCGTCGGCCTCGGCGGTGGCCGGCGACCTGTTCGCCGCCGCCGGCACGGTGCGCGGCGAGGCCTCGCTGCGCCGGGTCGTCACCGACCAGTCCGTCCCGGCCGAGGCTCGCTCTGGCCTGGTCGGCGACCTCTTCGCGGGCAAGGTCGACGCGGCCACCCTCGGCCTGCTGCGTGACGCGGCGGGTCGGCGCTGGACCCGCACCCGCGACCTCGCCGACGCCCTGGAGCAGCTCGGGGTCGTCGCCGCGGTCCGGTCCGCGGGGCTCGAGGCGGCCCGGCTGATCGACGAGCTGTTCGCCGTGCGCCAGCTGGTGACCGGCCACAGCGACCTGCGCAACGCACTCTCCGACCCGGTCCGCTCGGTCGCCGACAAGGCCGCCTTGGTCGACAGCCTGCTCAGCGGCAAGGTGCTCCCGGCGACCGGTCAGCTGGTCAAGCAGGCCCTGTCCGGCTCCTACCGGACCGTCGTCGCGGCGCTCGAGGACTACGAGCGCACCGCGGCCCAGGTGCAGGGGGAGGGCGTGGCCACGGTGCACGTCGCCCGCCCGCTCGCCGAGGCCGACCAGCAGCGCCTCGCCTCCGCACTGACGCGCCAGTACGGCCGCCCGGTGCACCTGAACATCGTCGTCGACGCCGAGGTCCTGGGTGGCATCAGGATCGAGATCGGTGACGACGTCATCGACGGCACGGTCCTCAGCCGCCTGGACGACGCTCGCCGCAAGATCGCCGGCTGACCGGCACCCACCAGACTCAGAGCAGCAGAGAAGAGAGAAGGCACCTGAGATGACGGAACTCTCCATCCGTCCGGACGAGATCCGCGACGCCCTCGCCAAGTACGTCGCGGACTTCCAGCCCGCGGCCGCCAGCAAGGAAGAGGTCGGCACCGTCGCCTCCGCCGCTGACGGCATCGCCCGCGTGGCGGGCCTCCCGTCGGCCATGGCCAACGAGCTCCTCGAGTTCGAGGACGGCACGCTCGGCCTGGCGCTGAACCTCGAGGACCGCGAGATCGGTGTCGTCATCCTCGGTGACTTCGACAAGATCGAGGAGGGCCAGACGGTCCGCCGGACCGGCGAGATCCTCTCGGTCCCCGTCGGCGAGGGCTACCTCGGCCGCGTCGTCGACCCGCTCGGCAAGCCGATCGACGGTCTCGGCGACATCGCCACCGAGGGTCGTCGTGCGCTCGAGCTCCAGGCCCCCGGCGTGATGATGCGCAAGTCGGTCCACGAGCCGCTCGCGACCGGCATCAAGGCCATCGACTCGATGACCCCGATCGGCCGTGGCCAGCGCCAGCTGATCATCGGCGACCGCGCCACCGGCAAGACCACGGTCGCGATCGACACGATCATCAACCAGAAGCAGAACTGGGAGTCCGGCGACCCGTCGAAGCAGGTCCGCTGCATCTACGTCGCCATCGGCCAGAAGGGCTCGACCATCGCCTCCGTGCGTGGCGCCCTCGAGGAGGCCGGCGCGCTCGAGTACACCACCATCGTGGCCGCCCCGGCGTCGGACAGCGCGGGCTTCAAGTACCTCGCCCCCTACACCGGCTCGGCCATCGGCCAGCACTGGATGTACCAGGGCAAGCACGTCCTCATCGTGTTCGACGACCTGACCAAGCAGGCCGAGGCCTACCGCGCCGTGTCGCTGCTGCTGCGCCGCCCGCCGGGCCGCGAGGCGTACCCCGGCGACGTCTTCTACCTGCACTCCCGCCTGCTGGAGCGCTGCGCGAAGCTGTCCGACGAGCTGGGCGCCGGCTCGATGACCGGTCTGCCGATCATCGAGACCAAGGCCAACGACGTCTCGGCGTTCATCCCGACCAACGTCATCTCGATCACCGACGGCCAGATCTTCTTGCAGTCGGACCTGTTCGCGGCCAACCAGCGCCCCGCGATCGACGTCGGCATCTCGGTCTCCCGGGTGGGTGGAGCCGCGATGACGAAGGCGATGAAGGCCGTCACCGGCTCGCTCAAGGTCGACCTCGCGCAGTACCGCGCGATGGAGGCCTTCGCGATGTTCGCCTCCGACCTCGACGCCGCCTCGAAGCAGCAGCTCGCCCGTGGCCAGCGCCTGATGGCCCTCCTCAAGCAGCCGGCCTACTCGCCGTACCCGCTCGAGGAGATGACCGTCTCGCTGTGGCTCGGCACCTCCGGTCGCCTCGACGCCGTCGACACCGGTGACGTGCTCCGCTTCGAGAGCGAGTTCCTCGACTACCTGCGCCGCTCGCACGACGGCCTGCTGGCCGCGATCCGCGAGACGCAGAAGTTCGAGGACGAGGACGGCCTGGCCGCCGCCTACGACTCCTTCCTGAGCCAGTTCGAGACCTCCGAGGGTGGCAGCATCAAGGTCGGGCACGAGCCCGAGGCCGAGGCGCTCGCCGACGACGAGCTCGAGCAGGAGCAGATCGTCAAGCAGAAGCGGGGCTGACGCATGGCCGTATCGCTGCGTGAGTACCGCGCGCGGATCAAGTCGACGGAGTCGATGAAGAAGATCACGCGCGCCATGGAGCTCATCGCTGCGTCCCGGATCATCAAGGCGCAGCAGCGGGCCGCGGCGGCAGCGCCGTACGCCCGGGAGCTGACCCGTGCCGTGTCGGCGGTGGCGACGTTCTCCAACGTCGACCACCCGCTGACGCGGGAGGAGGAGAACCCCAAGCGCGCCGCCGTGCTGGTCATCACCAGCGACCGTGGCCTCGCGGGCGCCTACTCCTCGAGCGTCATCAAGGAGACCGAGCGCCTCGCCGAGCGGCTGCGTGCCGAGGGCAAGGAGCTCGACTTCTACCTCGCCGGGCGCAAGGCGGAGGCCTACTTCAAGTTCCGCCAGCGTCCCTTCGTCCAGGCCTGGACCGGCTTCTCCGACCAGCCGACCTACGACAAGGCGGCCGAGATCGGCGCGGCGCTGATCGAGGCGTTCCTCAAGGAGCAGGGGGAGGAGGGTGACGTGGACGAGGTCCACGTCGTCTACACCCGCTTCCGCTCGATGCTCACCCAGGAGCCGACCGCGATCCGGCTGCTGCCGCTCGAGGTCGTCGAGGGCGAGGAGGCTCCCGAGCCCGACGAGCTGCTGCCGCTCTACGAGTTCGAGCCGTCGGCCGCCCAGGTGCTCGACGGTCTGCTGCCGCAGTACGTCCAGAGCCGCATCTTCTACGCCCTCCTGCAGGCCGCGGCCTCCGAGCTCGCCGCCCGCCAGAAGGCCATGAAGTCCGCGACGGACAACGCGGAGGAGCTGATCAAGAAGCTCACCCGGGTTGCCAACCAGGCACGCCAGGCGGGCATCACCCAGGAGATCAGCGAGATCGTCGGCGGCGTGAACGCGCTCGCCGACGCGCAGGCCGCGAACGACTGACCCACCAGAGAAAACACCCAACGGAGTAAGACATGACTGCAACGGTTGAAGAGACCACCGCCAGCGGTGCGGCCTCGGTGGGCCGGATCGCTCGGGTCATCGGCCCGGTCGTCGACATCGAGTTCCCGACCGACGCGATGCCCGACATCTACAACAAGCTCGAGGCCGAGATCACCCTCGACGGCGAGAGCTCGGTGCTGCCGCTCGAGGTGGCCCAGCACATCGGCGACGGCATGGTCCGCGCCATCTCGCTGAAGCCGACCGACGGCCTGGTCCGTGGCCAGGCGGTCACCGACACCGGCGGCCCGATCTCCGTCCCCGTCGGCGACGTCACGCTCGGCAAGGTCTTCAACGCCACCGGCGACTTCCTCAACCTCGCCGAGGGCGAGCGCGTGGAGGTCAACGAGCGCTGGGGCATCCACCGCAAGGCGCCGGCGTTCGACCAGCTGGAGTCGAAGACCCAGATGTTCGAGACCGGCATCAAGGTCATCGACCTGCTCACGCCGTACGTCACGGGTGGAAAGATCGGCCTGTTCGGCGGTGCCGGCGTCGGCAAGACCGTGCTCATCCAGGAGATGATCGCGCGTGTCGCCAAGAACCACGGTGGTGTGTCGGTGTTCGCCGGTGTCGGCGAGCGCACCCGTGAGGGCAACGACCTCATCGAGGAGATGAAGGACGCGGGCGTCTTCGACAAGGTCGCCCTGGTCTTCGGCCAGATGGACGAGCCGCCGGGCACGCGTCTGCGCGTCGCGCTCTCCGCGCTGACCATGGCGGAGTACTTCCGCGACGTCCAGAACCAGGACGTGCTGCTGTTCATCGACAACATCTTCCGGTTCACCCAGGCCGGTTCCGAGGTGTCCACGCTGCTCGGCCGCATGCCGTCCGCGGTGGGCTACCAGCCGAACCTCGCCGACGAGATGGGTGTGCTCCAGGAGCGGATCACCTCGACGCGCGGTCGCTCGATCACCTCGATGCAGGCGATCTACGTCCCCGCGGACGACTACACCGACCCGGCACCGGCGACGACCTTCGCGCACCTCGACGCGACGACCGAGCTCTCGCGTGAGATCGCCTCGCTCGGCATCTACCCGGCCGTGGACCCGCTCACCTCGACGTCGCGGATCCTCGACCCGCAGTACATCGGTCAGGCTCACTACGACTGCGCGATCCGCGTCAAGCAGATCCTGCAGCGCAACAAGGAGCTCCAGGACATCATCGCGATCCTCGGTGTCGACGAGCTCTCCGAGGAAGACAAGATCATCGTCTCCCGTGCGCGTCGTATCCAGCGGTTCCTGTCGCAGAACACCTACGTCGCCAAGCAGTTCACCGGCATCGAGGGCTCGACCGTTCCCGTGGCCGACACCATCGAGGCGTTCAACAAGATCGCCGACGGTGAGTACGACCACGTGGCCGAGCAGGCGTTCTTCATGTGCGGCGGTCTCGACGACGTCGAGCGCAACTGGGCCGAGATCCAGAAGAGCCTCTGATCATGGCGGACACGGTCGAGCACCTGCACGTCGAGCTCGTCGCTGCCGACCGGACCGTGTGGTCCGGTGAGGCGGCGATGATCATCGCGCGCACGGTCGAGGGCGACATCGGCGTGCTGCGCGGTCACGCGCCGACGCTGTCGTTGCTCTCGGCCTCGGTGGTCGAGATCCAGGTCGCTGACAAGAACCAGCTTGTCGTGGTGGCCGTCGACGGCGGCTTCCTCTCGGTGGCGGGCGACCGGGTCTCGATCCTGGCCGAGCGCGTCGAGCGTGCCGAGGACATCGAGGTGTCCCAGGCCCGCATCGACCTCGAGGAGGCCAAGCGCCTGCTCGACTCGAGCAACGAGGCGGAGCAGCGGGTCCGGCACGCCGAGGCGCGGATCCGCGCCGCGGAGATGGTCGCGTAGAAGGCCACTGATACGCAGATGGCATGGTGGGAGTGGCTGCTCGACATCTCTGGCGCGCTCCTGCTCCTGTGTGTGCTGTACGGCGCCGGACTCATCGTCCGGCGCCGTCTGCTCTCCCGGGACGGCGGCACCTTCGAGCTGAGCCATCGGCTGCGTGACTCCACGCCCGAGCGCGGTTGGGTGCTCGGCCTGGGGCGCTACTCGGGGGAGCGGCTGGAGTGGTTCCGGGTGTTCACCCTGTCGCGCCGGCCGCGGCGCTCGTGGCGTCGTGACGAGCTGTCGTACGACGGGCGGCGCGAGCCGGTCGGCACCGAGCACGCGTCGTTGTATCCCGACCATCTGGTCATCCGGTGCCAGTCACCCGACGGGCTCGTCGAGCTCGCGATGAGCGTCTCGTCGCTCACCGGCTTCCAGGCCTGGCTCGAGGCTCAGCCTCCCGGCACCGATTGGAACCGGTCGAAGGGCTTGTAACACGCCGCCCGCCCGACTGCCTGTCGGTGGTCGGCGCCCAATACCGCTTTCGGGCCGATGCTGCCGACAAGTGGCGGGTAGTCCTGCGGACGGCGTAGGACAGCGCGCGAGAAACGAGATCGGCGGCATCCGCGCGTGTCCTCGAGGCAGACAGAAACCGGACACTGATTCATGTCTGAGCGGGAAACTGGCGCTCGGATGACAAGTTGTGGTGCCCTTTCTGATATCGCGCTGCTGTGACCCTTGACACGTGGCCCTCGCTGGTGTGAGGTGGAGCCGATGTGTAACAGCTTGTTACAACTGGCAGTTGCACTCGCCGTTCGAACGGGAGAGCGAGCGGCGAAGGCACGGCCCGTGCGGGGAAGCAGGAGCCCCGCGGCGAGCCGTGCATAACCTGCACACCGGAGGGCCCGTCCGTGACGACCGGATCATCACTCACCCAGATTGACACCGCGGCGGACGCCGCGGCAGGAAACACCGAAATCGACGCGGCGTCGTCCGCGGGGATCGCCCCCGACGCCGTCATCGCCCTCCGCGGCGTCAGCAAGTCGTTCGGCCCGATGCAGGTGCTCGACGACGTCAGCTTCGACGTGGCCCGCGGACAGATCACCTCCGTGCTCGGTCCCTCGGGCACCGGCAAGTCGGTCCTGCTCAACACCATCATCGGGATGTACCCGCCCGAGCAGGGCCAGATCTACGTCGACGGGGAGCCCATCGTCGGCATGCGCCATCGCGACCTGATGCGCGTACGCCGCAAGTTCGGCGTGCTCTTCCAGGACGGCGCCCTGTTCGGCTCGATCAGCCTCTACGACAACATCGCCTTCCCGCTGCGCGAGCACACCGATCTGTCCGAGGAGCAGGTGCGCGAGATCGTGCACACCAAGGCCGACATGGTCGGTCTGGTCAAGCACCTCGGCAAGATGCCCGGTGAGGTGTCCGGCGGCATGAAGAAGCGGGCGGGCCTCGCTCGGGCGCTCGCCCTGGACCCGGAGATCGTGTTCTTCGACGAGCCCGACTCCGGACTCGACCCGGTGCGGGTCGCGCACCTCGACGACCTGATGAAGTCGGTCCAGGCCGTGACCGGGTGCACCTTCTTCGTGATCACCCACAACATCGACTCGGTGCGCCGCACGGCCGACCACATCGGCATGCTGTTCCGCTCCAAGCTGGTCGCCTTCGGGCCGGCCGACGAGGTCCTCGCCAGCGACCGACCGATCGTGGAGCAGTTCTTCGCCGGCCGCGCGCGCGGCCCCATCGGCATGGACGAGATGGTCGACGCCGAGACCGACTTCTCCGCCGAGCTCTACACCGCCTGATCGCAGCGCCGACCTCGGCGCTGCTCTGATCGCAGCGCCTCCTTCGATGTTCCGTCGACCCCCAGGGAGAGCCATGTCCACGAGCGTCATCACCAAGAAGCGGCTGGTCACCAGCAAGCCCCCGGCCGAGCAGGCGGCCGAGGAGACCGACGCGTCCGCTGAGCCGACCATGGCCGGCGCGGCGCCGGACGGCGCCGACGGGCCGCCGCCGGCGGAGCCGCCGACGGCCTCGCGGTTCGGACGCAGGACGCCCCTGCTGGCCCTGGTCCTGCTGGCCGTCCTGCTCGCCGGCGCCGTCGGCTTCCTGTGGTTCCGGCTCGACGACAGTCGTGCCGAGGTCGACCGACTGAGCGCGGCGCAGGCGGATCGGGCCGCGGTGCTCGCGCAGGCCCGGGACCTGGCGGTCGCCCTGACGACCTACGACTACCGCGACCTCGAGGCGCAGCAGCGCCTGCTGGAGCAGGGCACGACCGACGCCTTCCAGCAGAAGTTCGCCGAGACCAACAAGACGCTCGCGCCGATGTTCACCCAGCTGGAGGCGTCGGCGACGGGAAGCGTGCTCGATGCCGCGGTGCAGAAGGTCGCCGGCGACCTGGCCACCGTGCTCG
The DNA here is from genome assembly GCF_051390595.1 of Nocardioides segetis. Taxonomy (NCBI): domain Bacteria; kingdom Bacillati; phylum Actinomycetota; class Actinomycetes; order Propionibacteriales; family Nocardioidaceae; genus Nocardioides; species Nocardioides segetis. The sequence continues at coordinate 273,578 of NZ_JBNINR010000002.1, read as the reverse complement.
TGTTCGCCGACCAGTCGGCGAGCAGCAACCAGAGCGAGGAGGCGACCACCCAGGCCAGCCGGCTGCGCCTCCACCTGGTCCGCCATGGTGCGACCTGGCTGCTCGACAACGTGGACCTGCTGTGAGGGGCGGTTCGGTCCCGGCGCTCGGTGAGAGCGCCCGCAGCTTCGGCGGCATGGTCGCGATGTTCGTGGACTCGTGCACCGTCACCGTGCGGGCCCTGATCCGGCGCCGGTTCTCCTGGTGGGAGTTCCTGCTCCAGACCAGGTTCCTCGCCTCGGTGGCGCTGCTCCCCACCATCTTGATCGCGATCCCGTTCGGGCTGGTGCTGGTGCTGACCGTCGGCGGGCTGACCAGCCAGGTCGGCGCGGCGTCCCTGGTCGGCGGCGTCAACTCGGTCGGCACCGTGCGCCAGGCGGCGCCGATCATCAGCGGCATCGTGCTCGCCGGAGCGGGCGGGTCGGCCATCTGCGCCGACCTCGGCTCGCGCGCGATCCGCAGCGAGATCGCGGCCATGCGGGTGATGGCGGTCGACCCGCTGGAGCGCCTGGTGGCGCCGCGGATCCTCGCCACCATGCTGGTCAGCGTCCTGCTCAACGGGGTCGTCGCCTTCGTCGGCATCATCAGCGGGTACCTCTCGGCGGTCTACCTGCTCAACAGCACCGCCGGCGGCTTCCTGCACTCGTTCAGCGCGTTCTCCCAGCCCGCCGACCTGATCGAGTCGACGGTCAAGGCCGCACTCTTCGGCCTGGTGGCCGCGCTCGTGGCGTCGTACCAAGGACTCAACGCCCAGCACGGTCCCGCCGGCGTCGGCGACGCGGTCAACCGCTCGGTGGTGCTCACCGGTGTCCTGCTGTTCGTCATCAACCTCGTCGTGAGCCAGATCTTCCTGCTGGCCGCGCCGCCGAGAGTCGGGTGAGGGCGATGGCGACCTCACTGCTGCCGCGCACCGGACCACGCTGGGGCGGGATGCTGGTACGCGCGCTCGCCGGCAACCTGCGCCGGCAGGGCACCATGCTGCTCTTCTGCATCCACGCCGTCGTCACCATCCCGATGGCCCTGCGCCGCTACCGCCACGAGGTATGGCGCCTGCTCGCCGAGATCGCGTTCGGCAAGGGCCTGCTCACGGTCGCGGCGAGCACGGTGTTCGTCTCGGCGCTGCTGTCGGCCGTGATCGGCGTGCAGCTCGGCCTGGAGGGGATGGAGGGCCTCAGCATCGTCGGCCTGGCGCCGCTCTCGGGCCTGGTCGCCGCGGTCGGCAACACCCGCGAGCTGGCGCCGCTGATCACCGCGTTCGGCCTGGCTGCCCAGATGGGCTGCCGCTTCACCGCACAGCTCGGCGCGATGCGGATCAGCGGCGAGATCGACGCGATGGACACGATGGCGGTCTCCAGCATGGAGTACCTCGTGACGACGCGGCTGATCGCGGTCAGCATCTTCGTGGTTCCGCTCTACCTGGTCACGCTCTCGGGCGCCTACTTCGCCTCGAAGTTCACGGTCCAGCTCATCGCGGGCCAGGGGACCGGCACCTACGACCACTACTTCTTCCTCTTCCTCGATCCCGGCGACGTCTTCCTCTCCGTGCTCAAAGTGGTGGTGCTCGCGTTGATGATCACCTTCATCCACTGCTTCTACGGCTTCACGGCCGAGGGCGGCCCGGAGGGCGTGGGCGTGGCGTCGGGCCGTGCGATCCGGGCGAGCATCGTGACGATCGCGGTCGCCGACATGCTGATGACGCTGCTGTTCTGGGGCACCTCGACCGGGGTGCGGATCTAGATGGACATCTACGCCCTCTACCGCAACCCCCGGGTCCTGGCCCGGCTGGGCGTCGTCTTCACGGTCGTCGTGCTGACGGTGGGCGGGCTCGTCTTCGCCCAGTTCGGCGGGGCGTTCTCGGCAGCGCCGGTCCTGCGCGTCCAGCTCCCGCCGGCCAGCTCGGTCGTCGCCGTCGACAGCCCGGTGACCTACCGCGACGTCCGCATCGGCACCGTCGTCGAAGGCGCCCGGAGCGGGACCGGCGACGGCACCGGCGCCCTGCCGGAGGTCCGGGTCCGCATCGACCGGAAGTGGCTGGACAAGCTGCCGCGCGACGTGGTCGCGACCGTCGGGCCGATCTCGATCTTCGGCAACCAGTACGTCCAGCTGCTGGCCACCGACGACGGCGGACCCGCCGGCCTGTCCGACGATGCCGTCGTCCCGGCGTACGACGCCTCGCGCAACCCCTCGCTCCAGGGCACCTTCGTCGCGCTCAACGACGTGCTCAAGGAGGTCAGCCCCGCCCGGCTGAACGCCGGGCTGTCCGGCCTGGCCACGGCGCTGCAGGGCCAGGGGACGGAGCTCGGCGAGACCCTGGTCGCCACCAACGACTACCTCGGCATCATGCTGCCGCTGTGGCCGACGCTGGTCGAGAACCTCGGCGAGCTGGCCACCTTCGCGGGCGGCCTCAGCGAGATCACGCCCGAGTTCCTCTCCCTCATCGAGAACGCGTCGACCACCGCGAAGACCGTGCGGGAGAACGCCGACTCCTTCCGCTCCCTGGTGAGCAACGGCGCCACGCTGTCGACGACCTCCGCCGCCCTGCTGAACAGCACGATGGACGCCTACGCCGACTCGGTGGATGGCGCGGTCGCCCTGTTGGCGGCGCTGTCCCAGGGCCCCGACGTCATCACCAAGATGCTCAAGGGCATCGACAGCTGGGCCTCGACCTGGGCGCCGGCGCTGGCCGACGGGATGCCCGACATCCGGATGGCCGCGCTGTCGGTGCGCAACCCGGCGGACCTGGTGCTGGCGATGACCGCCGGCGGCGACGCCGACCAGCTCGCCCGCCTGCTCAACGAGGCGGTCCGTGCCGGCTTCGCCAACCCGTCCACGTACCAGCGCTGCCCGGAGCCGCTGTGCTCGTTCAGTCGCCGTCCCGCGGACGGCACCGCCGAAGGGAGCACCCCATGACCAGCACCCGGCCCGCACGCGCGGGGCGCCTGCTGGCGTCGGTCGCGGTCTTCGTCGCGGTCTCGGTCCTGCTGACCGTCTTCGTGGTCATGTCGGTGCTCGACCTGGGGCAGCGCAACGGCGAGGAGTACCACGCGCGGCTCGCCGACGCGGCGGGCCTGCGCTCGGGCGACGACGTCACGGTCGCCGGCCTGGAGGTCGGCAAGGTGACCGGCGTCGAGCTGCGCGACGAGGACGTCGAGGTCACCTTCGTGGTCAGCGGGGGACACGCGCTGCACACCAACACCCGCACTGCCGTCCGCTACGCGAACCTGATCGGGAGCCGCTATCTCGCGCTGGTGCCGCCGGACGGCGCGCCCGCGCGGCGGCTGCGTCCGGGCGGCACCCTCCCGGAGTCCCAGAGCCTCCCGGCGGTCGACCTCACCGCGGTGTTCGACGGTTTCCAGCCGCTCTTCGACGCGCTGGACCCCGAACAGGTCAACCAGCTGACCGCCTCGATCGTCGCCATCTTCCAGGGCGAGTCCGGCACCGTGGCCAACCTGGTCGAACAGGTCGGCACGATCACCACCCACCTCGCCGGACGCAAGGAGGTGATCTCCACGGTCATCACGAGCCTCGCCGACCTGCTCACCAGCGTCAACGAGCAGGGGGAGGCGCTGGGCAGCATGATCGACGACTTCGGCTCCGTGGTGGGCACCCTGAGCGACCAGCGCACGGTGCTCGCCTCGACCATCGACGGTCTGGCCCGCTTCGGGGAGGACGCGTCGGCGCTGACCCGCGAGTCGACCGAGGCCATCAACAAGGGCATCGACGGCGTCGCCGACGCCTCGGCGGTGCTGACCAAGAGCTCCGGCGCGATCGTCGACCTGATGCGCGACATCCCCGACCTGGTCGACAACCTCAACCGGATCATGGACTCGGGCTCGTTCGTGAAGGTCTACCTCTGCAACCTCGACCTCCGGGCGACGGGGCGGCTCAACCTCTCCCTCGTGCCGGGCCTGCCGGCCCCGCAGGATCCCGTCGGGCTCGAGCTGCCGTCGGGCCAGGTCGGCGATCCCGGCCGAGTCGGAAAGGTGTGCCGATGAGAGCCGTGCGATGGCGCGACTTCGACCTCGACGACTGGCGGGTCTCGGACCGGGACCCGCTCAAGGTGGCGGCGATCGCGGCGGCGGTGCTGCTGGTGCTGGTCCTGCTCGGGCTGAACCTGACCCGGCTGCCGTTCCTCACCAGCAAGGACGACTACTCCGCCTACTTCACCAGCGCCTCCGGCCTGACCGGCGGGGAGACCGTGCAGGTCCGCGGTGTCCGGGTCGGCAAGATCACCGGCATCCTGCTGGAGGACGACCGGGTCCGGATCGACTTCGAGGTCGACAGCGACGTCGACCTCGGCGAGGAGACCTCGGCCCGGGTCAAGGTGCTCAACCCGCTCGGCGCCCAGTTCGTCGAGCTCGAGCCGGCGGGACCGGGTGCGCTGAGCAAGCCGATCCCGGTCGAGCGCACCTTCGCCAGCCGGACCCTGGTCAACGAGCTGGGCCGGGTCTCGGGACAGCTCGACCAGACCGACATCCCGCAGCTTCAGCAAGCCATGGACGTGCTCACCGAGACGCTGTCCGCCTCGTCGTCGGAAGCCGTGGCCAAGGCGCTCACCGGGCTCAACGACTTTGCCGGCAACCTCGCCGAGGACGCCGACAAGATCTCCGAGCTGGTGTCGTCGGGCAGCGACCTGATCGCCATCATCAACGACCGCAGCGACGTGATCGTCAACCTGGTCTCCCAGGGCGACGCGCTGGCGGCGGTGCTCAACGAGCGCCGCGACGCGATCGTCCGGCTGGTGCGCGGCACCGCCGACCTCAGCAAGCAGATCGCGGGCATCCTCGAGGTCAACCGCGACAAGCTCGGCCCGATGCTGCGCAACCTGGAGCAGATCTCGCGGGCACTCGCCACCGAGAACGAGAGCCTCGGCAGGGCGATCCCGGCGATGGAGCAGCTGAGCAGGAACATCGCCCGGGTCACCGGCACCGGGCGGTTCGTCGACATCGTCGCCCCCAACGGGCTGATCCCCGACGCCGTCATCCAGCAGTGCGCCGACGCGGGCGCCTACCCGGCGCCGAACGACCCGAGAGTGGGGTGCCGTCCATGAGCCGCCGACGACTGCCGAGGCCGCCGAGGCTCCCGCGCGGGCGGGGTCTGCTCGTCGCCGGGGCGGCCGCGCTGGTGCTGCTCCTGGCCGTGGTCCTGGTCTGGCGCCAGGCCTCGGGGCCCGACGACTACCGCGTGACGGCGACCTTCGCCGAGGCGCCGGGCGTCTACGAGGGCAACGCCGTGAAGATCCTGGGCGTCCCGGTCGGGCGGGTGACTCGGGTCGATCCGGGCCCGAAGGGTGTCGAGGTCGAGCTGGAGGTCAGCGGTGACCACCGACTCCCCAGTGACGTCAGCGCCTTCCTGATGGCACCGAACGCCGTCAACGACAGGTTCATCGAGCTGGCTCCGGCCTACAGCGGGGAAGGCCCGCACCTCGACGACGGCGACCGGCTCGGGGTCGACCGGACCGTCGTGCCGCAGTCGGTGGACCAGATCATCGACAACCTCGAGGAGTTCTCGCGCACCCTCGGACCGGAGGGCGCCAACGCCGACGGCTCGCTCTCCCGGGTGCTGGCCGCGGTGGCCGAGAGCATGGGTGGGCAGGGCTCGACGATCCACGAGCTCGTCGACAACCTGGGCACCACGCTGGACGCAACGGCCTCCGACAGCGACGCCCTGACCCAGGGACTCACCGACCTCGGCGAGCTGAGCACAGCGGCGGCGGGAGTGAGCTCGACGTACCGCAACCTGGCCGAGAACCTCGCGTCGGTGAGCAGCACCGTGGCGGGCGACGCCCCGCAGGTGACCGCGGTGCTCACGAACCTGCAGGACCTGCTGGCCGAGCTCAACACCTTCGTGAAGGAGAACAAGGACCAGCTGGCCGGCACCATCACCAGCCTCTCCGGCATCGCGGGCGAGGTCGGCAAGCAGCAGAAGGCGCTGACCCGGCTGATGCGGAACCTGCCGCTGGCCGTGGCCAACGCCGGCAACACGGTCGTCGACACCCCGCAGGGCAAGGCCATCCGGGCCCGGTTCGATCCGGTGGCGGGCGCGAAGGTGCGCGGAGAGGTCTGCGGCGACGGCCTGCTCCGGCTGATGGCGGCGGCACTCGCCGCCCCGGCCGACCGCACCGTCCTCGACGTCGCCTGCGGCGCCGACCGCTGGCTTGACGAGCTGAGCAAGCCGAAGGGCACGCCGGACGCCGGGGCGTGGACCCGGCAGGCGCTCGCGGGACTGGGAGGCTGAGATGCGACGGACCGACCAGACGACGGCCAAGCGTGGTCGCCCCGCCCTCGTGGCCGGGGCGCTGATCGCCGCCGTCACCGTGTCCGGCTGCTCGCTCAGCCTGCAGGACATGCCGAAGCCCGGCGGCCTCAGCGAGGAGACCTACAGCGTCACGGCGTCCTTCGACGACGTCCTCAACCTCCCGGCCAACGCCGAGGTCCGCGACGGGGCTCGGGTCGTCGGCGAGGTCGGCACGATGAAGGTCGACGGCTACCGCGCCGAGGTCGAGCTGCGGTTCCTCTCGGGGGTGGAGATCCCGACCGGGACGACGGTCGAGGTCCGCTTCGACAACCCGCTGGGCGACCAGTTCGTCGAGATCCACCGCCCCGCCGAGGGCGGGGGAGGAGAGCTCCTGCGCGACGGCGACACGCTCGACGCCGAGGCGACCGCCGCCGCGCCGACGGTCGAGGACACCTTGGGCGCGTTCGCGACCGTGCTGACCGGCGGCGGCGTCGGCGACCTGCACTCCATCTCGCGCGAGCTCAACGCCGTGTTCTCCGGCAACGAGCCGCAGATCAAGCAGCTGCTCGCGCGGCTGGCGGAGTCCGCGGAGCTGCTCGCCGGCGGTCTGGGGCCGATCGACCGGGCGCTCGAGGAGGTCGCCCGGCTCTCGAAGCAGCTCGACGACAACAGCGACGTCCTGGTCGACGGGATCGAGGCCATCTCCCCGGCGATCGGGGTCCTGGCCGACCTCAACGACGACTTCACCACGCTGCTCGAGGGGCTCGACGGCTTCGCCGCCGCGGGCAACCAGATCATCGGCCGCAGTGGCAGGCAGACCGTCCGGGCGCTCAAGCGGCTGGTCCCCGTCGTCCAGCAGATCGTCGACTCCCGTGCGCTGATCACCCCGATGATCAAGAACATCCGGACGCTGGCCGCCCAGGTGCCCGACGTCACCGCCTACGGGTACGCCCGGACCTCGGTCGCCGCGCAGCTCGACTTCAGCTCGGCGCCGTCGACCGCGAGCGGCACCGTGTCGGGTCGGCTGTCGGGCCGTCCGCCGGCGACGTCGCTGATGACACCGCTGGGCCCGCTGGAGTCAGGGCGTCTCGACGAGGGGAGGCAGCCATGAGCCGCACCTCACTGGTGCCGCGGTTGGCCGGCATCGTGTTCGGGATGCTCGTCGGTCTCTACTACATCGGCGTGCAGATCATCGGCTGGTCGCCGGTCGACGACGACTACACCGTCGCGGTCGAGGTGCCCCGCGCCGCCGGCCTGTTCGAGGACAGCGACGTCAGCTACCGCGGTGTCGGGGTCGGCAAGGTCTCCTCGATCGCGGTGAGCCCCTCGGGGGTGCAGCTGCGGCTGAGGCTGACCGACGACCAGCCGATCCCGCAGCAGGTCGAGGCCCGGGTCCGCATGCTCTCGGCGTTGGGGGAGAGCTATGTGGACCTGGTCCCGACCGGCGCCGCCGAGCCGCGGTTGCGCGAGGGCAGCACGATCGCCTCGGCCACGGTGCCGAGCACGGTCAGCGAGGCGCTCGCCAGCAGCGCCGCGCTGCTGCGCTCCCTGGACCCCGAGGACCTGGAGACCGTGCAGACCCTGATGGCCGACGCCTTCAGCGGTCTCGCCCCCGAGCTGGGCACCCTGGTGGTCGGCGGGCAACGGCTGATCAACGCGGTGACCGCGGCCGCGCCCGGCACCCGCCAGCTGATCGTGGACGGCCTCACCGTGCTGCGCACCGGCAACGCCACCCAGGCCCAGCTGGCGCAGATCGTCAGCGCCTTCGACACCCTGGCCCAGCAGTTCGCCGACAACGACGCCGACTTCGAGCAGCTGCTCGTCGACGGCGGCGAGGCGGCCGACAACATCGAGGAGCTGGTCCGCACCCAGACCGGCCCGTTCCAGGAGCTGTTGAAGGGCACCGGCGCGATCGGCACGGCGCTGAGCCGCAACACCGACGCCATCCAGGTGCTCTTCGACCTCCTGCCCGGCGTCAGCAACGACCTGAGCAAGGTCGCCCGCGACGGTGTCTTCCACGGCGACCTGACCCTGAACCTCGGGCAGCCGCTGTGCAGCACCCGTTCCCTGGCGGTGCCATCGACCTCCGGCACCGCCGTACCGAAGTCGTGTGCGAAGGGCCCGCGTCTGCTCCAGCGCGGCCCGGACTGAGACGAGGAGCGATATGACGCAGTTCTATCCATAAATTGATATCGAATCATGGGGGTGATCGAGCGCTATTGCGGCCCGAATTGTGGGTAGGGATCGCGATTTAGTGAGTCGCGGCCAAAATCGAGCGCGCGGATAAGAAAAATCTGAAAAAGGTCCAGCGAAGGGCTTTTCAATGGATGTAACACGGTGTTGCATAGGGGCGTGGCAAAAGTGATCGGTAACACATTGCGGACGCTGCGTCCGCGCCCCCGCGTGCTTCGAGTTGCAGCCGCCGGGATCGGCACAGCGGCGCTGCTCGGCGCTGCCCTGACGATGCCGGGCGCGGAGGCGGGCGCATCGACCAGTGTGCCGCCTCAGGGTGGCAACTTCGTCGGACTCGCGGCAACTGGGCCCACTGATCCCTTCACGCCGCCTGTGCTCACTCCGCAGACGATCATCGACCACCCCGATCAGCTGCGCACCGGTGGGGTCAACTGCGCCCGCCCGGAGCCGCTGCCGGCCGGCAATGCGGGTGACGGCGGCGGCCACGGCTATCGGGTGCCCTTCCTGATGTCCATCACCGACGGTCGCGCCCTGGCCGGCTACAGCGCGGCGGCCAAGGCCCACGGCCAGTTCCCCTTCGGCACGGGGGCCGTGGGGATCACCGGATGGGTCCGGGGCTGGATGACGCTGCCCTCGCTCGAGGTGGTCGTCCCCGACGACGGCGTGACCCTGTGCGGTGGCACCGGCGCCTACTGGTCGCGGATCGCCGATCTGGAGACGCCGGAGGCCGGCACCTTCGTCGGGCTCGCGGCGTGTCCGGCTCCCTGTTGGCTGCAGGCGCTCTTCGACGTCGCTCAGGACGGTCCGGTTCGGGCCGCGGTGACCGGTGTCGCCGCCGATGGCTCGCTCGAGTTCGAGGCGGCGATGGCGATCGCCATCCGGATCCGCACCCGCTACGGCTCCGGAGGGGACCAAGCGACCATGGACTGCACGACCCGGGCCGAGCTGAGCCTCGCCACCGCGCCGGCACCGCTGATCCAGCAGTTCCGCCCGATCCCGAGCCCGTTCACCGATCGCTCGCAGTGGACGCCGCCGGCCAACTACGACCTGTACTTCAAGCCGGAGTATCCGATCGCGGTCGACCCGCCCGAGCGCTATTACATGCCGCCGCGGGCCCTGGACGGCGCGATCGTCGGCGGCAGCGCCACGCTGGCCGACGCGCGGGTGCTGATCCCCGCGGCGCGCAACAGTCCGGCCGGCAGCCCGCTGCCGCGCGGGCTCTGCGCGAGCGCAGATCCGGCGGCGGGCGGAGTCAGCCTCGTCTCGACTCTGCTCGACGTCAAGGACGCGCGGGGCCACAACGCCATCCCCGCTCAGGCGTACATCTCCGAGGGAGCGCCCCAGTACGTCGGCTGGGACGTGCAGCCGGGCGCGGTCCAGACCAGCATCGACCTCACCATCGCCGACATCGGCATGCCGACCGGACTGCCGTCCGGGTTCGGCTTCTCCTAGAGCATCGACTGTTTCCGAGAGAAAGGAGGCTATCTGAACGGCCCGCAACAGATCGCGGGCATCTGCGCAAACCAACCTGATGAAAGGCAACACTGGCTATGTCAATCCACCTCAAGACCCTGCGGAGGACGGCCGTCGGCTTCGCGACGGGGGCTCTCGTCCTCGCCGGAGCGACGCTCTCGCCCGCGCACGCCGCCAACACCTGGGAGCTGGGCTACAACGACGGCACCCTGGCTGCCCCCGGTGACATCATCACCAACGTCAACACGGCCTCACTCCCGACGAAGCTCAAGTTCAGCGGCCTCTACAACGGCGCGCCGGCCAGCATCGACTGTTCGATCGCGACGGGTCAGCTGTCCTACACGGTGCCGTCCCCGCGCCCCTCGGCTGCCCCGGGCGGCACGATCAGCGTCGGGATCACGCCGCCAGCCACGATCACGAGCTGCATCGAGAGTGTGTCGATGAACAGCGTCACGGTCTACAACCAGCCGGGGGTGGCGTGGACGCTCAATGTCACGGTGCCGAGCGGCACCACGCCGAGCCCCTGGGCGTCCACGTTGACGGGGTCGATCCACATCCCGCAGAACAGCATGGTGGTGCGCTCGAACTTCCTCGCCGACGTCACTGGCAACCCGCCCTGCGTCATCCAGGGCCCGGCGGACGCCGGGGGCCTGACGGTGAACGGTCAGTACAACGCAGCGCCGAGCGCGGGAACGGCAACCCCGACCAGCCCGCTTCCGCAGTTCCAGATCATCGACACGGTGACCCCGGCGACCGCACCCTGGTACACCGCAACGCCGTTCAACCAGTGCCCGGTCACCGCGACGGGGACCTTCCGCCCGCAGTTGCAGAGCGCCACCGTCTCGCTCCGCAAGGGTACGAAGACACCCACCGTCGTTTACGTCCCGTGAGCGGCCTTCCCTGAGCCCCGAGCAAGCCCTGGGGTGAGGGGCGGAGAGCCGGTTGCCGGCCGCCGAATGTGGCGGCGGCCGGCAACCGGTCGGCCGAGCGCGGGACGCTCACCGGGCCTATCGACCAGCAGTGCCTGCACGACCCCGCGGGACGCGCCCGCGGCGAGAGACCAGCGACACCTCAACCAAGGAGATACTGTCATGCCCCCCAAGATCCGCCTGCGGCGCTCTGCCGTCGGGCTGGCCGCCCTCGCTGCGGCCGTCGGTACCGTCGGCTTGGTCGGCGTTGCGGCCAGCCCGGCCCGTGCCGATGTGCTGCCGCCGGCGCTGGAGAAGTTCGCGAACTGCCCAGTGCAGAACCCGGATGTCACCTCGTGCTACTACATCGAGACCAACAACACCTCGCTGACCGCCGGTTCGTTCCCGACCATGACCAGCGCCGACCCGATCATCATGCAGTTCGGCGGGATCCCTGACCTGGTCAACGAGACCACCATCGAGGTCGCGCCGGCCAACGGGGTCTCCGCCCTGACGGCCTCGCCGATGGAGGTTCCCGGCGGCATCCTCGGCATCCCGGGCGCCTCGGGGCCGTTGGCGGCCTATGTCACCCCGGAGATCGTCGGCCTGCCCGAGCTCAACCTCAGCAATCTGAACACGCCGACCGATGAACCGGTGATGAACCTCAACCTCAAGGCCAGGATCTCCAACCCGTTCACCGACGCACTCACCATCCTCGGCACCAAATGCACCATCGGATCGAACTCCTCGCCGATCAAGCTGAACCTGACGACCGGCACCACCAACCCGCCGGGACCCAACACCCCGATCTCTGGGGTTCCCGGGACGTGGGACTTCAGCCAGGTCGGTGCCGGGGTCATCAAGATCACCGGCCAGACGGTGGTCGACAACGCCTGGGCCCTGCCCAAGGCCGCCAACTGCGGCCTGACCGGGGCGCTCAACCCGATCATCGATCTCGCCGACGGTCAGGCTAACGCCGGGCCGGGCCACAACACGGCCATCTTGAAGACGACCATCTACCAGGCGAGCGCCGCACGGGTGCGCGCGGCGCTGGCGGCGCCCGGCAACCAGGTCGCGGACGCCGGCTTCGAGGACCCGGGTATGGGGCCGTGGGAGTGCGTCCGGCAGTGCGGCGTCGACCACGGTCTGGGCAACGCCCGCACCGGCACCGGCAACGGCTGGGTGCGCAACACCGAGGACTGGAACGACATCCACCAGACCATCTCGGTGGCGCCGAACACCGACTACACGCTGACCGGGTGGGTCCGCACCTCGGCGAGCAACGAGAACGGCTACTTCGGGGTGCGCACCGTGGACGATGCCGTGATCGGCGAGAAGAAGTTCGGCCGGCTCAACGGCTACACCCAGTTGAGCGTGAGCTTCAACTCCGGCGACCGGACCCGGGTCGAGGTCTACGGCGGGGTGCACCCGACCTGGTGGCGCGACACCTGGGCCCAGTTCGACGACTTCTCGGTGACTGCGAGCTAGCGGCGCCGAGAGGCCGCGACGCAACCAACTCGATCGGCGGTCCGGAGCGCACCCGGCGTCCCGGACCGCCGATCACCTCTCCTTCTCCAGATCAGTCAAGGACATCCATTGATCCCTCCCACGCTCCGCCGCTCTCGTTGTTCGGCCCCCTTCCTGGCGGCGTCGACGATGTCGGCCGTCGTGATCCTCGCGATGCTGCCCGGTTCCGCGGCCCCGGCGGCGGCCCCGCCGGCGGGAGCGTCGGCACCATCGTCGGCGAGGCTGGCTGCGGAGGTGCCGCTGCCCGCCGCTTGCAGGCCGAACCCGGGCCCGCCCCCCACCGAATACGGCTTCGTCGCACGGGTCACGGAGGGCAGCGTCACCGGCCCCGGGCCGCTGAGGATCGTCGACGTCGACGTCTCCGTGTGCGGGGTGATCCGGTTGGTCAACGCGCAGCCGGGCAGCGGCTGCACCGGCATCCAGGCCCAGTTGGTCATTCCCGCCGAGGGCGTCGTCACCAACGGACTGAACGCCAGCCTGGCCATTGCCGGGGCGCCGGTGATCGACAACGTCCCGACCAAGGTGAACGCCGCTCCGATGAGCAGCGATGTCGCCTGTGGCGACTCCGTCGGGGGCTTGAAGATGGATCTCAGCCTGAAGGTCGACGGCTCCGCCGGCGTCTTCGGGCTGCAGTGCAGGGTTCCGCTCACCGGGCGGGTCCATGCGACCGTCAGCGGGGCGCTGCTCAGTCCGCCGTACCGGGGACAGGCGACCATCAAGGGGGCGGTCGAGGTGGGCGCGGTGAGCAACCACGACGAGTTCTGCCCTGGCCGCCTGCCACGGCGGCTCAACGGCCTTGTCGGCCTGCCGGCCTCGGGCTACCAGGTCGACTGGCCCGCCGAGGTCTCCGTCTACCAGCCCTCGTGACCTCCCCTTCGTCTCTCTCGGGGCTGTTTGCCCGGATCGATTCGCCCACTACTGAAGGAGTGTTTCCTGTGCGATTTCGGATGTTCATCGCGTGGACGGGGGTGACCGGCCTGCTGGCCGGTGGCACCCTGGTCGCCGCGTCACCCCAGGCCCGCGCGGCCGAGACCGTGCCGCCCGAGCGTGCCGGCGTCGTTGAGGTCATCGGGATCGACATGTGGTCCGGCAACACCCCGATCCGGGAGAGCTATCCCTTCACCGGCGGGCCGACGGGACCCTGGATCGGTGTCAACGCTGGATCTGACAGCGAAGTCATCTACGGCGTCCGAGCCGATGCCGGCCTGGATCTCCTCACGCCCAACGCCGCCCCGGTCTGGCAGGTGCCGCCGGCGTTAAGCGGCGAGAAGGTCGTCTCCGTCTCTGCGGGGAGTACCACCAAGGGCGCGTTGACCGATGAGGGTGTACCCCACCTGTGGGGCCTCTACGCGGCCGACTACGTCTTCCCCGCCGACCAGGCCACGCTGGGAGGCAAGCCCGTCCAGATCGCCGGGTTGGGGCTGAGCACGGCACTGCTGCTCGACACCGGCAAGGTCGGCCTGGCCCGCAACGACGGCACCTATCAGATCCTTGCGGCGCTGGGTGAAGATGTCGAGGAGATCGTCCCGGCCGGCATCGGCTTGGCGGTGCGGCTGGGTGACGGCGGATCCCGCTTCTGGAACGCGAATACCGGCGAGGTGACCTCGCCGCCGGCGCCGATCGCGGCCGCGCTGGTCAACGACCCGCTGGTCGACGTCGACGCTGGGGACAATGGCCAGGTCGGGGTCACCGCGTCCGGCGCTGTCTACGTCTGGGGCTACGCCGGGGATGCCATGCCGGGCTGGACCGCATTCCCTGCCGACCAGAGCGGCGCTCGCGGCAGGGTCGTCGAGGTGGCGAGCGGGTCTAACCAGTCTGGGTACCTCGCGCGCACCAACACCGGCGACCTCGTCTCCTGGGGCAGCAACGACAGCATCGCGCCGGATCCGGCGAGTCAGGCCATCATGACTGACCTCGCCGAGGAGCTGAGTGGCCCGGGCGTCGTCCGGATCGCCAACGGCTACCAGACCTTCCGGGTGATTGTCGGCCCCGAGGTCGCCGAGTTCGTCGACACGCCGAGCATCGCGGGTACCCCGGAGGTGGGCAGCACGCTGACCGGCACCCCGGCGACCTTCAGCCTCGATGGCGTCACGGTGGCCAACCAGTGGCTTGCGGATGGCGCCGAGATTGCCGGTGCGACCGCCACCACCTTCGAGCCGACCAGTGCGCAAGTGGGGAAGAGCATCACCTTCCGCAGTTCCACCGTGCACGAAGGCGACACGCTAGAGGCGACCTCGGCTGCGGTCGGGCCAGTGACAGAGCCGGTGGCTGCTCTGGAGGTTGATGCCCCGCCGACGATCGCGGGTACGCCCAAGGTGGGGAGTACGTTGACGGGTACGCCGGCGACGTTCAACGCGACGGACGGTGTGACGCTCAGTAACCAGTGGTTGGCTGATGGCTCGGAGATCGCTAGTGCGACCGGCACGACTCTCGTGCTGACGAGCGCTCAGTTGGGCAAGCAGATCACCTTCCGTACGACTGCCGTGCGCGGTGGGGAGACGGTGCCGTCGACGTCGGCTGCGGTCGGGCCGGTCACGGAGCCGCTGCCGGACCTGGCGGTCGGTGACCCGCCGACGATCGCGGGTACGCCGCAGGTGGGGAGCACGCTGACGGGTACGCCGGCGACGTTCAACGCGACCGACGGTGTGGTGCTCAGCAACCAGTGGTTGGCCGATGGTGCGGAGATCGACGGTGCGACCGGAACGACGTTCGTACTGACGAGCGCTCACCTGGGGAAGTCCATCACCTTCCGCACGACGGCTGTCCGCGGCGGCGAGACGGTGCCGTCGACTTCGGCTGCCGTCGGGCCGGTCACGGAGCAGGTGGTCGTCAATCCGCCCGTCCCCGGAGACACGCCCGAGTGTCAGGCCGCCAAGTCAGGTGCCGTTGCGGCGCAGGCTGCCCTCGGCGCGGCCCAGGCCAAGGCGACGAAGGCCAAGACCAAGCTGAAGAAGGCGAAGAAGGCGAAGAAGCCGGCGAAGGTCAAGAAGTTGAAGGCCAAGCTGAAGAAGGCGAAGCAGGCCCAGAAGGCAGCTGCCGCGGCGGCGGCCACTGCCAATGCGAACGTCACGACGAAGTGCAGCTGATCGAGGCGGCCTAGCGTCGAGTAGCTGCCCCGTGGCGCGGGGACCGAGTTCCCGCGCCACAGGACGGGCCGGCGCTCGCCCGCGCCGAGTCATCCCCTTGTCCGGCGCCGGTGCGCGTCGGTCCCGATCGCACGACCGGCGCCACATCTCTCCCGCGGCGCCGGTCGTGCCCCTTCGTCCGCGACAGTGCCCCTCGCGCATGGTGGTGTCAGGAGTTCCTCATGATGAGCCGCCTCGTCGACAGGGTCGTCGGCAGCATCGTTGCCGACGACGGCATCGCGGGTCGGGTCGCCAGCTATGTCATCGATCGCACCCCCGGCGCGATCCTGAACGTGCTGGTGAACCGAACTCCGGCCCGCGTCGTCGAGCGCATCGCCCGGCGCGTCGCCGCGGATCCGCCGTGCTGTCGTGTCGGCTGCGGCTGGGCTCTCCTTGAGGGCGAGGAAGGGTCTCGGGTGGATGATGACGTCACCTGACGTCGTGTCGGAACCGTTCGGGATCATGATCGCTGACGAGCCGGTGCCGACAGTGGCGGGCCGACGGCACCGATCGTGGTTCGCCGCTGCCGCGATGGGGTCGCTCCTGTCGCGCGATCGGCCGACGTCTGTCCACAGGATCGTCTCGAGTCGCTGCCGTCCACAGATCGTCGCTCTGAGGAGTCCCGGCGTCGCCGCTGACGCCTACGCTGGCGAAGCTGCTGGCGATCGTCATGTCGGTCGCGCACACTGAAGGAGTGGAGCTCACCATGGACCTCGAGACCTGGGTATCGCTGGGCGCCCTGATCGGCGTGGCCGCGACGCTCTACGGCCTCCTGGCCGGCAAGATCGACAGGATCGATGCGAAGATCGATGCGAGATTCGACGCCGCGCGGGACGAGGCGAACTCCGGCATCGCCGGCCTCGACGCGAAGGTGGATGCCACGCGGAGCGAGCTGAGCGCGAGGATCGACGCGACGCGGACTGAGTCGAAGGCAGATATCTCCGATCTCGGCAACAGGATCGACGCGACGCGCAGCGTGTTGATCGAGCGGGTCGAGGCGACGCGCAGCGAGTTGATCGAGCGGGTCGAGGCGACGCGCAGCGAGTTGATCGAGCGGGTCGAGGCGACGCGCAGCGAGTTGACCAAGCGGGTCGAGGCGACGCGCAGCGAACTCCGGGTCGACATCCAAGCGCTCGACGGCCGGATCTACGCGCTGGCGACGGGTCTGCATCTGCCGACGGGGCCGACCGCTGCCGCCACGGCGGCCGGGAGCGACGCACCGGGTGGGGGATCCAGCGGTCGCGCCGGCTAGGCCCCGACGTCGAGGTCCTGTGCGTGCCCGCCGCGGGCCTACGAGCCGGACGCCGACTCCTTGATCAGGTCCCAGGGCTCGACATCCAGGGCCTCGGCGATGCCGAAGAGCGTGCTCAGCCGGAGGTTGATCGGACGGCCCATGTCGAGCCGTCCGGCGGCCTCGATCACCTGCACGTGGTTCTTGGTGCAGCCGGCGAGGTGGGCCAGCGTCTCCTGGGTCATGTCCTTCTCGTCGCGCAGCTCGCGCACCCGCTTCCCGAGCAGGCGACCGGCTTCCGCGTCCCAAGGCACGGCCGCATCGTGGCGATAAGGCCTCACAAAGAACACCAATAGAAGAAAGCCTTCTATAGATGGCTGACCGTCGGATCCTGGCGACTCATGCCGGGAGGTCGCCGGACTATGCTGGCGCCGAACGGGTGACCAGGTAGGGGGAGTGACTACCTGGGGTGCATGCTCGTTGGGGCTGGGAGCCTGTGACGTGGGAAGGGGGACGGGCCGGGCTGTCGGCGGCGCCGGCTCGGACGACGAGATGCCAGCTGTGGATCAGCGGGCTGCACGGACCGAGAAGATCCTGGCAGCCACCCGTGCGCTCTTCGATGAGCGCGGCATGCGCGACGCGCATGTCGAGGACATCGCCCGCGTGGTCGGGATCAACCGCGCGATCGTGTACCGGCACTTCTCCAGCAAGGAGGAGCTCTTCGCCTTGACGCTGGTCGGCTACCTGGCCGACCTGAACGACCTGATCACGCAGCGGCTCGACGAGGCGGCCTCGCCGTCCGACCAGCTGCGCGCGGTGGCCGGGGCCTTCCTCGACTTCGGCCAGGAGCACCCGGCCTTCGTCGACTGCGCCCTCGTCCTGCTGCGGCGGCGCGGCGACGAGCTGCTCAAGGAGATCAGCGAGGAGACCATGCTCAAGCTGGGCATGGGCATGGCCACCGGCTTGGGCCGGATGACGGCGATCCTGGAGAAGGGGAACGCCGCGGGGGAGTTCCACGTCGCGGACCCCGGCATGCTGTCCAACCTCTACTACGCCCAGGCGCTCGGGGTCCTCAACCTCACCCACATGCGCCTCGCCGTCCGCGAGGAGGATCCGGGCCTTCCCGGGACCGAGGTGATCCCGTACCAGCCGGTGAAGGAGTACGTCATCGAGACGGCCGTCACCATGGCCCACGGGGACGGTCCGGCCACCGCCGTGCGCGACGGCGTCTAGCCTGCCGCCGTGGATCCGACCTGTGCCGAGGTCACCGTCGGGTCGCGCACCGGCCGCGCGGTGCTCGCCGCCGCGATCCTCGGCTCGTCGCTCGCGCTGCTCGACAGCACCGTCGTCAACGTCGCCCTGCACCGGATCGGCGAGGACCTGGACGCCAGTCTCGAGCAGCTCCAGTGGGTGTCCAACGGCTACCTCCTCAGCCTCGCGTCGCTGACCCTCCTCGGCGGGTCGCTGGGTGACCGGTACGGACGCCGTCGGATCTTCATGACGGGCGTCCTCGGCTTCGCGCTGACGTCGGTCGCCTGCGGCCTCGCGCCGACGGCGCCACTGCTGATCCTGGCCCGGATCGCCCAGGGGGTCACGGCGGCCCTGCTCGTCCCCGGCAGCCTCGCGATGATCCAGGGCACCTTCGCGCCGGCCGACCGGTCCCGGGCGATCGGGACCTGGTCCGGCCTCGGCGGCGTCGCCACCGCCGTCGGTCCCTTCGTCGGCGGCTGGCTGGTCCAGGCGGTGAGCTGGCGCTGGGTGTTCCTGATCAACCTTCCCGTCGCCGTCGTCACTCTCCTCGTGGCCCGCCGGGTCCCCGAGACCCGCGACCCGGCATCCGTGCCCGGTTTCGACGCGGCCGGTGCGGTGCTCGGCACGCTCGGGCTCGGCGGCATCACCTACGCGCTGATCGAGTGGACCGGCGAGCCGAGGGTCGCGCTCGTGTCGCTCGCTATCGGTCTCGTCGCGGGGGTGGCGTTCGTGGTCAACGAGCGCCGCCGTCCGCACCCCATGCTGCCCCCGGCGCTGTTCGCGTCGCGCCAGTTCAGCGCGGCGAACGCCATGACCCTGTTGACGTACGCCGCGCTCGGCGGGGTGCTCTTCTTCCTCGTCCTGCAGCTCCAGACGGTCGCCGGCCTCGGTCCGCTCGAGGCGGGTCTCGCCACCTTGCCGATCACCGTCGTGATGCTCCTGCTCGCCGGGCGCGGCGGCGCCCTCGCGGGCCGGATCGGTCCCCGCCTGCCGATGACGGTGGGACCGCTGCTCTGTGCCGTCGGGACCGTGCTGCTCAGCCGGGTCGACGAGGATCTCCACTACTGGAGCGATGTCGCCGTCCCTCTCACCGTGTTCGGGCTGGGACTCGCCACGCTCGTGGCGCCGCTGACGGCGGCGGTGCTGGCCGCCGCGCCCGACCAGCATGCCGGCGTCGCCTCGGGCGTCAACAACGCGGTGGCCCGCGCCGGATCGCTGCTGGCCGTGGCCGCGCTGCCGCTGATGGTCGGCCTCGCCGGCGGGGACTATCAGCGGCCGGAGGTCTTCGGCGCCGGCTACCGCGGCGCCATGCTGTGGTGCGCCGGACTGCTCGTCGCGGGCGGCGTGCTGTCGTGGCTGCTCATCCGCAACCCCGATCGGGAATGACGGGGAGGAGTGCTGGCTCGAAGGATTGGAGAGACGTGGAGCAAGGTTGCTACGGATCGAGAGCAGCGAGCACGCCCCTGTGCGTGAGACCTGCTGTCTTGCGGCAGCGGCGTTAGACTGGCGTCATGACGACTGCCGAGGTCATCCGCGCCGCGATGCAGCTGTCATCCGTCGAGCGCGAGCACCTGGCATATGCACTGTTGGACAGCATCGAGGGCGCGGGCGAACGCGCCACGAGGCTGACCACGCTCCGAGCGGAGGTCCAGCAGGGCTTCGACGATCTCGCCCAGGGCCGCTACGTCGATGTCGCGGATGCCGACCTCGACGATCTTGTCGCGGACATCGGCCGTCGCGCTGCCCAGCGGGTCGACGCTGAGCATGCCGGTTGACTTCCGACTCAGCGAGGCAGCACTGAACGACATTGACCACGTTCTGGCAATGTCGTATCGGCAGTTCGGTGAACAGGCCCGTCTACGTTATGAGGCGCTCATCGCGGCGGCCCTTCGCCACGCGGCCCAAAGCCGGGACAGTGCGCTGCTCAAGCGCCGCCCAGAGCTCGGTGCCGACGTTCTGAGCTGGCACCTGAGGAACAGTGTGGTGCGAACGTCGAACGAACGAGTCAAGCGGCCCCGGCACGTGCTGTACTGCCGATGGGAAGGCGAGAGGCTGGCCGTCGGTCGGTTCCTTCACGAGGTCATGGACCCGCGACTGCACCTTGATCCAGCAGCCGACTGGGCGTAGGGCCAAGCGCCGACCGTCGCTTCAGTCCGCGAACAGCCCGCGGATGTCGTCGGCGCCGATCGACGTGCTCATCGCGCCGTCGCCGTCGATGACCTGCGCGAACAGCTCGGCCTTGCGCGCCTTGAGCTCCATCACCTTCTCCTCGATGGTGTCGGTCGCGACCAGTCGGTAGACGTGGACGTGGCGGGTCTGGCCGATCCGGTGGGCACGGTCGACCGCCTGCGCCTCGGCGGCCGGGTTCCACCACGGATCGAGCACGAACACGTAGTCGGCCTCGGTCAGCGTCAGACCGGTGCCCCCGGCCTTGAGCGAGATCAGGAAGACCGGCGCGGCGCCGGAGCGGAACCGCTCGATGACGGCCGCGCGGTCGTGGGTCGACCCGTCGAGGTAGGTGGTCGTGATCTCGGCGTCGTCGAGACGTGAGCGGACCCGGGTGAGGAAGGAGGTGAACTGGCTGAACACCAGCGCCCGGTGGCCCTCCGCGGTGATCTCGCCGAGGTGCTCGACCAGCAGGTCGAGCTTCGTCGAGCCGACGGTCTCGTGCTCGTCGTCGACGAGGGCCGGGTCGAGGGCGAGCTGGCGCAGGCGGGTCAGGGCGCTGAAGATCGCGACCCGGTTGCGGTCGAAGTCCTCGACCAGCCCGAGGATCCTCTGCCGCTCCTTGGCGAGGTGTGTGTCGTAGATCTTGCGGTGCGCCGCGCCCAGGTCGACCTGCAGCACCTGCTCCTGCTTGGGCGGGAGGTCGTCGGCGACCAGCTCCTTGGTGCGGCGCAGCAGGAACGGCTTGATGCGGGCGCGGAACCGGTCCAGCACCGTCTGGTCGCCGTCGCGCTCGACGGGGCGGACGACCTTGTCGTTGAAGGTGCGCGGCCACGGGTAGAGCCCGGGCACGGTGATGGAGAGCAGCGACCACAGCTCCATCAGCCGGTTCTCGAACGGCGTGCCGGTCACCGCCAGCTTGAACGGCGCCGCGACGGCCCGGACCGCCTGATAGGTCTTGCTGTGGTGGTTCTTGGCCTGCTGCGCCTCGTCGAGGACGAGCCCCGACCACGCCTGTGCGGCGTACTCCTCGTGGGCCAGCCGGACCAGGGTGTAGGTCGTGACGACCACGTCGTGGTCGCGGGCGAGCGCCGCCACGTCGTCGGTACGACGCGAGGCGATCGCCACGCGCAGTCCCGGTGCGTGGCGCGCGGCCTCGGTGGCCCAGGCGGTGACGACACTGGTGGGCGCGACGACGAGGAAGGGCGCGTCGTCGGGCCGCTCGGCACGGGCATGGGTGATCAGCGCGAGGACCTGGAGCGTCTTGCCGAGCCCCATGTCGTCGGCGAGCACTCCGCCGAGGCCGTGTTGCCACAGGAAGGCCAGCCACCAGAAGCCCTCGCGCTGGTAGCTGCGCAACGACGTGGCGAGGCCGCGGGGCTCGGGCCGGGGGATGTCGGTGAGGTCGCGCAGCGCCTGGGCGCGCTCCACCCACGCCGCGGCCTGGGCGTCGACGAGGCCGGTCTCGGCGAGCTGCGCCCACAGCCCGAGGTCGTGGTGGCCGATGCCGATCCGGTCGGCGTCGCTCTCGCGCAGCTCGGCGGCGGCGGTGACCACCTCGCGCAGGCGGTCGAACTCCGGTCGGTCGGTGGTGACGTAGAGGCCGCTGGGCAGGACCAGGAACTCTAGGTCGAGGGTGAGGGCGGCGAGCACGTCGGGCAGCGGGATCTGCTCGCCGTCGACGGTGACCGTCACCGCGAGGTCGAGCCAGTCGGTGGCGCCCGGGTCGGGCTCGACGAGGTCGAAGCGGATCTCGGGCGCGACGTCGGCCTCGCGGAAGTCGGGGCGCTCCTCCTCGACGACCCGCACCCCCGTGATCTCGCGCAGGTGCGGCAGGTCGTGCATGGCGAGGCTGAGCGCGTCGCCGTCGGTCACGGTCGAGACCTGCAGCAGCGCCGGCGGGACGAGGGAGAGCACGGCCTGCTCGGCGGCGCGGTCGCGCACGCCGCCGAGGGAGTCGCGGCTGGTCAGCGGGCAGCTCCGGGCGGGATCGTCGCCGTACTGCCAGTGCCAGGCGAGACCCGCCTTGGTAGAGGTGTGCCATGACACGGTCAGCACCAGCGTCGGTGTCAGCGGCGCGGGGAGCTCCACGACCGAGTCGGCGGCGCGCACCGGCACCAGCCGCATCAGGCCGGGCAGCGTCTCCCGGAACTCGGCGAGGTCGGTCGGCGGGACCAGGATCGGCGGTCCGTCCACGAGGTGGCGCAGCGCGGGCGGCACCGGCGCCGTGGTCGTCGCGATCACGAGGTGCCCGGCATCGTCGAGCAGTCCGACCACCGAGGCCGGGGAGCCGACCAGCACGACGGACTCGCCCCGCCAGGTGTGCTCGCCGAGGCTGACCGCGGCGCGCAGGGTCGTGCCGCCGTCGACGTCGCCGAGCTCGGCGACGACCTCGGCCGGCTCGTCGGCGATCGCCACCGAGCTCAGCGGGCGGGCGGCGAGCAGCTCCACCCCGGCGTCGCGGGCGTTGCGTAGCGCGCGCACGACCTGGTCGCCGAACTCGTCGAGGGACGGCGCCACGCCGGCCGAGTAGTAGCCGCGATGACCTGCCCACTGGGTGTGCAGCGCCGCCAGCGCGTCGGCCTGGCGGGCGACGAAGCCGCGCGGGCTGCCGGCCACGTCGCCCCAGTCGGCGCCGGTCTTGATCCACGGCTTGCTCTTGCCGCGCCGCAGCGGCCGCACGCGCAGGGTGGGGCCCGCGCTGCGATAGCCGCCGCGCCCCTGGTCGAGCGAGATCTCCAGCGCCAGCGGCACCTCCTCGCGCACCAGCGGCTGCTGCCGCTCGAGCTCGCCCACCAGCCGCTCGACGGAGCGCCGCCAGGCCGCCTCGCCCGCCGGCGAGGTGAAGGTCCGGCGCAGCGTCAGCGCGAGCGCCGCGCCGTGCTTGCACACCGACCGCACCGGACACGTGCACACGGTGAACACCCACCCGGCGTAGCCGGACTGGGGCGCCTCCGCGTGGAGCTGGACCTGGTAGGGCACCGGACGGCTGCCGGCGACCTCGGCGGTCGCCGTCACGGACGAAGCCGAGAGCAGTCCGATCTCCGGTCGCTGCACGTCGCCGCGGGCCACGATGCCCCGGGCGCGCTCCAGCGTCGCGGCGTCGAAGTGACGCGCCAGGAAGTCGTCGGTGAGCTCGGCGAGGATGTTCACGGTCCGCTCATCGTGGCACGCGGGACCGACGCCACCGACATCCCTCCACAGGCCCCGCTCAGCGTCGGGTGCGTCGCCGCTTCCCACTGCCCTCGGGGAAGGGCCACGCCACCGTCACCGATCCGCCCGCCGGGAGGGCTGCCCAGCGGGCGGCGAAGTCGTCGTACCTTGCGAACAGCCGATCGAGCAGGCCCGGGTCCACCCCGCTGTCCTCGACCCGGCCGGGCCAGGCGGCGTCCGGCCGGCGCCGGCCCCGGGCCACCTCCCACAGGGCGACGGTGAGCGAGGCGAGCCGCTCCGAGCGCGCCATGTCGGCCGACTCCTCGGGCGTCGGTGCCCGGCGGTTCTTCAGCGAGGCACGGCGGGCCGCGGGGTCCAGCGGCCAGAACAGCCCGTCGTCGCCGTCGGCCGCCGCCAGCCGCCCGTAGACCGCGCCGCGGATGCCGTCCTCGATCTCGACGAGCAGGTGCGCCACGTCGTGGGGTACGGCGTCGCTGTGGCCGGGCCCGTTGCGCGGGGCCAGTGCGGCGCCGGCCGTCCGGCGTACCGCGATCTCGTACCGGCCGGCGAGCTTCGTGAAGGTCACGTCCACCCGCACCATGCTCGGGATCGGCGGGCGGATGGGCAACCGGATTAGGTGGTCCCGCGGCACCTCTCAGTCGGTCGCGTCAGTCGGTCGCGGTGCCGAGCAGGCGCTCCGGGTGCCGGGCGACGTAGTCGGTCACGGGCAGCGGCGCGCGCCGGCGATAGCCCTGGGGCAGCCAGAGGTCGCCCTGCTCGGACAGGTAGAGGATCTGCCAGCGGTAGAGGCCGGCGAGGGCACCGGGGTCGCGCTCGAGGATCCGGGCGTAGGCACGCACGCCGCGCACGTAGCCGGTGTGCCGGTTGTAGGCGTGCAGCGCGCCGTCGATCCGGTCGGCACGGGCGCCGCCGTTGGCGGCGAGGTAGCGGGCCGCGGCGAGGATCGCGTCCCGCGGGTCGTCGATGTCGCCCTCGCCGTACGCGGCCCAGGTCGCGGGGACGAACTGCATCGGCCCCCGCGCGCCGGCGGTGGAGTAGCCGCGGATCTTGCCGAACCCGGTCTCCACGAGGTTCACGGCCGCCAGCACCTCCCAGGGCACGCCGAATCGCCGCTCGCCCTCGTCGTAGTGCGAGCGCAGCTCGGGGAGGGGAGCGGGACGGACGATCCGCCAGGCCGGGACCTCGTCGGACAGCCGGGTGAGCACGCTGCGCAGCTCGTCGCGGGCCTCGACGTGGTCGGCCATCAGCTCCCGGTAGGGACCCGCCGCCGCGAGCACCGTCTCCCGCCAGCCGGAGCGGCGCGCGAGCTGCCGGTAGAGCACCTGGGTCTCGAAGGCGGCCTGCGCCAGCGCCGGCTCGTCGGTGTCCGGTGCGCGCAGGGCGTCCTCGGCGGCGACCAGCCGCCGGGCGAGCTCGGCCGCATCCGCGGCGAGGGCGGGAGGGGCGAGGGCGGGAGCGGCGAGGGCGGACGCCGCCGGACCGGTCGAGGGCGCCGCGGGGTCCGAGGGCACCGGCGCACCGGAGGGTCCCGACGGACCGGTCGGTGCGCTCGACCCGGCGTCCGGGCTGGACGCGGCCGGCGCCGGCGTGCGGGGCGGCGCGGGCGCGCCGCCGCAGCCCGCCAGCAGGGCGGCCGTCGCCGCGAGCGCGACCGCCGGCCGCGGGCGAAGCATCAGTCCCGCTCGCCGCCGGGCACCCAGAGGACGTCGCCCTGGGCGCGGTTGGCGTACCGGGCGAGGATGAACACCAGGTCGGAGAGCCGGTTGAGATAGGTGATGGCGACCTTGTTCATGATCTCGCCGTGCACCTCGTACGCCGCCCACGCTGCCCGCTCGGCACGACGGATCACGGTGCGCGCGACATGGAGCTGCGCGGCGGCGGGCGTGCCGCCGCTGAGGATGAAGGAGCGCAGCTTCGGCAGGGACGCGTTGTACTCGTCGCACCAGCTCTCCAGCCGGTCGACGTAGTCCTGCTCGACCCGCAGCGGCGGGTACTCCGGCTCGGCGACCACCGGCGTGGACAGGTCGGCGCCGACGTCGAAAAGGTCGTTCTGCACCCGGAACAGCACCCGGACCACGTCGTCCTCGAGTCCGCCGGTCGCGACGGCCACGCCGAGGTGGGCGTTGGCCTCGTCGACGTCGGCGTAGGCCTGGAGGCGCAGATCGGTCTTGGTCGTGACGCTCATGTCGCTCAGGCGGGTCTGGCCGGCGTCGCCGGTGCGCGTGTAGATGCGGGTGAGGTTGACCATGACTCGGAGCGTAGTCCGCGGGGGCCGCCGAAAAACTTCGGACCGAGATGCAACCGATCGGACTGCTGGAGCGTCATGGGGGTAACAGGCGTGTGGGGCGTCTGTCCGGATCGATCTCGGGAGGGGAACCATGGGAGCACGGCAGTCCACTGTCATCTGCGTCGAGCATGTCCTCGGCGAGCCGGTCCTGGTCCTGGGCGGCGACCTCGACGTCCGGTCGACCGGAGAGCTCCGGGCGGCGGTCCACGACCACATCCACCGGTGCGGCACCGACCGGATCAGCCCGGTCGTCATCGACATCAGCGCCGTCCGCTCGGTCGACGCCACGGCGCTGAAGGTCATCGCGGCCGCCAGCCGCCAGGCCCAGCGGTACGGCGTGCGCGTCGTGCTGCGCGGCGCCCGGCCGACCGTGCGCCGGATGCTGCACCTCACCCGGCTGATCCGGCTGATCGAGCTCGAGCGCGAGCCGATCCCCGCCTGACCCGGCCCGGCGTTGTGGAGAACCCCACACGTCAGGCGGTTACCAAGGGGTAGTGATCGGCCTACGCTTCGGCCTATGAGCACCTCGCCCGACGCAGCCGGCACGGCCGGGAAGGCCGGATCCACGCGGCACGCCAAGGACCGCCCGTGGGTGATGCGGACCTACGCCGGTCACTCGACCGCCGAGGCGTCCAACGCGCTGTACCGCACCAACCTGGCCAAGGGCCAGACCGGTCTGTCGGTCGCCTTCGACCTGCCGACCCAGACCGGCTACGACCCCGACAGCCCGCTCTCGCGCGGCGAGGTGGGCAAGGTCGGCGTACCCGTGCCGCACCTGGGGGAGATGCGCAAGCTCTTCGACCAGATCCCGCTCACCGAGATGAACACCTCGATGACGATCAACGCGACGGCCATGTGGCTGCTCGCTTTGTATCAGGTCGCAGCCGAGGAGCAGAACCCCGATCTGTCCCCGTCGGAGGTCGCCCACAAGCTCGCGGGCACGACCCAGAACGACATCATCAAGGAGTACCTCTCGCGCGGGACCTACGTGTTCCCGCCGGAGCACTCGCTGCGCCTGATCGGCGACATGATCGCCTACACGGTCCACGAGATCCCGAAGTGGAACCCGATCAACATCTGCAGCTACCACCTGCAGGAGGCCGGCGCGACGCCGGTGCAGGAGATCGCCTACGCGATGTGCACGGCGATCGCCGTACTCGACCAGGTGAAGAACTCCGGCCAGGTCTCCGACGACGACTTCGAGAAGGTCGTCGGACGGATCTCGTTCTTCGTCAACGCGGGCGTCCGCTTCGTCGAGGAGATGTGCAAGATGCGCGCCTTCGTCGACCTGTGGGACGAGATCACCCGGGAGCGCTACGGCGTGACCGACGAGAAGATGCGCCGGTTCCGCTACGGCGTCCAGGTCAACAGCCTCGGCCTCACCGAGGCACAGCCGGAGAACAACGTCCAGCGCATCGTGCTGGAGATGCTCGCGGTGACGCTGTCCAAGAAGGCCCGTGCCCGCGCCGTCCAGTTGCCCGCCTGGAACGAGGCGCTCGGCCTCCCGCGGCCGTGGGACCAGCAGTGGTCGCTGCGCCTGCAGCAGGTCCTCGCCTTCGAGTCCGACCTGCTCGAGTACGACGACATCTTCGACGGCTCGCCGGTCATCGAGGCCAAGGTCCGCGAGCTGGTCGAGGGGGCCAAGGCCGAGATCGACCGGGTCCAGGCGATGGGCGGCGCGATCGCCGCCGTCGACTCGGGCTACATGAAGCAGGAGCTCGTCTCCTCCCACGCGCGCCGCCGTGCCGCCATCGAGGCCGGCGAGGAGATCATCGTCGGCGTCAACAAGTTCGACACCACCGAGCAGAGCCCGCTGACCGCGGACCTCGACGGCGCGATCATGGTCGCCGACCCGGAGGCCGAGCGGTCCGCCCTCGCCTCCGTCGAGGCCTGGAAGGCGCAGCGCGACCAGGCCGAGGTCGACGCCGCGCTCGCCCGCCTCGCCGAGGACGCCAAGACCGGCACCAACCTGATGGCCGCCACGCTGGCCGCCGCCCGTGCGGGCGCGACGACCGGCGAGTGGGCCGGCACCCTGCGCGAGGTGTTCGGCGAGTTCCGCGCCCCGACCGGCGTCGCCGGCGCGGTCGGCGTCGCCGAGGCCGGCGCCGAGCTAACCGCGGTTCGCGAGGCCGTGCGGACGACGGGCGAGGAGCTCGGCGGACGGCTGCGCCTGCTGGTCGGCAAGCCCGGCCTCGACGGTCACTCCAACGGGGCCGAGCAGGTCGCCGTCCGGGCGCGCGACGCGGGCTTCGAGGTGATCTACCAGGGCATCCGGCTCACCCCCGAGCAGATCGTCGCGGCCGCCGTCGCCGAGGACGTCCACTGCGTGGGCCTGTCGATCCTCTCCGGCTCCCACATGGAGCTCGTGCCCGCCGTCCTCGACGGACTCAAGGCAGCCGGCATGGGCGACGTGCCCGTCATCGTCGGCGGCATCATCCCCGAGTCGGACGGGAAGGCGCTGGTCGAGCTCGGTGTCGCAGCGGTCTACACGCCCAAGGACTTCGGGCTGACCGAGATCATGGGGGGCATCGTCGAGGTGATCCGCAGGGCGAACGGCCTGGCCTGACGGCGGCGCTCGCCCTTGTAACTAAGGGTTACAGACGCGATTTGGGGCTGATGTGACCAGAGTGGTGGATAACCGTGCTGTAACACTTAGTTACATGTCGTCGGCCGCGATCACCCGGGACACCGATTCCGGATCGCGGCCCACGACCGTCGTACCGTCGGACGCCGTGAGGATCGGGCGCTGGATCAGCTGCGGATGGACGGCCATCAGGTCCAGCCACTGTGCGCGATGCGCGGCATCCCTGCCCGGCAGGGAGACGCCGAGCTTGCGGGCGTCGGCGGTCCGGGCGATGTCCCACGGCTCCAGCGCGAGCCGGGCCAGGATGTCCTCGAGCTCGGCGACGGTGGGTGGCTCGTCGAGGTAGCGGCGCACGGTGTAGTCGGCGCCGGCGGCCCGGAGCTCGCTCTCGGCGGTGCGGCACTTCGAGCACGCGGGGTTGAGCCAGATCTCGATCACGACCGCACCCTAGCCACGAAACCGGGGGTGCCGGCGCCCGTCGCGCGGGATGGACGTGCTGCCCGGCGTGACGTGGGTCACTGCGGTTAGGTCTGCCTACCCTTCGTGACTTACCCTGCTGTCGTGGGTAAGGGCAAGAAGAAGTCGAAGGGGAAGCAGAAGCTCCCCAAGACGAAGTGCTGCGTCTCGAAGTCGAAGTGCGGCCGCTGCCCCCTGCGCATGCTCAAGGAGGGCACGCTGCCCGACGGGCTCACCGTGAAGCGGCGCGTGCTCGTGACCACCAGTGGCAAGAAGGTCACCAAGAAGGACCTCCAGAAGGCTGCCTGAGCGACCGGGCGGGGCGGCGGACCCGCAAGGCCTCTCCACTAGGCTGGCGCCCATGGCCGCTCCGCGCTTCACCGACCAGCTCAACGTCCAGATCGGCAACGAGTTCGCCGCGCACAACCAGTACCTCGCGTGCGCCGTGCACTACGACGCGCTGACGATGCCGCAGCTTGCCGCGTTCTTCTACGCACAGGCGCTGGAGGAGCGCCAGCACGCCATGATGATGGTGCAGTACCTCCTCGACACCGACGCCGCCGTCGAGATCCCCGGCGTCGAGGCGCCGGTCGCGGGCTTCGCCGACGTCGTCGCACCGGTCGCGCTGGCCCTGGAGCAGGAGAAGCGGGTCACCGAGCAGATCAACGGCCTGCTGCGGATCGCCCGCGAGGAGAACGACTTCGCCTCCGAGCAGTTCATGCAGTGGTTCATCAAGGAGCAGGTCGAGGAGGTCGCCACGATGAACGACCTGCTGACCGTCGTGACCCGCAGCAAGGACGACATCAACGCCATCGAGGACTGGGTGGCGCGCGAGCGTGGTGGCGGCGACACCGACCCGACCGCGCCGCCGGCCGCGGGCGCCTGACCGCTGGCGCGATCACGCGGGCCGGGTACGACCGGCTCAGGCCCGGCGGCCGCCGTGGCGGCGGCGGAAGAGCAGCACCGCCGCGCCGATGCCGACCACGACCCCCGCGAGGCCGCCGATGCCGACGCCGCCCTCGTCGGACACCGCGTGGCCGGCGAGGGCGCCCAGCAGTCCGACCGCGAGCACGACGCACAGCAGTGTCACGTTGACGAACATCTCGCGGAAGTACACCCGCGAGAAGCTCTCCCGCGGCGCGTCCGGGCGGCCTGGGGCCGCCGGGACGTCCGGCAGCAGGGCCGACGGCTCGGGCGGGCCCGGCGGCGCCGCGGCGGCCCGGTCCAGGGGGATCGCCCTGACCACCGCCCGGACCGGCAACGGGCCGTAGATGTGCGGGAAGGTCTCGCTCGCCCCGGGCCCGGGCGGCTCCTCGACGACGGGTACGTCGAGCAGGGCCGGGTCGATCCGCAGCAGGACCATCGGCTCGGTGACGTCGGCGTAGAACCTGTCGCGCACGCCGGTCCACTGGTCGGCGCGACTGGCGTGGATGAACCCGACCTCGGCCAGCGACCGGCCGCGGGTGGACACCGTGTAGGTCCCCGCCCGCTGGGCCGCCTCCCAGTCGCGAGCGAGGGCGAGGTGGAAGATCGGCGTCATCGCGGCGCTCAGAAGAGCCGGTCCTCGGCGTTGTCGAGGCCGCGGAGGGCGTCGTAGTCGACGACGGCGCAGGTGATGCCGCGGTCCTCGGCGAGGACCCGGGCCTGGGGCTTGATCTCCTGGGCGGCGAAGATGCCGCGCACGGCGCCCCTGCCCGTGAGCAGGGGGTCGCGGTTGAGGAGCTCGAGGTAGCGGGTGAGCTGCTCGACGCCGTCGATCTCGCCGCGCCGCTTGATCTCGACGGCGACCGACAGGCCGTCGCCGTCGCGGCACATCAGGTCGACCGGACCGATCGCCGTGGGGAACTCGCGCCGGACCAGGGTCAGCCCCGTGGCGAGCGTGGCGGGGTGCTCGGCGAGCAGCTCCTGCAGGTGCTTCTCGACGCCGTCCTTCTGCAGGCCCGGGTCGATGCCGAGATCGTGGCGGGTGTCGTGGTGGATCTCCTCGATGAGGATCCGCAGCGTGTCCGGCGTCTGGCCCTTGGCCGCCTTCGCGGTGACCGTCCACTCGACGCGGCCGTCCTCGGCCTCGCCCTCGCGAACCGTGCACGGCGGCGACATCCAGTTCAGCGGCTTGTAGGAGCCGCCGTCGGAGTGCACGAGGACCGAGCCGTCGGCCTTGATCATGAGCACCCGCGTCGCCATCGGGAGGTGGGCGGTCAATCGGCCTGCATAGTCCACCTGGCAACGCGCAACGACGAGTCTCACGAGCCAGCAACATACCCTCAGCCCCGTGGAGATCGAGCCCGACCAGCCGTGGTGGCGTCCGGAGCCCGGGAGTACGTCGACCTGGCTGCTCTCCGTCCGGGTCCAGCCGGGCGCGTCCCGTACCGGCGTGGCCGGTCCGACGGGCGTCGACGGTGCCGAGCTGAAGGTCCGGCTCGCGTCGCCGCCCGTGGACGGCCGGGCCAACGACGAGCTGGTGCGGTGGCTGGCCAAGCAGCTCGGCGTACCGCGCTCGGCGGTCGTGCTGGTCCGCGGGCAGGCGTCCCGCTCGAAGGTGGTGCGGGTCGTCGTACCGCCGCCGCGGGACTGAGTCTTGTGACCTCGGTCTCGATCGTCCCGGATGGGTTACCGACGGGTAGTCAGCGCCGCCATCCGGTGCCATCATGCGGCCCATGACTTCGAGCGAGCAGATCTTCAACACGCTGGTGCTGCCGTACCTCAACCATGCGGTCCGCACCTACGAGTCGGGCTACGCCTCGGTGAGCGACATCGACGCCGCCATGCGCTTCGGCTGCGGCTACCCCAAGGGCCCGCTGACGGTCGTGGACGAGATCGGCGTCGCCCAGGTCCGCGACCTGCTGGCCGCTCGCTTCGCCGAGACCGGCGACCACCTGCACGAGCCGGCCGGACTGCTCGACAAGCTCGTCGCCGAGGGCCGCACGTTCGCCGACGAGGCCGCCGCCGCGGGCGAGGGCGCGGCGCCGACGTTCCGCCACGACATCAAGCGGGTCGGCGTGGTCGGCACCGGCACGATGGCCTCGGGGATCGTCCAGGTCTTCGCCCAGGCCGGCTACGACGTCGTCTTCGTGGGCCGCAGCCAGGAGAAGCTCGACGGCGTCGTCGGTTACATCACCAAGAACCTCGACCGCGCGATCGCCAAGGGCAAGGGCACCGAGGCCGACAAGGACGCGCTCCTCGGGCGCCTGACCGGCGCGGTGGAGCGCGAGGCGCTGGGCGACGTCGACATCGTCGTCGAGGCCATCGCCGAGGACCTCGAGCTGAAGCTGCAGCTGTTCCGCGACCTCGACCGGATCGCCAAGCCCGGCGCCATCCTCGCGACCACCACGTCCTCGCTCCCGATCACCAAGCTGGGTGAGGTGACCGGGCGGCCGCAGGACGTGATCGGCATGCACTTCTTCAACCCGGCCCCGGTCATGAAGCTGGTCGAGATCATCACGACCCCGGCCACCTCCGCCGACGTCGACGAGACCGTGCGCGCCCTCACCGCCAACGTCGGCAAGGTCGGCGTCTCGGCCGGCGACCGCTCCGGCTTCATCGTCAACCTGCTGCTCTTCCCCTACCTCAACGACGCGATCAGGCTCGCCGAGGCCGGCGAGGAGATGGCGACCATCGACGCCGCGATCAAGGAGACGGCGGGCTTCCCGATGGGGCCCTTCGAGCTGCTCGACGTGGTCGGCAACGACGTGTCGCTGGCCATCCAGAAGGAGCTCCACGCAGAGTTCGGCGAGCCCGGCTTCGCGCCGGCCGCCACGCTGGTCGCCAAGGTCGAGGCCGGCGAGCTCGGGCGCAAGACCGGCAAGGGCTTCCACACCTACTGAGCCCGCGAAAAAGTGCTGCGGTTTGGGACCAAACCGCAACAATTCGGGCCTCGGACGTGCGGTTTGTGCCCAATCGGCGGGTCGCGGAGGGCGGCTGCGGAGCCGGGCGACGGGGGCCAGTAGGCTCGCAGCGTGACGCTTCACCACACGGCTCTCGGGACCACCGGGAGCCGTGTGGTCTTCCTCCACGGCCTCTTCGGGCAGGGCAAGAACTGGACCGGCGTCGCCAAGCAGCTCGCCGAGCGGCACCGGGTCCTGCTCGTCGACCTGCCCCATCACGGCCGCTCGCCGTGGCCGGATCGGTTCGGCTTCGCCGAGGCGGCCGGCGACGTCCTCGCCACCGTGGGCGCGGCGGGCGGTGACGAGCCGGTCACGGTCGTCGGTCACTCGCTCGGCGGCAAGGTCGCCATGGTGCTCGCCCTGCTCCACCCGGAGCGGGTCGAGCGGCTCTGCGTCGCCGACATCTCGCCCGTGAGCTACCCCGAGAGCCGCGAGTTCCCCGGCTACATCGCCGCCATGCGCGACCTGGACCTGACCCGGGTGGTGCACCGCGCCGACGCGGACCGGCTCCTCGCGCCTGCGGTACCCGACACCACGGTGCGCTCCTTCCTGCTCCAGAACCTGCGCCGGGACTCCGCGGCCCCCTCCGGTTGGTCCTGGCAGGTCAATCTCGACGTGCTCGACCGCGACCTCGCGGTCATCGGCGCCTGGCCGGAGGAGGAGCTCGCCGGCCGGGCGCCGTACGACGGCCCGGTGCTGTGGCTCGCCGGCGGTCGGTCGTCGTACGTCCGGCCGGAGTACGAGCCCGCGATGGACCGCTGGTTCCCGCGCAACCGCAAGGTGACGCTCAAGGACACCGGGCACTGGCTGCACTCCGAGCGTCCCGAGCTCTTCCTCGAGGTGCTGCGCAGGTTCCTGGGGGACTGACCGTCCGCCCCGTCGCGCGCCTCGGCTCCTCGGGCCTACTCGACGGCCTCGAGCTGGCGGGCGATCTCGGCCGCGGTCGAGCGGAGCCGCGCGATGATCTCGGGGAACTCGGCCGGCGCGGCGGTGACCGACGGCCGGGCCGCGGCCATGGCGGCGACGAGCCCGGACCGCTCCGTGCGGATGGGCACGGACACGGCGTGGAGCCCGATCTCGTTCTCGCCCAGGTTGGTGGCGTAGCCCTGCTCGCGGACGGTGGCGAGCTCGCGCTCCAGCGCGGCCAGGGAGTCGACGGTGTGCTCGGTGACCGGTGCGGGGTGGTCGGGATAGAGGCTGCGCAGGTGCTTGCCCGGGAGGTCGGCGAGCAGGACCTTGCCGCTGCTGGTGCTGTGGGCGGGGAAGCGGGAGCCGACGCGCGCCGTGACGCGCACCGGACGCGGGCTCTCCGCCCCGTCGATGAAGCGGATGTCGGAGCCTTCGAGGACGGAGAGATGGATGGTCCACTCGATCTCCTTGGACAGCCGGACGATGTGCGGCATGGCGACCTGCCGCAGCTGGCGATGGCCGGTCGACGCGAGCGCGATCTCGACCAGCACGCTGCCGGGCACGTACGCCCGGCGGATCGGGTCGTGGCGCAGGAAGCCGACGTAGGTGAGCGTCGAGAGCAGCCGGTGGGCCGTCGACCGGGCCACGCCGAGCTCGTCGCTGACCTGGGTCACCCGGATCTCCGGAGCGTTGCGCAGCTGCATCAGGATCCGTAGCGCGTTCTCCGCGGAGTCGATCAGATACGCGGGCCTGCGCTCCGGCTGGGGGTCGCTCATGGCAGAGCCTCTCACTCTCGGGTGGGCCGACCGGCACGAGATTACCGCCAGCCGACCGAGTTTGTCTTGCACAGCAGAAAAGATCTGACAACTGGTGTCGTTCTGCGAGACATACTGCTTCAATCGGGCCACCGAGTGATCTCCACCACAGGCGGTGGGGGACGAAGGAGGCAACGTGAGCGAGCACCGCACGTCAGCGGCGACGTTCGAGGGATCGGTCCCGCTGGGGCAGCTGCCCGAGCCGGGCGAGGTGCCGAGCCACATGACGGCGCTCGTCGTGAGGGCGGAGCGGTTCGGCGACCCGCAGACCGCGTTCCAGGTCGAGGAGCGGATCGAGGTCCCCCCGATCGGACCCGAGGAGGTCCTCATCGGGGTCAAGGCGGCCGGCGTCAACTACAACAACGTCTGGGCGGCGCGGGGCTACCCGGTCGACGTGATCGCCGCTCGGCAGCGGGCCGGCGAGCCGTACGACTTCCACATCGGCGGGTCCGACGCGTCGGGCATCGTCTACGCGACCGGCGAGGCCGTCAGCGACATCCGCGTCGGCGACGAGGTCATCGTCCACCCCGGCTACTGGGACCCCGCCGATCCGTGGATCGCCGGCGGCAAGGACCCGATGATCGCGCCGAGCGCGCAGATCTGGGGCTACAACACGAACTTCGGCTCCTTCGCCCAGTTCGCGCGCGTCCAGGCCCACCAGGTCCTGCCCAAGGCGAGCCGCCTGAGCTGGGCCGAGGCGGCCGCGCCGACCCTGGTCGGCACCACGGCGTACCGCATGCTGCACGGCTGGGCGGGCAACACGTTGCAGGCCGGCGACGTCGTGCTGGTCTGGGGAGGCTCGGGCGGTCTGGGTACGCAGGCGATCCAGCTGGCGAGCCTGGCGGGTGCCCGGGCGGTCGCGGTCGTCTCCGACGACGAGCGTGGCCAGTACGCCGAGAAGCTCGGCGCGATCGGCTACATCAACCGCAGCGACTTCTCCCACTGGGGCATCCCGCCGCTGGTCGACGACGCGGCCGGGCAGAAGGCATGGACGGCGGAGGCGCGGCGCTTCGGCAAGGCTCTCTGGGACATCGTGGGGGAGCGCAAGGACCCGGCGATCGTGTTCGAGCACCCCGGCAGCGCGACGATCCCGACCAGCATCTTCGTCTGCGAGCCCGGCGGCATGGTCGTCATCTGCGCCGGGACGACCGGTTACGACGCGATGGTCGACCTCCGCTACCACTGGACGCGGCAGAAGCGGCTCCAGGGCAGTCACGGCACCAATGACGACCAGGCCCGCGCCTACAACGACCTCGTGCGCGACGGGCGGATCGACCCGTGCGTCGGGCGGGTCGTGCCCTTCGCCGACCTCCCGCGCGTGCACGCCGAGATGGGGCGCGGTGAGCAGGTCTTCGGCAACACGGTCGCGCTGGTCGCGGCGGCGGACGAGAACGACGGGCGGGGCTGAGCCGGATGACGACGACCACGACGACGCCGACGGCCCTGCGAGCCGACGGCTACGACGATCTCCTGGTGAGCGTGACCGCGGGGGTCGCCACGATCACCCTGAACCGTCCGGCCAAGCACAACGCCCTGCGGCAGCAGACCTTCGCGGAGCTGGGCCGGGCCTTCGACGAGGCGGGCGCGGATCCCTCGGTGCGCGCCATCGTGCTCACGGCGGCCGGCGACCGGATCTTCTGCTCCGGGATCGACCTCGACGCCGACGGGCTGCCGGACAACTCCCAGGAGTGGGACGACCACACCCGCGGCAACGCCGCGGTGATCAGCAAGATCTGGTACTGCGACAAGCCGGTGATCACCGCACTCAACGGCGGCGCCATCGCCGGCGGCTGCAACCTCGCGGTGGTGGGCGACCTGACGATCGCCGCCGAGCACGCCTTCCTCTCCGAGCCCGAGATCAGGCACGGGGCACTCTCGCCGCTGTTGATGCTGCCCTGGCTCATGCAGTTCAAGGCCTTCAACGAGCTCTACCTGACCGGCGACCGGCTCTCGGCGGAGCGGGCCCGGGAGGCGGGCCTGGTCAACCGCGTG
Organism: Nocardioides segetis; assembly: GCF_051390595.1. NCBI lineage: Bacteria > Bacillati > Actinomycetota > Actinomycetes > Propionibacteriales > Nocardioidaceae > Nocardioides > Nocardioides segetis. Next base: position 237,327 of record NZ_JBNINR010000002.1, on the reverse strand, counting down.
GTCCCGGCCGACCAGCTGCGGGCCGAGGCGCAGCGGTTGGCCGAGCGGGTGGCGCACGCTCCGGCGTACGCCGCGACGCTGGCCAAGCGGGCGGTCCGGCTCACGCTCGACATCCAGGGCTTCAAGGCCGCGCAGGACGCGCACCGCTACATCGACACCTACCTGCTGGCCTCGAACGGCGTGACCGAGAAGGAGCGGCTCATGAGCATCCTCGCGGAGCAGGGCATGGGCGCCTTCCTCAGCGAGCGGGACACCCCCTACGGAGAGCGATGATGGCCGATCTCGCGGCGCTGCTGAACCCCGCGTCGATCGCCGTGGTCGGCGCCTCGCCGCGCGGCAACCGCGGCAGCCAGATCCTGCAGAACCTGCGCAGGTTCGGGTCGACGGCGCGCATCCATCCCGTCCACCCCACCGCCGCGAGCATCGCCGGCTACGACGCCGTGCCCGACCTCGGGTCGCTGCCGGAGCCGGTCGACTTCGTCGCCGTCGCGCTCAGCGCGGAGCCGGCGCTGGACGTGCTGGCGGAGGCGATCGCGGGTGGGGCGAAGGCCGGCCTGCTCATCGCCAGCGGCTTCGGCGAGGGCGCGACGGGCGGTGAGCGCCGGGATCGCCTCAGTCGGCTGGTCGGGGAGTCGGACTTCCTGCTCTGCGGCCCCAACTGTTACGGCATCCTCAACGCGACGACGGGCTTCGCCGCCTACAGCGGGCAGATCGTGACGCCCTTCGCGCCGGGACGCATCGCGCTCGTGATGCAGTCGGGAGCGCTGACGCACGCCGTGACCGACTCCTCGGTCGGGCGTGGCCTCGGGCTGAGTCACCTGATCACGACCGGCAACGAGGTGTCGGTGACGCTCGGGCAGTACGTCGCCGCGCTGGCCGACGATCCGGGCGTCGATGTGATCGGGGTCTTCCTCGAGGGCCTGCGCGACGCCGAGGAGTTCGCCCGCGCGGCGATCCGGGCCGCCGAGCGCGGCAAGACCGTGGTGGCGCTGAGTGTCGGTCGCTCCGAGCTGGGTCAGCGGGCCGCGCTGGCGCACACGGGAGCGGTGGCCGGGCACAGCGAGGCGCTCGCCGGTCTGCTCCGCCGTTGTGGCGTGGTGCAGGCCGACGACCTCGACGAGTTCCGCGAGATGCTCATCCTCTTCTCGAGCCGGATCCGGCCGACCGCGAGGGGACTGGCGGTGGCGTCGATCTCCGGCGGCGGATCCGGGCTGGTCGCCGACCGGATGACCGAGCTCGGCATCGCGGCGGCGCGCCTCGGCGAGCGTACGACGGCCGAGCTGACGACGGTGCTGCCGGACTTCGCGACGGTCGCCAACCCGCTCGACCTCACGGGAGCGGCGGCAGAGGACTCGGGCCTGGCGAGCGCTGCGCTGACGGCGCTGCGCTCCGACCCCCAGGTCGGCCTCGTCGCCCTCGCCCTCAACGTCCTGCAGGGATGCGACGGACAGGCCGAGCTGTACCGGGAGCAGGCGCGGGTCCTCGCGAAGCAGGCCGCGCTGCCGGGTGCGCCGGTCGTGGCCTTCGGCCTGGCCGGCGGCCCGGCCGACCCGGCGATCGTCGAGACCCTGGGCGAGCAGGGTGTGCCGCTCCTGGGCGCGATGACGCCGGCGCTCACCGCGATCGGTGCGCTCATGGCATCGGGCACCGCCCCGGAGCCGTGGGTCGCCCGGCCGACGGTCCCGCGTCGCGAGCTGGCACGCGGCGTCATCGCCGGGCAGGAGGCGCTCGACCTGCTGTCCACCGCCGGCATCGAGACCCCGGCCACCTTCCTGGTCGCCGACGAGGGCGCCGTCGCCGCGATCGGGGCCGCGCTGCCGGACCTCGCCGTCGTCAAGGTCGAGTCGCCCGGCCTGGCGCACAAGACCGAGATCGGGGGCGTGCGCACCGGCCTCGCCGGCACCGAGGCGGTGGCGCGTGCCATCGCCGAGATGCGCGCGGATCTCGCGGCCGCGGCCCCCGACCTGGCGGTGGACGGCTTCCTCGTCCAGCAGCAGGTCACCGGTCCGGTCGTGGAGTGCATGGTGGGGGTGGTGCGGGATCCGCAGGTGGGACCGGTGCTCACCGTGGCGCTCGGCGGTGTCCTCGCCGAGCTCGGCGGCCGGGCGCTGACCACGCCCGTGCCGATCACCCGGCGGGAGGTGGAGCGCATGCTCGACTCCTCGTCGCTCGGCCGCCTTCTCGACGGCTACCGCGGGGCACCGCGCGCCGACCGGGCCGCGTTGATCGATCTGGTCCTCGCGTTCGGCGAGCTGGCCGACGCCTTCGGGTCGCAGCTCGCCACCGCCGAGCTGAACCCGGTCCTCGTCCGGCCCGAGGGCCGCGGCGCAGTCGCAGTCGATGCTCTGTTCATCAGGGAGGAGTTGTGAGCACGATGTCGAACACCGACGTGGTGTCCGAACCCACGATCACGGACAGCCTGATCACGATCGAGCAGGTGACGCTGGCCTATCCGACGGCCACCGGCACCCCGGTCCAGGCGTTGCGGCCGATCGACCTCGAGATCGCCGACGGCACCTTCGTGTCGCTGGTCGGGCCCTCGGGCTGCGGGAAGAGCACCCTGCTCAAGATCCTGGCCGGACTGCTGCGCCAGAGCGAGGGCGAGGTCCATCTCGGCGGTCGCGAGCTGAGCGGACCCTCGCCCGACGTGGGCGTCGTGTTCCAGCAGCCGGTCCTGCTGCCGTGGCTGACGATCCTGGACAACGTCCTGCTGCCGATCCGGGTGCAGAAGCGCGACGTCGCGCAGTACCGCGACCGGGCGATGGACCTACTCCGGATGGTCGGTCTGGACGGGTTCGAGAAGAGGTACCCCTCCGAGCTCTCCGGCGGCATGCAGCAGCGGGCGGGCATCGTGCGGGCGCTCGTACCCAATCCGCGGATCCTGCTGATGGACGAGCCGTTCGGCGCGCTCGACGCGCTGACGCGGGAGCGGATGAACGACGACCTGCAGCGGATCTGGTCCGAGGAGCGCAAGACGGTCTTCTTCATCACGCACTCGATCCCCGAAGCGGTCTATCTCAGCGACCGGGTGCTGGTCATGTCCGAGCGCCCGGGGCGGATCGTGGCCGACTTCTCGGTCGACATCGAGCGGCCCCGGCGGCTCGACGCGACCGGGGACCCGAGGTTCCAGCAGACGGCCACGCAGATCCGTGGCCTGCTCAACGCCCGAGGAGGGATCGACTGATGTCCGCCAACATCGCCGTGAGAGCCGGTCGCGGCACCGCCGCCGGACGCCGCTCGACCCCGCGTCGCATCGTCCCGGCCGACTGGCTGGCCGTGATCGCCACGTTCGTCCTCGTCGTCGGCGCCTGGGAGGCGATCGTCCGCATCTGGGACGTCTCCGAGATCGTCCTGCCGCCACCGTCGATGATCGCGCAGAGCCTGTACGACGGCCTGGTCCACGGGACCTTCCTGGCGAACCTGCGCTACACGCTGACCGAGACGGTGCTGGGCTTCCTGATCGCCGCGGTGCTCGGCATCGGCCTCGGTGCCCTGGTCTCGGAGGTGCGCTGGATCCGACGCGCCATCTATCCCTACATCGTCGCGTTCCAGACGGTGCCGAAGATCGCCCTGGCCCCGCTGCTGGTGATCTGGTTCGGATTCGGGATGACCAGCAAGGTCATCGTCGCGGTGACGGTCGCGTTCTTCCCCATCATCGTCAACACGATCGAGGGCCTGCAGAACACCGAGCAGCAGCGGGTGGACATGATCCGCGCGATGGGCGCGGGACGGGTCGAGACGTTCCGGCGGGTCAAGCTGCCCTCGGCGCTGCCCTACATCTTCGCGGGCCTGGACGCCGCCATCGTCTTGTCGCTCCTCGGCGCGGTCGTGGGCGAGTTCATGGGCGCCCGGGCGGGACTCGGCAACCAGATCCTCACCTTCAACGCGGTCCTGGACATCTCCGGCTCGTTCGCCGTGCTGGTGCTGCTGTCCCTGATCGGCTATCTGCTCCACCTGATCCTGGTCCTCGTCCAACGGCGGGTCGTCTTCTGGACCAAGGTCAGCTCCACCTCCAGCGGCGTCTGAGCCGCACCATCCTCGAAGGAGCTCAAGCTCATGCGTGTGCGCACTAGGAAGAACCGGGCGCTGGCAGCGTCCGCCGTCGTGCTGGGACTGGCCCTGGCGGCGACCGGGTGCTCGGGAGACCCGGGCGACGACAAGGACTCCATCACGGTGGCGATGGGCCACGAGGCGCCGTACCCGGGGGAGGAGGCGATCCTCTACGCGGTACCGAAGCAGCTCGGGCTCTTCGACGAGTACGGCATCGACGTCAGCTACATGCCGACGTCGGGCTCGTCGGTCGCGGTCCAGCTGGTCCAGGCGGGCAAGGCGGACCTCGGCCAGGGCAACCCGTCGTCGGTGATGGCGGCGATCAACAAGGGCGTCGACATCAAGATCGTCTACAACCTGATCCCCGAGTACGGCTCCGGGCTCGCCGTCCTCGAGGACAGCGCGATCCGCTCGCCCGAGGACCTCGCCGGGAAGACTGTCGGTGTCGCGTCGCTGTCCTCCTCGCGCCTGCCGGAGGCCAAGGCGATGGCCGAGGAGGCCGGTGTGGGGGACGACGTCGAGTTCGTGGCGGTCGGCATCGGGGCCCAGGCGGCGAACGCGCTCACCTCCGGCAAGGTGGACGGACTCTACCTGTGGGACGCGGCGTACCAGGCGATCGAGCTCAGCGGCACCGACCTGCGGGTGATGGACGACGTCTTCAGCGACGCCGGCATGCTGCTCGACTTCGTCGAGTACGCCAGCACGGACGCGATCAAGGAGAAGTCCGACGCGATCGAGAAGCTCGGCCGGGCCGGCGCGGTCGCTCAGGAGTGGGCGAAGCAGAACCCGGAGAAGGCGCTGGACATGTTCTACGCGGAGTTCCCCAACGCCAAGTCCGACGAGGCGGGCCGGGCGCGTGACCTGGAGATCCTCAAGGCGACGATCGCGCAGTACGACCCGGCGAACGCCGGTCAGGAGGACTACGGCTACACGCCCGAGGACCGTGCCGAGGCGACCGCCGCCTTCCTCGCGAAGTACGACCTCATCCCCGAGGCACTGCCCGTGGCCGACTACGTCGACAACTCGCTGGTGTCGGCCTACAACGACTTCACCGCTGAGGACGTGAGCGCCGCGGGGACCTCGAAGTGACCCTCGACGTCTCGACCGCCGTCGCTCGGACCCTCCTCGCCTCCGGGGTGGGGACCCTCACCGGGCTGATGGGCGACGGCAACATCCCGCATGTCGTCGCCTTCATCGAGCACGGAGGCAGGTTCGTGCCCACCGTGGACGAGTCGGCCGCCGTGAGCGCGGCGGACGGGATGGCGCGGACGACGGCCGGCCTCGGCGCGGCGTCGGTGACGCACGGCCCCGGGTTCACCAACACGCTCACGGCGCTGACTGAGGCGGTGCGGGCGCGTTCGCCGCTGTTGCTCCTGACCGGTGACACCCCGTCGGTGCCGCACCACCTGCAGCGCTTCGACCTGGAGAAGGCCGCACGCCTGACGGGAGCGGAGTACGTCCGGGTGACGCGCCCGGATGACGCTGTCGGCCGACTGGCGTGGGCGGTGCGCCATGCCGTCCAGCGCTCGCAGCCGGTGGTGTTCGACATCCCGCTCGACCTCGCGACCGCGCCGTGCGCCGAGCCGGTGGCCGCGGTGTCCGTCGACCGCCCGCGACCGCTGCCGGACGACGCCTCGCTCGACGCGGCGCTCGGCATCCTCGCGTCGGCGCGGCGCCCGGTCGTCCTGGCCGGGCGGGGCGCGGCCGGCGCCCGCGAGGAGCTCCTCCTGCTGGCCGGCCAGCTCGGCGCGCCGGTGGCGACGACCCTGCTCGCCAAGGGCATGTTCGCGGGGGAGCCCGGCGACCTCGGGGTCGCCGGGACCGTGGGCCGTACCGAGTCGCTGCGCCTGCTCGCCGAATCCGACTGCGTCGTCGCCTTCGGTGCCGGCCTCAACCGGTTCACGACCGCCGACGGACTCGTCGGCTCGCGCGGGGCCGTGGTGCAGGTCGACTCCGACCCGGATGCCCTCGGTCGCCACGGTACGCCGGCCGCCACCGTCGTCGGCGACGCCGCGATCACCGCCGGCCGGATGGGTGCCCTGCTGGCGGAGTCGGGCCCGGCGGCGCCGTACTGGCCGGGGGCGTGGGACCCGGCAGCGCCCCCGGAGCGCGTCGCTGTCGGCGAGGACGGCTCCGGCCTCGACCTGGCCGCTGCCCTGCGGATCGTGGACGCAGCGCTGCCCCGCGACCGGCTCGTGGTCTCCGACACCGGCCGGTTCGTCTACACGGCCTGGCGCGAGCTGAACGTGGCCGCGGCGGGGGACTTCGTCCACACGCTCAACTTCGCGTCCATCGGCCTGGGCATCGCGACCGGAGTCGGTGTGTCGCTGGCCCATCGAGATCGCCTCACCCTGGTCGTCGCCGGCGACGGGGGCGCGATGATGGGCCTGGGCGAGCTGGCGACCGCGGTCCGCGAGCGGCTGCCCCTGCTGGTGCTCGTCGCGAACGACGCGGCCTACGGCATGGAGTTCCACCACCTGCGCGGCGCCGGTCGGGACCCGGACCATGCCCGGATGGCGTGGCCGGACTTCGCGGACGTCGCCCGCGGCTACGGCGCCGAGGGCCACACGGTCCGCACGCTCGCCGAGCTCGGGAAGGTCCTCGACACCCTCGACCCGGTGCCCGCCGGGCCGGTCGTCCTCGCGCTCGAGCTGGATCCCGCGACGATCGCGGGGGAGTGAGCCCGGCGCTCAGCCCTCCTCGGCCTGCCGGGCGCGGTAGGCCGCGACGGCGTTGCGGTTGCCGCACGTCACCGAGCAGAACCGCTTGGACCGGTTGCGCGAGAGGTCGAGGACCACGCCCTCGCAGGTGTCGTCGGCGCACACGGACAGCCGGGACATCTCGTCGGCGCGGATGACGTCGATCATCGCCATGGCCGTCTCGACCAGGATCCGCTCCGCCAGCGGCGCGTCGTTGTCGACCGCGTGCAGGTGCCAGTCGTGACCGTCGTGGCGGCGCAGCTGGGGGAGCGCGGCCGCATCGCGCAGCATGGCGTTGACGATGCCGGCCGCGTCGTCGCGGTCGGCCGTGAGGAGCTCGCGCAGGCGGGGCGCGATGGCCAGCGTGGCGTCCACCTCGGCCTGGTCGCGGTCGTGGCGTCCGGTGTAGCCGAACTCGGTGAAGAAGGCGTCGAGCTCGTCGGGGGAGCTGATCGTCACCGGGTCGAGACTGCCGTTGACCAGCGCCACGGCGGCCTGCAGGGAGAGCGAGGTGTCATGGGCGAAAACCACGTTGACAGATTACCGCACGCCGCCGTACTGTCATGAGTCATGAAGACGTTGACTCGTGACAGCCGTCGCGACGCGACGACCGCCGGACTCGCCCTCGCGCTGACGTCCGCGGTCTCCTTCGGCCTGTCCGGGTCACTGGCCCGCCCGCTGCTCGACAGCGGCTGGACGGCAGGCAGCGTCGTGCTGATCCGGGTCGCGATCGGCGCGCTGGTCGTCCTGCCCTTCGGGATGGTCGCGCTGCGCGGCCGGTGGGGCGTGCTGCGGCGCGGCGCCCCCGTCGTGGTGCTCTACGGCGGCCTCGCCGTCGCCGGTGCCCAGTTCTGCTACTTCTCGGCCGTGCGCACGATGGAGGTCGCGCCGGCGCTGCTGATCGAGTACACCGCGCCCGCGGCCGTCGTCGTGTGGATGTGGCTGGTCCACGGCCAGCGTCCCGGCCGGCTCACCGTGGCCGGAGCCGCCGTCGCCGTCCTCGGCCTGGTCCTGGTCCTCGACCTCTTCGCCGGCGCCGACGTCGATGTGCGGGGGGCGGCGTGGGCCCTCGGGGCGATGGTCGGCGCCGCTGCCTACTTCGTCATCTCGGCCGACGAGCGCAGCGGACTCCCGCCGCTGACTCTGGCCGCCGGCGGGCTCGCGGTCGGGGCCGCGCTCCTCGGCGTGCTGGGACTCCTGGGGCTGATGCCGACGGCGATGGCGTCCGAGCACGTGGCGTACGCCGGTGTCCACGTCGCGCCGTGGGCGGCCCTCCTGGCACTCGGTCTGGTCACCGCCGCGCTCGCCTACACGACCGGCATCGCGGCCAGCCGCCGGCTCGGCTCCCGGCTGGCGTCGTTCGTCGCGCTCAGCGAGGTCGTCGCGGCCGTGGTCTGGGCCTGGCTGCTGCTCGACCAGCTGCCCGCCGCCGTCCAGCTCCTCGGCGGCGGGCTGATCGTCGCGGGCGTGGTCGCGGTCAAGCTCGGCGAGCGTGGGGTCCGCGTGGGCACGGACGAGCCGGTGCTCGTCTGAGCCCGTCGCGGCGTGACGTCATGCGGAAGCGTCAGCGCAGGTCCTGCCGACGGACCACGACCTCCCGGATGATGAGCAGGATCGCGGCCGCGACCGGGATGGCGAGCAGGGCGCCCACCACACCGAGCAGCCCGGCGCCGATGAGCGCGGCGATCACGATCACCGCGCCGGGCAGGTCGACCGACTTGCTCATCACCCGCGGGTAGACGACGTAGTTCTCGAACTGCTGGTAGATGACGTAGAAGATCACGCAGGCGATGCCGGTCTTGATGTCGGTCGCGAACGCGATCGCCGAGACCAGCACGGCACCGATCGTCGCCCCGATCATCGGGATCACGTCGAGCAGCGCGACGACGAAGGCCAGCGCGACGGCGTACTCGCGCACCTCGGTGAAGTACAGGAACACCAGCGAGCTGAGTCCGGCGCACAGCGCCACCAGGAACGCCCCGGAGACATAGCCCCCGATGTTGGCGATCACCTTGTCGCCCAGCGCCGCCACCCGCTCGCGGCGCGACGCCGGCGCGAGGCGGTACATCGCTCCGGTCGTGGTCTTCAGCGAGGCGAGGAAGTAGAGGGTCAAGACGATGACGATGAAGGCGTTGAACAGCGCCGAGATGACCTTGAGGCCGACACCGAGCGCGCCGCCGAAGAGGTTGGAGATGAAGTCGCCGTCGGTGACGAAGGCGGTGATCCGGTCGAGGATGCCGTACTCCTCGTTGAGCTCCTGGACCTTCTTGTTCCGCTCCAGCTCGTCGATCCAGACCGGGATGTTCTTGCTCAGCGCCGTGACCTGGTCGGTGATGACCGGCACGATCGCGACGAGGAACAGGACCACGGCGGCGAGGGCGGCCACGATGACCACCACGACCGAGAACGAGCGGCGCAGGCCGCGCCGCTCCAGGAACTCCACGGCCGGGTTGAGGCCGGCCGCGAGGAAGAACGCGACCACGATGAGCATCAGCGTGGAGCCGACGCCCAGCAGGGCCTCGAAGAGCCAGAACGCGGTCAGCGCGCCGAGCGCCCCGACGAAGCCGTAGAAGAACGGCGAGCGGCGGTCGAACGGCTTGCCCGGCTCGCCGTACGGCGACGCGGTGGCGGCGGGTGCGGCAGCGGCCGGGTCGACCCCGGCGTGCTCGCTGACGCCGTCCGCGTCCGCGATCTCCGCGTGGCCGGAGCCGCTCAACTCTCGTCCTCGCCGAAGCCGGCGACGAGGTCGGCGAGCGAGGACAGCTGGGCGGTGATGGAGGCGCGCCGCTTGGTCAGGCGGTCGAGCTCGGCGCGCTTGGCGGCGATCTCGCGCTGGAGGTCGGCGTCGCCGCTGGCGGTGATGGCCTCGGCCTGGGCACGGGCGGAGGCGATGACCTGCTCGGCCTCACGGCGGGCCCGCGTCAGCACGCCCTCCGCCTCGGCCTGGGCGGCCGCCCGGTTGGCTGCCGACTGCTTGCTGGCCTCGGCGGCGCGCGCCTCGGCGGCGTTGGCCCGCTGCTCGGCCTCCTCGACCAGGCGGCGGGTCTCGGCGACCGCGGTGTTGTGGTGGTCGGTGGCCTCGCGGGCCAGCCGCTCCTTCTCCATGGCCAGCGCGCGGCGGGCCTCCTGGACCTCGCGGTCCACCGCGGCCCGGGCCTGCTCGACCTCGCGCTGGGCCTGGCTGCGCAGCTCGGTGGCCTCCTGCTGCGACGCCAGTCGGAGCTGGTCGGCCTCGCGGCGGGCGGCGGCGAGCATGTCCTCGGCCTCGCTGCGGGCGAGCGCGCGCTCCTGCTCGGCGTCGGTCAGCAGGCGGGTGCGGTTCTCCTCCAGCTCGCGGAGCTGGACGGCGCGCATGTCGTCGGCCTCGCGGGCTGCCTCGGCCCGGATCGCCTTCGCGTCGCGGCTCGCCTGGTCGCGCACCTCGGCGGCGTCGGCCTCGGCCGTGGCGCGGATCTCGGACGCCTCCTCCTCGGCGAGGCGCAGCATGGCGCTGGCGCGGCCACCGAGCCCGGCGTACGACGGGTTGTCGATCTCGGCGAGCTCGCCGCGGAGCCGCGCGACCTCCTGCTCGAGGTCGATCACCCGCTGCTCGGACTCGGTCAGGCTGGCGCCCAGCGTGGCCTTCTCGCTGGCGAGCTGGCGGATCTGCGCGTCGACGGCGTCGCGGTCGTAGCCGCCCTTGCGCACGATCGGCAGGCCGCCGGTCGCGCCGGGGGCGTTGAAGCCGACCGGCCGCCCGGACGGGGCGGCGCTGGGAGCGGGGGCCGGGGGGCGCGGGGACGCAGCAGGGCGGGCGGCCGCCTGGGGCCGGGCCGCCGGAGTCTCGGCCGTCTTCACCGCCGGGATGACCTGGGTGGGCTCGTCGTCGGTGGCCTTGGTGGTCACGGTCTTGGACTCCTCGGTCGGGGTGGGCTCGTCGTCGAAGATGGACAGACCCTCGTCGCTCATGGAACTGAGCCTCCCTGGCTCTCGCTGCGGTCATGGGGGGTGCGGTGCACGAACCCGCCCATGATCCCTGATCACCCCAACCTTGCCCACCCCGGCTCGCCGGGAGCGACCGACCTGGCCGGGGAGGACGCCGACCCGGCCCAGATTGAACGCAGAACGACGCCGACCCGGCCCAGATTGAACAGCAACTGTTCAATCTGCGCCGGGTCGGCGTGCTCTCGGATTCAATCTGCGCCGGGTCGGCGGGGGAGTCAGATGCCGCGGAACAGGTTGATCTTGTCGAGGTGCTGCGCGCGGAGCTCCTCGTTGCGCACGCCGAGGCCCTCCTGCGGGGACAGGCACAGCACGCCGACCTTGCCCTGGTGCTTGTTGTGGTGCACGTCGAGGGCCGCCTGGCCGGTCTCCTCGAGCGTGTAGGTGCGCGACAGGGTGGGGTGGATCTTGCCCTGCGCGATGAGGCGGTTGGCCTCCCACGACTCGCGGTAGTTGGCGAAGTGGCTGGAGATGATCTTCTTGAGGTTCATCCACAGGTAGCGGTTGTCGTACTCGTGCATGTAGCCCGAGGTCGACGCGCAGGTGGTGATGGTGCCGCCCTTGCGGGTCACGTAGACCGATGCGCCGAAGGTCTCGCGGCCCGGGTGCTCGAAGACGATGTCGATGTCCTCGCCGCCGGTGAGCTCGCGGATGGCCTTGCCGAAGCGCTGCCACTCCTTCGGGTTCTGCTTGGTGCCGTCCTCGTTCCAGAACTTCGGCGCGAGCTCGGAGCGGTTGATGACCATCTCGGCGCCCATGTTGCGCACGATCTGGGCCTTCTCCTCGTTGGAGACCACGCAGACCGGGTTGGCGCCGCCGTTGAGGGCGTACTGGGTGGCGAAGCCGCCGAGGCCGCCGGAGGCGCCCCAGATCAGCACGTTGTCGCCCTGCTTCATGTTGCCGCCGTTGGCGGAGACGAGCTGGCGGTAGGCCGTGCAGTTGACCAGGCCGGGGGAGGCGGCCTCCTCCCAGGTGAGGTGCTCGGGCTTGGGCATCAGCTGGTTGGCCTTGACCATGGCGACGTCGGCGAGGCCGCCGAAGTTGGTCTCGAAGCCCCAGATGCGCTGCGAGGGGTCCATCATCGTGTCGTTGTGGCCGTCGGGCGCCTCGAGCTCGACCGACAGGCAGTGCGCGACGACGCGGTCGCCCGGCTTCCACTTGGTCACGCCGGCGCCGACCGCGAGGACGACGCCGGACAGGTCGGAGCCGACGATGTGGTACGGCAGGTCGTGCCGCTTGCCGAGGTCGGACTCGCGGCCGTAGCGCTCCAGGAAGCCGAAGGTGGAGACCGGCTCGAAGATCGAGGTCCACACCGTGTTGTAGTTGATCGCCGAGGCCATCACCGCGACGAAGGCCTCGCCGGGACCGAGCTCGGGCAGCGCGACCTCGTCGACGTGGAGCGACTTGCGGGGGTCCTTGTCGCGAGAGGCGACGCCCTCGAACATGTCGACCTCGTCCTTGTGGACCGTGACGGCCCGGTAGGACTGCGGAAGCTCGAGCGCGGCGAAGTCCTCCGCGGAGGCCTCCCCGGACTCGCTGGCGAGGATGGCGTCAAGGATGTGCTGCACGGTCGTCGTCTCCCTGGGATCAGTACGTGCCAGTGGGCTGGGTGGCAATACGGCCGCCGCGAAGATACCCAGTGGTAACCACTCGTAGGTGGGTTCGTGACACTCGTCTCATCGAGCATCGGCCACACGGGCAGTGCGGGGCGGAAGGCGTCGTCCTGGGCTCGGCGGCACGTTCCATGGGCCACCATAGGGCCATGTCGCCGCAGCCGGGCCGCCCGTCCACGCCGAGCGTCGCGGCGGCGCGGGTGATCGACCTCAACGCCGACGTCGGCGAGTCCTTCGGACGCTGGCGGCTCGGCGACGACGAGGCGCTGCTGCCGCACCTCACCAGCGCCAACGTCGCCTGCGGGTTCCACGCGGGCGACCCGCTCACGCTGCGTCGTACCTGTGAGACGGCGGTCGCCCGCGGCGTCGTCATCGGCGCCCAGGTCGGCTACCGCGACCTCGCCGGCTTCGGTCGTCGGTATGTCGAGGTGCCCGCCGACGAGCTCGCGGCCGACGTGCTCTACCAGCTCGGCGCGCTCGACGGGATCGCGCGGGCGGCCGGCGCCCGGGTCGCCTACGTCAAGCCCCACGGGGCGCTCTACCACGCGGTCTCCCGGCATCCGGAGCAGGCGGACGCGGTCATCGACGCCGTGCGCGCGTATGGCGGACTCCCCGTGCTCGGCCTCGCGGGCTCGGCGTTCCTCGCCGCCGTGGCAGCGGCGGGCCTGACGGCGGTCGGCGAGGGCTTCGCCGACCGGGCCTATCTCCCCGACGGCGGGCTGGTGCCGCGCTCGGCTCCGGGAGCCGTGCTCACCGACCCGGTCGCGGTGGCCGCGCAGGCCGTCGAGCTGGCGCGGTCCGGCGACGTGCGCTCGCTGTGCGTCCACGGCGACTCGCCCGGTGCGCCGGAGCTCGCCGCGGCCGTGCGGGCCGCCCTGGAGAGGGCGGACCTCGCGGTCGGCGCCTTCGCGGCCCCATGAGGCTCCTCCCGTACGGCGACCGGGGGCTCCTCGTCGAGCTCGCCGACATGGCGGAGGTGCTCGCCTGTGCGGATGCCGTGCGTGCTGACCCCGCTGCCGCCACTCTCCTGCAGGACGTCGTCCCCGGGGCGCGGACGGTGCTGTTGGTCGCGCGCCCGGGCGTCGCGGTCGACCAGCTCCGCGCGATAGTCCCTGCTCACCAGCACCGTCACAGGTCGAACCCCGGTGCTGGTGAGCAGGGACTATCGCAGCGGGAGACCGTCATCCCGGTCGTGTACGACGGCCCGGACCTGGCCGACGTCGCCCGGCTGACCGGGCTGAGCGAGCGGGAGGTCGTCACCGCCCACACGGCGACGCCCTGGCGGGTGGCGTTCGGTGGCTTCGCGCCGGGGTTCGCCTACCTCGTCGGCGGCGACCCGCGGCTGCAGGTGCCGCGGCGCGAGGAGGCGCGCACCAGCGTCCCGGCCGGATCGGTCGGCCTGGCGGGGGAGTTCAGCGGCGTCTACCCGCGTGCCTCGCCCGGCGGGTGGCAGCTGATCGGGCGCACCGACCTCGCGCTGTGGGACCTCGACCGGGACCCGCCCGCGTTGCTGAGCGCCGGCGCGACCGTGGTCTTCGAGGAGGCGCGATGAGCGGGCTGCTCGTGCGCGCGGTCGGCGGTCCGTGCCTGGTGCAGGACGCCGGGCGTCCCGGGCACGCCGCGATCGGCGTCGGCGCGAGCGGCGCGGCCGACCGGGCGTCGTACGCGCTGGCGAACCGCCTCGTCGGGAACGAGCCCGGCGCGGCCGCGCTCGAGGTGGTCCTCGGCGGGCTCGAGGTCGAGGCGACCGCCACGGTGTGGGTCTGCGTCACCGGAGCCCCCGCGCCGCTCACGGTGGCGGGCCGGGCCGAGCCGACCGGCGCCGTACGGGTGCTGCGACCGGGCGAGCGGCTGCGGATGGGCGTGCCGGCGAGCGGCCTGCGCTCCTACCTCGCCGTCCGCGGCGGGATCGCGGTGCGGCCCGTGCTCGGCTCGCGCTCGCGCGACACCTTGGCCGGGATCGGGCCCGCGCCCGTCGCGGCCGGCGACCTGCTGCCGCTGGGAACGGCCGGGACGGGAGCGATGCTCGTCGACGCGGTGCCCCCGGCGTCGTACGACGACCCGGCGCTGCTGCGCGTGGTCCGCGGGCCGCGCGCCGACTGGATCGCCGACGTCGAGCGCCTGGTCGCCGCGCCCTGGCGGGTGGGCGCGGCCAGCGATCGGGTCGGGCTCCGCCTCGAGGGGGTCGCGCTGACCCCGGCCGTGAGCCGCGGCGAGCTGCCGAGCGAGGGGGCGCTGCGCGGGGCGATCCAGGTGCCGCCGGGTGGCGGTCCGGTCGTCTTCGGGCCGGACCACCCGGTCACGGGCGGCTACCCGGTGGTCGGTGTGGTCGTCGATGCCGACACCGACCGGCTGGCCCAGCTGCGCCCGGGCGACGCGGTGCGCTGGCGCTGGGTGTGACCCTCCGTCGCGGATCGAGGCCGTGAGGGTCTCAGTGGCCGCCGTCGGCGGCCGGCTCGACCAGCTCGACCAGGACGCCACCGGCGTCCTTGGGGTGGATGAAGTTGATCCGGCTGTCGGCGGTCCCGCGCCGCGCCTCGGGGTAGAGCAGACGCAGACCGCGCTCGCGCAGCACGGCGGACACCTGGTCGAGGTCGGCCACGCGGTAGGCCAGCTGCTGGAGGCCGGGGCCGCTGCGGTCGATGAACTTCGCGATCGTGGAGTTCTCGTCGAGCGGCGCCAGCAGCTGGATCTTGGAGTCGGTGTCGCCGACGGCGACCATCGCCTCGCGCACCCCCTGCTCCTCGTTGGTCTCCTCGTGGGTCACGTGCATGCCGAAGTTGTCGCGGTAGAACGCGATCGCCTCGTCGAGGTCGGGCACCGCGATGCCGACGTGGTCGATGGCGGTGAACAGGTGCAGGGGCAGGCCGTCAGTACTCATGAGCGTCATTGTGGACCACCGCCCAGCGGTGACGAGTGCCACATCCACGCCCCCTGTGGACCCCTCGCGACCCCAGGCGACCCGCGAGTAGAGTCGATGGAGTTCACGTTTCGGTATCACCGATGTTTTCTTCCACGGAGGCAGCAATGTCCGACAACACCACCGTCATCGTCGCAGGAGCCCGCACGCCGATCGGCCGGCTGCTGGGCGGCCTCAAGACCCTGTCGGCTGCTGACCTCGGTGGCGTGGCCATCAAGGGCGCGCTGGAGAAGGCCGGCGTGTCCGGTGACCAGGTCGACTACCTGATCATGGGGCAGGTCATCCTCGCCGGCGCCGGTCAGAACCCGGCCCGCGCGGCCGGCATCGCCGCGGGCCTGCCGTGGAGCCTGCCGTCGATCACGATCAACAAGGTCTGCCTGTCGGGCCTCAACGCGATCGCCATGGCCAGCCAGATGATCCGCGCGGGCGAGGCCGAGATCGTCGTCGCGGGCGGCATGGAGTCGATGACCAACGCTCCCCACCTGCTGCCGAAGTCGCGCGAGGGCTTCAAGTTCGGCGACACCAAGCTCGTGGACTCGATGGCCTACGACGCGCTCTACGACCAGGCCACCAAGCAGGCCATGGGCGGCCTGACCGAGCAGGTCAACGCCGAGGGTGTGAAGCTGACCCGTGAGGAGCAGGACGCGTTCGCGGCCGCCTCGCACCAGAAGGCCGCCGAGGCGTGGAAGAACGGCGTCTTCGACGACGAGGTCGTCCCGGTCACCATCCCGCAGCGCAAGGGCGACCCGATCGTCGTCAGCGCCGACGAGGGCGTGCGTGGCGACACCACCGCGGAGTCCCTCGCCAAGCTTCCCCCGGCCTTCGCCAAGGACGGCACCATCACCGCCGGCTCCGCCTCCCAGATCTCCGACGGCGCCTGCGCGGTCGTCGTGATGAGCAAGGCCAAGGCCGAGGAGCTCGGCCTCGAGTGGCTCGCCGAGATCGGCGCGCACGGCATGGTGGCCGGCCCCGACTCCTCGCTGCAGCTGCAGCCGGCCAACGCGACCGCCAAGGCCTGCGCGAAGGAGGGCATCGACCCCAAGGACCTTGACCTCGTCGAGTTCAACGAGGCCTTCGCCGCGGTCGGCATCGAGTCGACCCGCAGCCTCGGCCTCGACGAGTCCAAGGTCAACGTCAACGGTGGTGCGATCGCCCTCGGCCACCCGGTCGGCATGTCCGGCGCCCGGGTCGTCCTGCACCTCGCGCTCGAGCTCAAGCGCCGCGGCGGCGGCATCGGCGCGGCCGCGCTGTGCGGTGGCGGCGGCCAGGGCGACGCGCTCATCGTGCGGGTGCCCAAGGCCTGAGGTTGCCTGACTCGACTACCGGGAGCGGCCGTCGCGGGATCACCGCGGCGGCCGTTCCTGACATCGTGGCCAAGGCGCGCGAGGGCGACCCGCGGTCAGTGGGGCGCCTGGTGTCGCTCGTCGAGGACGAGTCCCCGCTGCTGCCCGAGCTGATGCGGGCCCTGGCGCCGTACGCCGGGCACGCGCACGTGGTCGGGCTGACCGGCTCGCCGGGCGTCGGCAAGTCGACGTCGACCAGCGCCCTGATCGGGGAGCTGCGGCGTCGTGGGCGGCGGGTCGCCGTCCTGGCCGTGGACCCGTCGTCGCCGTTCTCCGGCGGCGCCCTCCTGGGGGACCGGATCCGGATGGGCGACCACGTCCTCGACCCGGGCGTGTTCATCCGGTCGATGGCGGCGCGCGGACACCTCGGCGGCCTCGCGTGGACCACCCCGCAGGCGCTGCGGGTCCTCGACGCGGCGGGCTTCGACGTGGTCCTGGTCGAGACCGTCGGCGTCGGGCAGAGCGAGGTGGAGATCGCCGGCCAGGCCGACACCACCATCGTGCTCCTCGCCCCCGGCATGGGCGACGGGATCCAGGCGGCGAAGGCCGGCATCCTCGAGATCGGCGACCTCTACGTCGTCAACAAGTCCGACCGCGACGGCGCCGACAAGGTACGCCGCGACCTGCGCTCGATGCTCGGCCTCGCCGAGCGGCGCGAGGGCGCCTGGCGGCCCCCGGTGCTGAAGACGGTGGCGTCCACCGGCGAGGGAGTCGGTGACGTCGCGGACGCGCTCGGTGAGCACGCCGCGTGGCTCGAGGAGAGCGGGGAGCTCCGGCGGCGCCGGGTACGCCGCGCGCGCGACGAGATCGAGGCGCTCGCGCTGACCGCGCTGCGGCGCCGCTGGGGCGGCGTCGGCGAGGGTGACCGGCTCGACCGGCTCGCGGCCGCGGTCGTCGCGGGCGAGGTCGACCCGCACACTGCGGCGGCCGAGCTCGTCGGCTGACGTCGCGCGTCGGGCCCGGCCAGCTGTAACTATCTGTTCGTGCTGCTACCGCACCCGTCTACCGGTGCGGTAGCAGCACGAACAGATAGTTACAGCCATCCCGGGCCGGTGCCCGTCAGCGCCGGACCAGCGGCAGGAACGGCGGCCCCGGCAGATCGATCCGGGTGGCCGCCGCGGCGTCGACGATCCCGACGGGGACGCTCTCCTGGCCCAGCGCCAGCCCCTCGGGGTGGTGCAGCCGGAGCGTGACCTGCTCGGCCGGCTCGACCGCGGTGTCCGTGCCGATCGGGATCCGGACCTTCGCCGTCAGCCGGCCGGCGGGGAACTCGACGCGGGCGGTGAAGGGCGGCAGGTCGGCGCCGACGCTCGCCGTACCGGACGCGACGTCGACGCTCAGGGCCGTGTCGCGCCCGGGGGCCCGGTCGAGCCGGAGCCGGACGACGGCCTCGCCGCCCTCCACGCCGTCCGTGGCGACCGCGGTCACGACGGGTGTCGGGAAGCCGGGCCGGCCCCGCTCGTCGAGCGCGGTGAAGCAGTAGCCGCGCCGCTTCGCCACGCGCACCACCTGGCTCACGGCGGCGACGGAGATCGGCGAGCGGTTGACGCCGTCGTGCTGGAGCACGATGTTGCGGCCCGGGTGGAGCCCGGCGAGGATCCGGCGCGCGATCTGCCGGGCGTCGCCGGACTTCCAGTCGAGCGAGTCGGCGCTCCACATCACCGGCACCAGGCCGGAGTCGCGGATCGCCCGCCGGGCGGGCGGCGCGAGGGCGCCGTACGGCGGGCGCATCAGGTCGGTGGGGTGCAGGCCGGCCCCCTTCATCGCCCGCCGGGTCGCGCGCAGCGAGCGGCGGACCTCGCGATAGGTCTGGGTGCGCATGTCGTGGTGTGCCCAGCTGTGGTTGGCCGTGAGGAACCCGGCGCGCTCCACCTCGCGTGCCGCGCGCGGGTCGGCGGCGACCCGCTGCCCGACCATGAAGAAGGTGGCGGGGACGTCGGCGCGGCGCAGCACCTGCACGAGGCGCCGGGTCGTCGCCCGCGACGGTCCGTCGTCGAAGGTCAGGGCCACCACGCCCTTGCAGTCCGCGCGGGGGGCCCGCTCCGGCGGCATCGCGTCGGCCGGGGACGCCATCGTGAGGCCCAGGAGCGCGGCGAGGACGAGCGCGACGGGACGGAGGAGTGGGGCAGCCGGACGGAGCACGGGGCACAGCATGATGGGTGAAGGCTCGCCAGTCCGGCATTTCGGGCGATTCCCACCCGGTGAGGGAGGAGATCCTGCCCACAGGCGCCGCCCGGCCCGTCGTGGCGCCGGCACCGCCCCTGACAGGATGACCGCGTGAAGGACGTCGTCATCCTCGGCTCGACCGGCTCGATCGGCACCCAGGCGCTGGACCTCGTGCGTGCGAACCCGGACCGCTTCCGGGTCGTCGGGCTCACCGCCGGCGGCGGGAACCCGGACCTGTTCGCGCGGCAGGTCGCGGAGTTCGCGCCGGCGTACCACGGGCTGGGGGAGGAGGCGAGCGTCGAGGCGGCCCAGCGGCCCTGCGACGTCGTCCTCAACGGGATCACCGGCGCCGTCGGCCTGCGGCCCACGCTCGCGGCGCTCGAGGCGGGGACGACGCTCGCGCTCGCCAACAAGGAGTCGCTGGTGATGGGCGGTCCGCTCGTGCTGGACAAGGCGAGGCCTGGACAGATCGTGCCTGTCGACTCCGAGCACAGCGCCCTGGCGCAGTGCCTGCGGAGCGGCACGCCCGAGGAGGTACGCCGACTGGTGCTGACCGCCAGCGGTGGCCCGTTCCGCGGGCGGACCCGTGCGGAGCTCGCCGGGGTGACGCCGGCGCAGGCGATGGCGCATCCGACCTGGGACATGGGGCCGGTGATCACGATCAACTCCGCGACCCTGGTCAACAAGGGCCTGGAGGTCATCGAGGCGCACCTGCTCTTCGGCGTCCCGTACGACCGGATCGAGGTCGTGGTGCACCCGACCAGCGTGGTGCACTCGATGGTGGAGTTCGTCGACGGCTCGACCCTGGTCCAGGCGAGCCCGCCGACCATGCTGATCCCGATCGCCCTCGGGCTGTCCTGGCCCGAGCGCGTGCCCCATGCGGCAGCGCCGGTCGACTGGACCCGGCCGGAGACCTGGGAGTTCCTCCCGCTCGACGACGAGGCGTTCCCGGCGGTCGCGTTGGCCCGGCGGGCGGGGGAGCGGGGCGGCGTCGCACCGGCGATCTACAACGCCGCCAACGAGGTCGCCGTCGACGCCTTCCGGGCCGGACGGCTGGCGTTCACCGGCATCGTCGACGTGGTGGCCGGCGTCCTCGCCGCCCACGACGTACCCTCGAAGCAGCAGCTCTCCCTCGACGACGTGCTCGATGCGGACACGTGGGCGCGGGAGGCGGCCAGCACCGCCATCGCCCGGGCCACGGCCCCCTGATCGAGGACGAGATCCGCCCCATCATGGACAACGCAGCATGACCGCACTGCTCTACCTGCTCGGCGTCGTCGTCTTCGCGGCGGCGATCCTGGCCTCGATCGGGCTCCACGAGCTCGGCCACCTGATCCCGGCGAAGAGGTTCGGCGGGAAGGTGACGCAGTACTTCATCGGCTTCGGGCCGACGGTGTGGAGCCGGCAGGTCGGCGAGACCGAGTACGGCGTCAAGGCGATCCCGCTCGGTGGCTTCGTCAAGATCGTCGGGATGCTCCCGCCGGGCGCCGTCGCGCTCGCCGACGAGGTGACGGACGAGCTCGACGCCGACGGCCGTGTCATTGGGCAGGTGGTGCGGGTCCGCAAGTCCAACACCGGCATGTTCACCCAGCTGATCTCGGACGCGCGCGCCGCCGAGTGGGAGACGATCCGGCCCGAGGACGCCGACCGGCTCTTCTACAAGTTTCCCTGGTGGCAGAAGGTCATCGTCATGGGCGGCGGCCCGTCGGTGAACATCCTCATCGCCTTCCTGATCTTCACCGGGGTCTTCGCGACCTACGGCAACCCGGGCGACCGCACCGCGGAGCCGACCGTCGCGCAGGTCAGCGCGTGCGTGATCCCCGGCTACGAGAACAACCGGGTCTGCACCGAGGAGGAGGTCCGCGACCAGCCCACGCCGGCGTACTCCGCCGGGATCGAGGCGGGCGACCGGATCGTGGCGTTCAACGGCACCGAGATCACCAGCTGGGAGCAGGTGCAGCGGCTGGTCAAGGCCAACGGCACCGACCGGGCGGAGGTCGTGGTCGAGCGCGACGGCCAGCGGCTGACCTTCGTCACCGAGACCGCCGTCCGCCCGCCCGACCAGAAGGGCCAGAGCGCCGACGAGAAGGTCGGCTTCCTCGGCATCGTCCCGGAGACGCATCCCACCACCGGCGGCGTGGGCTACACCGTGGGACAGATGGGCCACATGACCGTCGAGGTCGTGAAGTCCCTGGCCACCCTGCCCGCGAAGGTCTGGGGTGTCGCCCAGGCGATCGTCGGCCTCGAGGAGCGCGACCCGGAGGGGCCGGTCAGCATCGTCGGCGGCGGCCGGCTGGCCGGTGAGACCGCGGCCCACGAGGAGATCCCGCTCGACGGCAAGGTCGTCTCGCTGTTCCTCCTCATCGCCGGCTTCAACTTCTTCATCGGCATGTTCAACTTCGTGCCGCTGCTGCCGCTCGACGGCGGTCACATCGCGGGCGCCCTCTGGGAGGCGCTGCGGCGGGGCTGGGCCCGGCTGCGCCGCCGCCCCGACCCCGGGTACGTCGACGTGGCGAAGCTGCTCCCGATCGCGTACGTCGTCGGCATGGCGGTGCTCGTCATGGGCGTCGTGCTGATCGTCGGCGACCTCGTCGTGCCGGTGCACCTGGAGTCCTGAGCGGCGGGCCCGGGCCCGGCCCCGGCCGGGTCAGCCGGCGTACTGCGGGTCGGGCGGTGTCACCCACTGCACGAGCTGGTAGATCACGCCGTTGGGATCGGCCATCTGGAAGTAGCGCTCACCCCACGGCTCGGTCTCGATGGGCGTGACGATCTCGACCCCCTCTCCGCGCAGCCGCTCGTAGTCGGCGTCGATGTCCTCGACGGTGAACACGACGAGCAGTCCGTCGGCGCGCCCGGCGGCGGACGCCGGCTTGAAGGTCGGCAGCCCGGTGCGCAGGTAGATCAGGTGGCAGCCGGCGTCGGGGTGGGCGAGCGAGCAGAAGCCGTCGGCGGCCATCTGCTCGGTGAACCCCAGGTGCCGTCGCACCCAG
The DNA here is from genome assembly GCF_051390595.1 of Nocardioides segetis. Classification (NCBI taxonomy): domain Bacteria; kingdom Bacillati; phylum Actinomycetota; class Actinomycetes; order Propionibacteriales; family Nocardioidaceae; genus Nocardioides; species Nocardioides segetis. Next base: position 215,565 of record NZ_JBNINR010000002.1, on the reverse strand, counting down.
GTGGCGGACGCCTCGACGTCCGGGACGTTGAGCGAGACGGCGGTGGCGGTGATGCGCATGGAATCTCCTGTCGGCAAACACTGTACGACGTACAATGTACAACGTACAACGAACGTATGGGAGAATGGTTCCCGTGACCGCGCACACCGGCTCGGGAGAGCCCAGCCGCACCCTCGCGCTGCTGTGGGGGGAGCCCGCCACCGGCCCGGAGGCACGCCGCCGCAAGGGCCCGGCCCGGTCCGTGACGCCGGAGCGGATCGTCGACGCGGCGCTCGCGCTCGCCGACGCGGAGGGCCTGGCCGCCGTGACGATGCGCGCGGTCGCCGAGCGGGTCGGCGTCTCGGCGATGTCGGTCTACACCTATGTGCCCGGCAAGCCCGAGCTCCTCGACCTCATGGTCGACGCCCGATACGCCCGGATGCCCCGTCGGCCGTGGGTGGGGGAGACCTGGCGGGAGCGGCTCACCGGCGTCGCCCTGGCCAACCGCGACTTGCTGACGGCCCACCCCTGGCTCACCGAGGTGGCCGCGCTGAGCCGGCCGCCGCTCGGGCCCGGGGTGATGGCGAAGTACGAGCACGAGCTCTCCGCGCTGGACGACACCGGCCTCGACGACGTCGACACCGATGCCGCGCTGGCCTTCCTGCTCGGCTTCGTGCAGGCCCACTGCCGCGCGGCGCACGACGCGGAGCGGGTCGCCACCGACGCGGCGATGAGCGACGCCGAGTGGTGGGCGGCCAACCAGCCGCTGCTCGCCCGGGCCTTCGATCCGCGGACCTATCCGCGCGCTGTGCGGATCGGCGCGGCGGCGGGGGCGGCCCAGGGCAGTGCGTGGAGTCCGGACCGGGCTTGGGAGTTCGGCCTGGCCCGCACCCTGGACGGCCTCGCCGCCCTGATCGGCGATGGGGGCGGCTGACGGGCGAGCCTCTAATCTTGGTGCCATGACGTCGATCAGCCCGACCATCAGCTTGGGCATGCCGGCCGCGCCGCCGCCGGTGCTCGCCCCCCGCCGCCCGACCCGCCAGATCCGGGTGGGCAAGGTCGGGGTCGGCAGCGACCACCCGATCTCGGTGCAGTCGATGACCACGACGCTCACCTCCGACGTCAACACCACGCTCCAGCAGATCGCCGAGCTCACGGCGGCGGGCTGCGACATCGTCCGGGTCGCCTGCCCCAGCCAGGACGACGCCGACGCCCTGCCCGAGATCGCCCGGCACAGCCAGATCCCGGTCATCGCCGACATCCACTTCCAGCCGAAGTACGTCTTCGCGGCGATCGAGGCCGGCTGCGCGGCCGTCCGGGTCAACCCCGGCAACATCAAGAAGTTCGACGACCAGGTCAAGGAGATCGCCAAGGCGGCCCAGGACCACGGCACCTCGATCCGGATCGGCGTCAACGCGGGCTCGCTCGACAAGCGGCTGCTCGAGAAGTACGGCAAGGCGACCCCCGAGGCGCTCGTCGAGTCGGCGGTCTGGGAGGCGAGCCTCTTCGAGGAGCACGGCTTCCGCGACTTCAAGATCTCGGTCAAGCACAACGACCCGGTCGTCATGGTCCGCGCCTACGAGCTGCTCGCCGAGCAGGGCGACTGGCCGCTGCACCTCGGCGTGACCGAGGCCGGGCCGGCGTTCCAGGGCACCATCAAGTCCGCCACGGCCTTCGGCGCGCTCCTCTCGCGCGGCATCGGCGACACCATCCGGGTCTCGCTCTCGGCCCCTCCGGTCGAGGAGGTCAAGGTCGGCATCCAGATCCTGCAGTCCCTCAACCTGCGGCCCCGCAAGCTCGAGATCGTCTCCTGCCCGTCGTGCGGGCGCGCCCAGGTCGACGTCTACACGCTGGCCGAGCGGGTCACCGCGGGCCTCGACGGTCTCGAGGTCCCGCTGCGGGTCGCCGTCATGGGCTGCGTCGTCAACGGGCCGGGCGAGGCGCGCGAGGCCGACCTCGGCGTCGCGTCGGGCAACGGCAAGGGGCAGATCTTCGTCAAGGGAGAGGTCATCAAGACCGTGCCCGAGTCCGAGATCGTCGAGACCCTGATCGAGGAGGCGATGAAGATCGCCGAGTCGATGGAGCCGGTCGAGGGCGCGGAGCCCACCGTCTCGGTCTCCTGAGACCGGACCGCTCGTCCACGCCCTAGGGTGGTCCTGTGTTGACCACCCGGCACGGCGTGCGCGTGCTCGCCCAGGCCGACCTCCCCGCCTTCGTGGCCCTCGCGGGCCGCGACCCGGTCGTCAACGTGTTCGCGATCCACCGCGCCCACACGACCAACCTCGAGCCCCGCTGGCTCGGCGGCGAGATGTGGGGCCGGTTCGACGGCGGTCACCTGGTCGCGGCCTGCCACGTCGCCGCCAACCTGGTGCCCGTGCAGGCCACGGCCGAGGACGCCGAGGTGTTCGCGGGCCGCGCACTGGCCCGGCGTCGTACCGCCTCGACGATCGTGGGCCCGCAGGACGCTGTTCGCGCCTTCTGGGACCAGGTCCGCCCCGAGTGGGGCCATCCGCGCGACGTCCGCTGGGACCAGCGTCACCTGGTCATCGACAGCGAGCCGCTGGTCGCGCCCGACCACGGGGTGCGGTGCGGCACCCAGGACGACCTCCGCACGCTCTACCCGGCCTGCGTCGCGATGTACACCGAGGAGGTCGGCGTCTCCCCGGAGCTCGGCGGGGGAGCCGACCTCTACCGCGCGCGGGTCGCCCAGCTGGTGAGCCGCGCCTGGTCCTTCGTCCGGTACGACGGCGACGAGCTGGTGTTCAAGGCCGAGGTCGCCTGCGCGACGCCCGACGCCGCCCAGATCCAGGGCGTCTGGGTGCCGCCGCACCGGCGCGGCCAGGGGCTCGCGACCGCCGGCATGGCGGCCGTGGTGCGCCAGGTGCGGGCCCGGATCGCGCCGACGGTGTCGCTCTACGTCAACGACTGGAACCACGCGGCCCGGGCGGCCTACGAGCGGGTCGGGTTCACCGAGACCGCGCGCTTCGCCACCGTGATGTTCTGACCGCGGCGGCTCGGCCGCTCGTCGTCGACGGGCCGAACCCCTTACTGGTTCGCGGTGCGGCGTCGCCCGGCCGTAGGCTTCGGCCCGTGCTCATGCGGATGTCGACCCTGTTCGTCCGGACCCTGCGAGAAGACCCCGCGGACGCGGAGGTCCCGAGCCACCGGCTGCTCGTGCGCGCCGGCTACATCCGCCGCGCGGCGCCGGGCATCTACACCTGGCTGCCGCTCGGCCTCGCGGTGCTGCGCAAGATCGAGGGCATCATCCGCGAGGAGATGAACGGCATCGGCGCGCAGGAGGTCACCTTCCCCGCGCTGCTTCCCCGCGAGCCCTACGAGGCGACCGGCCGCTGGACCGAGTACGGCGACAACATCTTCCGGCTCAAGGACCGCAAGGACGCCGACTACCTGCTCGGCCCCACCCACGAGGAGATGTTCACGCTCCTGGTCAAGGACATGTACAGCTCCTACAAGGACCTGCCCCTGAGCCTGTACCAGATCCAGACCAAGTACCGCGACGAGGCGCGTCCGCGCGCGGGCCTGCTCCGCGGGCGCGAGTTCACCATGAAGGACTCCTACTCCTTCGACGTCAGCGACGCCGGGCTCGACGCGTCGTACCAGAGGCACCGCGACGCCTACGTCCGGATCTTCGACCGGCTCGGCTTCGACTACGCGATCGTCAAGGCGACCGCGGGCGCCATGGGCGGCTCGAAGTCCGAGGAGTTCCTCGCCAAGGCCGCGGTCGGCGAGGACACCTACGTCCGCTGCACCCACTGCGACTACGCGGCCAACGTGGAGGCCGTCCAGGTGCGTCCGCCCGCGCCCACGTCGTACGACGACGCGCCGGCCGCGCACGCCGAGGACACCCCGGACACGCCCACGATCGACACCCTGGTCGACCACCTCAACGCCGCCTTCCCGCGCGCGGACCGTGCCTGGACCGCCGGCGACACGCTCAAGAACGTGCTCGTCGTCCTCAAGCACCCCGACGGCACCCGCGAGCCGCTCGCCATCGGTCTGCCCGGTGACCGCGAGGTCGACCAGAAGCGCCTCGAGGGCCAGCTCGAGCCGATCGAGGTCGAGCCCATGGACGAGGCCGAGCTCGCCAAGCACCCCGCACTCGTCAAGGGCTACATCGGTCCCGGCGTCCTGGGCGAGGAGAACAAGTCCGGCATCCGCTACCTCCTCGACCCGCGGGTCGCCGAGGGCACCCGCTGGGTCACCGGTGCCGACGAGGCCGGGCGGCACGTGCTCGACCTGGTCGCCGGTCGCGACTTCACCGCCGACGGCACCATCGAGGCCGCCGAGGTCCGCGACGGGGACGCCTGCCCGAACTGCGCCGAGGGCACGCTCGAGTCGGCCCGCGGCATCGAGATGGGTCACGTCTTCCAGCTCGGCCGCAAGTACGCCGACGCGCTGGACCTCAAGGTCCTCGACGAGAACGGCAAGCTGGTGACCGTCACCATGGGCTCCTACGGCATCGGCGTCACCCGCGCCGTCGCCGCGATCGCCGAGGACACCCTCGACGACATCGGGCTGTGCTGGCCGCGCCACGTCGCCCCCGCCGACGTCCACGTCGTCGCCGCGGGGAAGGAGGAGGCCGTCTTCGCCGCCGCCGAGGAGCTCATCGCCGGCCTCACCGCCGCCGGCCTCGACGTCGTCTACGACGACCGCGCAGGCAAGATCAGCCCCGGCGTGAAGTTCAAGGACGCTGAGCTGATCGGCGTCCCCACCATCGTCACGGTCGGCCGCGGCGTGGCCGACCCCGACAACCGGGTCGTCGAGGTCAAGGACCGCCGCAGCGGTGAACGGCAGGAGATCGCCCTCGACGGCGCCGTCGCCGCGCTCGCCGCCATCGTCCGAGGCTGAGCCGTCGCCGCTGAGCCCGCCGTGGCCGAGCCGGTCGAGCTGGTCGAGATCAGCGACCTGGTGCGCGGCTGGGCCCCGGACGGCTCCCGGTCGCCGATCCGTCGCTCCGACGTCGTCTTGGCGCTCGCCGAGCGCGGTCAGCGCCGCGCGGCGCGGATCGCCGCCCGGCTGCCGACCGACGGCGATGACTGGCTGGATCTCGAGGCGGTCGACGCCTTGATGCTGCGGGTGCATGCCGAGTTGCAGCGACTCGGTGAGGAGCTCCATCAGGGGCGTCGTACGGCGGCGTACCTGCTGACCCTCGCCGACCGGCTCGGTCCGGGCCCGCTGCGCGTCGTCGACGTCGGCTGCGGTCTGGGCCACGTGGTGCGCTGGTTGGCAGCGAACGACGCAGTGGGCCCGGACGTCGAACTGGTGGGGGTCGACCTCGACCGCACCCTCATCGCCTCCGCCACGGCCTTGGCTGCGAAGGAGCAGGTGTCCTGCCGGTTCGTCGCGGGCGATGCGCTGGCGCCCGGCGGTGTCGTCGCCGACCCTGCCCGGACCGTGCTGGTCTCCTCCGGGCTGCTTCACCATCTCCGGGGCGACCGGCTGCGCGAGTTCCTCCAGGCGTCATGCGAGCTGGGCGTGGCGGCCTTCGCCCACTGGGACCCGGTGCCCGGCTGGTGGCCGACGCTGGGAGCGCGGGTCTTCCATCAGGCGCGGATGCGCGAACCGCTCGCGCGTCACGACGGAGTCGTCTCCGTCCGCCGGGCGCACACCGCGGCCACGTTGCTTGCGGCGGCCGACCACCCGGCGTACGACGTGTCCTGCGCCGATCCGGCCGGCGCCCTCACGAGTCGGGTCCTGCGTCCTCTCGCCGGGGTGCGACGGTGACGGGCGCCGCCGTCGCGCTGGTGGTGTTGGCCGCTCTCGACGGCATGTTCAGCGGCTTCCGCTCGGCGGCTGGCCGGGATGGGCTGATCCGCACGCGGCGGCGCGACCTGCTGGCGCAGGTGCGCGGTCTCGTTCTGGCGGTGATCCTGCTCGTGCCCGCGGCGCTCCTCGGGGTCGCCGGCCTCGCCCGCGGCGACCGGCTGTCGTGGCAGCGGGCCGCGGAGACGATGGTCTCCTGGTATCTGCCGTTCGGTGTTCTGGTCCTGCTCGCCCTGGTTGCCTACGGCACGCTGCGTTGGGAGCACAGGTTCCTCGCAACGGCCGCGATCCTGGGACCCGGCACCTTCCTGCGACCGGTCGTCGTCCTCGCCGGCGGCGTGCACGCCGCCGTGCGGGCGGATGACTGGTCGGTCACTGGCGCGGCGGTGCTCGCCGTGGCAGGGGTGCTCGCGGTCCCCTCCGTCTGCGGCCGGCTCTGGCATCAGCGGCTCGCGCCACCGGCCGGGGATCTCGCGCAGTCGGTCATCTAGGGTTTCCGCATGGGGATCGAGGCGGTCATCTTCGACTGGGGCGGCACGCTGACCGCCTGGCACGACATCGACTTCCACGCGGAGTCGCTCGCCCTCGCCCAGGCGGTGCTGACCACGCCGGACACCTCCGACGACCACCACGCCCACGCGGCGCGGCTGCACGAGGCGGGCAGCGTGATCTGGGGGCGCAGCCGCGACCACCAGCAGAGCGCGACGATCGCGGACCTGTTCGACGCGGCCGGACTCGACCACGACCCGGACCTGCTCGACGCCTACTACGCCTTCTGGGAGCCGCACACGCTCACCGACCCCGACGTCGCGCCGCTGTTCACCTGGCTGCGTGACGAGGGGATCAAGGTCGGCGTCCTCTCCAACACGATCTGGCCGCGGGCCTGGCACCGCGGGTTCTTCGAGCGCGACGGGGTCCTCGAGCTCATCGACGGCGACGTCTATACGAGCGAGGTCCCCTGGACGAAGCCGTCGCCCGACGCGTTCCGGGCGGCGATGGCCGCGGTCGAGGTGAGCGACCCCGCGGCCTGCGTGTATGTCGGCGACCGGCTCTTCGACGACGTCTGGGGCGCGCAGAACGCCGGGATGCGGGCGATCCACGTGCCGCACAGCACCATCCCCGCCGAGCAGATCGGCCACACCGAGGGAGAGCCGGACGCCGTCGCGCGACGGCTCGCCGACCTTCCCGGCCTCCTCGCGCCCTGGCGCTGAGCGGCGTCGGCGGGGCCGCGCCCCGCTCAGGTGAGGGTTCCCTGATCTGCAGGTTTGTGCAGTGCACATTTATGAGGATCGCGATGACGGGCTCCCGGAGCCGTTCTGTTGCATGATTGTGCACACGGCGATCGGTGAGCCCCACCTCTCCCGTCGTCGATGACCGTTGTCCCCGGTCACCAGCGGTTCGCGACCCCGACTTCGGGGGACGTCTCGGGAGTTCCCCGGATGTCGGAGGTCGCGGACCGCTGCTCGTTTCCACCGGCCCGTGTCCGGCCGGAGAGGTCGAGCAGTCCCTCAGAGCCCGGGCAGCCGGTCGGGCCGGGCGCCGAATCCCAGGCCACGCACCGCGGCGTCGAGCAGCGCCTCGACCGCCCAACCCCGGGCGTCGTCGGCGGTGCTGGCCACGAGGTAGGCGTACGTCGCGGCAGCGGCCTCCTCGAGCTCGCGGGCCCGGGTGGTGACGGCCGCGGGCGTTGCGAGGTCGGCGGGCAGGGCGTAGCCGGGCTCCGCCGCGATCGGCTCCGCGCCGGCCGCGTGCAGGCGCGCCATCAGGTCGTCGCGCCGGGTCCGGTGCGCGGTGTACGCCGCGGTGAGGGCGGCATAGAGGTCCGGGGCACCGGACTCGGAGGTCTGCGCACCGAGGGCGCCGTACACGAAGACGGCGGCGTGCTCGGCCGCGAGCGTGGTCTGCAGCGCGTCGACCACGGGGTCCGCGACGTCCGGTGCCGGCGTGGCGGGGGAGCTCGGCGTGACGCTCATGCCAGCACCGCCCGCTGCTGCGCGACCGCCGCGGCCATCGCGGCCAGCACCTGGGCCAGTCCTCCGCTGTGCGCCCGGAGCGCCGCCTCCACGAGCTCCTGCTGGAGCTCGGCCTCGGCGGTGAGGAGCGCGGCCCGCGCGGTGGCGCGCTCGCCCGACACGGTCGGTGCCGGGGCGTCGACCGCGCCACCGAGCTCGGCCGCGTGGGCGTCGTGCATGCGGCGCAGTCGTGAGCCGGGTCTGGCGAGGCCGGGGACCGTCGCTGCCGTGGCGGAGGCCAGGGCGCCCGCGGCGGAGATCGCCCCGAGCACGCCCTCGACGAGGTCGCTGTCGGCGTCCTCCGCGGGCGCCGTGGGCGTGACCGCACCCGACACGCCCGGGTCGTCGGTGTCGTCCGGGCCGCCGAGGACGTCGTCGATCAGGTCGCAACCCGTGAGGACGAGCGTCGCGCCGCCGATCCCCCCGGCGAGGAGCAGGCGCCGCGAGACGGGGGCGGGACTGACGGGCACGCGGTGACCCTATCTCGGCGGGTAGGGTGGTCCCCGCACAGCCACAACAGGACACGGGGAGGACTCGCCATGGGTACTCATTCCGCTCGAGGAGCGACAGCAGAGCGGATCGAGCACGTCCTCGTCGCTCCTCTCGCCGAGCTCGGCCTCGATCTGGAGGCCGTCGAGCTCACCCCGGCGGGGAAGCGTCGCGTGCTGCGGATCGCCGTCGACACCGACGGCGGGCTCACGCTCGACGACGTCGCCGCGGCGACCAAGGTGATCGACCGCGTCCTGGAGGACGACGGCCCCGACGGTGCGGCGCAGGCCCTCGGCGAGCTGCCCTACACGCTGGAGGTCACCTCCCGCGGTGTCGACCGGCCGCTGACCCTGCCGCGCCACTGGCGCCGCAACGCCGGCCGACTGGTCAAGCTCTCCCTCGCCGGCGAGGAGACGCTCACCGGCCGCATCGGCGCGTCCGACGACGACGGCGTCGTGCTGGACGTGGCCGGCGCCGAGCGACGGGTGCCGTACGCCGACATCGCCAAGGCCCTGGTGCAGATCGAGTTCAACCGCAAAGACACGACGGACAAGGACGCCGACTGATGGACATCGACCTCAGCATCCTGCGGACGCTGGAGCGCGAGAAGGAGATCAAGTTCGACGTCCTCGTCGAGGCGATCGAGCAGGCGCTGCTCACCGCGTACCACAAGACCGAGGGCTCGGTCGCCCAGGCGCGCGTCGAGCTGAACCGCAAGACGGGACATGTCACCGTGCTGGCCGCGGAGCTCGACGCCGAGGGCACCAAGATCGGGGAGTACGACGACACCCCGGACGGCTTCGGCCGGATCGCCGCGACGACGGCCAAGCAGATCATGCTGCAGCGGCTGCGCGACGCCGAGGACGAGATCAAGTTCGGCGAGTTCTCCGGCAAGGAGGGCGACATCCTCTCCGGCGTCATCCAGCAGGGCCGCAACCCCGAGGACGTCCTCGTCGACCTGGGCCGGATCGAGGCGCACCTGCCCGCCAGCGAGCGGGTCCCGGGCGAGGACTACGCGCACGGCACCCGGATCAAGTGCCTCGTCGTGTCCGTCCGCAAGGGCATGCGCGGCCCCCAGGTCACGCTGTCGCGCTCGCACCCCAGCCTGGTGAAGAAGCTCTTCGCGCTCGAGGTGCCCGAGATCGCCGACGGGACCGTCGAGATCGCGGCGATCGCTCGCGAGGCCGGCCACCGCACCAAGATCGCGGTCCGCTCGACGGTCCCCGGCGTCAACGCCAAGGGCGCCTGCATCGGCCCGATGGGCCAGCGGGTGCGCAACGTGATGGCCGAGCTCGGCGGGGAGAAGATCGACATCGTCGACTGGTCCGACGACCCCGCGAAGCTCGTCGCCAACGCGCTGTCCCCCGCCCAGGTCCAGTCGGTGACGGTCGTCGACGAGGCGGGCCGCTCGGCGCGCGTCGTCGTTCCCGACTTCCAGCTCTCCCTCGCGATCGGCAAGGAGGGGCAGAACGCCCGCCTCGCCGCCCGCCTCACCGGCTGGCGTATCGACATCCACTCGGACGAGGAGGCCGGCGCAGCCGGCTGACGAGTCCGAGTGGATGCAGCCGACCCGGCGGAAACGCACCGGGGGAGCGAAGCGGAGGAGGGCGGCTTGCGCCGGGTCGGCGTCCCCGCGGCTCCCGGTTCGTGAACTCGATACCCGAACCGGTAGAGTTGGCTCTCGGTGGCACACCGACCGAATTCCCCTGCACGACCTGACGTCGTCCCGATCCCGGGACCCGTCCGGACCTGCATCGGATGCCGGGCGCGGGCCGCCAAAAGCGAGTTGTTGCGGGTGACCGCCGGCTCGGGCCCCGACGGCCGCCTGGTCGTCGTACCCGATCCTGACGGCACCGCGCCGGGGCGTGGAGCGCACCTGCACCCCACGACCGGTTGCTACGACCTCGCCGTACGTCGCAAGGCTTTTGCGCGCGCGCTCCGGATCGCCGGGGTCGCGCTGGGCGACGCGCCGGTGGGGGAGTATGTCGCCGCCCGGGCAGCGACTCGGACCGATCCGACCGACAGAGACTGGAGCAACAGCTCATGAGCACTCGATGAGTACCTCGCGATGAGCCAGTTCGTTCTGCACCACCCACCAACGGTCTGAAGATCCCCCCGGGTCTTGGGCCAGAAGGAGAACCGTGGCCAAGACCCGAGTTTCCGAACTCGCGAAGCAGTACGGCATCAAGAGCGCCGATGCGCTCAAGATGCTGAGTGACATCGGAGAGTTCGCCAAGACAGCGTCCTCGAGCATCGAGCTTCCTGCCGTCAAGAAGTTCGAGGCGACCTACGGAGCCGAGCTCCTCGCCAAGATGAAGCCCGCCGGCGAGGCGGGCGACGCGGCGAAGCCGGCTCCCAAGGCCCCGGCCAAGAAGGCCGCGCCCGCCCCGGAGGCCCCGGCCGCCGCGGCGTCCGCGCCCGCCGAGGCCCCCGCGGCCGAGACCCCGGCCCCCAAGCCGGGCGGCCCCAAGCCGGGCCCGCGCCCCGGCCCCGCCAAGGCTCCCGCGGCGCCCGAGGCGCCGGAGGTGCCCGAGACCCCGGCCGAGCCGGCTGCGGAGAAGCCCGCCGCCGCGGCGGCCCCGGCCGCGCCCGAGGCTCCGGCCAAGCCGGCCGCGCCGAAGCCGCCGACGCCGAAGGCTCCGGCCCCGGCGCCGCGTCCGGTCGGCAAGCCCGGCGGTACGCCGCGCCCGGGCAACAACCCGTTCGCGCCCAGCCAGGGCATGGGGCGGCGCCCCGCCCCGCCGCCGCGCGAGGGCGAGGCCGGTCCGGCCGGCCCGCGTCCGCCGGCGTCCGCCGGCGGCGGTCGTCCCGGCATGCCGCGTCCCAACCCGGCCATGATGCCGAAGTCGGCCGGCTCGTTCGGCCAGGGCGGCCCCGGTGGCCGTGGCCCGGGTGGCCCCGGTCGTCCCGGTCCCGGTGGCCGTGGCCCGGGTGGTCCCGGTCGGGCCGGCGCGCCCGGCCGCGGTGGCGCCGGCGCGGGTGCCGGTGCGCCCGGTGGTCGCGGCCCCGGCGGCTTCGGCCCCGGTGGCGGTGGTCGTCCCGGTGGCGGCGGTCGTCCGGGTCAGCGCGGCCAGACCCAGGGTGCCTTCGGTCGCCCGGGCGGTCCGGCCCGTCGTGGTCGCAAGTCGAAGCGGGCGCGTCGCCAGGAGTTCGAGGCCATGGAGGCCCCGACGATCGGCGGCATGCGGGTCCGCAAGGGCAACGGCGAGACGGTGCGTCTGGCGCGTGGCTCGTCGCTGACCGACTTCGCCGAGAAGATCGGCGTCGACGCAGCCTCGCTCGTGCAGATGCTCTTCCACCTCGGCGAGATGGTCACGGCCACGCAGTCGGTGGGCGACGAGACGCTGGAGCTGCTCGGTGAGGAGCTCAACTACAACGTCGAGGTCGTCTCCCCGGAGGACGAGGACCGTGAGCTGCTCGAGTCGTTCGACATCGAGTTCGGTGCCGACGAGGGCAGCGAGGACGACCTGGTCGTCCGCCCGCCGGTCGTCACCGTCATGGGTCACGTCGACCACGGAAAGACCAAGCTCCTCGACGCGCTGCGCAACGCCAACGTCGTCGAGGGCGAGGCCGGTGGCATCACCCAGCACATCGGTGCCTACCAGGTCCACACCGACGTCGACGGCGAGGACCGCCGGATCACCTTCATCGACACCCCGGGTCACGAGGCGTTCACCGCCATGCGTGCCCGTGGTGCCCAGGCGACCGACATCGCCATCTTGGTGGTCGCGGCCGACGACGGCGTCATGCCGCAGACGGTCGAGGCGCTCAACCACGCCAAGGCGGCCAACGTGCCGATCGTGGTCGCAGTCAACAAGATCGACAAGGAGACCGCGGACCCGACCAAGGTCCGGGGCCAGCTCTCCGAGTACGGCCTGGTGCCCGAGGAGTACGGCGGCGACGCGATGTTCGTCGACGTGTCCGCCAAGGCGGGACTCAACCTCGACAAGCTGCTCGAGGCGGTCGTCCTCACGGCCGACGCGTCCCTGGACCTGCGGGCCAACCCGGTGCAGGACGCGCAGGGCCTCGTGGTCGAGGCGCACCTCGACCGCGGTCGCGGCCCGGTCGCGACGATCCTGGTCCAGCGCGGCACGCTGCGGGTCGGCGACTCGATCGTCGCCGGTCCGGCCCACGGTCGGGTCCGCGCCATGCTCGACGAGCACGGCAACGAGCTGACCGAGGCCGACCCGGCCCGGCCCGCGATGGTGCTCGGCCTGTCGTCCGTCCCGGGCGCGGGTCAGAACTTCATCGTGGTCGAGGACGACCGGATGGCCCGCCAGATCGCCGAGAAGCGCGAGGCGCGCGAGCGCGCGGCCATGCAGGCCAAGCGGCGCGTGCGTCGTACCCTCGAGGACTTCATGGCCTCCATGGAGAAGGGCGAGAGCCAGGAGCTCAACCTCATCCTCAAGGGCGACGTGTCCGGTTCGGTCGAGGCGCTCGAGGACGCCCTGGCGCAGATCGACGTGGGCGAGGAGGTCAGCCTCCGGGTCATCGACCGCGGCGTCGGCGCGATCACCGAGACCAATGTCGACCTCGCCGCCGCGTCCGACGCCATCATCATCGGCTTCAACGTCCGCCCGCAGGGCAAGGCGGGGCAGATGGCCGAGAAGGAAGGCGTCGAGATCCGCTACTACTCGGTCATCTACCAGGCGATCGAGGAGATCGAGGCCGCGCTCAAGGGCATGCTCAAGCCCGAGTTCGAGGAGCAGACCCTCGGCCAGGCGGAGATCCGCGCGATCTTCCGCTCGTCCAAGATCGGCAACATCGCCGGCTGCATGGTCATCGACGGCGTCATCCGGCGCAACGCGAAGGTCCGTGTGCTCCGCGACGGTGCGGTCATCGCCGACAACCTCGACCTTGCCTCGCTCAAGCGGGAGAAGGACGACGCGTCGGAGGTCCGGGAGGGCTTCGAGTGCGGTCTCGTGCTCAAGAACTTCCAGGACATCAAGGAGGGCGACATCGTCGAGGCCTTCGAGATGAAGGAGATCCCCCGGAGCTGACAATCACCGAGCCGTCGCATCTGAACGCGCAGTGCGTTCAGATGCGACGGGTCGAACCGATTCCCGCGTTCAGATGCGACGGGTCGGTGACAAAGGAGGAACGACTCATGGCCAGTCCGCGGGTACGCAAGATCGCCGACCGGATCCAGGTGATCGTCGCCGAGATGCTCGAGCGGCGGATCAAGGACCCGCGGCTCGGCTTCGTCACCGTGACCGAGGTCCGCCTCACCGGCGACGCCCAGAACGCCACCATCTACTACACCGTCCTCGGGGAGCACGCCGACCAGCAGGCGACCGCGACCGCGCTGGAGTCGGCCAAGGGCGTGCTGCGCTCCGAGGTCGGCAAGCAGCTGGGGATGCGGCACGTCCCGACGCTCGCCTTCGAGTTCGACGGCGTCCCCGAGAACGCGCGCCACCTCGACGAGCTGCTGGCGCGCGCCCGCGAGGCCGACGCGGCCGTCGCCGCCGCCCGGGCGGGAGCGCAGCCGGCCGGCGAGGCCGACCCCTACAAGAAGCCGCGTGAGGCGGAGCCCGACGAAGAGGCCGAGGACGGCGCGTGACCGCGACCGGCGTGCCGTCGGGTCTCGTCGTCGTCGACAAGCCCGCCGGCATGACCTCGCATGCCGTCGTGTCCCGGGTACGCCGGGCGGTGGGCACCCGCAAGGTCGGCCACGCCGGCACGCTCGACCCCATGGCGACCGGCGTGCTCGTCCTCGGAGTCGAGCGGGCCACCCGCCTGCTCGGCCACCTCATGCTCACCGAGAAGGCGTACGACGCCACGGTGCGCCTGGGCAGGTCCACGTCCACCGACGACGCGGAGGGCGAGGTCGTCGCCGACGCGCCGGCCGGAGGTCTCGCGCCGGAGGCGGTCCTGGCCGCGTTCGAGGCGCAGGTCGGTGAGATCCTGCAGGTGCCGACGGCCGTCAGCGCGATCAAGGTCGACGGCAAGCGTGCCTACCAGCGGGTGCGCGACGGTGAGCAGGTCGAGCTGCGCGCCCGTCCGGTGACCGTCCACGAGCTGCGGGTCCACGACCAGCGGGTCGTGGGGGACTGGCTGGACGTCGACATCGCCGTGCGCTGCTCCAGCGGCACCTACATCCGGGCCATCGCCCGTGACGTCGGCGCCGCGCTCGGGGTCGGCGGGCACCTGACGGCGCTGCGTCGTACCGCCGTCGGGCCGTTCACGCTCGACGCCGCCGTCACCGACCTCGACGAGGTGCGGGTGACGCCGCTGGCCGATGCCGCGCGCGCGACCTTCCCGGCGATCGACCTCGACGCCGGCCAGGCGCAGGCTGTCCGCTACGGCCGGCCGCTGCCGCTCGCGATCGACGCACTCACCGGGCTGTACGCGCCGGACGGCGAGTTCCTCGCGCTCTATCGCCCCGAGGGCGGAGCCGCCCGCCCGGCGGCCGTGTTCGTCGGTTGATCCCTCGCCCTTCGCCTGGATCCACCGATGTGGGAGAGTTGCCGCCGTGCGAGTGTGGCGTGACTTCTCCGACGTGCCCCGCGATCTCGGTCGCACGGTCGTGACGATCGGGAACTTCGACGGCATGCACCTCGGCCACCAGCACGTCATCCGGCGCGCGCGCGAGGTGGCGGCCGAGGTCGAGGCGACGACACCGATCGACGGCGTCGTCGCGGTGACCTTCGACCCCCATCCGATCGCGGTCCTGCGTCCCGAGCACGCGCCACCCACCCTCACGACCATCGAGCAGCGGCTCCGGCTGCTGGGCGAGGCCGGCATCGATGACGTGCTCGTGATCCCGTTCTCGCGCGACATCGCGGCCTGGACGCCGGGGGAGTTCATCGACCGCATCCTGCTCGACACGCTCCACGCCCGGGCCGTCGTCGTCGGCGCCAACTTCCGCTTCGGCAACCGCGCCGCGGGCGACTGCAACCTGCTGCGCGCCGCCGGTGCCGAGCACGACTTCGTGCTGGAGGAGGTCAGCCTCGACGGCGGTCCGCAGGTGTGGTCCTCGACCTACGTGCGCACGTGCCTGGCCGCGGGCGACGTCAGCGGCGCGGCGGAGGCGCTCGGCCGGCTCTTCACGGTCACGGGCGTCGTCATCGAGGGCGACAAGCGCGGACGCGAGCTCGGCTACCCGACCGCCAACGTCCCGGTCCGGGCCGGCGCCGCCGCACCCGCCGACGGCGTCTACGCCGGCCGGCTCACCCTGCGCGACGGACCGGACGCCGGGACGACGTACCCGGCCGCGATCAGCGTCGGCACCAACCCCACCTTCGCCGGAGAGCGCGAGCGCCGGGTCGAGTCCTACGTCCTCGACCGCACCGACCTCGAGCTCTACGGCCGGGAGGTCGAGGTCGCCTTCGTCGACCGGCTGCGCGGCATGGTGCGCTTCGACTCGGTCGAGGACCTGCTCACCGCGATGGCCGACGACGTCGACCGGGCGCGGACGATCCTGGCCGACTGACGGGCTGCCCATGACCCGTGCGCAGGACGACGTCGCCGTCGCCGAGGGCTGGTTCGTCGAGCACGGGCTGCCCTACTTCGTCGACGACGTCCGGGCCGGCGTGGCGCGCGGGCTGGGACGCGGTCGCCTCCTCGGCGTCCTCGCGGTGGCCGTCGTGCTGGGGGTGGCCGGTGGCTGCGGCGTGGGGGCCGGGCTCGGCGCGGCCGCCGGCCTGGGAGGCGGCCTGACCGTCGCGGGCATCGTCGCCGCCGCCTACGCCGTGGCGACGCTGCGGGCCTGGCTGATCGTGGGCTGGGCGGTGCGGCGGACCCTGCGCTCCTTCGGCCTGGTCCTGCCGCTGGTCACCCGGGCGCTGCCGTTGCTGCTGCTGTTCATCACCTTCCTGTTCATCAACGCCGAGGTGTGGCAGGTCGCCGCCAGCCTCGACGGCGGCGTGCTGTGGGTGGCCGTCCTGCTGTTCGCGGCGATCGCGGTGGGCTTCCTGCTCTCCCGGCTCCCCGAGGAGCTGGACACCGTCGACGCGGGCCTGCGCGGCCTGGAGCGGGTCAACCTGCTGTTGGTGCTGCTCGTCGCCCAGGCGGTCCAGGTGCTGCTCCTGGCGCTGGCGGTGTTCGCCTTCTTCATCGTCTTCGGCGTCGTGGCGATGGAGCCGTCGGTCGTGAGTCAGTGGACCGGCGGGGCGCTGCACCCACCGGACGGCCCCGTCGGCGACTGGCTCGGCGACAGGCTCAGCCTCGAGCTGCTGCGGGTCTCGACCTTCCTGGCCGCGTTCAGCGGGCTCTACTTCACCGTGTACGCCGTCACCGACGAGCTCTACCGCAAGCAGTTCTTCACCGTGGTGATCCGTGAGCTGGAGCAGGCGGTCGAGGCTCGGGCGGCGTACCGCGGCCTTCGCGACGGGGACGGCGCGTGACTCCGGTCGTCCTCGACTGCGACACCGGCACCGACGACGCCGTGGCGATCCTGCTGGCCACCCTGCACCCCGATCTCGACCTGCTCGGCGTGACCACCGTGTGGGGCAACCACGACGTGCGCCACACGACCGACAACACGCTGCGGGTGCTCGACCTGGTCGGCCGCGGCGACGTCGGCGTGCACCCGGGCCGCAACGCCCCCGTCCGGCCGCGGATCGAGCCGCTCCCCAGCGGCCGGGCGGACCTGCCGTCGACTCTCAACCTGCCGGCCCCGTCGTCGAGCGCGGGGAGCGACGCGGTCGAGTGGCTGGTGGAGACGCTGCGCGCGGCCGTCGAGCCGGTCGCCGTCGTCGCCACCGGCCCGCTGACGAACATCGCGGCCGCGCTCGCCGCCGACCGGCGCGTCGCCGGCTCCATGGGACGGCTCGTCGTGCTGGGCGGCTGCCATCGGCAGGCCGGCGTGACGCCGTACGCCGAGCGGAACGTGTGGTGCGACCCGGAGGCCGCCGCCGACGTGCTCGCCGCGCCCGTCCGCGACGTGCTGCTGGTGACCATGGACGCCACCTTCTCCGCGCCGCTCACCGCCGCCGACGCGGCCCGGCTGCGCTCCCTCGGGACACCTGCCGCCGCCACGGCCGCCGACCTCCTCGACGCCAGGATCGCCTGGTACCGCCGGGATCCCGCCATGGCCGCGCTCGGCGCGGCGCCGCTGCACGACCCGCTCGCCGTGGCCGCCCTGGTCGATCCGGGGCTGCTCACCACGTTGCGTGCGCAGGTGCGGGTCGAGCGCGCCGACCCGGCGACGTACGGCGCCACGCGGTTCGCCGCGGAGGTCGACGACGCGCGGGGCCGGGCCTCCGTCGCGATCCGCGCCGACCGGGCACGGTATGCGGACCTGCTCTGCGCGACCCTGGGAAGCAGGGCGACTCGGCCGGGGTAGCGAGGCACGCCGGTGGGGTCCTCTGCTCAGTCCTGGACCCGGCCGCGCAGCTGCTTGGTCTGCCCGCGCTGCCGTTTGGCCTCCAGGCGGCGCTCCTTCGATCCGCGGGTCGGCTTCGTCGGGCGCCGGGGCGGTGGCGGGGGAGCGAGCAGCTCGCGCACGCGAGCCGCGAGGCGCTCACGGGCGGCCGCGCGGTTGCGGTGCTGCGAGCGGTGCTCGTGGGCGACGACGACGAGCGGCCCGGCGTGGCGGCCGGTGAGCCGGGTGCGCTGCGGCTCGTCGAGCACGGAGGAGGCCGCCGGGTCCCAGACCAGCTCGACGCGGGTGTCGGTCGTGTTGACCGACTGGCCGCCCGGCCCCGGCGAGCGGGAGAAGCGCTCCACCAGCTCGCCGTCGGGGATGACCAGGCCCCGGGGCAGACCAGGACCCGGTGGGACGGTCAGGTCCACGGCCCCACCGTGACCGGTACGCCGGACAGTGCGGCGTTGCCCGACACGTCGAGCCGCTCGGGGTCGGTGAGGTCGTTGATCGAGACGCCGGCGACCCCGGCCGCGACGCCCAGCCGGGTGCCGTCGCGGCCGTGACCGTAGCCGTGGGGGAGCGAGACCACTCCCGGCATCACGTCCTCGGTGGCGCTGACCTCGACCTGCACCTCGCCGACCCGCGACCGGACGGTGACCGTCGCGCCGTCGCGCAGACCGCGGGCGTCGAGGTCGACCGGGTGCATGAGCAGCTGGTGGCGTGCCCGCCCCCGGGTGAGCCGGTCGGTGTTGTGCATCCAGGAGTTGCAGTCGCGCTGGTGTCGTCGACCGATGAGCAGCAGCTCGCCGTCCCGGGGGAGCGCACGCTCGCGTAGGCGGGCGACGTCCTCGGCGACGAGTGCGGGGACCGTGTCGATCCGCTGGCCCCGGGTCCGCAGCCGGCCGGGCAGCTGGCCGGCCCGCAGCGGCCCGAGGTCGACGCCCTCCGGGTGCCGGCGCAGCTCGGTGAGGGTCGTCTGCGAGCGGCCCGAGCGCAGCAGCATCCCGATCAGGAAGGTCGGGCTCATCCGCATCCGCGCCTCGGCCACGATCCGGCGCTTCAGCGGCGGCTTCCGGCGTCGGCGGCGGGTCACCCGCAGGTAGAGGTCGCGGAAGATCTCCCAGTCGTGGCGCTGGTCGCGTCCCTTGGCGAACACCGCGGGGGTGAACCGCGCCGTGTTGCGCACGGCCAGCAGATGGAAGACGAGGTCGTAGTGGTCGCGCTCCAGCAGCGTCGTCGGCGGCAGGATGACGTCGGCGTGCCGGGTCGTCTCGTTGATGTAGAGGTCGATCGCGGCATAGAAGTCCAGGCCGCGGATCGCGCGGTCGAGCGCCGCGCCGTCGGGTGTCGACAGCACCGGGTTGCCGGCGACGGTGAGCAGCGCCCGCACCTGCCCGTCACCGGGCGTCTCGATCTCCTCGCGCAGCACCGACACCGGCAGTTCGCCACCGAACTCGGGCACCTCCCGCACGCGCGAGCGGTACCGGTCGTGGTGGCCCCTCCCGATCAGGCCCCGCCCGACCGCGTCGATCGCCGGGGTGGTCAGCAGCACGCCACCCTCCCGGTCCAGGTTGCCGGTGACCAGGTTGGCCAGCTGGATCGCCCACTGGCACACGGTCCCGAACTCCTGGGTCGAGACCCCGATCCGGCCGTAGGCGGCCGCACCGTCCGCGGCGGCGAACTCCCGGGCGATGCGGCGTACCTCGTCGGCCGGCACGCCGCTGGCCTGCTCGGCGAGCTCGGGCGTGAAGGGCGCGACCAGCTCCTCGACGCGCGCCAGCCCGTCGACGTACGACGGCGGGCGGGTCAGGCCCTCGGCGAACAGCACGTGCAGCAGCGCGAGCAGGACCCACGCGTCGGTGCCGGGCCGCACGAAGTGGTGCTCGTCGGCCGCCTTCGCGGTCTCGGTGCGGCGTGGGTCGAGCACGACCATCCGGCCGCCGCGGCCGCGCAGCTCGCGCAGCCGGGCCGGGAAGTCGGGCACCGTCATGAGGGAGCCGTTCGACGCCATCGGGTTGGCGCCGAAGACCAGGAAGTACGACGTCCGGTCGATGTCGGGCACGGGCAGCAGCAGCTGGTGGCCGTAGAGGAGGTGGCCGATCAGCTGGTGGGGCAGCTGGTCGACCGAGGTCGCGCTGAACTTGTTGCGGGTGCGGAACGACTGGGCCAACGCCACGCCGTGGGTCATCGCGCCCAGGCTGTGCACGTTGGGGTTGCCGAGGTAGATCGCCAGTGCGTCCTCGCCGTGCTCGTTCACCGCCGCGGCGAGGCCGTCGGCGACCAGGTCGAGCGCCTCGTCCCAGCCGATCTCCTCCCAGCGGGCCGCGTCGCCGTCGCCGACGCGGCGGACCGGGCGGCGCAGCCGGTCGGGGTCGGCGTGGATGTCGCCGATCGCCACGCCCTTGGGGCAGACGTGGCCCCGCGAGAGCGGGTCGTCGGGGTTGCCGCGGACCCCGGTCACGCGCTCGACACTGTCGGTGCGCTCGATGGTCAGCAGCAGGCCGCACGTGGCCTCGCACAGGTTGCACACGGCGACCTGCTGTCGGACCTGTCGTGGCTCCATCTGGGCATCGTCGCACAGCGTCGGGCTAGTGCCGCGTCTCAGAAGTTCTTGAACGCTTCGCGCACCCAGGGCACGCACCTCGCGGCGTTGCCGACGCTTGCAAGACGACCCGGTATGGCTGCGCGCCGGCGCCTTGCGATGCACGCACCCTAGGCACGCCAACCGAGCAACAACTTCTGAGACGCGACACTAGGACGCGGGGAACCAGTCGGCGGTCGTGGCCAGCGCGACCAGCTCGTCGCGGGACAGCACCGGCGCCCCCGAGCCGGTGGCGGTCAGGTCGATGACCAGGCCGTCGCGGCGGAAGTAGGTCACCCGGGCGAGTCGGGCGCGTGGGTCGACCCCGTCGACGTCGGGCCGGCTGACGGACGAGACCGCCCACCCGTCGGCGGTCTCGGTGCAGCCGGTCGGCCCGGGGGAGCCGGACACCCGGTCGCAGTGGTTCTCGGCGGGTAGTCCGCCGTCGAACATCTCGAAGCCGTCATAGGCCAGAGCGGTGACCGTGCCGCCGTCGTAGGCACGCCGGACCTCGGCCCGGCCCGGGGTCGGGGTGACCGGCAGGGACGTGCTGGGGCCGGGGAGGGCGGCTCGCAGCCGGGCGTCGAGCTCGTCGGGCGTGGGCGGCCGGAGGGCGGCCGCGGTGACCGGGGCGGTGGGGCGGGAGGCGGGCGTTGCCACGCCGGCGTCGTCGGCGACCGGCCGCGGACCGCCGGCCATCAGCGTCGTGGTGAGGACCGCGGCGGCGGCGATCCCCCCGGCGGCAAGTGTCGCGCGGCGTCGGTCGCGGCGCCGCCGCGCGCTGCGCAGCACGGAGTCCAGCAGCGCCTCGTCGGCGTGCACGTCGGCCATCGCGGCCCGGGCCAGGGCCGCGAACCGGTCCTCGGTCGTGGTGGTCATGGCAGCTCCTTGTCAGGTCGGGCGGGGGTGGCTCCCGCGAGGTCGGGATCGAGCAGATGCCGTAGCCGGGCGAGCGCCCGGGTGCTGCGGCTGCGGACCGCCTGGCCGGTCAGGCCCAGGTCGGCGGCGACGCCGGCCACGTCCTGGTCCAGCAGGTAGCGCTGCACGACCACCGCCCGGTCCACCGGTGCCAGCTCGCGGAGCGCGGCGACGAGGGTGTGCCGGAGCGCGACATCGGGCTCCTCGGAGACGGCCGGGCGTGGGTCGTCGGGCAGCCCGGGCCGCTCGCCGGCGCTGCGCCGGCGGGTCGAGTCCACATAGCGGCGGACCAGGATGGTGCGGGCGTAGGCGACCGGGTTGTCGGCCCGGCGTACCCGCGACCACCGGGTGAGCACCCGCAGCAGCGTCTCCTGGAGGAGATCCTCGGCTGCCGGCCGGCTGCCCGTCAGCAGCCAGGCGGCCCGCAGCAGCTCGCTCGAGCGTACGCGCACGAACTCCTCGAACTCCGCCTGCTCGCCGGCCCTCATCCAGGTCCTCCTGTCGCTCGCCCGTCATCCTGTTCGACGGGCCGACCCGGCCGGATGTGTCAGCGTCAGCGATTCGGCCGGGTCCGGGCCCCACTGTTAGCCTTGTGCGGTTGCCGTCAGAACGGCCGCGGATCAAGAGAGCTCCAGGATTTCAGGCTGGGGCGCCGCGCAACGAGCGAACAGGGAGTTCCCATGGCAGTCGGTACCGACGCTGAGACCAAGAAGAAGATCATCGCGGAGTACGCCACCACCGAGGGTGACACCGGTTCGCCCGAGGTCCAGATCGCGCTCCTGAGCCACCGGATCAGCCACCTGACCGAGCACCTCAAGCAGCACAAGCACGACCACCACAGCCGTCGTGGCCTGCTGCTCCTCGTCGGCCAGCGCCGTCGTCTTCTCAACTACCTGAAGAAGACCGAGATCGAGCGCTACCGCTCGATCGTCGAGCGCCTCGGCCTGCGCCGCTGACTCGAAGCGAAGGGATCCACCACACCGGTGGGTCCCTTCGCTACATTCAGCCCTAGCAACAACTGAAGACACACCCACTGGAGCGATCCGCGTCTCTCACGGGCCCGATCCTCGGTAGTAGCTCTCCCTGCGCAGCGCGCAGGGCGGGCTTCGATCGAAGATCGGCCAACGGACGCGGGCGTCGCGGATCGCACCGCGAACGAAAGAGTCAAACGTTGACTGAACCCGTCATCTCCGAGGTCGAGACCGTTCTCGACAACGGCAAGTTCGGCACCCGCACCGTCAAGTTCGAGACGGGCGTCCTCGCCCGCCAGGCCGCCGGATCGGTGAGCGCCTACCTCGACGGCGACACCATGCTGCTCTCGGCCACCACGGCCGGCAAGCACCCGAAGGACCACTTCGACTTCTTCCCCCTGACCATCGACGTCGAGGAGCGGATGTACGCCGCGGGCCGGATCCCCGGCTCGTTCTTCCGCTCCGAGGGTCGTCCGGGCGAGGACGCGATCCTGGCCTGCCGCCTCATCGACCGCCCGCTGCGCCCGACCTTCAAGAAGGGTCTGCGCAACGAGGTCCAGGTCGTCATCACCGTGATGGCGCTCAACCCCGACACGCCGTACGACGTGCTGGCGATCAACGCCGCATCGCTGTCCACCCAGCTCTCCGGCCTGCCGTTCAGCGGCCCGGTCGGTGCCACCCGCGTCGCCCTCATCGACGGCCAGTGGGTCGCGTTCCCGACCCACAGCCAGCTGGAGAAGGCCGTCTTCGACATGGTCGTCGCCGGCCGGGTCACCGAGAGCGGCGACGTCGCGATCATGATGGTCGAGGCCGAGGCCACCGAGCAGACCATCGAGCTGGTCCGTGGCGGCGCCTCCGCGCCGACCGAGGAGGTCGTCGCCGGCGGCCTCGAGGCCGCCAAGCCCTTCATCAAGCAGCTCGTCGAGGCCCAGGTCGAGCTCGCCAACGTGGCCGCGAAGCCGGTCCAGGAGTTCCCGATCTTCCTCGACTACGAGGACGACGTCTACGCCGCCGTCGAGGCCGCCGCGAAGGCCGACCTGACCGCCGCGATGTCGATCGGCGACAAGCAGGAGCGCGAGTCCCGCACCGACGACCTCAAGGCCGAGGTCCTCGACAAGCTGGCCGGCGACTTCGAGGGTCGCGAGAAGGAGATCGGGGCGGCCTTCCGCGCGGTCAACAAGCAGGTCGTGCGCGAGCGCATCCTGCGCGACAAGGTCCGCATCGACGGTCGCGGCCTCGCCGACATCCGCCCGCTGCACGCCGAGGTCGACGTGATCCCGCGCGTCCACGGCTCCGCGCTGTTCGAGCGTGGAGAGACCCAGATCCTGGGCGTCACCACCCTCGACATGCTCAAGATGGAGCAGCAGCTCGACACCCTCTCGCCGGAGACCCACCGGCGCTACATGCACAAGTACATCTTCCCGCCGTTCTCCACCGGCGAGACCGGCCGCGTCGGCTCGCCGAAGCGCCGCGAGGTCGGTCACGGTGCGCTCGCTCGTCGGGCGCTGCTGCCGGTGCTCCCGAACCGCGAGGAGTTCCCGTACGCCATCCGCCAGCTCTCCGAGGCCATGGGCTCCAACGGATCGACCTCGATGGGCTCGGTCTGCGCCTCGACCCTGTCGCTGCTGCAGGCCGGCGTGCCGCTGAAGGCGCCCGTCGCCGGCATCGCGATGGGCCTGGTGTCCGGCGAGATCGACGGCAAGACCGAGTACGTCGCACTGACCGACATCCTCGGAGCCGAGGACGCGTTCGGCGACATGGACTTCAAGGTCGCCGGCACCAAGGAGTTCGTCACCGCGCTCCAGCTCGACACGAAGCTCGACGGCATCCCGGCCGAGGTCCTCGCCGCGGCCCTGACCCAGGCCCGCGACGCGCGCCTGACGATCCTCGAGGTCATGGGCGAGGCGATCGACGCTCCCGAGGAGATGTCGATCCACGCCCCGCGGATCATCACGGTCAAGGTGCCCGTCGACAAGATCGGCGAGGTCATCGGGCCCAAGGGCAAGGTCATCAACCAGCTGCAGGACGACACCGGCGCCTCGATCTCGATCGAGGACGACGGCACGGTCTACATCGGCGCGACCAACGGTGAGGCGGCCGAGGCGGCCCGGGCCGCGATCAACGCGATCGCGAACCCGACGATGCCCGAGGTCGGCGAGCGCTACCTCGGCACGGTCGTCAAGACGACCAACTTCGGCGCCTTCATCGCGCTCATGCCCGGCAAGGACGGCCTGCTGCACATCAGCAAGCTGCGTGGCCTCGCCGGCGGCAAGCGCGTCGAGAACGTCGAGGACGTCGTCTCCGTGGGCCAGAAGCTGCAGGTCGAGATCGCCGAGATCGACGACCGCGGCAAGCTGTCCCTGATCCCCGTGGTCGAGGAGGCCGAGGCCGCCGAGACCACCGAGGGCGAGGAGTCGGCCGACTCCGAGTGAGTCGCTGAGACACCCGAGGGGGTGGCCGCCTGCGGGCGGCCACCCCCTCGTCTCGTTGGGGCCGGCGAGCGGCTCCGGCGCTCAGTCGCGCTCGTAGTGGCCCGTGGGGGTCGGGTCGGGACGGGGCATGACGAGCTCGTCCGCGCCGTCGAGGGTCGCGGCGAGGGCGGTGATGCCCTCGCCTGCGGTGGTGACCGCCGCGTCGCCCTCCGTCGCGATGGCGCGGAACGCCTGCTCGACCTTGTCGAGGATGGCCTGTGCGGTCGGCTGCGACTCGACGTCCTTCTCGTTCGCTTCGAGTGCGGTCAGGATCTTGTAGGTCGTCGTGGCCGGCTTGACCGCGGGGATCTTGGAGATCAGCGTGTCCTTGGCCTTGTTGAGGGCCCAGTCCTTGCCGAGGTTGCCGAGCGGGCCCAGGTCCGGCAGCGTGTCGGAGAGGGCGTCCACCTTGCTCTGGATCAGGCCCCCGACCGCCTTGCCGATGTCCTTGAACTTCCAGCCCGAGCCGGGCGGGAAGGGGAAGGCGTCGGCGTCGTCGTGCCAGGCCTTGAGGGTCGTCTCGAGCACATCGCGGGCGGATTCCGCCTGCTGCAGCATCGCCTCCTGCGTGGCGCCGATCGCGGCTCCTGCCTTGGCGACGGTCGACTGTGCCGCGTAGGCGAACAACAGCATCACCGCCGGGGCGGCGTCGGCGACCGCGACCCAGGTGAAGAAGGCGTCCATCGAGTCGCCGTCCCAGTCCCATTCGTCGGCGAGCGCCGCGTTGACCTCGCCGAGGTTGGCGGTGAGCGTGGTGCCGTGCTGGATCACCAGGGCGGCCTGCTGGTCGGCTCCGTCGATCAGTGCCTCGGCGTCGACCAGGTAGAAGTTGTCCATGATCGAGCGCAGCCAGGCACCCGTACCCGCCGCTCCGATCCGGCCGAGCTCGTAGGCCTCGTTGATCCAGGCCTGGTAGGAGTGCTGGTCGCCCGACGTGTCGAAGGGCGGCTCGGGCAGCACGGGGTAGACGGTGAAGGGCTCGGCGGCCGGCAGCGTCATCGGCCGGACGGTGGGCGCCACCTGCTCGCCCTCGTGGTGCAGCTTGAGGTTCGCGAGGTAGGTGCGGAACATCTCGGCGGCGGCCTCGATGCCCATCAGATCCGCGAGCAGATCCTCGATCTCGCTGGTGACGGTCTCGAAGCGCTGGTCGCTGTAGTCGAACGAGATCCCGCCGCCACCGCCGCCGTCCGGCCGGGTCACGACGTCGCCTGGTCGAACGTCGGAGGTGTAGCCATCGGCGGGGTCTCGATGTCGGACGCCTTGAGGCCCAGGGTCTCCATGGCCTCGCGCGCCGCGGCGTCGCTGGCCTGGAAGTCCTTGGTGATCAGGACGACCGCTGCCGCGGCGTCCTGGAAGGACAGCACGGCCCGGCGGAGCAGGCCGTACACCGTCCGGTTGATCTCGAGGGCCTGGGTGAGTGCGGGAGGCGACCCGGCCCGGATCGTCGGCTCGTACCACCGCTGGTGGACCTCGCCGATCCCTTCGAGCGCCGCGGCGAGGTCTGCCGCCTGGGCGGGGAAGTCCTCGGTCCCCGCTCGATAGAGGACCTGGAACTGCATCTTGACCGACTCGGCCATGGACCGTGACTCCTCTCGCCTTCGGACGGACCCGCTGGCTGCCCCTGAGACGGGTTCCCGATACCGCTCCGGGTCAAACGCTTGGGTACCGTCAGGGCCATGCAGGCTCGCGCGTCCTCCGGCGCCATCACCAAGACCGTGCACACGGTCACCGAGGCCGACGGTCTCGTCGTCTCCCGCGTCCGCCGTACCCAGCTGCCCTCCGGGCTGCGGATCGTCACCGAGCAGATGGCCGGGGCGCGTTCCGCCTCCATCGGGGTGTGGGTCGGCGTCGGTTCGCGGGACGAGAGGGCCACGACCCACGGCGCGTCGCACTTCCTCGAGCACCTGCTGTTCAAGGGCACCGCCGAGCGCTCCGCCCTCGACATCTCGGTGGAGCTCGACGCCGTGGGCGGTGAGTTCAACGCGTTCACCGCGAAGGAGTACACCTGCTTCCACGCGCGGGTGCTCTCCGACGACCTGCCGTTGGCCGTCGACGTGCTCGGCGACATGATCACCGGCTCGGTCATCGCGAGTCACGACGTCGACGCCGAGCGTGACGTCATCCTCGACGAGATCGCGATGCACGACGACGATCCCGACGACGTCGTCCAGAACCTGCTGGCCGAGCTGGCCTGGGGTGCGGACTCGGCGCTCGGGCGCCCGATCGCCGGCACGACCGGCTCGATCGAGGCGATGACACGGGCCCAGATCAAGCGGTTCTACCGCCGCCACTACGTGCCGGCCAACACGGTGATCTCGGTCGCCGGTGCGCTCGACCACGGCGCCGTCGTCCGAGCGGTGAAGAAGGCGTTCGGCCGGCACGGCTGGCTGGACGCGCAGGCGGCGCCGCTGCCCGCGCGTACGGCGACCGCGCGGCGCCGTCTCGCGGTCGGCTCCTCGACGGGCCGGGTGGACCGGCCGTTCGAGCAGGTCAACCTGGTCATCGGGCGCGAGGGCCTCACCCGCGACGACGACCGACGCTACGCGCTCGGGGTGCTCAACACCGCGCTCGGCGGCGGCACGTCGAGCCGGCTGTTCCAGGAGGTCCGCGAGCTGCGCGGGCTCGCCTACTCCGTCTACTCCTTCGCCAGCCACTACGCGGACTCCGGTCTCGTCGGCGTCGCGGTGGGCTGCCTCCCCGACCGCACCGACGACGTGCTGGCCGTGGTCCGCGACCAGCTCCGCCTGATCGCGGAGGAGGGGATCACCGACGAGGAGCTGGGCCGCGGCAAGGGTCAGCTCGTCGGCGGCATGATCCTGGGGCTGGAGGACTCGGGCTCGCGGATGATGCGCCTGGGCAAGAACGAGCTTGTCAACGGCGAGGTGCTCGGCATCGACGAGGTGATCGCCCGGATCGAGGCGGTCACCCTCGACGAGGTCCGTGCGGTGGCCGCCGAGGTCTTCGGCCGACCCGAGCTGCTCGCTCTCGTCGGGCCGGCCTGAGGGTACGGTTCAACTACCGAATCTGTCGTGAGCAGGGCGATCTGCCGACGAATTCGGTAGTTGAACCGCAGACCTCAGGGCGCGGGCTCGGGCTCCGGTGCACGCCCCGGCGCGGTCCCGGGCTCCCGCACGTTCTCCGCCTCCGCCTCGGGCTCCGGCTCGGGGTCGACCGGCTCGATGGAGAGCACGAAGTCGTCGCCGTGCTCGGTGACGCCGGTGATGACGGCCTGCTCGACCGCCTCCTCGCCGTACCTGCGGCGGACGACCATCGGGTCGTGCCGCAGCTCGCGCACCAGGGCTGAGGCGAGCCCGATCATGATGAGCACGAACGGCAGCGCCGCCACGATGGTGATGGTCTGCAGGCCGGTCAGCGCGTCCTCGCCGCCCGCGAGCAGCATCACCGCCGCCACGGCGCCCGTCGCGACGCCCCAGAAGATGACGACCGCGCGCCGCGGCTCGGTCGTGCCGCGCTCGGAGAGGCTGCCCATCACGATCGACGCCGCGTCCGCGCCGGAGACGAAGAAGATGGCGACGAGCAGCATGACCAGCACGCTGGCGATGGTCGCGAGGGGCAGGGCGTCGAGCGTGCCGAAGAGCTGGGCCTCCAGGCCGCCGGCATCGGCGATGTCGGTGCCGTCGCCCTGCAGGTCGATCGCGGTGCCGCCCAGGATGCAGAACCAGATCACGCTCACGACGCTCGGCACGAGCAGCACGCCGGTGACGAACTGGCGGATGGTGCGCCCGCGCGAGATGCGCGCGATGAACATGCCGACGAACGGCGTCCACGAGAGCCACCAGGCCCAGTAGAAGACGGTCCAGCCGCTCAGCCAGGCCTCGGTGTCGGCGCCCTCGGCGCCGGTGCGGGCCGCCATCATCGCGAGGTCCTGGACGTAGCTGCCGACCGAGGTCGGCACCAGGTTGAGGATGAACACGGTCGGGCCGACCACGAACAGGAAGAGGGCGAGGACGACGGCGAGCACCATGTTGATGTTCGAGAGCCACTGGATGCCCTTGGCGACGCCGGACACCGCCGAGAGGACGAAGGCCACGGTCAGCACGGTGATGATCACGACGAGGGCGCCGTTGCCGAGCGGGCCGATGTCGCCGACGATCTCCAGGCCGCTGCTGATCTGCAGTGCGCCGAGGCCGAGCGACGTGGCGGAGCCGAACAGGGTCGCGAAGATCGCGAACATGTCGATCACCTTGCCGGCGCCACCGGAGGCGCGCTTCCCGAGCAGCGGCGCGAACGCCGCGGAGATCAGCTGGACCCGGCCCTTGCGGTAGACGCCGTACGCGATGGCGAGGCCGACGACGGCGTAGATCGCCCAGGGGTGCAGCGTCCAGTGGAACATCGTGGTCGCCATCGCGGTCTGCGCCGCGGCGTCCGGATCGCCGCCGGTGCCCGGCGGCGGGCTGACGAAGTGCGACAGCGGCTCGCTGACGCCGTAGAACATGAGGCCGATGCCCATGCCCGCGCTGAACATCATCGCGATCCACGACGTGGTCCGGAACTCCGGCTCCTCGTCGTCGCGGCCCAGCGGGATGGTGCCGTACTTGCTCATCGCCAGCCAGATCACGAACACCACGAAGCCGCTCGAGGTCAGCACGAACAGCCAGCCGGTGTTGGTCATCACCCAGTCGAGCGCCTTGCCCGACGCCGTGCCGAGCGAGGTCGTGCTCGCCAGCCCCCACACCACGAAGGCGATGCTCACGGCCGCGGCCGTGCCGAACACCACGGGGTCGAGGCCGCGCCGGCCGGGCGACTCCGCCTCGACCGCCTGGTCGAGCGCCGGATGGGGGACGACGTCCGCGGCCGGCGTGCTCAGCGCGTCGGCGAGGTCGGAGGCTCGCGATGGATGCTTGCTCGGGGTCGTGCTGGAAGTCTGGGTCACGTCTCTCCAGGGTCTCGCCGGTCAGGACGCATGTCCGTTTCCGGCGGGTTCCCCGGAGGGCGCGGGCCCGACGTGACGGCGCGGAGGGGGAGCCACGCAGTCACGTCGAGTTCGAGACTCTCCGAGAGACAGGCCAGCCCGAATCGGGCATGCTGCCCCAGCAGGTTAACAACAGACGACCCGGTCACGGCCAATCGTGACCGGGCCGACCCGCGCTCGCGAGACCTTCGGGCAGCGCTCAGCGACGCCCGATGATGCCGATCACGGGAGGCATCTTCGAGTCCACGATGTAGACGCGGAACCCACTGTCGCGCAGTTGCGCGGAGGCCTTGGCGAGGATGTCGGGCACCTGCTCGGGTCGGGTCGCGTCGAAGAACAGATTCACCGAGCCGCCGGGCATCAGGCGCTCGTGGAGGAGGGCGATCTCCTCGTGGGCGTCGCGCACCCAGAACAGGTTGACGTCGAAGGCGAACACCTTCGTGAGGCGCTTGACCGGGACCCGCAGCGTCGCCAGGTCGATCTGGCGCACGGTGAGCTTGCCGGCGGCGATGTGCTCGGCGCACCGGGCCTTGGTGCGGTCAACCCCGGCCTCGGAGCGGTCGATGGCGAACATCTTGCCCTTGCCCTCGAGCCGGCGGCAGATCAGGTCGGCGGCGGCACCGTTGCCACAACCGATCTCCAGCACATGGTCGTTGGGCTGGACGTCCATGAAGTCCACCGCCCATCGGATCCGGGCCGGGATCTTGTTCACCATGGGGGTCAGCCTGCCAGAACGCGACGCGTGCCGACGCACTACCTTGGTGCCGTGAGTTCACGTGTCGCGGATCAAGCAGCGGGAGGGCGCCTCCGGGTGGGCGTTCTCGGAGCGCGGGGGAAGGTCGGGGCCGAGGTCGTCAAGGCCGTCCAGGCGGCCGACGACCTGGACTTCACCGTCGGCGTCGACCAGGGCGACCCGATCTCCTCGCTGGCCGACAGCGACACCCGCGTGGTGGTCGACTTCACCCATCCCGACGTCGTCATGGACAACCTGCGCCACTGCATCGAGCACGGGATCCACGCCGTCGTCGGCACCACCGGCTTCGACGACGCCCGCCTGGAGACGCTGCGCGGCTGGCTCGCCGACAGCCCCGGCACCGGCGTCCTCATCGCCCCCAACTTCTCCATCGGCGCGATCTTGATGATGCGGTTCGCCGGCGCCGCCGCGCCCTTCTTCGAGTCGGTCGAGGTCGTCGAGCTGCACCACCCGACGAAGGCCGACGCGCCCAGCGGCACGGCCGGGCGCACGGCCGAGCTGATCGCCGCCGCCCGGCGCGAGGCCGGCAGCCCGCCGATCCCGGATGCCACCAGCACCGGGCTCGAGGGCGCGCGGGGCGCCGACGTCGACGGGGTCCGCGTGCACAGCGTCCGGGTCCGCGGCCTGGTCGCGCACCAGGAGGTCATCCTCGGCGGGCTGGGGGAGACTCTCACCATCCGGCACGACTCCCTGGACCGGGTCTCCTTCACACCCGGCGTGCTCACCGGTGTGCGCCGGATCGGCGACTTCCCCGGCCTCACGGTGGGTCTCGAGCACCTGCTGTTTTGATGGGCCGAGCGTGTCGCCTATCGAGCGACACCGCACGGTCCTCGCTTCGCTCGGACCGCCGGCGCCACTGGATGCGCTGCGCGCGGGCGCCACGCTGCCGGCCGGAGCACCGCGCTGCCGGCCGGGCGGCGTGCGGGTCCCGGGCTGCTTGCCGGGCGCTGTGCGGGTCCCTGGCTGCCGGGCGGCGGCTACAGCATCCGGACGAGGGCGGCGGCTGCCGCTGATCCGAAGACCACGACCAGGAACGGCGCCCGGGCCAGCAGGAGCAGGACGGCCACGCCGAGGGCGAGCACGCGCGCGTCGAGCACGAGTGCGCGACCCTCGGGTGCCGCCAGCACCTGGACGGTCACCAGCGCCGCGAGCAGCGCGACCGGGATCAGGTCGGCGACCCGGGCGACGAGCGGGTTGCCGAGCACCCGGGCGGGCACGGAGAGGCCGGCGAGCTTGAGCAGGTAGCAACCGAGGCCGGCGCCGAGGACGGCCCACCAGATCATGACGCCTCCTCCGGCGCGCCTGGGCGACGGGGAGCCAGCACCGCGACCAGGACGGCGACGCCCGCCGCCACGAGCACCGGTACGCCGGCCGGGGTGATCGTGACCGCTCCCGCGGCGACCAGCGCGGCCAGCACCGCCGTCACCCGCAGGACCGGCGTGCTCAGCCGCGGCCAGAGCAGCGCGAGGAAGGCGGCACCCACGGCGGCGTCCAGCCCGAGGTCCCGAGGGTCGCCCAGCTGCTCGCCCGCCACCGCCCCGACGAGCGTGGTGAGGTTCCACAGCACGAAGATGGTCAGCCCGGTGGTGAGGAAGCCGGTGCGGGCCAGGGACCGGTCGGGGCGGGTCACGCTCATCGCCGTCGACTCGTCGATCAGGACCTGCGCGGCCGCGAGCCGCCGCCAGCCCCGGTAGCCGAGCAGCGGCGCCATCCGCAGCCCGTAGAGGGTGTTGCGGGTGCCCAGCAGCAGGGCGGTGAGCGCCCCGGCGAGTGGGGTGCCGCCCGAGCCCAGCACGCCCACGAGCGCGAACTGCGAGGCGCCGGTGAACATGATCAGCGACAGGGCGCAGGTCTGCGCCACGTCCAGCCCCGATGCCACGCCCACGGCGCCGAAGCTGAGGCCGTAGGTGCCGGTCGCGACCGCCACCCCCAGGCTGTCGCGTACGACGGCCCGCCGGGCCTCCTGCTCGACGCTCATCGGTCGTCAGGTGAGCGCGGTGTGCAGCCGGACCTGCTTGACCGAGCCGGAGCCGGCCTCGTCGGCGAGCTCGCGGCTCGCGCCGTCGGGCGCCCAGCCGGCGTCGGCGAGGAAGGCGCGGAAGACGTCGTCGGTGGCGTCGAGCCAGCACACGGCGCGGGTGAACCCGTCGGCGACCAGCGTGTCGACGCAGGCCTGGAGCAGGCGGGAGCCGTGCCCGGCGCGGGTCTCGGACGGATCGATCGTGAACTCCGCCATCTCGCCGTCCGCACCGCCCTCGGCGTCCGGGTCCGGGTTGGGACCGGTGACGGCGAAGCCGACGACGCGGTCGTGGGCCAGGGCCACCAGGGCCCGGTGGCGCGCCTCCGGCGGCCGGGCGAGCGACTGCTGCCAGGCGCTCGCCAACGTGTCCACGTCGAGCCCGCGCTCGGCGAGGACGGCCAGCCCGTCGTACCGCTCCCGCCAGGCGCGCAGCTGGACCGCGGCGATCCCGGCGGAGTCGGCCGGCCAGGCGACCCGAACGGAGACGTCAGCAGCGACCATGCCCGCCAGTCTGGCAGGGCGCAGGTGTGGCGTGGCGCACTAGGGTCGGCCCCATGGAGATTCGCAACCTCGGGGCGAGTGGCCTCCGCATCTCGGCCATCGCCTACGGCAACTGGATCACGCACGGCTCGCAGGTGGAGGAGGACGGTGCGCTGGCCTGCGTGCGCCGCGCGCTGGAGGAGGGGATCACGACCTTCGATACCGCCGACGTCTACGCCAACACCGCCGCCGAGACGGTGCTCGGGAAGGCTCTCGCGGGGGAGCGACGGGAGGGGCTGGAGATCTTCACGAAGGTCTTCTGGCCCACCGGACCGGGCCGGCATAACGACCATGGCCTGTCCCGCAAGCACATCATGGAGTCGATCGACGGCTCGCTGCGTCGGCTCGGCACCGACTACGTCGACCTCTACCAGGCGCATCGCTTCGACCACGAGACGCCGTTGGAGGAGACGATGGTGGCGTTCGCCGACGTCGTCCGGTCGGGCAAGGCGCTCTACATCGGCGTCTCGGAGTGGCGGGCCGAGGAGATCCGGGCGGCCGCGGAGCTCGCCCGGGAGCTGCGGGTGCCGCTGGTCTCCAACCAGCCGCAGTACTCCATGCTCTGGCGGGTGATCGAGGCCGAGGTGGTGCCGACCTCGAAGGAGCTCGGCATCGGCCAGATCGTCTGGTCGCCGATCGCCCAGGGCGTGCTCACCGGCAAGTACCTCCCCGGGCAGGCGCCGCCGCCCGGCTCCCGCGCGACGGACGAGAAGGGCGGAGCCAACGACATCAGCCGCTGGCTGCGCGACGACGTGCTCGAGCGGGTCCAGCTGCTGGTCCCCGTCGCGGAGGCCGCGGGACTCTCGCTCGCCCAGCTCGCCGTCGCCTGGGTCCTGCAGAACGACAACGTCTCCGCCGCGATCATCGGCGCCAGTCGGCCCGACCAGGTCACCGAGAACGTGAAGGCCGCCGGCGTGCGTCTCGACGAGGACACGCTGGCCGCCATCGACCAGGCTCTCGAGGGTGTCGTGACGACCGACCCGGCGCTGACCCGCTCGCCGCGTCGCTCCGAGATCCTCGGGTAGCGGACCCGTCCCGGCGTGGCGCCCGGTCAAAGGGTGAACACGTAGCGGCTGGTCGGCACCAGGTCCAGACCGTCGGCCGCGCCGAAGCGCGCGCAGCTGTCCATCAACGTCGTCAGCCGCCGGTGGAGCTCCTCCGCGTCACCGGCGCTGCCGTAGAAGGCGTGCTGGTCGGTCAGCGCGGCCATCGGGAACAGCTCCTCGACGATCCCCGCGACGTCGCCACCGCCGGGCGTGAGTCGCGCGACGACCGGGTTCTGGACGTAGCCGAAGGTGCCCTGGGTGTCGATCGCCACCTGGGTGTGCCGCTCCAGCCAGTCGGCCAGCCATGCGGCGTGGGGCATCGCCTCCGGCCGGCGCAGGAAGGCGAGGTTGGCCAGGGCGTCGGCGCGCTCGCCGTCCGGCACGGCCGGCGGGACCAGCGGCTCGCGCTCGTCGACCGACCACGCGTGCGCGTCCGGGTCGTGGCGTCGTACCAGGTCGAGGACCGGCTCCGGATCGCCGTCGGTCCACACCGACACCACGGCCGTGATCGGTACGCCGGGGCCGAACCGCATCGCGGGCGCCACGGCCTCGTCGTCCAGGTTGACCTGGAGCCGGGCGGCTCCGGTCGCCGCGACCCGGTCGCGGAACCCGGGGGCGAGCAGGGCGTGGTGGGCGGGACCGTGCAGCGCGGCGATGACCTTCACGCCGAGGAACCTACTTGTCGTAGTCCTCGGGCAGTGGCTGGCCGATCTTCACGCGCGCCTTGGGCAGCCGCATGAACTTCATCTGCATCGAGCGGGTCAGCGCGTAGTAGGTCGTCCCCTTGAGCGACTCGTCGGGGAACCGGCGGGTCAGCTCGCGCCGCAGCCGGAACCGGAGCAGCACCATGTCGGTCACGACGAACAGCACCGTGGCGAGCAGGACCATGCTGCTGGCCTGCACCAGCGCGGAGCTGCCGGTGTAGCCGAGCATCAGGCCGATGATCATCAGCGGGATGACCATCTCGACGATCGAGAAGCGCCGGTCGACGTAGTCGCGGATGAACCGGCGGACCCGACCCTTGTCGCGGGGCAGGAAGTACCGCTCGTCGCCGCTCTTCATGCCCTGGCGGATCTTGCGGCTCTCCTCGGCGCGGTGCTCGCGCTGGCGGCGCGCGGCCTCCTTGCGGTCCCGCGGGCCCCTGGCGCGCGCCTTCGCGGCCGCCTCGGCCTCCTTGCGGGTGGGCGTCGGGCGGCCCTTGCCGCCGGGCTTCGCCTCGGGGGCCGCCTGCTCCTCGGCGGCGGGGGACTTGGTGCGCTTGAACACGCTGGGACCTTTCGTGGCCGGGTGGGGTCAGTCGCGGTGGGACTTGCCGGGGAGGTCGAGCATCCGCTGCAGGGCGACGAGCGCCTCGGCCTCGGTCTGCGGGTCCACCTCGATCTGGTTGACGACGACTCCCTCGACGAGGTTCTCCAGCGCCCACACGAAGTGCGGCAGGTCGATCCGGTTCATCGTGGAGCAGTAGCAGACGTTGCGGTCCAAGAACATGATGTTCTTGTCCGGGTGGGCGTTCGCCAGGCGCTGCACGAGGTTGAGCTCGGTGCCGATCGCCCAGCTCGACCCGGCGGGCGCCGCCTCGATGGTCTTGATGATGAACTCGGTCGAGCCGACGAGGTCGGCCTTGAGCACCACCTCGTGCTGGCACTCGGGGTGGACGAGGACGTTGAGGTCCTCGACCTTGGCGCGCAGCTCGTCGATGACGTCGGCGGAGAACCGGCCGTGGACCGAGCAGTGGCCCTTCCACAGGATCATCCGCGCCCCGGCCAGCTCCTCGGGCGTCAGTCCGCCGTTGGGCTTGTGGGGGTTCCACACGACGCACTCGTCGAGGGAGTAGCCGAGCTGGAGCACGGCGGTGTTGCGACCGAGGTGCTGGTCGGGCAGGAAGAGCACCTTGGTGTCCGGCCCCTTCTGCGCGAACGCCCAGTCGAGCGCGACCTCGGCGTTGGACGAGGTGCACACGACGCCGCCGTTGCGCCCGCAGAAGGCCTTGATGGCGGCGCTGGAGTTCATGTAGGTCACGGGGACCACGGTGTCCTGGACGCCGGCGGCGGCCAGCGCCTCCCAGGCCCTCTCGACCTGCGCGATCCGCGCCATGTCGGCCATCGAGCAGCCGGCGGCGAGGTCGGGCAGGATGACCTTCTGCTGGGGCCCGGTGAGGATGTCCGCGGACTCGGCCATGAAGTGCACGCCGCAGAAGACGATGTACTCGGCGTCGGGGCGCGCCGCCGCGTCCCGAGCCAGCTTGAACGAGTCGCCGGTGACGTCGGCGAACTGGATGACCTCGTCGCGCTGGTAGTGGTGCCCGAGGACGAACAGCCGCTCGCCCAGCTTCTCCTTGGCGGCGCGGGCGCGCGCCACCAGGTCCGGGTCGGAGGGTGCCGGCAGGTCGCCGGGGCACTCGACGCCGCGCTCGGAGAGCCGGTCCGTGCCGCGGCCCAGAGGCAGCAGCGGAAGGTCCACGGTGGTCATGGCCACATCCTAGTTTGGGGTGCCCCGGCGCCTCCGATCGGTGCGGCTGCGCGGGACGCGGCTCACAGCAGCGCCCCGTGGTGGACGTACGGCGTCGGCGGCGTCATGCCGCGCAGGCCGAGATAGCCCTGGGCGCGCAGGTCCATCCGCGCCGCCAGCGCGACCTCGACCGCCCAGTAGTTCTCCGACGTCACATGGGGGATCTCGTAGCGCTCCCCGGCCCCGGCGAGGCACTCCCACAGCAGGCGGCGGGCGGCGTCGTCGTCCTCGGCGGCGAGCAGCGCCAGCGTCGCGCCGTTCGTGTACGCGTAGCCGGAGCGGTCGGTCGTCACGACCAGCCGCCCGGCGGCGAGCAGGCGCTCGTGGTCGGGGCCGTGCGGGCCGCCGCGCCGGGCGCGGTCGAGGTCGTCCATCCAGGCGAGATCGTCGGCGCCGCCCTCGCGCACGTCGCCCACCCGCGGCAGTGTCGAGCGCTCGACCGCGCCGTGCAGCGTGAGCTGGGGGTGCAGGCGGAATCCGGCGCGGTGATAGCGGCGCAGGGCGCGCGGGTCGACGGAGGCGGCGAGCATGCCGCGGGGGAGGTCGGCACCGTACGCGCGGGCGGGGTCGAGGACCTGGGCGCCGATCCCGGCCCCCTGCAGACCGGGCCGCACCGCGAACGTCGCCAGGCACCACACCCGTTCACGACGGAAGCTGGTGGCGAAGCCGACCACCTCGTCGCCCTTCTCGGCGACCCAGCAGCCGTCCGGGTCCGAGGCGAGGAAGCCCCGGGTGCGCGCGCACCAGGCGGCCCGGTGCTCGGGGGAGCGCCGTCGCGGCGCCGGGGCCGACGGGAGCCGATGGGCGGTGTCGAGGGCGAAGAAGGCGTCGTCGCTGATCTCCTCCGCGGTGGAGACGTCGGCATCGGTCATCGGTCGGATCCGGACGTCGGGCACGCAGGAGACCCTAGGTCTCCACCATGATGGGACGCATGCGGATTCTGGTGGCCCCCGACAAGTTCGCGGGCACGCTCACGGCGGTCGAGGCCGCCGAGGCGATCGCGGTCGGCTGGCGACGGCACGCCCCTGACGACGAGGTCGTGCTGGCGCCGATGTCGGACGGCGGGCCGGGGTTCGTCGACGTGCTGCACGCCAGCCTCGGCGGGCAGCTGCTCGCGGTCGTGGGGGAGGCGCCGCAGGGCCAGGAGGTCCCGGCCACGATCCTCAAGGTCGGCGAGACCGTGTACGTCGAGAGCGCCCAGGTCTGCGGGGCCCACCTCACGGGTGGGCGCCTCGGCGAGTTCGGCACGACGGTCGGCGTCGGCCGGCTGCTCCTCGAGGCGGTCGACGCGGGCGCGACGCGGGTGGTGGTCGGCCTCGGTGGGTCGGGCACCAACGACGGGGGCGCCGGCCTGCTGGCCGCGCTCGGCGCCGACGCGGACGTCGCGCTCGACGTCGGCGGCATCTTCCTCGACGGCGTGACCCGGGTCGACCTGAGCATCGCCCGGGGCCTGGTCGACGGCGTCGAGATCGTCGCCGCGACCGACGTCGACAGCCCGCTCACCGGCCTGTTCGGCGCGAGCAAGACGTTCGGCGCCCAGAAGGGCATCGACGAGGAGACCCAGGTGCTGCTCGACGGCTACCTGGAGAGCTTCGCGGCCGCGACGGACCGGCGACTGGCGCTCGAGCCCGGCGCCGGCGCCGCTGGCGGTCTGGGCTTCGCCCTGATGCTGCTCGGCGGCACCCGGGTCTCGGGCATCGGCCTGGTCGCCGACGCCGTCGGGCTGGCGCGTCAGGCGCGCTCGGCCGATCTGGTCGTCACCGGCGAGGGAGCCTTCGACTTCAGCAGCCGGGCCGGCAAGGTGCCCGCCGGGGTGGCGGCCGTCGCCGCCGAGGCACTCCGGCCGTGCGTGGCGCTCGCGGGCCAGGTGCTCGTCGGGGCGCGGGAGATGCGGGCTCTCGGCATGGATGCGGCGTACTCCCTCGTCGAGGCGGTCGGCGAGGAGCGCGCTTTCGCGGACCCGGCCGGCGCGCTGTCCGACCTGGCCGCGCGGGTGGCCCGGACCTGGTCGCGCTGATCCGCGGAGCGTCACCCCTCGCCAACAAGTGGAACGTGTTCTAGATTGCTCGCGTGACGGACATCAGGACGCGCTTCGACGACCTCCGGGCGGCCGAGCATGCGGCTCCCGCCGACCTCGACGCCCTCTGGGCCGACCTCGCGACCGTCCGGGTCGACGAGATGCTCGGCGCGTGGCGCGGGGGCGACTTCGCCACCGGCCACGTCGCCAGCACGGTGCTGAAGCAGGTGCGGTGGCACGGCAAGCGGTTCGACAGCCCGCTCGCGGCGGTGCCGCTGGTCTGCCGCGACGACGCCGGCGAGCTCTACTCCAATGTCGACGCCGGTGGCGGCGGCGAGGCATCCCTGTGGCCGGTCGGCTTCCGCGGCGAGGTCACCGCCACGATGGTCTACGACAAGATGCCCGTCCTCGACCACTTCAAGAAGGTCGACGGGGAGACGGTCATGGGCATCATGAACGGCAAGCTGGCCGGGACCTTCGGCATCGACGACCTCTACTACTTCTGGCTGGAGCGTGAGGCATGACCACCCCACCGAGTTCTGCGCTTCCCCCGCTGCGCTCCTCCAGCGCACAACTCGTCGGGGACCCCGGATGAGGACGACCGCCTTCGTCGTCGAGGAGCCGGGCGGCGACTTCGTCCCGGCAGAGCTCGAGCTCGACGAGCCCCGTGACGACGAGGTCCTGGTCCGGGTCGTCGCGACCGGCCTGTGCCACACCGACCTGACCGTCCCCGCGATGCTGCCGCCGGAGATGCTGCCGACCGTCGTGGGCCACGAGGGGACCGGCGTCGTCGAGAAGGTGGGCGCGGCGGTCAGCGGCATCGAGGTCGGCGACCACGTCGTGATGAGCTTCCGCTCCTGCCGCGCCTGCGGCCCCTGCCGGGCGGGCGACGTCGGCTACTGCGAGCAGTCGCTCCTGCTCAACTACATGGGCATGCGCGCCGACGGCTCGACCACGCTCGCGCGTCGCCGCGAGGACGGGGAGAGCCAGACGGTCTTCGGGAGCTTCTTCGGCCAGTCCAGCTTCGCCCGGCACGCCCTCGCCTACGCCGACAACTGCGTCGTCGTCGACCGGTCGCTCGACCTGACCCGACTGGCCCCCTTCGCGTGCGGCTTCCAGACCGGCGCCGGGACGGTGCTCAACGTGCTGCGGCCCGAGCCGGACGACAGCATCGTCGTGTACGGCGCCGGGGCGGTCGGCCTCGCCGCGGTCGCCGCCGCCCGCGGAGCGGGCGTGGACACCGTCGTCGCCGTCGACCCGGTCGCCGCGCGGCGCGAGATCGCCGCGGGATACGGCGCCACGGCCGTCGACCCGGGCGAGGAGGGCGCCGCGCCGGTCGAGGAGCGGGTCCGGGAGCTGACCGGCGGCGGGGCGGCGT
This sequence comes from Nocardioides segetis, assembly GCF_051390595.1. Lineage (NCBI taxonomy): Bacteria > Bacillati > Actinomycetota > Actinomycetes > Propionibacteriales > Nocardioidaceae > Nocardioides > Nocardioides segetis. Next base: position 175,857 of record NZ_JBNINR010000002.1, on the reverse strand, counting down.
ACGCGATCGACACGACGGCCATCGCGGCGGTCGTGCTCCAGGCCCAGCGCTCGCTGCGCCCGCGGGGCATGCTGGTCGCCCTCGGCCTGGGTGCGCCGGAGTACACCATCGACGCGATCGACCTGCTGCAGTCCGGCAAGGTCGTGCGCTCCTCGATCGAGGGGGAGGCCGATCCGCTGGTGACCATCCCGGAGCTGATCGCGCTGCGCGCGGCCGGCCGGTTCGACGTCGACCACCTCGTGACGACGTACCCGTTCGAGAAGATCGCGGACGCCGTGGCGGACTCCAGGGCCGGCGCCGTGGTCAAGCCGGTGCTCGTCTGGGGGGAATAACCACGACTGTGCGACCATTGGGATGGTCGAACACCATTCGGCTACCCAGCCTGACACACCCTGGAGTGAGCATGAGCGACAGCTGCTGCGGAGGCGGCCACAGCCACGAGGCCCCCGGCGCGACCACGACGGTCGCCGCCCCGGTGGACTTCGAGCGCCGTGAGGACCAGATCAACCTGAGCCCGGTGGCGGCCACGAAGGTCAAGAGCCTGCTCGAGCAGGAGGGCCGCGACGACCTCTCCCTGCGGATCTCGGTGCAGCCGGGCGGCTGCTCCGGTCTGCGCTACCAGCTCTTCTTCGACGAGCGCACCCTCGACGGCGACGTCGTGACCGACTTCGACGGCGTGGGCGTCGTGGTGGACCGGATGAGCGTCCCCTACCTCAACGGCGCGGTCATCGACTTCGTCGACACCATCGAGAAGCAGGGCTTCACCATCGACAACCCCAACGCCACGGGCTCGTGCGCCTGCGGCGACTCGTTCAACTGAGTTCGTCTGGCCGAGCGTGTCGCTGATCGAGCGGCACGCTGTCGGCCAGCGGTTGACTGAGCACAGCGAAAGCGCCGCCGGCGACAAGCCGGCGGCGCTTCGCTATTCCTGCGGGCGCTTCTAGTCCAGGTGCAGGTGCAGCGCGTTGGCGAGGCGCTGGGCGGCCTCGGAGATCTCGATCTCGCGCTTCGGCGTCTCCCGCGGCAGCTCGTCGAAGTGGATGCTCGGCGCCGGACGGGTCGCCCGCACGGCGGCCTCCTGGAGCCGGCGGCTGACGGCCTGGCAGTCCGCGTGCAGCTCGGCGGGCGTGGCGATCTCCTCGTAGGGCATGCTCTCGACGCTAGGCGTTACTTTCGGGTAGTCCCAGAGGGAACGACGTCGCGGCGACGACGGCTCGGTTAACCTTCCGTATCGTGACTGCACCCACGGGCTCCCTCCTGATCGCCGGCTCGATCGCGACCGACCATCTGATGACCTTCGGCGGCAAGTTCGCCGACTCCCTGGTCGTCGACCAGCTGGACAAGCTGTCGGTGTCCTTCCTGGTCAACGACCTGGAGATCCGGCGCGGCGGCGTGGCGCCCAACATGTGCTTCGGCCTGGCCCGGCTCGGGCTCCGCCCCGTGCTCGTCGGTGCGGCCGGCGAGGACTTCGCCGACTACCGCTCCTGGCTGGAGCGCAACGGCGTCGACTGCGACTCCGTGCACATCTCGGAGAGCAAGCACACGGCTCGCTTCGTGTGCACCACCGACACGACGATGGCCCAGTTCGCGTCCTTCTACCCCGGCGCGATGAGCGAGGCCAGCCAGATCGAGCTGCTGCCGATCGTCGAGCGGGTCGGCGCGCCGGCGTACGTCCTCATCGGCGCCGACGACCCCGACGCCATGAAGCGGCACACCGAGGAGTGCCGCCAGCGCGGCTACGCGTTCATCGCCGACTGCTCCCAGCAGCTGGCCTTCGCGGAGGGCGACCTGATCCGCGACCTGATCGACGGCGCCGCGATCCTGTTCTCCAACGAGTACGAGTCGCACGTCATCGAGAAGAAGACCGGCTGGAGCGGCGAGGAGGTCCTGGCCCGGGTCGGCCTGCAGGTCACCACGCTCGGCAAGGACGGTGTCCGGGTCACCTCCAGCGACGGCACGTCCTTCGAGGTCCCGGCGGCCAAGGACGTCGCGGCGGTCGAGCCCACCGGCGTCGGCGACGCCTTCCGCGGCGGCTTCCTCGCCGCGCTCTCCTGGGGCACCTCCCTCGAGCGGGCCGCCCAGGTCGGCTGCGTGCTCGCGGCGTACGTCGTCGAGACGGTCGGCACCCAGGAGTACGACTTCACCCACGAGCAGTTCGTGGCCCGCATCCGCGACTCCTACGGCGACCACGCGGCCGACGAGGTCGGCAAGCACCTCGGCGTCTGAGCCCGGCGACGCCGGCGCCCCGGCGCGGCCGAGCCGACCCGTCCGCTGCCGGTCAGCTCAGGCGGCGCACCACGTAGCGGGGCGCGCCGTCGTCGGCGACCTCCTCGCCGACGTACTCCTGTCCGCGCATCCGGCACCACGCGGGTATGTCGTGCCGCGCGGCCGGGTCGCGCGCGACCACGGCGAGCAGGTCGCCCACGGCGACCGTGGGGAGCGCCTTGGCCAGCTCGATGATCGGGCGGGGGCAGGGCAGGTCGCGGCAGTCGATCTCGGCGGTCACAGCCCCGCCTCCGACCGGATCCGACCGACCTCCTCGGTGAGGGCGGCGCAGAACCCCTCCACCTGCTCGACGGTGGTGTCCCGGCCGAGCGAGACCCGCACGTTGCCGTGGGTCAGGGCGCCCATCGCGGCCAGCACGTGGCTCGGCTCCAGGGTGGACGCGGTGCAGGCGGAGCCGCTGGCGACGCCGTAGCCGCGGCGGGCGAGCGCGGAGACGATCTCGTCGCCACCGACGTAGAGGCAGGAGAAGGTCACCAGATGGGGGAGCCGGGCGACCGGATCGCCGACGACCTCGGTGTCCGGCAGCGCGCCGGCCGCGGCCCGGATCCGGTCGACCAGGGCGAACTGGCGGGCGGCGACCTCCTCGCGCTCGGCGAGGGTGGCCTGCAGGGCCGCCGCCGCGGCCAGAGCGGCCGGGACGTCGGGGAAGCCGCCCCACTGCTCGAGGCCGTCGTCGCCGGGGAAGGGGTTGGTCCACCGGGTGCCGCGGCGCACGACCAGGACGCCGACGCCGGCCGGGCCGCCCCACTTGTGCGCGGAGGCCGTCAGCGCGTCCCAGCGCCGCGGGAGGGGCACGTGACCCACCGCGGCCGCGGCGTCCACGAGAAGAGGTACGCCGGCGGGCAGGTCGACCTCGTCCACCGGCTGGAGCGTCCCCACCTCCTGGTTGGCGGCCTGCAGGGCGACCGCGCCCACGCCGGGCCGCGCGGCCGCCTCGGCGAGCGCATCCACGTCCACCCGGGCGCTCGGGTCGACCCCGACGGCCGCATGGGCGGGGGAGGGCCGCCAGGCGACGGCGTGGAGCACCGAGGAGTGCTCGACGGCCCCGTGCACGATGCCGTCGCGTCCCGTCGCCGCGGTGAGCCCCAGCAGGCCCCGGTGCACGGCGTCGGTGCCCGACTGCGTGAAGCCGACCTCGTCGGGGCGCGCGTCGAGGCACTCGGCGATCACCGCGCGGGCGTTGTCGAGCAGCAGCCGCGCGTCACGGCCGGCGGCGTGGAGGCGCCGCGGGTCGCCGTACCCCCGGTCGAGCGCGGCCAGCAGGGTGTCCCGCGCGGCCGGGTGGAGCGGGGTGGACGAGGCCGAGTCGAGGTAGACCTCGGGGGTGCTGCTCACGTCTGCACCCTAGTTGAGCCCGGCTTGTACGCTCCCGGCCCGCCGCACGCGCCCCGGAAGACCCACCCGGCGCCCCGGTCGGGGGCGCCCTCCGCTAGTGTTCGCAGTGGTTCTGACCCTCGAGAGGAAGGCTCGTTCGTGGGCTGGTGGCACCCCGAGCGCACGCGTGGCGCGCAGCGACGTACCCGTCGCGCGATCCCGCTCGCCGGATTCGTCGTACTCGCGCTCGCGCTGTCCGGCTGCTCGACCGATACCCAGTGGGAGCGGTTCGGCATGCCGGAGATCAAGTCCGAGCAGGGCGAGCACATCCTGCAGCTGTGGCAGGGCGCGTGGATCGCCGCGCTGGTGATCGGCGTGATCACCTGGGCGCTCATCATCGGTGTGCCGCTGTGGTTCCGTCGTCGCAGCGACGACGAGGTCCCGGTGCAGACCCGCTACAACCTGCCGATCGAGATCTTCTACACGATCTTCCCGGTCATCATGGTCATCGCGTTCTTCGCGCAGACCGTGCGGGTGCAGAACATCGCGCTCGAGCACGTCAACCCCGACGTCGTGGTGAAGGTCGTCGGCCAGAAGTGGTCGTGGACGTTCAACTACCCCGACTCGGTCGAGACCGACGAGGGCACCAATGTCTTCGTCTCCGGCACCGGTGAGGACATCCCGACGCTGGTGATCCCGGTCGACAAGACCGTCGAGTTCCAGCTCTACAGCCCCGACGTCATCCACAACTTCGGCATCCCGGCCTTCGCGATGCGCATGGACGTCGTGCCGGGCAACGAGAACTCCTACCAGGTGACCCCGACCGAGACCGGCACCTACGCCGGCAAGTGCTACGAGCTCTGCGGTGCCTACCACTCGCGGATGCTGTTCAACGTCGAGGTCGTCACCCAGTCCGAGTACGACGCCTACCTGGCCGACCTCGCCGAGGACCCCGCGCACATCTCGGAGGAGCCCGTCGTGGGTGGCAAGTACTCCACCGAGCTCATCACCGACGACGAGGGAGAGCACGAGTGACCACTCTCGCGCGTTCCGCGGACCTGAGCCAGCGCAAGCCGCTGGGCCAGCAGCTCGTCCGCATCATGACGACGACCGATCACAAGCTGATCGGCAACCTGTACTTCGGCACCGCCATGGCCTGGTTCATGGCGGGCGGCATCATGGCGCTCCTCATCCGGTCCGAGCTGGCCTACCCGGGCAGCCAGATCGTCAACGAGGAGCTCTACAACCAGCTCTTCACCATGCACGGCACGATCATGCTGCTGCTGTTCGCGACGCCGCTGTTCTTCGGCTTCGGCAACGCGATCATGCCGCTGCAGATCGGCGCGCCCGACGTGGCGTTCCCGCGCCTCAACATGTTCAGCTACTGGCTGTACCTGTTCGGCGGCCTCATCGCCGGCGCCGGCTTCCTCACCCCGGGCGGCGCGGCCTCCTTCGGCTGGTTCGCCTACACGCCGCTGTCCGACTCCGTCAACAGCCCCGGCGCCGGTGGCGACCTGTGGATCATGGGTCTGTGGATGGCCGGTCTCGGTACCATCCTCGGCGCGGTCAACTTCATCACCACGATCATCTGCATGCGTGCGCCCGGCATGACCATGTTCCGGATGCCGATCTTCGTGTGGACCGTGCTGATCACCGCGATCCTGGTCCTGATCGCCTTCCCGATCCTCGCCGGCGCGCTGCTCTCCCTCGAGGCCGATCGACAGCTCGGGGCACATGTGTTCGACACATCGCACGGTGGTGCGATCCTGTGGCAGCACCTGTTCTGGTTCTTCGGGCATCCCGAGGTCTACATCATCGCGCTGCCGTTCTTCGGCATCGTCTCCGAGATCCTGCCGGTCTTCAGCCGCAAGCCGATCTTCGGCTACATCGGCCTGGTCGGCGCGACGCTCGGCATCGCGATCCTCTCGGTCGCCGTGTGGGCCCACCACATGTTCGTCACCGGGCAGGTCAACCTGCCGTTCTTCTCGGGCATGACGTTCCTGATCGCGGTCCCGACCGGCGTGAAGTTCTTCAACTGGATCGGCACGATGTGGGGCGGGTCCGTACGCATGGACACACCCATGCTCTGGTCGATCGGCTTCCTCACGACCTTCCTCTTCGGTGGCCTGACGGGCATCATCCTGGCCAGCCCGCCGCTGGACTTCCACGTCTCCGACTCCTACTTCGTGGTGGCGCACTTCCACTACACGGTGTTCGGCACGGTCGTGTTCGCGATGTTCGCGGGCTTCTACTTCTGGTGGCCGAAGTTCACCGGGCGGATGCTGGACGAGCGGCTCGGCAAGATCCACTTCTGGCTGCTGTTCATCGGCTTCCACACGACCTTCCTCATCCAGCACTGGCTGGGCATCGAGGGCATGGCCCGTCGCTACGCCGACTACCTGCCCAAGGACGGCTTCACCACGTTGAACCAGATCTCGACGATCGGCGCGTTCATCCTCGCCTCCTCGATGCTGCCGTTCTTCTACAACGTCTACGTCTCCCGCAAGGGTCCGTTGGTCAACACCGACGACCCGTGGGGCTGGGGCCGGTCGCTGGAGTGGGCCACGAGCTGCCCGCCGCCGCGCCACAACTTCCACTCGATCCCGCGGATCCGCTCGGAGTCGCCGGCGTTCGACCTCCACCACCCGGAGATCGCCGCCATCGAGATGTACGACGAACCGGTCGCCGCGGGCTCCGGTGCCAAGGAGGTCGACGCCTGATGAAGGTCGAAGCATGGATCTTCGGCGTGACGACGGTCTTCCTGGTCCTCGTCAGCCCCGCCTACTGGTTCATCACCGACGCCAGCGACCAGGGTGCCGACTGGACCGGCACCTCGGCGCTGGTCATGACCACGCTGCTGTGCGCGATGGTCACCCTCTACATCGGGTTCCACGCCAACCGGATGGACGCCCGCCCGGAGGACCTCAAGGACGGCGAGATCGCCGACGGCGCCGGTGAGCTCGGCTTCTTCCCGCCGTTCTCCTGGTGGCCGCTGTGGTGCGCCGCCACCCTGAGCCTGATGGTCTTCGCGCTCGCGGTGCTGGCCTGGTGGCTGTTCATCATCGGCCTCGTCCTCGGTGCCATCGCGCTGACCGGCTGGATCTTCGAGTACTACCGCGGCGAGTACGCCCACTGATTGTCGGGGCCGAGCGCGTCGCATACGGCCGCTGCCGCACGGACCCTCCGGGCCCGCGGGCAGCGGCCGTGCCGCTTCGCGGCCGTGCGCCGCGCTGCCGGCCGCGGCGGGCCCGCGGCCGGCACTCGACGCGCTTCGCGCGGGCGCCGCGCTGCCGCGCACGCGGTCGAGGCGGTCTCGGGACCGGTCGTCCGGCGGCCTACGCTCCGCGCTTCGCGGCCGTGCGCCACGCTGCCACGCGTCGAGCATGCGCGGTCACTGCCCTGCCGGCCGCTGGGGTTTGCGTCGGACGTCGCGCTGCCGCGCACGCGGCCGCGGTGGGCTCGGGGGCGTCGCCCGACGCGCTTCGCGCGGGCGCCGCGCTGCGGTGCCTCGGGCCGCCGGGTCCTGGGGCGCTGCCCCGCCGCGTCGGCGGTGTGACACCGCCGACGTTCTCCTAGCCGGGATTCGGCGGGTCCGGCAGGTACGCTCTTTCGGTGCCTTCCCCGTCGACACCTCTCTGTCCGCGCGCCCTGCGCGCTGCCGCGGCCCTGGTGGCCGTGGCGCTCGTCGCGGCCGGTTGCGACGGGTCGGGCCTGGTCCCCGGTGCCGGTCCCGCCGACGACGAGACCACCGCGGCTGCCGCGTCCGAGGCCGTCGTGACGACCAATGTCGCCGACGACGCCACCGGCGTCGCGGTCGACAAGGTGGTCAAGGTCAAGGCCGAGCAGGGCACACTCACCTCGGTCGTGCTCAAGTCGAAGGACGGCCGCGTCGACGGGGAGATCCGCGCCGACGGGACGCGCTGGAGCTCCACGGGCGGGCTCGAGCCCGGCGTGCGCTATCGCGTCCGTGCGGTCGCCGAGAACGCCGACGGCAAGCGTGTCGAGAGCGTCTCCTCGTTCACCACGCAGGCGTTGAGCCTCGACCAGCAGACCTACCCGTCGATCGCTCCGCTGCAGGGCGAGACGGTGGGCGTCGGCATGCCGGTCGTCGTCACGTTCGACCTCCCGGTCACCGACCAGGCCGCGTTCGAGCGGCACATGACCGTCACCTCGACGCCCGCCCAGCCCGGCGCCTGGCACTGGATCAGCAGCACCGAGGCGCACTGGCGCCCCGAGGCCTACTGGCAGGCCGGCACGAAGGTCAGCGTCGACGTCGCCGTCAACGGCGTGAGCGCCGGCGGCGGCATCTACGGCCAGGAGGGCCGCACCGTCGACTTCGAGGTCGGTGCCGCCCACATCTACAAGGTCAACGCGAAGACCCACCAGATGAAGGTCTTCGAGAACGGCAAGCTGCTGCGCACCATCCCGGTCACGACCGGCAAGCCCGGCTTCACCACCCGCTCCGGTGTGAAGGTGGTCATGGAGAAGTACGACCAGAAGCGGATGAACTCCGAGACCGTCGGCATCTCCCGCGGCTCTGCCGAGGCCTACGACATCGACAACGTCAAGTGGGCGATGCGACTGACCAGCTCCGGCGAGTTCATCCATGCCGCGCCCTGGTCCGTCGGCTCCCAGGGGCGTGCCAACGTGTCCCACGGCTGCACCGGGCTGAGCACCGACAACGCCGGCTGGCTCTACTCGATGACCCGCCGCGGGGACGTCGTCGAGTACGTCGGCACCGACCGCCCGATGGAGCCCGGCAACGGCTGGGGCGACTGGAACGTCCCCTGGAGCGAGTACGCCGCGGGGTCCGCTCTCAGCTGAGTGCCGTCCGAGCCCGAGACACCGATGCTGCATCAGTTCTACAGTCGGTTGCCGCCCCGGATCCGCGCGAAAGGCAAGGAGTTCCTGGGCGCATCGGGCCACAGCAGAGGTGTGTTGGACGCGATGAAGGCGCGCAAGGATGCTCAAGGACGCAAGCGTCTCGACAACACCCTCTTGTCGGTGACGGAGTGTCTCGGGCGTTCCTACCTCGATGAGCTGGCCGGGGCTACCGTTGTCGACTTCGGCGCGGGCTACGTCCCGATGGACGGGATCGCGATGTGGCTCCTCGGCGCCGAGCGCGTCGTCGCCGTCGACTACAACGAGATCGCCGACTTCCGAGCGGTGGCCCGCGGCGTGCGGAAGGCGGATCTCGCCCGGGCGAGGGAGATCTTGGAGCACCTTTCTCCGGACGTCGACTGGCCCAGCCGCCTCGTCACCCTGGTCGAAGCTGCGCGGCGCGACGCGGTGGCCGATGTGGTCCCCATCGAGTATCTGGCTCCGCTCGACGTGACGAGCACTCCTGAAGCGCTTCCGCGATTCGACCTGTTGTGGTCACTCAGCGTGCTGGAGCATGTTCCGCCCAGCAGGATCGTCGCCCTGCTGGCGGTCTTGTCGTCGAGGGCGCGGGAATCCGGGGTGCAGCTGCACCGCGTCGATCTTCGCGATCACCACGACTTCGATCACGATCCGTACAGGTTCCTGGCGGCTGATGCCAACTTCGATGCCGAGCACGAGGCTGACGTCCGCGGCAACGGCATGACCAGTGGGGACTGGGCGACGGTGCTCTCGGCCCACCCGCACCTCGAACTGACCGTGGTGGATCGCGTGCCCGGCAGACCCCATCTCCTTCCGGACGCGGTCCGGGCGGGTGTCGCAGCCGACGGCGTCGACGACTTCGTGACCATCGGGCCGGTCAGATGAAGTCGACTCGGTAGTCGAGCTCGTAGTGGAGATCCGGGTTGCGTGCTCGAACAACCCGGGCCGGCACGCCGGCCACCATGGTGAAGGGCGGAACGTCCCGGGCGACCACCGAGCCGGCGGCGACGACTGCTCCTTCGCCGATCCTGACATCGGCCAGGACGAGGACGCGCTCGCCCAGCCAGGCGCGGTCACCGATCTCGATCGGCCCGTAGGAGTCGGCGAACGAGGGCGAGTCCGCGTCGTGCTTCGCCGTCTGCAACGCGCACTCACTGCCGATGTTGACGTTGGCGCCGATGCGGATGCCGCCGCGCGCGTCGAGGCGACACCTTCGGCCGATCACGCTGTTGCGTCCGATGGCCAACCGCGCGGGTGCGTTGAACTCCACGTGCATCATGATCATTCCGTTGGACCGGAGGTCGAGCGTGGTTCCCGCTCTTCGGTAGATCCAATGCCGGAGAGCAGCGAATGGCACATGACCCACGAACTCGTTGAGCAGGTACTGCAGGATTCGCTGCTTCAATCGTCGTCACCTCGTTCTGTCGCGAAGGTAGAACCACGTCATCAGGGCCAGGACGCAGGACTCGGCGAGGACCGCCGCCAGGGCGACCCCGGTCGCATGGTGCCACGCGGCGAGCGGGGCGGCGAGCGTCAGGAAGAGTACGGCTCCGATCACGCTGCTCAGTGACACCGCACGTACGTCGTCCAGCGCTGGCAGGCACGCCAGGCCCAGCACCGAGGAGACGACACCGATCCCGACGACGAGACCGACGAGGACGCTCAGCACGAGGCTCGGGTCGATGTCACCTTCGGAGAGCACACGGGATCCCAGCTGTGCCAGGACCGGGAACACCATGCCGACCAGGCAGCCGATGCCGAGGGCGGCCACGAAGGCGCGGTCGGTGCGGCGTCGGGTCTCGGCGCGCTCCGGGGAGATGACGCCTCCTTGAGCGACCTGGACGACAGGTCCGAGCGCTGTCAAGGCGAACGTCTTGAAGCGGTCGAGCAGGGCGTAGGGAGCCAGGCTGGCCGGGGCCAGCGCGGCCACGAACACGACCGGCAGGGATGAGTAGACGGTGACGGCCACGGTCACCGCCAGTGACGGCAGGGCGTCCCGGACGCCGATGAGGGACCGGCGCAGCGATGGGACGGGCACCGGACCCGTCCTCGCCACCGCCCGCCAGGTGGCAGCGAGTGCCAGAAGGGAGCCGATGAGCAGCGAAGCAGGCACGAGGAGCAGCGAGCCGCCCAGCAGGACGCCGACAGCCCCCGCGAGGGAGCTGGATGCGCGGGGCAGCGTCTCGCACCGGAACAGGCTCCGGGGTGAGCCGAGCGCCGTGAAGTACCAGGACGCGTTCAGCCCGTACGTCGCGCTCGCCGCGGCGACGAGTCCCGTCGTCCATCGATGGTCGGGCACGATGGCGTACCCGACCGCCAGGGAGGCGGGCAGAGCGACCGCGAGCGCTGCTCCACGCGCTCCGAGGGAGTGTGCGTAGTAGCGACGACGTTCTGCGTCGGACATGACCGCGGCGCGGGCTGGACCCGCGACCCCCCATCCCAGACTGACAAGCATGGCGGCGATGCCGCCGACGACCTGACCGACGGCCACAGCGGCCCAGGGCGCCGCTCCCACGCCTCGGATGATCAGCGGGATCGATACCAACCCGGCTGCCGAGGCCACTCCGACGTTGAGCGCGAAGCCCCCCAGTCGCTTCGCCACCTGGGAGCGAGTCACCGATGCCGCCCGGCGGCCAGGTCCGAGCACAGCACGACCAGGTCACGCAGCGCGCGATCCCACACGAATTCCTGGACGAGCTCCCTCACCTCGGTCCGGTCGACCTCGTCCCGTTGCCTGAGCGCGGCGACCAGGGCGCGGGCGAACTGCTCGGGCCGGTCGGTGACGGTGAGGTAGGGACCGCGGAGCGTCTCCAACCCGAGTGCTCCCCGTCGGGTGGCGACAACCGGCGTCCCGGCCGCCAATGCCTCCAGGATCTTCAGTCGGGTGCCTCCTGCGGCGAGGAGCGGTGCCGTCGCCACGGCGGCGGGGCCGACGAAGTCCAGTGGATCGTCGACGTCGCCGTGGATGCTCACGCCCGGCAGCGCGCCGAGCGCCAGCACCTCACGGTCGGGGCGGGCGCCGACGATCCACAGCTCGGCGGAGGGGCGTGCGCGCTGCACCTCGGGCCACACCTCCCGCGCCAGCCAGCAGGCGGCATCGATGTTCGGCCGCCAGGAGAGGAGCGCCACGAACGCGACGGCATCCTGGCGCGGCCAGCTTCTGGAGAAGGCCGCCGCAGTCACGCCGTTCGGGGCGTGCACCAGGGGAAGCGGACGGAAACCGTCCAGTGCATGGAGCGCGGCGGCGTCAGACGCGCTGACCACGGCACCGGCGGTGAACGTCACGCCGAGGCGAGTCTCCACCCGTCGCAAGCCACGGGCATCCCAGCGTGCCCACAGCTGCCTACCGAGGCCGCGCGGGCTGTGGTCGCCGGCAATCGACCGGGCATAGCTCTCCGCGAGCGCACTCTCGACGTTGTGGAGGTCGATCACCACGGGACCTGGCAGAATCGGCCGGTAGGCCGCCATCGTGCTGTACTCCAGCACCGCGAGGCGGTAGTCCGTGGAGGAGCGTAGCCGCACGATCCTGGCGACCATCCGCCAGCTGACCGTGCGCATGACCGTCGGGCTTCTCGTGCCCAACGCGGTCGCCAGCACGCGGAGGAAGCCGAGCAGCGTTCGTAGCAGGTGTGGCTTGGCTGCTCGTTCGGCCCCGATCGAGCTGCCGCCGGCGACCGGCCATCGCCACACGACGTCGGTCGGCCCCACCGAGGCGCGAAGCGCGGCGGCGACAGCGGCCGTTCGCAGGGGACCGCCGCTGCGTGGACGGGTGTGGTCGTGCATCGTGACCATGAGCACGGGAGATCCGGAGGTCTGATCGGCCGTCATCGACCGTTCCCCTCCCAAGCGCGACGGTAGACCGACGCATAGCGTTCGCACGCGCTGGTGAGGGAGAACGTCGATTCGAAGGCCGCGCGGGCACGCCGGCCGGTTGCGATCACCTCATCGCGCTCTGCCGCCAGCTCGCCGAGTCGGGACGCGATCGCTCGCGCGTCGGCGTGGGCGTCGACGGTGAAGTGCGCGCCCGGCAGGATCTCGTCGACGCCCTCGATGCCACGACGTACGAGGCTGGCACGCCCCAGTGCAGCGGCCTCCATGACGACGATCGGGCATCCCTCGGCGGTGGACGGCAGGACAAGCAGGTCGGCTGCGGCCAGAACATCTGTCGGGTCGGCCAGATGACCGTGGAAGCGGACGGCCGGTGCGGTCAGACCGCGCGCCCGTGCCTGGTCCTTCAACGGGGCGAGCAGGGGGCCGTCGCCCGCGAAGTCGATCCTGACCTCCACGCCCCGCGCTCGAGCGTCGGCCACGGCCTCCAGCAGCGTCAGCGGGCGCTTCTGCTCGACCATGCGTCCCACGAAGGCGACCGCCAGTCCGCGATGGGCCGGTGGCGGCCGGTCGCCGCGGTCGCGTACGCCTTGGACAAGCGGCCGGACCGCGACGATCCCCAGCAGTCTTCGCCGGGCCAGCGACGCGGCCGCCCGGCTCGGCGCATAGACCTGGGCGCCGCAGAGCCGCAGTGCTGTCGCCTTGAGGACTCGTCGTATCGCGATGATGCTCTGGGAGGCCGTATGCCGGCCTCGGGGCTCCGACGGGAGGTGCAGAGTAACCAGGATCGGCGTCCGTCGGCGTCGCCCGCGCCACAGGAGTCGCGCCGACCAGTCGAGCAGGGTCGGGGAGTGGAGGTGAATGACGTCCGCGGAGCGCATGGCGGCGCGCAGGCCCGCTGTGTTCGCGGCTGTGACGACGTCGAGGCCGCCGAAGATCGCCGGGACCGGACCGTCCCCGACAACGGCGAGCGTGACCTGGAACTCGCCGCCATCGAGGCCGGTGGCGGCGTCGCGGACGACGGTCTCCAGCCCACCGATCTGGTCCGCTGCCCGGACGACGAGCAATAGCCGCACGGGACCGGTTCGGCGCGGTGCCGGAACGCGCCTCATCGCTCCACGACCGCCTTCACGGCGCAGACGTAGTCGGCGGCCACGCGGTCCCAGCCGTGGTCGGTCGACGCCGCGGCGAGTGCGTTGCGCGAGCACTCGGCGTAGCGGTCGGTGTCGTCGAGCAGGTGGGACACCGCCGCCGCGATGGCCGCCGGATCGACGGACGCCGCGACGAGTCCGCAGCCGGTGGCCTCGATCTGCTCGACGAGACCGCCGACCGGCGTGCCCACGACGGGGACGCCCTCCGCCAGGGCGATCGACAGCACCCCGGACTGCGACGCCTCGCGATAGGGGAGCACGAGGACGTCGAAGTCGCCCACCACCTGGTTGGTCAGGTCCTCGGGCACCCAGCCGAGGTTCCACTCCACGCGATGGCCTGCGTGGCGGAGCTCCGGCGGGACGGTGCCGTCGCCGTGGATCCGGGTGACGGCGGGAACCCCGCGCCGGGCCAGGACGGTGGATGCCGCCACCAGGATGTCGAGGCCCTTGTAGGGAAGGAGCCGACCGAAGAAGCCGACGACGGGCGGGTCGTGCCGAGGTGCCCGCCGCGGCGCCGTCGGGCTCTGGTCGCCGAACGCCCCGTGGACGGTGACGAACACGGGAAGGCCGCCCTGTCGTCGACGGAGGTCGGCGGCCACCGTCTCCGACAGGGTGACGACGGCGTCCGCCCGGCCGATCTCAGCAGCGCGCGCCCACAGCTTCACGACGTGGTCGTCACCGGCATGGGGAGTCGCGTCGTGGACGGTCACCACGAGCGGGGTCCGGCGTGGCAGCAGGAGTCTGATCGCGAGGGAGTGCCACAGGCTGTACATCGGCGTCACCACGACATCGGCCTCGGTGGCGCGGAGGAACCGCCGGAACCTCAGCACGTTGGCCATGAGGCGCGGCAGTCCCAGGACCACGCCCCTGGCAGTGGTGTAGGTGGCGACGGCGAGCCGCCGTACGCCGAGGTCCGCGACGTCGGCGTCACGCTCGGTGCCGGCGACGTCGGAGATCGAGAGCCGGATGTCCGTGCGGCTCCGGAGTGCGCGGGCGAGCTCGTAGGTGAGCCTCGGTCCGGCTCCGTTGCGCCCCCAGTGCAGCAGGACGACCGAGAGCGGCCGGCCGTCGGGGCCGGAGGGATCCTGGAGATGCTCAGGCAACGCCGTACGCCTCCAGGAGCCGGGTCCGCTGCACGTCGGGGGAGTGCTCGGCGAGGGCGAGGTCCCAGAGGCGACGGTTCTCGTCGGCCGGACCGCGGGAAGGACCCAGGAGCTCGGCGGCCAGGGCGGCCAGCTCGCGCGGGCTGTCTCCACGCACCGCTGCGGGCAGGTGGCGGAACGCGGCGATGTCGCGCACGACGATCGGCAGGCCGACCCGGTGGGCCTCGAGGACGGACATGGGGAAGCCCTCCCAGGCGGCCGTGTGGAGATACAGGTCGGCCGAGGCGAGCAGGTCGAGTGCGCGGTCACGCGGGACCCAGTCGGTCACCTCGACGCCCGCCGCCTCGAGACGGGCAGATCCCGCGAGGTCGCCACCGCCGATCCAGCGCGCGCGGACCTCCCGTCCGTGCCGCCGCAGCTCGTGCAGCGTCGCACGGAAGAAGTCGGCGTCCTTCTGGGCGGAGATCCGCCCGAGGGCGACGATCGTGGGCGAGGCCAGGCCCCGAGACGGGAGGTCGGCCCGGCTCACGGCCGCCACGTTGGGGACGTGGACGGCCCGGCGGCAGGTCCGCCAGGACCGCGCCGTATGCGCCTCCTCGACCGAGCAGCCGGCGATCGCGCTGGTGTTGACGGCGAGGAGCCACTCGGCGAGCCGAAACACCCGGCGTGTCGTCGGGGAGATGTCGGTGCGTTCGAAGCCGAAGCAGTGGGGTGTGTAGACGACCCGCACAGGTCGGCCGGCGCGGACCGCCAGGCGAGCGTACAGGCCGGCGAAGCTCGAGTGGGCGTGGATGACGTCGGGCGCCAACCGCCGGACGGCCCGCCGGACGGACCCGATGCTCCGGACCGCTGACGCGGGCAGCTCGGCCACGGTCGTGAACAGGGACTCCTCGCCGAAGGGGACGTAGTCGTCGCGGATCCGCCGGAGCAGATGGTGCTCGAGGTCGGGGGTGCTCCGGACGTACTGGACGGTCGCGGTGAGCGATCCGCTTCCGTAGCTCTCGATCACGTGGAGCACGCGGACGGACGAGGCTCCTGTCACCATGCTCCTCGCCTCGCCCCTCTCAACCGGGCGTCCCCACGCGCCGCTGGCTCCGGACCCGCAAGATATCGCGACGCGACGCTCAGAACGCGCCTTCGCCGCGCACGACCGCGCGTGCCGTCCGGGCGAGGATCGCGAGATCGCTGGTCATCGACCAGTTCTCGACGTACGAGAGGTCCAGGCGCTCGGCCTCCGCGGCGCTCAGCTCCGCGCGGCCGGACACCTGCCACAGGCCGGTCATCCCGGGGCGCACCCGCAGCCGACGGTGCATGGCCGGGCTGTAGCACGCGACCTCCTCGGCGACCTGGGGGCGCGGACCGACGAGGCTCATCTGACCGGCGAGGACGTTGAGCAGCTGGGGGAGCTCGTCGAGCGACCAGCGGCGCAGGACGGCGCCGACGCGGGTCACCCGCGGGTCGGCGGGCAGCTTGAAGAGCAACGGCGTCGCAGCGTGGGCTCCGACGAGCGCCGCGTGCCGCGCGGCGGCGTCCGGCACCATGCTGCGGAACTTCCAGAGCCCGAACTCCCGGCCGTCGAGCCCGATCCGGCGATGCCGGTAGAGCACCGGGCCGCCGTCATCGAGCTTGACGGCCGCGGCGACCGCGAGCAGGAGCGGAGCGAACACCAGGAGCAGCAGGGCCGCGCCGACGCGGTCGAACACCGCCTTGCCCCAGCGCAGGGCCCGGGCGACCTGTGGTGGGTCCACATGGACGAAGGGGAGGCCGGCGACGGGGCGCAGCCGGATCCGAGGGCCCGCCACGTCGATCAGGTTCGGGACCACGACGAGGTCGATGTCGGTGTCCTCGAGCTCCCAGCCCAGCCGACGGAGATCGAGCGAGGAGGAGAACGAGCCGTTGGCGATGAGCAGCGTGTCGGCGTCCTGCTCGCGGCACGTCTCGACAGCAGCACCGGGTCGACCGAGGACCGGCACCGGGAAGGACGGGGCGGAGCCCTCGACGCAGGCTCCGACGATCCGGTATCCCAGCTCCGGCTGCCGGGCGAGGGCGGCACCCAGCTCGCTGACAGCGACCGCGTCGCCGACCACGACCATCCGGTTGACCAGGCGGTGGCCGCGTCGCAACCGGGCGACGACCCGGCGTACGGCGTACCGCTCCAGCAGCAGGCCCGTGGTGCCGATGCCCCAGGTCAGTGCGAAGTAGCCCCGCGACATGTCGTAGTCGACGAGGTACGCCGCCATCGCGACGACTCCCGCGCCGGCGAGCGAGCCGCGGAGCAGCGCCTTGAGCTCCTCGCCGCCGCGGGCGAGGGTCCGGGAGGACCAGGCGCCGGCGAGAGCCAGCGCGCCGAGCCAGACGGGGAGCACCCATCCGAAGTCGAGGAGCGGGACGCCCGTGACCCTGTCGACGTCGGCGGGCGGCCAGGTGGCGAAGCCGAACTTCACGGCGACGGCGACCAGGGCGGCGAGGCCGAGCGTGACCACGTCGAGCCCGACGACGACCGCCCGGATCCGGGTGAGACGGCGCGCGGTGGCGCTCCGCAGGCGCGGGCGCGCCGGGGCCAGGGGAGAGGTCAGCACTGCCGTCATCGCCCCGCCCTTCCGCGTCGTCCCCACACCGTCGTGAGCACGCTATGCGGCGGGTCGCGCCACCGGGATCCGTCGATCCGCCGGAAATGCCGACAGGCTCTAGTCCTTTCGGACTAGGACGTGGGAGACACGCCCTCGCCGTCGGATCAGTGCTCGGCCGGACCGTGCCGGTTGGGGCCGGCGGCGATCTGCGACTCGAGCTCGTGGAGCTCGTGCTCCGCGTGGTGCTGAGCCTCGTGCAGCTCCTCGGCCGTGGGCTTCTGGACGTTGTCCGCGAAGAACACGGTGGCCAGCTTGGCGCGCAGCTTGCGCAGGCGCAGCCGGCGTCCGGTGACGCCCGAGGCCTCGATCTCCTCGGCCGTCTCCGGCCGCGGGTCGTCGTCGCGAGCGGTGAGCGTGTAGGCCTTGCCCTCGGGGAGCGGCAGGTGCTTCTCCGCGTAGCCGCCCTCGGGCGAGCGGACCAGGACACCGGACTCGTAGCCGTGGAGCAGCTTGCCCTCGTCGTGACGCTGGAGCGAGATGCACCAGCGCCGCGTGATGATGAAGGCGATCACCGGGCCGATGATCACGGCCCCTCGCATGAAGTAGGTGATCTGGTTGATGCTCAGGTGGAGTTTGATCGCGATGATGTCGTTGCCGCCCGCGGCCCAGGACAGGCCGTAGAAGGTCATCAGCGCGACCATGATCGCGGTCCGCGTCGGCGCGTTGCGCGGACGCTGGAGCAGGTGGTGCTCCCGCTTGTCGCCGGTGATCCACGACTCGATGAACGGCAGCGCCATCAGCAGCATCAGCAGCAGCGGCGGCATCACCAGGATCGGGAGCATGACGTTCCAGGAGAGCGTGATGCCCCAGATGTGGGTCTCCCACGGCGGGATGATCCGCAGCAGGCCGTCCGGCCAGCCCATGTACCAGTCGGGCTGGGAGCCCGCGGTCACCTTGGACGGGTCGTACGGACCGATCTTCCACACGGCGTTGATCGAGAACAGGCCGCCCAGCATCGCGATCGTGCCGAACACGATGAAGAAGAAGCCGCCCGCCTTGGCCGCGTAGACCGGGAGCATCGGGTAGCCGACGACGTTCTGCTCGGTGCGGCCGGGCCCGGGCCACTGCGTGTGCTTGTGGTAGACGAGCAGCAGCATGTGCGCGGCCACGAGCGCGAGCAGCAGGCCGGGGATCAGCAGGATGTGCACGGCGTAGAACCGGGGGATGATCGAGTCGCCGGGGAACTCGCCGCCGAACACGAAGAACGACATGTAGGAGCCGACGACCGGCGACGCCTTCATGAAGCCGTCCGCGGCCCGCACGCCGGTGCCCGAGAGCAGGTCGTCGGGCAGCGAGTAGCCGGTGAAGCCCTCGAGCGTGCCGAGCAGCAGGAGCAGGCAGCCGATGACCCAGTTCAGCTCGCGGGGCTTGCGGAACGCACCGGTCAGGTAGACGCGGAGCATGTGGATCATCATCGAGGCGATGAAGACGTGCGCGGCCCAGTGGTGCATCTGCCGCATGAGCAGACCGCCGCGGACGTCGAAGGAGATGTCCATCGTCGAGGCGAAGGCCGACGACATGTGGACCCCGCGCAGCGGGTCGTAGGCGCCGTTGTACTGGACCTCGGTCATGCTCGGGTCGAACCAGAGCGTCAGGAAGACGCCGGTCAGCAGCAGGACGACGAAGCTCCACAGGGCGATCTCGCCGAGCATGAACGACCAGTGGTCCGGGAAGACCTTGCGGATGTTCTTCTTCATCGCCGTGCCGAGGCCGAGGCGCTCGTCGGCCCAGGTGGCGATGGCACCGGCGGCCTTGCCGCCCTTGGCCGTGGCGGGCGTCGTGCCGTTGGTCGAGGCGACCTTGCTCACATCAACGCTCATAGTAGTCACGCTCCCAGAAGCTCGGGCCGACCGGCTCGTCGAAGTCGCTCTGCGCGACCAGATAGCCCTCGTCGTCGACGGCGATCGGCAGCTGGGGCAGCGGCCGGCCGGCGGGGCCGAACACCACCTTGCCGGAGTCGGCGAGGTCGAAGGTGGACTGGTGGCACGGGCAGAGCAGGTGGTGCGTCGTGCGCTCGTTCAGCGAGATCGGGCAGCCGACGTGGGTGCAGATCTTCGAGTAGGCGACGATCCCGTCGACCGCCCAGTTCTCCCGGCTGTCGCCCTTCGCGTCCTTGCCCGGGATGATGTCGGCCGGGTTCATCCGCAGCAGGATGAGCGACGCCTTGGACTTGTGGATCTGGAGGTTCACGCCCTCGACCTCGGTCGGGTCGATGTCGTAGCGCTCCGGGTTGTGCAGGGCGTCGGGCTGGCAGTTGACCAGGTCGCCGATCTCGAGGTCGGAGGCGAGGATCGGGGTCCAGATGCCGTCGCGGACGATCCGCATCGGCTTGTCCTTCAGGCCCTTGCCCCAGATCGTGTGGTACAGCTTGTCGCCCGGCAGCGGACCGAGGTCGCGCAGCAGGACCACGGCCGGCAGACCGAGCAGGCCGACCGCGCCGAGGAGCGAGTTGCGGATCAGCGGCCGGCGGCCGATGCCGGACTCGTTGAGCCCGTCGGTGATCGCCTTGACGGCGACCTCACGGTCGTCGTCGGGGGAGCGGGCCGGGTGTCGCAGCTCGACCATCTCGTGGTCGGCCATCAGCTTGCGGGCCCAGTGGATGA
Source organism: Nocardioides segetis (assembly GCF_051390595.1). Taxonomy (NCBI): domain Bacteria; kingdom Bacillati; phylum Actinomycetota; class Actinomycetes; order Propionibacteriales; family Nocardioidaceae; genus Nocardioides; species Nocardioides segetis. The sequence continues at coordinate 156,082 of NZ_JBNINR010000002.1, read as the reverse complement.
CGCCGACGCCGATGAACATCAGGGCCAGGCCGAGGGTCAGGCCCAGCGCCATGGTCGAGGCGCCGAAGCCGGCGATGACGTGCCAGTCGTCGCCGATGTCGAGGGTGAAGTAGGCGACCAGGAAGAGGACGGTCGAGACCGCGGAGAGGCCGAACAGCGTGGCGACCTGGCGCTCGGCCCGCTTCTCCTTGGCCGGGTCGACGTCCGTGGGCCGCCACTGGTGCTCGGGCAGGCCCGGGTCGGGGATCGGCCCGGCGACCGCGAGCTCGCCCCCCTGCGGGTCGGAGTGGGTGTCGTGTGCGTCGGTCACGCTGCCGCCTCGTCCTTCTTCTTGCTCGAGCGGGTGGTGTGCGCCGCGATCCAGACGGCGAAGCCGACCAGGAGGCCGATGCCGCCGATCCAGGCGATGATGCCCTCACTCACCGGGCCCAGGCTGCCCAGCGTGAAGCCGGAGTAGCTCGGGCTCTCGTCGAGCTCGTTGAGGTAGGCGATGACGGCCTTCTTGTCCTCGGGCGGGATGTTGCCGTCGGAGAAGGTGTCCATCGACTGCGGGCCGGTGAGCATCGCCTCGTAGATGTGCTTGGAGTCGACACCGCGGATCTTGGGCGCGTAGCCGCCGCGCGGCATGGCGCCGCCGGAGCCCTCGAAGTTGTGGCACGCGGTGCAGTTGGCGAGGAAGATCTGGCCGCCGCGGGCGACGAGTTCCTGAACCTCCTTCTCGCTCATGCCCTCGGTGGAGTAGAGCTCCTTGTCCGGGATCGCCGGACCGGTGCCGAGCGTGGCGACGAACGCCGACAGCGCGGCGGTCTCCTCCTTGGTGTAGACGACCTCCTTGCGCGGCGCCTGCGCACCGGGCTGGGCCATCGGCATGCGGCCGGTGCCGACCTGGAAGTCGACGGCGGCGGCGCCCACGTCGGTCAGGGCCGGGCCGTACTGCGAGCCGCCCTGGGTCAGCACGCCCTCGCCGTTCTGGCCGTGGCAGAACGCGCAGCCGACCAGGAAGAGCTCGCGACCCTCCTTGACCAGCTCCGCCTGGCTCTGGTCGGTGTCCGCTTGGGCCGGCGCGAGCGCCGCGTAGAGACCGCCCGTCAGCAGCAGGCCACAGACGAGCACCAGGAGTCCGGCGATCGGACCGCGGCGGTGCCGCGAGAGTCGACCGGCGGATCGGTTCAGAAGGCGCACATTCAGTCCTTGTCAGTCCGGAAGATCCAACAGCTCTTCGTCATCGGGTCCGCCTCGTCACTTGATCAGGTAGATCGTCGCGAACAGGCCGATCCACACGACGTCGACGAAGTGCCAGTAGTAGGAGACGACGATCGCGCTGACCGCCTGCTCGTGGGTGAAGCGCTTGGCGGCGTACGTGCGGCCGAGGACGAAGAGGAAGGCGATGAGGCCGCCGGTCACGTGGATGCCGTGGAAGCCGGTGGTCAGGTAGAACATCGTGCCGTAGGCGTCGTTGGGGATCGTGACGCCGTGGTGGATGAGCTCGGCGTACTCGAGCGCCTGTCCGCCGATGAAGATCGCGCCCATGACGTAGGTCAGGATGAACCACTCGCGCAGGCCCCACTTGCCGACCTGCAGCAGCGATCCCGCGCGCGAGACCTGCCCGCGCTCGGCGGCGAAGACACCGAGCTGGCAGGTGAACGACGACAGCACCAGGATCGTGGTGTTGACCGACGCGAACGGCACGTTCAGCAGCTCGGTGTTCTCCGCCCACATCTCGGGCGAGACCGAGCGGATCGTGAAGTACGCGGCGAAGAGGGCCGCGAAGAACATGAGCTCGCTGGACAGCCAGATGATGGTGCCGACGGCGACCATGCTGGGTCGGTCGTGCTGGCCGTGCAGGCGCGAGGCCGGAAGTGTTGCCGAAGCTGAGATCGCCACGGGCGCCATTATGGCGTCTAACGCTCCGGGGCGGCACCCGACCCCCCGTTCTGAGCGATAACCACGCACGACCTAGGCTCGAACAGGTCCTGACGGGGGCAGGGAGGTACGCGTGGTGCTGGTGTGGTCATCCGGCGCGGCCGGGGTCGAGGACCTGCCCCCCTTCGACGGCGGAGCGCTGCTCTCCGAGTGGGGCCTCGCGCCGCTGCCGCTCGTGGTCACGGTGTGGGCCGCCGGTCTCTACGCCCTGGGGGTGCTCGCGCTGCGCCGCCGAGGCGACCACTGGCCCGCCGGTCGGGCCGTCGCCTGGGGCCTCGGCCTGCTCGCGTTCTACCTCGCGACCTCGTCCGGCCTCGCCGCCTACGACACCGTGCTGCTCAGCGCGCACATGGTCCAGCACATGGTGCTGTCCATGGTCGTGCCGCTCTCGCTCGCGCTGGGCGCTCCGGTCACCCTCGCGCTGCGCACCCTGCCGCGCCGCCCCCGCGGCTGGCTGCTGGCCGTGCTGCACTTCCGCGTGGCGAAGGTGCTGGGCTTCCCCCCGTTGACCTTCGGTCTCTACGTCCTGTCGCCCTGGGCGCTCTACTTCACCGGCTGGTACGACGCCTCGCTCCGCTCGACCTACGTCCACGAGATGATGCACGTCCACCTCGTCGCCGTCGGTGCGCTCTTCTTCTGGCCGATCGTCGGCGTCGACCCGCTGCCGGGGCGGGTCGCGCACCCGTTCCGGGTCCTGCTGACCGTGATGACCCTGCCGTTCCACGCGTTCCTCGGCGTGACGATCATGGGTCAGAAGACGCTCCTGGGCGGCGACTGGTATCCCAGGCTGCACGACGGCCCGCTCGGCGCGTGGCTGCCCGACCCGTACGACGATCAGAGGCTCGCCGGCGGGATCCTGTGGGGAGCCGGCGACCTGGTCGGTGTGGGCTTCTTCGTGGTGCTCTTCGCCCAGTGGGTGCGCGCCTCGATGCAGGAGGCCCGCCGCGAGGACCGGCGCCTCGACCGCCTCGAACGGCAGCAGGACCGGGAACGGCGCGCCGCGACCGAGGTCACACCGACGGACGGCGCGTCGTCCGAGTAGCATCACGCGGGTGACTACTCCTGCGACACTGAAGGTGCTCGTCTACAGCGACGACGTCCACACCCGCGAGCAGGTCATCCTGGCCCTGGGGCGGCGGCCCCACCCGGACCTGCCGGAGCTGGAGTACGTCGAGGTCGCCACCGAGCCCGTGGTCATCCAGAACATGGACGCAGGTGGTCTGGCCCTCGCCATCCTCGACGGCGAGGCGGTCCCGGCCGGCGGCATGGGCATCGCCAAGCAGCTCAAGGACGAGATCCTCGACTGTCCGCCCCTCGTCGTCCTCACGGGGCGCCCGCAGGACGCCTGGCTGGCGACCTGGTCGCGCGCCGACGCCGCCGTGCCGCACCCGCTCGACCCGATCCAGCTCGCGGAGGCCGTGATCTCGCTGCTGCGCGCCCGCGTCCCGGCCTGAGCGGGCATGGAGCGGAAGACCCAGCGATGACCTGGCCCGACGTCCTCGGCACCCTCGTCGCCGGGGAGGACCTGACGCCTGCCCAGTCGGCCTGGGCGATGGGCGAGATCCTCGCCGGCGAGGCCACTGCGGCCCAGATCGCCGGCTTCATGGTCGCCCTGCGCGCGAAGGGGGAGTCGATCGACGAGCTGACCGGGCTCGTCGAGGCCATGTACGCCGTGATGACGCCCATCACCGTCCCCGGCCGGCTCCTCGACGTCGTGGGCACCGGCGGTGACCGCTCCTTCTCGGTCAACATCTCGACCATGTCCGCGATCGTCGCGGCCGGCGCCGGTGCGCGGGTGGTCAAGCACGGCAACCGGTCGGCCTCGTCGCAGGCCGGCACCGCCGACGTCCTCGAGGCTCTCGGCGTCCGGCTCGACCTGCCCGCCGACCGCGTCGCCGAGGTGGCCGAGGAGGCCGGCATCACCTTCTGCTTCGCCGCCGCCTTCCACCCGGCGATGCGCCACGCGGCCGTGCCGCGCAAGGAGCTGGGGATCGGTACGGCGTTCAACGTGCTCGGCCCCCTCGCGAACCCCACCCGGCCCGCGGCCCAGGCCATCGGCTGCGCGGACGTGCGGCTCGCGCCGATCATGGCCGGCGTGTTCGCCCGGCGCGGCGTCGACGCCTGGGTGTTCCGCGGCGACGACGGACTCGACGAGCTCACCACGACCACCACCTCGCGGCTGTGGGTCGTCCACGACGGAGAGGTCGACGAGGTGACCGTCGACCCGGCGCGGTGGGACATCGCGCGCGCGACGGCCGAGGACCTGCGCGGCGGCGACGCCCGGCACAACGCCGGCGTCGTCCGGGACCTGCTCGCCGGCAGGTCGGGTCCGGTGCGCGACGCGGTGCTGCTCAACGCCGGTGCGGCGCTCGCCGTCTACGACGCCCCCGGGACGGCGTACGACGAGGCGCTGGGCGCGGGCATCGCCCGGGCCGCCGAGGCCATCGACTCCGGTGCGGCGCAGGCCACGCTGGACCGCTGGGTCGCCGCCGCCGGACGCTGAGCCCTCGGCACGGCTCCGGCTCGGCGGGGCCCGCCGGATGCGTCTCAGGGACGCTCGGCCGGCGGTGGAGCGAGGAGCACCATGCCACCGTCGCGCTGCTCCACCGACCAGTCCCGGTCGGCGAGCGCGTAGGTCACCGGGTCGTCGAGGGGGAGCAGCGCGGCGTCCGGCGCCAGCCGCGCCAGCGTCGCGTCCCAGCCGGGCTCGAGACGCGCCAGGTCGGCGTACCGCTCGAGCTCGGCGTCGGTGTAGACGTCGCCGTATCCGTGCAGCGGGATCTCCAGGTGCGGCTCGGTCCAGAGCAGGACGCTGCCGACCCGCCAGTCGGTGACGACGACACTGCCCGGCGGCAGCTGGTCGAGCGCGGCGGTGAACGGTCGGACGTCGTCGGCGGGGTCGTCCAGGACGGACTGACTCGGGATCACCGCCAGCACGAGGACCGCGAGGGCGGCCAGACCGGCGCCCTCGGGCCAGGTGATCCGGGGCGCCGGCCGTCGCGCGGCGCCTGCGACCACGCAGGCGAGCACGATCAGAGCCAGCGGCAGGGTGCGCTGGGAGTAGACGGCGAACACGCCTCCCATCCCCAGCAGGCCGATGTCGTAGGGCCGGGCGCCGCGGCGCACGAGCAGCAGCACCGCTGCCACCAGGAGTCCGGTCACGGGCAGCGCGCCCACCGTGATCAGCTCGGGGGAACGCCACTCGTGGAAGTACTCGGCCCGTGAGTTCACCAGCAGCACCGCCGAGAGCAGCCGCGGGCCGACCGGCGTGACCAGGCCCGCCAGCAGCATCGCGACCGGCACCGCCAGCAGGGGCAGGGTCGCGCGCCGGAGAGGGCGGCGCTCGACGACGACGGCGACGGCGAGCACCGCGCTCGCGCCGACGCCGAGGACCCACATGCCGTGGCAGGTCGCCCACACCCAGGCAAGCGGGACCAACAGCCAGGGCGCGCGGCCCGTGCGGCGGGCCCGGTCCCAGGCCGCGACGACGGCGACGAGGAACAGGTAGCTGAGCACCTGGGGGCGCAAGGAGAGGCTGGGCAGCCAGCCGGCCACGACCACCGCGGTGAGCGTCGCGGCGGTGGCCGGGCCGGCCCGGTGGCGCAGCAGTAGGTAGAGCGTGCCGGCCAGCGACGTCGCGGCGGCGCCGAGGAGGATGACCAGCCCGGTCGTGCCGGCGACGTCGTCGACCCACGACAGCCCCACCTGGGGGAGCCACTGGGTCGGCACCCAGTCGTTGGTGGAGGCGCTGCTGAGCTGACCGGGGTGGGCGATGGACCAGCCGTGCCGGAACTCCTCGCCGAAGCGGAGGTGGAAGTAGGTGTCGAAGGCCCGGAACGGGCGCCGGGCCAGCAGGACCAGGAGGAGCGCGAGCAGGCACCCGACGAGCACCGGGATCGCCCGGCCGAGCAACGGGAACCGCGACGGCGTCGCGCCGGGCTGCTCGGCCCGGGGCCCGGCGTCGGACACGTCGGTCAGTCGAGGCCGAGCGAGAACGCCGCCTCGAGGTCGTGACGGGAGTAGGCGCGGTAGGCGATGTGGGTCTCGGTGTCGACGACGCCGTCGACCTTGTTGAGGCGGTCGGCGACCACCGCGGCGATGTCGTCGTGGGAGCTCACCCGGACCAGGGCGATCAGGTCGATCTGACCGGTCACGGAGTAGACCTCGCTGACGCCCTCGAGCGCCGCGATCGCCTCCGCGACCTCGGGGATCCGCGCGGTCTCGGCCTGGACGAAGACGATGGCGGTGATCATGGGGCCACCCTAGTGCGCTCGAAGGCCGGCGCGTGGCGGCCCGCGCCCTGGACCGGACAGGCCCACTCGCCGACGACGTCGACGAGGCGCACCCCGGGCGACTCGAGCCAGCGCAGGATCCGCTCGGACTCCTCGGCGCTCGCCGCGGGGGTGGGGCCGATCGCCGGCAGCACGGTCTCGGCCGAGGCGCGCAGGCCCTCGACGTAGGCGAGGGCGTCGGCGCCGGAGGGGATCACGCCGGCCGCCGCGAGCCGCCCGTGGCGCACGACGTGGACGGCCCAGCGACCGTCGTCCTCGCGGCGGGCCGCGACCACCTCGGGACATCGGGTGAGCGCGCTCAGCCGCTGGGTGCGGGCCGCCGCGCGCACGAAGTCGGCGAGCCGGTCGCGGTGGCGGGCGGCCTCCTCGAACCGCTCCTGGGCGGCGAGGTCCGACATCCGTGCGTGGACGAGGTCGACGACGTCGTCGGGACGGCGCAGCAGGGTGTCGCGCAGCTGGCGGACGACGGCGGCGTAGGTCTGGGGGTCGACGCTCCCGTCGCAGGGGGACAGGCAGCGGGCCATCTCGGCCAGCACGCAGGCGCTGCGTCGCGGCTGTCGGCCCAGGCGGTCGTTGCACTGGCGGATCGGGAAGACCTCGTGCAGCGCGGCCAGCGAGCTCTCGGCGGCCGCGCGTGAGGAGAACGGGCCGAGGTAGTCGGCGTCGTCGTCGAGCACCCGCTTGACCAGCGACAGCCGCGGCCAGGGCTCCCGGGTGAGCTTCAGCCAGGTGACCTTCTCCGGGTGCCGGGAACGGCGGTTGTAGGGAGGCTTGTGCTCGGCGATCAGGCGGAGCTCGCGCACCGACGCCTCGAGCGGCGTCGCGCACTCGACCGCGCTCACCGACGACGCGATCTGGACCATCTCGCCGATCCGGGTGCGCTTCTCCGAGGCTGTGAAGTAGCTGCGGACGCGCCGCCGCAGGTCGCGTGAGGTGCCGACGTAGAGCACGCGGGAGCGGTCGTCGCGGAAGAGGTAGACGCCCGGAGCGTGGGGCAGGTGCTCGGCGAGATGTCGTTTGCGGCGGGCCGCGCTCGCGACCTTGCTGGAGTAGCCCTGGAGCTCCTCGAGGGTGTGGACGCCGAGCCCGCCGAGGCGCTCCATGAGGCCGTGCAGCACGTCGACGGTGGCGCGGGCGTCGGCCAGCGCGCGGTGGTTGGGGGTCGTGCCGGACCGGAAGACGCGGGCCAGGGACGAGAGCTTGTGGTTGGGCGCCTCGTCACGGGTGACCACGTGCCGGGCGAGCTTGACCGTGTCGACGACCTCGAAGTCCGGCCAGGCGATGTCGAGCCGGAGCGCGTCGTGCTTGAGGAAGCCGACGTCGAAGCGAGCGTTGTGGGCCACGATCACGGACCCCGCCGCGAACTCCAGGAACGCGGGCAGCGCCGAGCGGATGGATGGCGCGTCGGCGACCATGCCGTTGGTGATCCCGGTGAGGACGGCGATGAACGCGGGGATCGCCGTGTGCGGGTTGACCAGGGTCTGGAACTCCCCGAGCACCTCGCCGCCGCGGACCTTCACGGCGCCGATCTCGGTGATCATGTCGCCGTCGCCGGGAGAGCCCCCGGTCGTCTCGAGGTCGACGACGCAGAAGGTGACGTCGTGCAGCGGACGGCCGAGCTCGTCGAACCCGCGCTGCGCATCCCACCGTCGCGTGCCGCCGAGGGGTGCTGCCGTCATGTCCCCGACGGTAGGCGTCACCTCCGACGCAACCCGGGAGCCGCGCCCGGGAGCCGACGCTCGCTCAGTTGCTCGGCTCGTCCGTGCGCAGGAACATCCGGGACAGCAGGACGACCAGGCCGACGCTGATCGCCACCCACCCCCACAGCAGCGGGACGTCGCGCAGCCCGGAGGCGAAGGCGTTGTCGGTCCATTGGTGTCGGAACGAGAGTGTGGGCCGGTTGAGTACGCCTCCGAGGGCGAAGGCGGCGAACTGGAGGCCGACCGTGGCCTGGAGCATGACACGCGTGCGCTGCCCCGCCTGAGCGGCGGCCACGACCAGGGCCGGGGTCGCACAGGCGAGGAACTCCAGGCCGTGCCGGTAGCCGTAGATGCCCTCGCCGCCGTGGAACGGGGCGACCGCACCCTGGAACAGGGTGTACGCCACACCGGCGAGGAGGAGGGCCCGGGTCCAGGCCGGTTGGGTGCGCCAGGTGCGGACGACCAGCGGTAGCAGGAAGACGAGCATCGGCGTCCAGACCAGGATGCCCCGATCCAGCGAGAGCCACATCGCCGCCTCGTTGCGCAGCAGCCCGCCGAGCGTCTGGTTGAAGTCGTACTGCGCGCCCGAGCCCCGGGACAGGTAGGGGGTCGGGGCGTAGCCGCCGGACGGCGTCCAGCGACCGTAGAGCCAGAAGGTCCACAGGCTGGCTCCGAGCGTGAGCGCGGCGCCTACTACCGCGACGCGGACCACGATCCCGGGCCGTCGCTGGAGCCACGCGCACGTGAGAGCGACGGCTGCCGTCACCAGAGCGGTGTGGGGTCTGCCCCACACCGCGATCCCCCCGAACAGCCCGACCAGCAGCCAGCGGTCGCGTGCCGCGCCGAAGGCCGTCCCGCTGATGCCGAGCACGGTGAGCGTGTGGGTCCACATCCCGTCGGCCGCCACCGACCAGACCGGTGTCGCCAGCGCGAACACCAGGGCGGCGGCGGTCGCGTTGCGTCGGCTGGTCAGCCGGAGCAGCGCACCCCACATGAGGAGCACGCTGAGCGCCGTCAGCACGGCCGCGGTCACCGTGGGCGGCACCGTGGAGAAGTCCTCGGCGTCGGGTCCGGCGTCGCTCACCCACTGGCGCAGCGCGTATCCCGGCACGCCGGCCGCGATGACGCCCGGCGATCGGGCGATGACGGTGCGCCCGTCGTGGACGGTGGAGAACAGGTCGACCCGGCTGCGGTTGATCGAGGAGGTGTCGAGCCCGTCGATCGAGGGCGTGCCGGTCGCCGCGATCCGCCAGGCGCCCACATCCGCGGAGAGGACGTCGATGTGGACGCGGTGGTAGCCGGCGGTCGAGACGTAGAGCACCGTCGTCAGCAGGAACAGCGCCCACCCGACGCGGGCCGTCCGGCGGGCCCGGGCGCGGTGCTCGACGCTCACGCGGGGGATTGTGTCAGTCGCGCAGGGGCGCGGGAGGCGGTACGCGCGAGTCCGCCGCGGGGATTGTGTCGGGGGCCGGTGCGAGTCTCGCCCCATGACGACGAGGATCGACTGCGACACCTGCGTGGTGCGAGGCCTGGCCTGCCACGACTGTGTGGTGACGGTGCTGCTCGGGCCACCTCCCGAGCTCGTGATCGGAGACGACGAGATGGCCGCGCTCGAGGCGTTGGCCGACGGGGGCCTGGTGCCCCCGTTGCGCCTGGTCCAGCCGGTCGACGGCCCCCGGGTGGAGTCGGCGTGACCAGGGTGACCAGCGTTGTCCGTGGGGCAGATGTGACTGCTGAGGCGCGGGGGACCCCACGTTCGTCCCCAACACGCCCGAGACGGGTTTGGCGCGACCGGGGCCTGTGACTAGGCTGCTCGCTCAGGTGTCCGAGGAGTGGGTCGACCGACCCGCGCGGGCACCGCGCTGAGTCCGGAGCCGCTCGGGGGTCCGGAGCCGGGGACCCAACCACTCTGGGGTGAATCCCGCACGAGGCGCGAGGGCAGCGGTCCGACCGGGCCGCGGTCCGCGCGAGGAGTGCGGGTAGGGCGAGTCGTGCCCGAACCCGTCAGCTCACCCGGTAGGCGTACGACGACCAGAGGGGACCGCCAGCTCGTGCTGAACGGCCGGACACGCACCACCGCCGCACTCGCGGCACTCGCCGTCACCGGAGCGATCACGCTGTCGATCAGCGGCGCGACCACCCCCGCGCAGGCGGAGCCCGACATCACCACCGTCCAGGCTCGCGTCGACCGGCTCTTCCACGAGTCGGAGCAGGCGGCCGAGCGCTACAACGACGCCGAGCTCGAGCTCGCCGAGCTCAACGACGACCTGGCCTCCCTCGAGGCCGACCAGTCCCGCCAGGGCGACGCGCTCGCCGGCGTCCGCTCCGACGTGCGCGACTCGCTCATCCAGCAGTACCAGTCCGGCAACCTCGGGCCGACCGGTGAGCTGTTGGCCTCCGACTCCCAGGGCTTCCTCGACGAGCTCTCCACCCGCTCCACCGTGGAGGGGCTCCAGGACTCGCTCCTCGCCGACTACGACGCGGAGCTCGAGGCCTACGACATCCGCCGGGACCAGACCGCCGAGCGCCGTGACGACATCCGGAAGCTGCAGGCACAGCTGGCCGAGGAGAAGAAGACCGCCGACGCCAAGCTGGCCGAGGCCCAGGACCTGCTCTCGCAGCTCGAGGCGGAGGAGCGCGCCGCGCTCCTGTCCCGCAACGCGGGCCGCCCGATCGACGCCACGTCCATCCCTGCGTCAGGTCGCGCCGCCGCGGCGATCGAGTACGCCCTCGCCCAGGTCGGCGACGCCTATGTCTGGGGCGCCGCCGGCCCCAACGCCTTCGACTGCTCGGGCCTGACGATGATGGCCTACGCCCAGGCCGACGTCAGCCTGCCGCACTCCTCCCGTGCCCAGTACGGCACCGGCACCCGGGTCGCGAAGAGCGACCTGCAGGCCGGCGACCTCGTCTTCTACTACAACCCGATCAGCCACGTGGGCATCTACCTCGGCAACGGGTTGATCGTGCACGCGGCCAACCCTGGCGCCGGCGTGAAGGTCTCCGACCTCGACGAGATGCCCTACACCGGAGCGGTCCGGCCTGGGTGAGCCACCCGGCAGCGCGACGAGGACGCTCCCTCGCCGCGGTCCTGACGGCGGCAGCCCTCCTGGCGGGCGGCTGCTCCGGCGACGACTACGTCGCGCCGCCGCCGGTCGTCACCAGCGACGTCGCGGACGCCGCCGCGGCGTCCGCGACCCTGGCCGGCCTCCAGGAGGCGATCCGTGACGGCGACGGGCGCGCCGCCGCCGAGCTGGCGGCCGACGCCGCCGCGCGGGACCTCCTCATGGCCGCGGTCGCCAACGCCGACGCACTCGGGCTCGTCGACGTGACCCTGCGCTATGTGACGGAGACCGGCCGCACCAGCGGTGCCGACGCCTGGGACGGCCAGGTGGCGCTGACCTGGCGGGTCGACGACATCGACGCCGTCCCGGCCCGGACCGAGCTCCCTGTCACCTTCGCCGGCGCCAGCACCGGCAGCGGGGTCGCGATCGCCGCGGTGGGCGGCACCGGTGCCCGCCTCCCGCTGTGGCTGAGCGGTCCGCTCGCCGTACGTACCGACGGGGAGGTGGCGGTCGCGGTCGCGGGCGACGACGCGGATGCCGAGCGCTACCTCCGGGTGGCGCGCCGCGCGGTCGAGCAGGTCCGCGCGCTGGTGCCCGGCGACGGCGGTCTCGTCGTGGAGGTGCCGGCCGACGCCGACGGGCTCCGGCGCGCGCTCGACACCGAGCCGGGGCAGTACGACGCGATCGCGGCGATCACCGCGCCGGTCGACGGCACCGAGGCCGCCGGGAGCCCGGTGCACGTGTTCGTCAACCGGAGTGTGTACGACGGTCTCGACCGGGTCGCGGCCCAGGTCGTGATGACCCACGAGGCGGTGCACGCGCTCACCGACGCGGTGGCGGCGCGCCGGGCGCCCCTGTGGCTGGTCGAGGGCTTCGCCGACTACGTGGCGCTGCGTGACGTCGATCTGCCCCTGACGACGACGGCGGGCCAGATCGCCGCTCAGGTCGATCGGGACGGCCCGCCGGCACAGCTGCCCGCCCCCGGCGACTTCGACCCGACGGCCAGCCACCTCGGGGCCGTCTACGAGGCGGCCTGGCTCGTCTGCGCCACCCTCGCCGAGCACGCGGGGGAGCGGGCGCTGGTCGAGGTCTACGACGACGTCCTCGGCGGCCGCGGTCTCGCGAGCGCGCTGCGCGAGCACGCCGGTTGGACGGAGGCGGAGCTCACCTCGGCCTGGCAGGACCGCCTCGCGGCGTTGCCGGGCGTGGCAGGCTGACCGCGTGCTCGACAACACCGCGGCCGTGCGCCGCGTCGCGCTCGGCACCGCGTTGCTGGGCGCCGCCGCCTTCGTGCTGATCGCGCTGGCCCGCGTGCCGTGGCATCCGGTCCCGGGCGGCCTGCCCGATCCGGTCACGGCCTCCTCGGTGTTCACCCCCGAGCAGATCGAGCGCGGCGAGCACTACGCCCAGTGGGCGCGGGTCTGGAGCTGGTCGCGCCTCGCCGTCTCCCTCGGCGTGGCGGTGTGGCTGGGCTTCGGACGCGCCGGCCGGCGCTGGGTGAGCCGCCTGCGCGGGTGGTGGTGGGCCCGGGTCGTCCTCGTCGTGCTGTCGCTGAGCGTGGTCGGCGAGCTGGTCGCCCTGCCGTTCGGCGTCGCCCTGCGGCTGCTCGGCCTCGACGAGGGGCTGGTGGCCGGGACCTGGGCCGAGTGGAGCGTCGACCGGGTCAAGGGCCTGCTGGTGACGGTCGTCGGGACGTCGATCGCCGTCATCGCACTCGTCGGCTGCATGCGCCGCCTGCCGCGACTGTGGCCGGCGGTCGCGGGGCTGGCGGCCGCGATGCTGGTCATGCTCGGCTCGTTCGCCTATCCGATGGTCGTGGAGCCGGTGTTCAACCGGTTCGCATCGCTGCCCGACGGCCCGCTCCGCTCGGAGGTGCTCGCGCTCGCCGACGCGGAGGGCGTCGCCGTCGACGACGTGCTGGTCGCCGACGCGTCGCGCCGCACCACCACCCTCAACGCCTATGTGTCGGGCTTCGGGCACAGCCGCCGGGTCGTCCTCTACGACACGTTGGTCGACGACTCGCCTCGCCACGAGGCGCTGTCGGTCGTCGCGCACGAGCTCGCGCACGCGAAGTACGACGACGTGCTGACCGGCACGCTCCTCGGGGCGTCCGGCGCACTGCTGGGTGTGGGACTGCTCGGCCTCGTCCTGCCGGGCCCTCGGCGCGCGCGCCCGGACCGGGAGCCGCCGCCGAACCACGAAGAAACGGCCGACGGGGCAGCCGACGGGGCGGCCGACGAGGTGTCTGCGGTGCCCCGGATCCTGGCGCTGGTCGCGCTGGCGACGGTGCTGACGGCGCCGGCGCAGAACGGGATCAGTCGCGTCCTGGAGACGCGCGCGGACCAGACGGCGCTGGAGGTGACCAACGCCCCCCAGGCGTTCGTCGACCTCCAGCGCCGTCTGGCCCTGCGGTCCCATGCCGACCCCACGCCCCCGGCATGGTCGCAGTGGTGGTTCGGCTCGCACCCGACGGTGCTGCAGCGGATCGGGCTGGCCAACCGCTTCGAGGCGCGGCCTACGGAGTGACCGCGTTGTCGATGCTGGCGTTGGTGTGCTCGAAGAGCCCGACGACCTCGCCTCGGAACACCAGCACGGAGAACACGATCGCGGCGGCGATCAGTGCGACGAGGAGGCCGTACTCGACGGCGGTCGCGCCACGCTGCACCGTGCTCCTTCCCCTGGTCGGCGTCCTCGGGACGATCGATCCGCTTGTCGCGCCTGTCCGGAAAAGACTCACGAGGGCCGGGCGCCGCACCTGCAACACCGGACCCTCGCTCGTCGCTTCGCGCTGCGTCAGCGCTTGTCGATGCTGTTGGCGGTGTCGGTGAAGGCATCCTGGATGGAGCCGCGGAGCAGCAGAACGGCCGCGATGATGGCCGCCGCGATGAGGGCGACGAGCAGGCCGTACTCGACGGCCGTGGCGCCGCGCTCCTCCATCTTGGCGAGGCGGGCGTTGATGAGAAGCTGGAGGTACTGGATCATCGGGTTCTCCCTGTGTGCACTGGTGCTGCCTTGTCCCCGGGGAGTGCTCCCCGATAGCGGGAACTCTGCCGGAATCGCGCCGGTGGGGGATCGGGAGTTCGTCTCCTCGCGGCTAGTCACTTCTGACTAGCGCCGGACCGCGTGCTAGGGGTCCCGGCTCGCCGGGGCGGACCGGGTCAGCGGGCGGAGGGCTGGACGGTCGAGAGCAGACCGATCCGCATCGCCGTGACCAGCGCCTGGGCCCGGTTGGCGGCGCCCAGCTTCTGGTAGATCCGGGCGATGTGGGACTTGGTCGTCGACTCCGAGAGATAGAGCCGCTGACCGATCGCCGCGGCGTTGAGGCCCTCGGCGAGCAGCAGCAGCACGTCGTGCTCCCGCTCGGTCAGCGCCGTCGACTCGGCCGACTGGCGGCGCATCATCGCCCCGACGAGGCCGGCGCAGACGAAGGCCTTGGGGGAGACCGCGGCATGCCGCGCCGCCTTGATCACCTCGGTCGACGGCGCGTCCTTGCCGACGAAGCCGGAGGCCCCCGCCTGCATGGCGGCGAAGATCTGCTCGTCGCCGGAGTGCATGGTCAGCACGATCAGGCCGACCTCGTCGCTCTCCTTGCGCAGCGTGCGGACCACGTCGAGTCCGGTGCCGTCCTGCATCTGCAGGTCGGTGATGACGACGTCGGGGCGCACCTCCCGGTAGCGCTGCACCCCCTCCGCGACGGAGCCCGCCGTCGCCACCACATTCAGGTCGGGCTCCAGGTCGATGACCGCGCCCAGACCGTCGCGGATCAGCTCGTGGTCGTCGATGAGCAGGACGGTGGTGGGGGCGCCGGCGGGGTGGGTCATCGTTGCTCCGTGAGGATCGGGGAGGCGTCGTCGCTGGCGAGCGCGCTCCGGGGGATCTTGAGGGCGACCGTGACCGTCAGGCCCCGGCTGGCGTTGTCGCGGACGACGAGCTCCGCGCCGATCAGTCTGGCACGTTCGCGCATGATCTTCAGCCCGTGCGAGTCGGAGCGTGCCGCCTGCATGCCGACGCCGTCGTCGGTGACGGTGATGATGGCCTCCGGCGCGTAGACCTGGCAGCGCACGTCGATCGAGGTGGCCCGGGCGTGCTTGACGGCGTTGTTCATCGCCTCCTGGGCGATCCGGAAGAGCTCGGCCTCCACCTCGGGGCGCAGCCGGGTCGGCTGCTCGTCGAGGCGCACCCGGATGGGGATGCCGGACGATTCGGAGAGATGACGCGCGACATTGCTGATCGCGGCGCCGAGGCTCTCGCTCTCGCCGATGCTGGTGCGCAGGTTCATCACCGACTGCCGCACCTCGGCCACGACCTTCGTCACGCGGTCGCGCAGCATGCCCAGTGCCTTCGCCTGCTGCTCGTCGGCCGGCCGGGCGGCCAGGGCGTCGATGATGTAGCCGAGGGACGCGATGTCCTGGGCCACACCGTCGTGCATCTCGCGGGCGAGTCGGTTGCGCTCGTCGGCGGTCGCGGCATCGCGGAACTGCGCGAAGAGGAGGGCCGCGTCGAGCTTGACCGCGATGTCGGCGAGATCGCGGGCCACCGCGGCCAGCGGGAGCGGGCGCCCGACGTCCGAGCCGGCCGGGCGCAGGCCGGCGACGATGGCCTGCTCGCTGACCCGGAAGGCGAAGCCCTCGCCGATCTCGACCGGGTGGCCGGCGTCCGGCGCCTGCAGCCGCACGTCGCCGGCGAGCGTCTCGACGGCGACCGCGTCGGCCGCGCCGAGCTCGACGGTGGACGCCACAGGCGACAGGGTCTCGCCGCGAGGGACGTACAGCACGAGGGCCCGGTTGGGGATGTCGTCGCCGACCTGGCTGAGCAGCTCGCCGCCCAGGGCGCCGACGTCGAGGCCCGAGCTCAGGCTGCCGGCCAGGTCGATGAGCTGCTTGAGGTGCTCCTGGGCGTCGCGATAGGGCGCCAACGGGTCGGTGACCCGGTCGGAGGAGAAGGTGACCGCGGCGATCAGGCTCAGTCCCAGCCCCGCCATGGTCCAGGTGAAGATCGCCACCGCCTGGTCGGCGGTGACCGACTCCCACCACATCAGACCGAGCGCGACCACGGTGATCAACTCGACGAGGACCGTCCGGAGCATGGTCCGGACCCCGGCGATCGCCGTGGCATAGAGCGGCGGCACGACGAGCGCCGCGAGGATCACCGGAGAGTCGGCCATGCCCAGTGCGCAGACCACGCCGATCGCCGCTGCCTCGGTCGCCGGGCTCAGCGACAGCTCGAGCTCGCGCCGGGTGGCGGTCACGCCCTGGTAGATCCAGATCCCACCCACGACGGCGAGCGCGAGGAGCCCCTGTTCCTGGTGGAACCAGGCGATGGGACCGCCGATGGCCAGCAGCGCGAAGAGGCGCGCCGCGCCCACCACCGCGTAGGTCTGGCTGCTCGGCATGGTCTCCACCCTAGTGCCGCTGCCGCCCGCTCACTTGCCGTTGAACGCGTCCATCGCGTTCAACACGGCCGGGCCCATCACGACGACGAACAGGCACGGCAGGATGAACAGGATCAGCGGGACCATGATCTTGACCGGCACCTGCTGGGCCTTCTCCTCGGCGTACTGGCGCCGCTTCACCCGGATCTCGCCGGACTGCACGCGCAGCACCTGGCCGATCGGGATGCCGAAGGCGTCGGCCTGCACCATCGAGCCCACGAAGGTGTTGAGGTCCTCGACGTTGCTGCGTGCCCCCATCGACTTGAGCGCGTCGGAACGGCTCATGCCGAGCTGCATCTCGCGCAGCACCCGGGAGAACTCCTCGGCCACCGGGCCGGTCGTGTTGCGCGCGACCTGCTGGACCGCGGCGTCGAAGCCGAGGCCGGCCTCGACGCTGATCGTGAGCAGGTCGACGGCGTCGGCCAGCGACCGGCGGATCTGGTCGGCCCGGTGGGCCGCCTTGTTGTAGAGGTAGAGGTCGGGCGCGAAGAAGCCGAGCGCGGCCGCCGCGACGGCGATGATGACCAGGGTGGGGATCGACCCGCCGAGCAGGGCGCCGTAGGCGACGACGAGGACCGGGAGGGCCACCGCGCAGAGGACCTTCAGCGACAGCACCCGGTCGATGGTCCAGCCGCGCGGGTTGCCGGCGAAGTCGAGCCGGCGCCGGATCCGGTCCGCCTTGTCGGCGCCGGTCAGACGACGACCGACGCTGAGGGCCCGGGCCTGGAAAGGCGCGAGGATACGGTCCGCGAACGGGCGGTCCGCCTCCTCGGCGAGTTCGCGACCGGGCTGCCCGGAGCGCTCCAGCGCCTCGAGCGCGCGGGCGAGGCCGTCGGGCTGCTCCTTGGCGAACGCGGCACCGACGGCGGCGATGGCCCCGAGGAGGAGGATGAAGGCGAGCAGGAGCAGCATCACGCCTCCACCTTGACCATGCGCGACATCCAGAACGACCCGATCGCCATCCACACCACGCCGAAGCCGGACAGGATCCAGCCGCGCGGGTCGTTGATCAGCGGGTCGAGGAACTCCCGGTTGACGAGCAAGAGGAACAGCAGGAACAGGACCGGCAGGGCGCACAGGATGATGGCGGACATCCGGCCCTCGGCGGAGAGCGCCCGGACGTGGCGGCGCAGGAACTGCCGCTCGCGCATGGTCGCGGCGACCGTCGTCAGCAGCTCGGCGAGGTTGCCGCCCACCTGGCGCTGGATCCGGATGGCCATCACGGCCCAGCCGAAGTCCTTGCTCTGGAAGCGCGCGGCGACGCCCTCGAAGGCGTCCTCGATCGCCACCCCGATCCGCGCCTCGACGAGGACCCGCTTGAACTCGGAGGCGATCGGCTCGGGGCCCTCGCGCACGACGGTGTCGACCGCCTGGGCCAGCGACAGGCCGGCACTCAGCGCCCCGGACAGCAGCTGCAGGACCTCGGGCAGGGCGGCGTCGAACGCGCGGCGGCGCCGTCCCGCCATGGAGGCCAGGTAGAGCGGAGGCAGGAAGAACGCCAGCACCAGGAACAGCAGGCCCACGATGATGCTGCCGCGGCCGAGCAGGAGACCGATCACGCCGCCCGCGAGCACCGTGCCGATGTGGAGCAGCAGCCACTCGGACGGCTTGAACTCGCTGCCGGCCGCCGCGAGGCGCCGCGTCATGCGGTCGTTGAGGGCGCTGTTGCGCTCGAGGATGCCCGCGGCCGCGGCCTTGGCCTGGTCGAGGACCGGGTCGGCCTGTGGCTTGTGCTGCTCGCGCTCCTCGAGTCCCGACACCCGTGTGCTGTACGCCGTCACGCGGTCCGCGATGCTCATCGGCGCCGGTCGCGGCGGGACGAGCAGGAGCGCAACCGCGACCAGGCCGAACGCGAACACGCCGATGCCGACCCACAGCAGCCAGGCCGGCGCGGTCCAGCCGGCGCTCTCCGCGGAGATGGTGGGCAGCGGCGCGGCGGCCCCCGGAGTGCTGGCGGCCTCGATCTGGGCCAGGGCACGTGCCACGACCGGCTCGCCGGCACTCGTCGGGAGGGTCACCTGGACCGTCGCGACATCGGCCGAGAACCCCTCCGGGAGCGGCGCCGTGACGAGCACCTGGTCGGCCAGCGCCTCGGCCTGCTCGGCGAACGCCGCGGCCAGGGCGGCGCCGCTGGACGTGATCACGTCGCCCTCGCCGGCCGCGGCGACCGTGCGCAGCGGGGCGAGCTGGCCGGCGGGGAGGTCCAGCCCGACGATGTGGACCCGGGTGCCGGCGTCCTCGATCGCGGCGGTCGCGTCCTCCAGCGTGGTGCTGCTGCCCGCGTCGGCACCGTCGGAGAGCAGCAGCAGGGCCCGCTGTCCGCTGGTGCCGGCCACCTCGGTGGCGGCGATGATGCCGTCGTAGAGCAGGGTGTTGCGCTGCAGGGTCAGGCCGCCGATCACCGTGCGGGCCGCGACCCGGTCGGTGGTCGGCTCGAGCGCGACCTCGACGGTGCTGTCGAAGGTGACGATGCCGACCTCGACGTCGTCGGGGACGGTGTCCAGATAGGTCGTGGCGGCTCGCTGGGCGGCCTCGAAGCGGCCCTTCTTGCGCATCGAGTTGCTGGTGTCGATGAGCAGCACGGTCGTGCGCCGCACCGCGGAGCCGGCGTTGGTGCTGGTCGCGGTCGCCTCCAGCCCGGCTCCGTCCAGCGTGGCGCTCACGCCGGACAGGTCCACCCGCACGCCGGCGGGGACGTCGACGAGGATCCGGATCCCGTCGCCGGTCGACTCCACGTGGGCGATGCCGCCGTCGACGGCGTACGCCGGTGCGGGCACCAGCGGGGCGAGCAGGGCGACGAGGACGGCCAGCAGCGACGCGACCGCACGGGCGCGCCCGCGGACAGTGCGCTGCCCGCGCATCAGATGCGTTCCGTCCGGAAGATGGTCGGGTCGACCGCGACGTTGGCGTAGGCGAGCTTCTCCAGGAACTTCGGTCGCAGACCGGTCGAGCGGAGCCGGCCGAGGACCCGGCCGTTCTCGTCGAAGCCGGCGGAGTTGTCGAAGACGAAGACGTCCTGGAGCGTGATGATGTCGCCCTCCATCCGCTCCACCTCGGTGATGTGGGTGATCCGGCGCGAGCCGTCCTTGAAGCGGGTCTGGTGCACGATCAGGTCGACCGCCGAGGCCACCTGCTCGCGGATGGCGCGGATCGGGAGCTCCATGCCGGCCATCAGGACCATCGTCTCCATGCGCGAGAGCGTGTCGCGCGGGCCGTTGGAGTGCAGGGTGCAGATGGAGCCGTCGTGGCCGGTGTTCATCGCCTGCAGCATGTCGAGCGCCGAGGCGTCGCGGACCTCGCCGACGACGATGCGGTCGGGGCGCATGCGCAGGCTGTTGCGTACCAGGTCGCGGATCGTCACCGCACCCTTGCCCTCGATGTTGGCGGGCCGGGACTCCAGCCGGACGACGTGGTCCTGCTTGAGCTGGAGCTCGGCGGCGTCCTCGATCGTCACGATGCGCTCGTCGGTGGGGATGAAGGACGACAGCACGTTGAGCGTGGTCGTCTTCCCCGCTCCGGTGCCGCCCGACACGATGATGTTGAGCCGGCCGCGCACGCACGCGTCGAGGAAGTCGGCCGTCTGCGGCGTCAGCGAGCCGAAGTTGATGAGGTCCTGCACGGTGAGCGGGTCGGTCGAGAACTTCCGGATGGTCAGCGCGGACCCGTCGATCGCCAGGGGTGGCACGATCGCGTTCACCCGGCTGCCGTCGGGGAGGCGGGCGTCGACCATGGGGGAGGACTCGTCGACGCGCCGGCCGATCCGCGACACGATCTTGTCGATCGTGCGGCGCAGGTGGGCCTCGTCGGCGAAGTGTGCCTCGACCTTGACCAGGCGGCCGTCCTTCTCGAGCCACACGTCGTCGTGACCGTTGACCATGACCTCGGAGACCTCGGGGTCGCGCAGGTAGGGGTCGATCGGGCCGTAGCCGAGGATGTCGTCGGTGATCTCCTGCGTGACCCGGGCGCGGTCGGCTGCGCTGAGCGGCCGGTCCTGGGCGCCGAGGACGTCGGACAGCACGGTGCGGACGGTCCGGTCCAGCTCGTCCTGGTCCATCTCGGCGTCGTAGAGGTGGGGGCCGAGCTCCTTGATCAGCTCCACGTGCACGCTGGACTTGAGGTCCTCGAGGCGGTCGGAGTCGCCGGCGATCCGGCGCCCGCCCTTGCCGTCGCCGGCCGCGGCGGCGGCGCGCGAGGACAGCGGGCCGGGGGCCTTGCGCTCGCCGCCCACCGATCCCGGGGTGGCGGGCGCCGCGGGCGGGGTGCTGGTGGTGACGCCGGGGAGCCGTGCCCCGGCGGCCGGCTCGGTGGCGGAGACGACGTCGGCGAGGAGCTCGGCGTCGGCGCCCGGCGTGGCGGCGTGCCGGCCCTGGGCCGCGGCCTCACGGCGGGCGGCGGCGAGACGCTCGGAGAGACTGGACACTAGCTCCTCCCGCGCCGGAACAGCCCGCGCGAGCGCGGCGCCTCGGTCTGCTGGGGCGCCGCGGCCGCCGGCGCGGGGATCGGCTCGCCGGTCACCGACGCCGCGAGGTGCGCGTAGGCGAGGCTCGCCGGGTGGCCCGGCTTGTGCGAGACGATCGGCGTGCCGGCGTTCGTGGCAGCCGCGATGTCGACCGCCGTGGCGACCTGGGCGCTGACCGGCATGCCGAGGATCGCCTCGACCTTCTCGACACTGATGCCGACCTGGTCGTCGGCGCGGTTGAGTAGCAGGTGCCGGTGTCCCCGGGCGATGCTCAGCATGTCCATCGTCTCGAGGGCGACCTTCACGTTCTTGAGCGTGGGTACGTCGAGCGTGGCGACGATGACGCACTCGTCGGTCTCGTCCAGCGCCGTGAGGGTCGCGTCGTCGAACGAGGGCGACGTGTCGACGACGATGTAGTCGAAGCCGTCGCGCAGGGCGCGCAGGATCCGGGAGATGAGCAGCGGGGTCACCCGCTCCCGCACGTCGGGGTGGGCCGGCGCGGCCAGGACCGTCAGCGTGTCCTGGTGCCGCGTCAGCAGTCCTTCGAGCATGGCGAGGTCGATGGAGTCCTCGGAGCCGACCGCCTGCTCGATCGAGTGGGTCGGGAAGAGCTGCATCGTGATGGCGACGTCGCCGAAGGCGAGGTCGAGGTCGACCAGGCACACCTTGCGGGCACCGCGGTCGGTCAGCGCCAGGGCGAGGTTGACCGACGAGGTCGTCTTGCCGACACCCCCCTTGGGGGAGAAGACGGTGACGACCCGGCCGAGCTGGCGGGCGCCACCCGGACCGCGCAGCGCCTGGTAGAGCTGGTGGGCGCGCTCGATGGCGCTGGTCAGGGCCTTCTCGTCGCCTCCGGCGACGACGACGTCGCGCACCCCGGCGTGCATCGCGCGGGTGAGCACCTCGGTGTCGAAGTGGTCGCGGACCAGGACGACGCTGACGGTCGGTCGCTTGATGCGCAGCTCCTCGGCCGTGGCCAGGGCCGCGAGCAGCTCGACCGACGGGCCGAGCGCGACGACGTACTCGTCGGGGTGCTGGTCGAGCCAGGCCAGCGCGCGCTCAGTGGTGGCGACGGCCTGCGAGCCGGTGGGCATGGCCCGGACCAGGCTGTCGACGACGGTGGGATCCTGTTCGACCAGAACCGGCATGAGACGACCTCACTCGCTGTCGCGGATGGTGGCGCAGGGTCCTGTCTTGTCGAGCTGGACCTCGCTCTCCGAGTTGAGCAGCGCGACGGAGAGCTTGCCGCGCTCCCGGCCGTCCTGGAGCCACTCGAACTGCTGCTGGGTGACTGCGAGGTGCAGGGCCGGGGCGCTGCCCTCGGTGACGCCGTCCTCGACCGCGGTCGTCGTCTGCGCGCCCTTGGACAGGACGGTCACGCGGTCGATGAGCAGACAAGTCGGGGTCGCCGGGTTGATCGTCAAGAAGACGGCCAGCTGCGAACCGGGCTCGATGAACGAGCCGACCGGGAGGTCGAAGGACTCGGGCTTGGCGATCATCCCCTGCGGCAGGGGGAGCGACGCGACGTCGACGGTGTCGCCGACGCCGCCGAACTTCGTCGACAGCAGCTGCTCGCCGGCGTACAGCGTGGTCAGCGCGACCTTGCCGTCGAGGTCGCCGAGATCGCTCTGGCGCAGGGCGTTCTCGAGGACCTGCCCCTGGGGGACCTCGGTCTCGGCGAGCTTGCCGGTGTCGAGGGCGGACTTGATGCTCTCGCCGGGGAGGACGGTCTTCCCCGCCGCGACCGTGACGACCCTGGTCGTCTGGTACTTCTCCGCCGCTCGGGACTCGGCGCCGCGGGCGAACACGAAGACGAGCCCGACACCGAGCGCGGCGATCACCGCTGCCACGACGAGCAACAATCTGCGACGGTCCACTTCAGAGCCCTCCCGCTCCCCATGTGTGAGTCCCGCTGCTCCCGGCTGCAGCGCACCGCGAGGCTAGCGAAGACGGCGCCGGTGGAGGGAGCGAAATCGCCAAATGCAGCCGAATGATGTCCGATCGCAACCTGCGGGATGGTCCGTCGGGACTATGGTCCCCCGCGGGTCCCGTGGGATAGGGACCCTCAGCCGTAGAGCGCGGCGATCTCGTCGCGGAACTCGCGCATGACGACGTTCCGCTTCAGCTTCAGGCTCGGCGTGACCTGCCCGGCCTCCTCGGTCCAGTCCGTCGGCAGGATCGCGAACTTCCTGATCGACTCGGCCTTCGACACCGCCTTGTTGGCCTCGTCGACCGCCGCCTGGACCTCGGCCCGAAGGTCCTCGTCGTCCACGAGGTCGGCGACCTTGCCGGACTTCCCGTGCTGCTCGGCCCAGGCCGGGAACGCCTCCTCGTCGATGGTGACCAGCGCCGCGATGAAGGGCTGGCCGTCGCCGACGACCAGGCACTGGCTGACCAGGGCCGCGGCCCGCACCCGGTCCTCGAGGACCGCGGGGGCGACGTTCTTGCCGCCGGCGGTCACCAGGATCTCCTTCTTGCGCCCGGTGATCCGCACGAAGCCCTCGTCGTCGACCTCGCCGACGTCACCGGTGTGGAACCAGCCGTCGGCGTCGATCGCCTCGGCCGTCGCCCGCGGGTTGTTCCAGTAGCCGGTGAAGACCTGGCCGCCACGGAACAGCAGCTCCCCGTCGTCGGCGATCCGTACGGCGGTGCCGGGGATCGGGCGCCCGACGGTGCCGACCTTCTGCGCGTCGGGGAGGTTCACGGTGAGCGCGGCGGTGGTCTCGGTCAGGCCGTAGCCCTCGAGCACGGTCACGCCGATCCCGCGGTAGAAGTGGCCGAGCCGGTCCCCGAGCGGAGCGCCGCCGGACACGGCGAACGCGCAGTTCCCGCCGAGTGCCGTGCGGAGCTTGCCGTAGACGAGCCGGGAGAAGAGCGCGTGCTGGGCGCGGACCCGCATCGGCACCCGACCACCGTCGAGCGCGCGGGAGTAGGCGATCGCCGTCTCCGCGGCCCGGTCGAAGATCTTCCCCTTGCCGTCGGCGGTGGCCTTCTGTGACGCGGTGTTGAACACCTTCTCGAAGACCCGCGGCACCGCGAGGATGAAGGTGGGACGGAAGGTCGCCAGCTGGGGGAGGAGGTTCTTGATGTCGGCGCTGTGGCCCAGGCGGGTGCGGGACTTCACGCACCCGACCTGGATGATCCGGGCGAAGACGTGGGCCAGCGGCAGGAAGAGGAGCGTGGAGGCGCCTTCGGCGACGAAGAGCCGCTCCAGCTCGGCCACGGCGACGCAGAGCTCGGTCTGGAAGTTGTCGTGGGTCAGCATGCAGCCCTTGGGGCGTCCGGTGGTGCCGGAGGTGTAGATCAGGGTGGCGAGGTCGCCGGGACCGACCGCCGCACGCCGCGCCTCCAGGTCGGCGTCGCTGACCCCCGCACCGAGCGCGGTGAGCGTGGCGACGGCGCCGTCGTCGAGCGTCCACAGGTGCTCGAGCGCGGGCAGCTGCTCCCGCGTCGCCTCGACGCGCCCGCGGTGCGCGGCGTCCTCGCACACGATCGCCCGAGCGCCCGAGTCGGAGAGGATCCAGTTGATCTGCTCCTCGGAGGAGGACTCGTAGATCGGGACGGTCGCCGCGCCGGCGAACCAGATGGCGTAGTCGAGCAGCGTCCACTCGTAGCGGGTGCGAGAGATGATCGCGACCCGGTCGCCCGCCTGCAGGCCCGCGGCCAGGAGTCCCTTGGCCACGGCGGTGACCTCGGTGAGGAAGTCGGCGCAGGTGACGTCGTCCCAGCCGCCGTCCGCCGTGGCCCGGCTGAACTGCACGGCCCGCGGTGCCTCGGCCGCGTTGCGGACCACGTCGTCGGTGAGACTGCCGGTCGTGGGGATCTCGATGGTCTGCGGGGTGGAGTACTCGCGCACCTGGGCAGATTACCGCCGGCCGGTCCGGTAGCCTTCCCGCATGGCCGAGCAGACGTCCTCGTCGATCGTCGTCGACGCACCCGCCGCGGATGTGATGGCCGTCATCGCCGACTTCGCGGCCTATCCGCTGTGGGCCAAGGGCGTCACCATCGCCGAGGTCCGCTCGTCGTACGACGACAGCGACCCGGCCCAGGCGGGCCGCGCCCGCGAGGTGTTCTTCGCCCTCGACGTGTCGCCGATCAAGGACGAGTACACCCTGTCCTACGTCTGGGACGGCGACCGACAGGTCACCTGGAGCCTGGTCGAGGGCAAGATGCTCAAGGCACTCGAAGGCGCCTACGTCCTGCGCGAGACGAGTGGTGCGACGGAGGTCACCTACCGCCTGGCCCTCGACGTCTCGATCCCGCTCATCGGCATGCTCAAGCGCAAGGGCGAGAAGATCCTCATCGACACCGCGCTCAAGGGCCTGAAGAAGCGCGTCGAGTCCGGCGGCTGATCCCCGGCGTGCGGATCGTTCTCTTCACCGGCAAGGGCGGCGTCGGCAAGTCCACCGTCGCCGCCGGGACCGCCGCCCTCGCGGCGGCACGCGGCCTGCGCACGCTGGTGATCTCCACCGACGCCGCGCACTCCCTGGCCGACGCCTACGGCGCGGTCGGGGTCTCGTCGGGCTCGACCAACCCGGGGGCCGAGCCGACCGAGGTGGCACCCGGCCTCCACCTCCAGCAGGTCGACGCCCAGTTGCGGTTCGAGCAGTCGTGGGCGGACATCCAGCGCTACCTGCTCTCCGTGCTGGACGCCGTCGGCATGGATCCGGTGGCGGCGGAGGAGATGACGGTCATCCCCGGCGCCGAGGAGGTGCTGGCCCTGCTGGAGCTGCGCCAGCACGCCCGCTCCGGGCGGTGGGACGTCATCGTCGTCGACTGCGCGCCGACCGCCGAGACCCTGCGCCTGCTGGCGCTGCCCGAGGCTCTCGGCTGGTACCTCGAGCGGCTGCTGCCGATCCAGCGCCGGCTCGTCAAGGCGCTGCGCCCCGTGCTCAACCGCGCGGCCGGCGTGCCGATGCCGGGGGACGCGGTCTTCGAGGCGATCACGCGCCTGCACGGCGAGCTCGACGACGTCCACGCGCTGCTCTCCGGGCCGGGGGCCAGTGTGCGGCTGGTGCTGACGCCCGAGCAGGTCGTGCTCGCCGAGGCCCGTCGCGCCTACACGAGCCTGTGCCTCTTCGGCTATCGCGTCGACGGCGTCGTCGCCAACCGGGTGTTCCCGGCGGGCGACGGCGACCCCTGGCGGGCCGGCTGGGTGGCGGCCCAGACCGAGGTACTGCGCGAGGTGTCCCAGTCGTTCGGCGGCCTGCCGGTGTGGGCCTCGGAGTACCAGGCCACGGAGCCGGTGGGCGTCGACGCGCTCACCACCCTCGCCACGGGCCTCTACGCCGGGGCCGACCCGCTCGCCGTGCCGACCGGGGAGGGCCCGTTCCGCGTCAGCCGCGGCCCGTCGGGCGCGGTCGCCCACCTCGCGCTGCCGTTCGTCTCCCGCGCCGAGGTCGACCTGGCCCGCAACGGCGACGAGCTGGTGATGACCGTCGGCTCGTACCGCCGCCTGATGACGCTCCCGCCGGGTCTGGCCCGGCTGCGGGTGGCAGGCGCCAGCGTGGTCGAGGGAGAGCTGCGGGTACGGTTCGCGGAGCCCGATCCCGTGGCGACCGGGAAGGAGGCCCGATGACCGACGAGCAGCCGAACGACCGGCCTGACGGCCGGAGCGGACACGACGACGTCGGCAGCGTCGGCGAGGAGGCGATGAGGCTCCTCGGCGCCTTCGCCGACCTGGCGCGGCAGCACACCGGTGACGCGGCCGGGGGACTGGGCGGTCTCGCGGGCCAGGCCGCGGCGATGGCCCACGACGTCAATGAGCACCTCGCGACCGACGCGACCGAGTGCCGCTACTGCCCCCTGTGCCGGGTGGTCCATGCGGTCCGGCAGACCTCGCCCGAGGTGAAGGCCCACCTGGCGGTCGCCGCCTCGTCGCTGCTCCAGGCCGCGGCCGGTCTCCTCGAGACGGCGCCCCGGCCGCCCGACGGCTCCGGCGCCGCGCGCGGGCCCGAGGTGCAGCACATCGACCTCGACGACGGGCCGGACGCGCAGCCGTGACCGGCGACCTGACCTGCGGGATCGACATCGGCGGCACGAAGATCGCCGGTGCCGTCGTCGCTGCGGACGGGACGGTCGTCGCCGAGGCCAGGGTCGAGTCACCGGCCGCCGACCCCGCCGCGATCGGTACGACGGTCGCCGGTCTCGTCGCGGACCTGGCCGGCGGAGCGGGCGGGCGCCCGGTGCGTGCGGTCGGGGTGGGGGCGGCCGGCTACGTCGCGGCCGACCGCTCGACCGTGCTCTTCGCCCCCAACATCGCCTGGCGCAACGAGCCGCTCGGCACGGACCTGGCCCGCCGCACCGGACTGCCGGTCGTGGTGGAGAACGACGCCAACGCCGCCGCCTGGGGCGAGTTCCGCCACGGCGCGGGCCGCGAGGCCGACGACCAGCTGATGGTCACCGTCGGCACCGGCGTCGGCGGCGGCGTGGTCACCGGCGGTCGGCTGTTGCGCGGTGCCCACGGCGTCGCCGCCGAGATCGGCCACCTGTGCGTCGTACCCGACGGGCTCCCGTGCGGCTGCGGCAACCGGGGCTGCCTGGAGTCCTACGCCAGCGGCACGGCCCTGGTCCGCGCCACCCGCGCGGCCGCCATCGCCGACCCCGCGGCGGCCGCCGACCTGCTCGCCCGGGCCGGCGGGGGCCCGGAGTCCATCACCGGCCCCCACGTCACCGCGGCGGCGCAGGACGGCGACGCCTTCGCGCTCGCCCGGCTCGCCGAGCTCGGCGGCTGGCTCGGGCACGGCATCGCCTCGCTGGTCGCGGTCCTCGACCCGGCCGTCGTCGTCGTCGGCGGCGGCGTGGCCGCGGCCGGGGACCTGCTGCTCGACCCGATCCGTGCGGCCTTCGACCGCGAGCTGACCGGCCGCGGCTACCGCCCCCGCGCCGCCATCGTGCCCGCGGTCCTCGGCAACCGGGCCGGCGTGATCGGCGCGGCCGACCTCGCCCGGGTGTGAGGATGGGCGAGACGTACGTCGGCGTCGATGTCGGCGGCACCAAGGTGCTCGCGGTCCGCCTGTCCGCCGCGGGAGTCCTCGAGGCGACCGCGACCCGGCCGATGCCGGGGGTGTCCGCCGGCCCGGACGCGGTCGAGGAGGCGGTGGCCCTCGCGGCGCGAGACGTGTACGCCGCCGGCGCGCCCGCGGCCCTCGGCGTCTCGGCCGCGGGCCTGGTGGACGCCACCGGGGAGCGCTTCCTCTTCGGCGCCCACCTGCCCTGGCGCGACGCGCCCGTGCGGCGCTCGATCGAACGGCGCCTGGAGCAGATGGAACGGGGGTCTGGGGGCGGAGCCCCCAGCGGCGGTCCCCGGGGGCCGAACCCCCGGGTGGTCCTCGACAACGACGCCAACTGCGCGGCGTACGCCGAGCTGGTGGCCGGCGCCGCGCGCGGGGTGCGGTCCGCGCTGCTCATCACGATCGGGACGGGCATCGGCGGTGCGGTCGTCCTCGACGGCCGGGTGATCCGCGGCGCCCACGGCCTGGCCGGGGAGTTCGGTCACATGCAGGCCGTACCCGACGGCCTGGCCTGCGAGTGCGGCCTGCGCGGCTGCTGGGAGCAGTACTGCAGCGGTCGCGCGCTCGAACGGGTCACCCGGGTCGCGCTGGGCCGCCATCTCGACGGCCCCGAGGTCACCGCCCTGGCCCTCGCGGGCGACCAGGTGGCCCTGCACTCGTTCGCCTCGATCGGTACCTGGCTCGGCGTGGGCACGGCGGCGCTGGTCTCGGCCTTCGACCCCGAGGTGGTGGTCGTCGGCGGTGGCGTCTCGGCGGTCGGCGACCTGCTCCTCGGCCCGGCCCGGCGCGCGCTCGCGGGCTCGCTCCAGGGCACCGCCTACCGCTCGGTGCCGGAGCTCGTCCCCGCGGGGCTCGGCCCGGAGGCCGGGGCGATCGGCGCCGCGCTCCTGGCGCGGGACGGCCGCTCCTGACCGTCCGCGTCGGGACGGTCGGTCCACGGGTCGAGGCTCAGACGCGCGCCCCGTCGTCCCACGGGTCGCGGGGCGGCCCGGGGGAGCGGACGACGAGATAGCAGAATCCGCCCACGAACCAGGCGACGAGCAGCCAGCCCAGCCAGGACGGCATGCCGAGGCCGAGGATCAAGAAGACCAGCAGCACCGCCGGCGCGCCGAACACCCCGAGCCAGGCGAGCATGCGGTCCGGCGGCGGCACGGGGACGGGCGGCGCCTGCGCGGGGACGAAGCGCTCGTCGTCGAACGGGTCGAGGTCGTCGTCGTACCGGTCGGCGTAGCGGTCGTCGTCGACGGACGCGGGTGCCGGGCCCGGGTCGGCGTCGTCCTCGGCGCCCTCGGCGGCATCGTCGTCGCTCGCCTCCAGCTCGACGCGCTCGCCGTAGTTGTCGACGATGGCCTGCCAGGCCGCGTCGTCGTAGTCCGGGTCGTCCCGTTGCACGTCCTCAGGCTACGCCCCCGCCGGGGACGTCACCCGGGCGACGAACGCCCCCGACTCCTCGAAGATCGTCGGGGCGTCGTTGTCGAGGGTCGCCACGTGGTAGCTCTCCGGCAGCGCGACCCGGGTCACGTCGGTCGACGAGACGCCCTCGAGGACGATCGGCTCGGAGGCCTCGTCGACGACGTGGTCGTGGGCCGAGCGGAAGTAGATCAGGGGAGCGGTGATCCGGTGCAGGTCGCCGACCAGTCCCGGCCAGGCCCGCATCAGCGAGTGGATGGCCTTCAGCGGGGTCCGGTCGTAGCCGTGCTCCACCACGCCGGCCTTCTTGATGTCCCCGGCGATCGCGGGGAAGGACGGCACGAGGTGCTTGAGCACGGGGAGCAGCTTGACGTCGAGCCGCTTCGTGGCGACCGCGGGGTTGACGACCATGACGCCGGCCACCTCGTCGGGCCGGTCGGCCGCCAGCCGCAGGACCAGGGCCCCGCCCATCGACAGCCCGCCGACGACGACCGCGTCGTGCTCGGCGCGCAGGGCGTCGAAGGCGCGGGTGATCTCGGCGTACCAGTCGTCCCAGCGCAGGCGGTTGAGCTCCTGCCAGGTGGTGCCGTGACCGGGCAGGATCGGGACGGCGACGCCGTACCCGAGGGTGCCCAGGTGCTCGCCCCACGGCCGCATGGAGGCCGGCGAGCCGGTGAACCCGTGGCTGAGCAGGACGCCGATGCGCCGGCCGCCGGTCCGCTCGGGGCGGGCCGGGATCGTCAGCGGTGCGGTCTGGTCGGTCCCACGGTCGGGGGCGCTCGGCGGCATGGCGAGATTGTGCCGCACCACCGCTAGGATCCGTCTCAGTGCGTCCGTCCGGGCGGGTGCTGGTCGATGGGGAAGGTTCGGTCGCTTGTTCTACTGGTTCCTGAAGTTCGTCGCCCTCGGGCCGCTGCTGAAGGTCGTCTTCCGCCCCCGGGCCGAGGGTGTCGAGAACGTGCCGGCCACGGGGCCGGCGATCCTGGCCAGCAACCACCTGTCGTACGCCGACTGGCTGTTCATGCCGCTGGTGATCCCTCGGATGGTGCGCTTCGTCGCCAAGGCCGAGTACTTCACCTCGCCGGGCGTCAAGGGCTGGCTGCAGAAGAACTTCTTCAGCGGCACCGGCAACATCCCGATCGACCGGGCCAGCGGGGACGCCGCGTCCGGTGCGCTGGTGTCGGCCAAGCGGGTCCTCGCGGAGGGCGAGCTGTTCGGGATCTACCCCGAGGGCACCCGCTCCCACGACGGCCGGCTCTACCGCGGCAAGACCGGCATCGCCCGGCTGACCCTCGAGACCGGCGTCCCGGTCATCCCGGTCGCCGTCGTCGGCACCGACGTGGTGGCGCCGCCCGGCAAGAAGTTCGGCCGGGTCACCCGCCCGACCGTCCGCTTCGGCAAGCCGCTCGACTTCTCCCGCTACGCCGGCATGGAGAACGACCGCTTCATCCTGCGCTCGATCACCGACGAGATCATGTACGAGATCATGCGGCTCTCCCAGCAGGAGTACGTCGACATGTACGCCACGCGCGCCAAGGCCGAGTCCCGTCGTGACCGCCACGACGGTGGCGAGCAGGGGAAGCTGGCGTCCTGACCGACGGGACCGTGAGCGACGGGGCGACCACCACCCGGGCCGCGATCGCGGTCGAGGACCGCATGTTCCGCGCCCTCGCGGTGCTCCGCGTCGTCGTCCTCGGCTATGCGGTGGCGATCAACGTCTACCGCGACAACTTCGACCATCCGCTCCTCGGTTGGACCTGCGTCGGGGTGATGGTCGCCGCCACCGGCGCCGCGATCGTCGTGTACGCCGCCCCCGAGCGGCGGGTGCCGGGCGTCCTGCTGGCCGACCTGGCGCTCGCCGTGGCGCTGCTGCTCGCGACGCCGGTGGTCAAGGGCGCCTGGTTCCAGGCGACCATCCCCGGCTACTGGATCGTCGGCGCGCTGCTGGCCTGGGCCATCCGCTACGGGTGGCGCGGCGGCACGGTCGCGGCGGTCCTGCTCGGTGCGGTCGACCTGCTCAGCCGCTCCCACGTGGCCCAGAAGGACTGGGGCAACGTCTTCCTGCTCCTCCTGGGCGGGTCCATGGTCGGCTTCGTCTGCGAGTCGCTGAAGGCGATGGCCGCCGAGCGGGACCGAGCGCAGCGGGAGGCGGCCGCTGCGGCGGAGCGGACGCGGCTCTCCCGCGCGGTCCACGACGGCGTGCTCCAGGTCCTCGCCCTGGTGCAGCGCCAGGGCGGTGAGCTGGGCCGTGCCGCCGGCGCGCAGGAGCAGGCGTTGCGTGCCCTGATCCGCGCCCAGGACGCCGTCCGCTCGACCTCGCCGGGCGCGGCCGCCGGGCGGGCGGACCTCGCCGCGGCGCTGACCGCCCTGGGGTCGCGGCCGCGCACGGAGGTGGGCCTGCCGGCGGGCCCGATCGACCTGCCGGCCCACAGCGTGACCGAGCTGGTCGCCGTGGTCCGGGCCTGCCTCGACAACGTCGACCGCCACGTCGGCGTGGACGCCCCCGCCTGGGTGCTGGTCGAGGACCTCGGCGACCGGGTCGAGGTGAGCGTGCGCGACGACGGGCCCGGGATCGCCGACGGCCGGCTCGCCGCCGCCGAGGAGGAGGGCCGGTTGGGCGTCGTCGAGTCGATCCGGGGCCGGATCCGGGACCTCGGCGGGAGCGCCACGCTGGACACCGGCTCGTACGGCACCGAGTGGACGTTCGCCGTACCCCGACGGGAGGACCGATGACCATCCACAGCAGTCACCCGTTCGCGGCCGCCGACCCCGATCCCGCCCGACGGTTCCGTGGTCGCGTCGGCGGTGCCGTCACCTTGTGGACCTCCGGCGGCGAGGCGGATCGCGCCGGGCTGACGGTCACCTCCCTCCTGGTCGCCCTCGGACCCGAGCCGGCGATCCTCGGACTGATCGACCCCGACTCCGACTTGCTCGAGGTGCTCCGCGACACCGGGCGCGGCGTGGTCCAGCTGCTCTCCTGGGCCGATCGGCAGCTCGCGGAGGCCTTCGCCGGCACGGCGCCGGCGCCCGGTGGCCCGTTCCGGCAGGCGGAGTTCGTCGCCACTCCCGACGGCCCCCGGCTCGCGACGGCCCGGACCTGGGCCGGCGTGCGGCTCGTCGACGAGCGCGTGATCGGCTGGTCGGTCGAGGTCACCGCGCTCATCGAGCGGGTGGAGGTCGGCGAGGACGAGGCCGGCGACGACCCGCTGCTGCACCGGCGCGGGCGCTTCCACCGGGCGTGAGCGCAGGCCGCGCCCGGCGGAGCGGGGACGCCCCCTAGGGGGACGGTCCGGGGACCTTCCCGATGTGTGGCGTACCCGCCCGGACCTAGCGTCGCCGCATGCCACGACAGACCCCCCGACTCGCCGTGCTCGTCCTTGCCGTCCTCGCCCTCGTGCTGACGGCCTGCTCGGCGGACGAGAAGGAGCCCGAACGCGGTGCACCCCGGAGCCTCGACGGCGACTGGGCCGGTGTGATCGAGGTGCCCGGTGCGCCGATCGACGTCGGCATCACCTTCGCCGGCGGTGGCGCCAGGATCACGATCCCCGCGCAGGGGCTGAGCGACGCCGAGCTCACCGACGTGCGCACGACGAGGACCGACGTCGCCTTCGCGGCGCCGCAGGTCTCGCCGGATGCCACGTTCGCCGGCACCTACAGCTCCTCGACCGACCGGATCACCGGCGAGCTGTCCGCCGGCGGCCAGACTCTCGGTGTGCGGCTCGAGCGCGGCAAGGTGGCCGCGCCGAAGCGGCCGCAGGAGCCCGCGACGCCGTTCCCCTACCGCGTCCAGGCGGTCACCTTCGACGCCGGCGAGGTCACCATCGCGGGCACCCTGACCACTCCCGAGGGCACCGGCCCGTACCCGGCCGTGGTCCTGCTGACCGGCGCCGGTGCGCAGGACCGCGACGAACAGGGCTTCGGCCACAAGCCGTTCCTGGTGCTGTCCGACGCGCTGACCCGCGCCGGGTACGCCGTGCTGCGCACCGACGACCGCGGGGTCGGCGGCACCTCGGGCAGCGACGCCGACGCGACGTACGACGACCTGACCGCCGATGCGCTCGCGATGACCGACTTCCTGCGTGAGCGGTCCGAGATCGACCCCGAGCGGATCGGCCTGCTCGGCCACAGCCAGGGCGGCTACCTGGCGCCCCTCGCGGCCTCGCGGGCGCCCGACAAGGTCGCCTTCGTCGTGCTGCTGGCCGGGCCCGCGCAGACCGGATGCGAGGTGCTGACCTACCAGGGCCGGGCCCAGCTCGAGCTGCGGCAGGCCCCGGCCGAGGAGCTGCGCGCCAGCGACGAGTCGACCCAGCGGCTGTGCGACCTGCTCGAGCGCGGGGACCTCGACGGCGCCCGCGCGCTCCTGCGCGAGGGTGCCGACGCCGTCACGCCGACGATGGCCGCGCAGACCACCTACGACCCGGAGCCCGCCCTGCGCGCGCTGGACGTCCCGACACTCGCGATCTACGGCGAGAAGGACATCCAGGTCCCGCCCTCCCTCAACGCCGCGCCGATGCGCCGTTTCCTGCAGGACAACGGCGACGCCACCGTGCACGTCGCCGAGGGCGTCAACCACCTCATGCAGCCCGCCGCCTCCGGTCTGCCCGACGAGTACGCCCAGATCACCACCACGATCGACCCCGGCGTGTTGAGCGACCTCACCACCTGGCTGCAGGAGCACGTGCCGCTCGCCTGACCACTCATCGAGGCTAAGGTCCCTTCCCATGACGGACCGGATCCGGGTCATGGTCGTCGACGACCACCCCATGTGGCGCGATGCGGTCGAGCGTGACCTCCAGGCGGCGGGCTTCGACGTCGTCGCGGTCGCGGCGACCGGCGCCGAGGCCATCGTCCGCTTCCAGGCGACCCGGCCGCAGGTCGTGGTCCTCGACCTGCAGATCCCCGCCCCCAGCGGCGTGGAGGTGACGGCGCAGGTGCTGGCCGGCGAGCCGTCCTCGCGGGTGCTGATCCTGTCGGCGTCGGGAGAGCAGGACGACGTGCTGGCGGCGGTCAAGGCCGGCGCGACCGGCTACCTGGTGAAGTCGGCCTCGCGCGAGGAGCTCGTGGCCGCCGTACGCCGCGTGGCGGCCGGCGACAGCGTCTTCACGCCGGGGCTCGCGGCGCTGGTGCTGGGCGAGTTCCGGCGGATGAACGAGCCGGCCACGCCGCCGGGGGAGCGCCTCACGGATCGCGAGACCGAGATCCTCAAGATGGTCGCGAAGGGGCTGTCCTACAAGCAGATCGCCGAGCGGCTCGTCCTCTCCCACCGCACCGTCCAGAACCACGTGCAGAACACCCTGCGCAAGCTGCAGATGCACAACCGGGTCGAGCTGACCCGCTACGTCATCGAGCAGGGCCTCGACGACGAGGTCTGACCGACCGGGGCAGCGGCGGCCGACCGGCCGATGAGGGATCTGGAAGACTCCGAGCGTGGCCGACCTGCTGGAGATCGCCGACGAGCTCTACGCGCTGCCGCTCGCCGAGTTCACGCCGGCCCGCGACGCGCGCGCGAAGGAGCTCAAAGGCTCGCCGCTGGCGGCGCAGGTGAAGTCGCTGCGCAAGCCCAGCACCGCGGCCTGGGTCGTCGACCTGCTCGTCCGCCGTGAGGCGGCCCAGATCGACCAGGTGCTCAGCGTCGGGGCGGCGCTGCGCGAGGCCCAGCAGGCGATGTCGGCCGGCGAGCTGCGCGCCCTGACCCGACAGCGTCGACAGGTCACCGCCGCCGTCACCACCCAGGCGCGGCGCCTCGCCGCCGACGAGGGGCTGCGCGTCACCGAGGCCGTCGCCGAGCAGATCGAGGCCACGCTCACCGCGGCGATGGTCGACGTCGAGTGTGGCCGCGCGGTCCGCAGCGGGCTGCTGGTCAGCGCGCTGCGGACCACCGGCGTCGAGCCGATGGACGCCGACGACCTGGCGAGCGCCGTGGCGGTCCCCGAGGCACTCGGCTTCAGCGCGACCCCGCGCGAGGCCCCGCGGCCGGGCCCGCCCGAGCTGCATCTCGTCCCCGATCCGGACCGGGTGGCCAAGGCGATCGCCGCCGCCGAGGAGCGCCTCGCCGCCGCCACGGAGGAGTACGACGCCGCGCGGGCCACCCACGACGACGCGTCGGCCGAGGTCGAGCGCCTGTCCGCGCGCTCGCTGCAGCTGGAGGCCGAGACCGACGAGCTGCGTCGCCGCCTCGCCGATCTCGAGGAGCAGTCGGAGGCGCTGGAGGAGGAGCTCGCCGAGGCCGAGGAGGTGCGCGACGGTGCCGCCGCCGACCTGCGGACCGCCGCGGCGGAGCGGGATGCCGCGCAGGCCGCGCGCGACCGACTGGGCTGAGTCCCAGGAGTCGCCGGTCGACCGGTGACTCCAGCGCTGCCCGGCTCAGCCGTCGCCGCGGACGATCGCGAGCACCCGCCGGTCGATCCAGGCCAGGTCGGCGGCGACCCGCATCTCGTAGTTCTCGGTGCCGACCCAGGTGTGGAAGTCGCGGTGGCCGGCCGCGGCGGCGAAGGTCTCCAGCTCGGCGCGCAGGGCGTCGTCGACCGGGACCCGCTCGTCCTCGGTGGACGCGGTCAGGTAGAGGTCGTGCAGGTCGAGCAGCCGGGTCAGCTCCTCGATCGGCGTCGGGTGGTCGTCGACGCGCAGGTCCACCGCGACGTCGTCGAGCCCGCCGTACCCGGCGCCGTCGCGTACCACGAGGATCGCCGCGGACTGCCGGCCCCGACGGTCGCCCCCGGCGGCGTCGCCGGCGGCGAGCGCGGCGAGCAGGCGGTCCTGCAGCGGCGCGTCCGGGGCGCCGGCGAGCCAGGCCGCCTCCATCGCCTCGACCACCTCGGCGCCGGCGAGGCAGTTGCCCTGGACGGCGTACCCGTCGCCGGTCAGGCCGCCGGCCCACGGGATGCACTCGGCGCCGGTGTGCGAGGCGGCGGTCCCGTCGAGGTCGACGATGCCCACCTGGCGGTGCGCGCGACCGTCGTCCTCCTCGAGCAGCCGCTGCAGCGCGACGGGCGCGGTCGCGCCCTCGTCGAGGTGGGACAGGGCGAGTCCCTTGTAGGCGACGTTGGCGTCGGCCTGGGTCGCGACGGCACCGACGCCCGCGACGGCGGCGGGGACGGCCGAGCCGACGGCGAGGAACTTGGACGCGACGGCGACGCCCCAACTGTCGCCGTCGGCGGAGCGGGCCACGATCGAGAAGGTCATGGTCCGCAGCCTAGGTGTCCACGTAGGTTGGTTCCATGCGCGTCGGAGTGCTGACCGGGGGCGGAGACTGCCCGGGCCTGAACGCCGTGATCCGAGCCGTGGTGCGCAAGGGGGTGAACGAGCACGGCTTCGAGTTCGTCGGCTTCCGCGACGGCTGGCGCGGCCCGCTGGAGGGCAGCACGATGCCGCTGGGCATCGAGCAGTGTCGCGGGATCCTGCCGCGGGGCGGCACCATCCTGGGCTCCTCGCGGACCAACCCGTTCGCCGTGGAGGGCGGCGTCGAGCGGATCACCGCCCATCTCGCCGAGGCGGGGGTCGATGCGCTCGTCGCGATCGGCGGGGAGGACACCCTCGGGGTGGCAACCCGGCTTGCGGAGCTCGGCGTCGCCGTCGTCGGCGTCCCCAAGACCATCGACAACGACCTCTCGGGCACCGACTTCACGTTCGGCTTCGACACGGCCGTCAACATCGCGACCGAGGCCATCGACCGGCTGCACACGACAGCGGAGTCGCACCACCGGGTGCTCGTGGTCGAGGTCATGGGCCGGCACGCCGGGTGGATCGCCCTCCACGCCGGCATCGCCGGTGGCGCGAGCGCCGTGCTCATCCCCGAGGTGCCCTTCGACATCGCGGCCGTCTGCGCGCACGTCGAGACCCGGTTCCGCAGCGAGTACGCCCCGATCATCGTCGTCTCCGAGGGCGCGGTGCCCGCCGACGGCAGCGGCATGACGCTCGTCAGCGGGGAGAAGGACGCCTTCGGTCACGTCCGCCTCGGCGGCATCGGCGACCGGCTGGCGCACGAGATCGAGCGGCGCACCGGCAAGGAGGCCCGCGCGGTCGTGCTCGGTCACATCCAGCGCGGCGGCACGCCCTCGGCGTTCGACCGCTGGCTCGCGACCCGCTTCGGCCTGCAGGCGATCGACGCCGTCGCCGAGGGCGAGTACGGCGTGATGGTGGCCCTGCGCGGCACCGAGATCGTCCGGGTGCCGCTGGTCGAGGGCACCGGCGAGCTGAAGCTGGTCACCCCGCGGGAGTACGCCGAGGCGCAGGTCTTCTTCGGCTAGTCGCCTGCCGGAGGTCCAGGTCGACGAGCAGCGCCCGGTGGTCCGACAGCGCCATCCGGCGCGCCGTCGACCGGGCGGCCAGCGGCGGGTCGGCCAGGACGTGGTCCAGCTGCTCGCGCGGCCGGTCGGCGGGGAAGGTCGCGTGCTCGGCCAGCGGCGTGAGCCCGCTGACCCGCGCCGCCCGGGCCAGGCCCATGTTGAGATCGCCCGTCAGCACGAGCGGCCGCTGCGCTCCGGCGAGCGAGCGCGTCAGCCGCCCGAGCTGGCGCCCGTTCCACCAGTGGATGAAGGACAGGTGGGTGGTGGTGACGGTGATGGGGCCGTCCGGTGTCTCCACGGTCGCGCTCACCGCGACCCTCGGCTCGTCGCGCACCCAGGTCGGCAGCAGCCGGCCGGGGAAGCGCATCGGCACCTGCGTGGGCACGGCCGGGAGACGGATCACCTGCCATCCGCTGATCGGCATCCGGCTCAGCAGGGCGATGCCGTACGCCGCGTCGCCGGGCTGCTCGTCGCCGGTGGCGGCCGTCCAGGTGGCGCCGGGGCTCCCGGCGAGCGCGGCGACGAAGCGGTGGTCGGTGGCCCCCATGGCCTCGGCGGCGAGGGCCGTCAGGTCCGCGTGCCCGGAGCGCTGGAGCAGGTGGTCGACCTCCTGCAGCGCGAGCACGTCGGGATCCAGGTCGGCGATCGCCCGCTGCAGCACGGCCACATCGACCTCGGCGTCGTGCTGGGTACGGCCGCCGAGGATGTTGAACGTCACGATGCGCATCGCCGCAGCGGTACCCCACGCGCCGCATGTCAGCCCGGAGGGCGGGTACCACTGCGACGTGGACGAGGCAGGGGAGGGTGCGGTGGGCTCGAGCCACCTGCGGGAGGCGCTCAAGCTGGTCGCGGTGTTGCTGAAGGAGGCGGGGGTGCCGTTCGCGTTGGCCGGCAGCTACGGCCTGTGGGCGCGGGGAGGACCGGAGCCCGACCACGACGTCGACTTCATGATCGCCGAGGAGGACGCGCCGCGGATCGAGGACGTCCTGGTCGAGAGCGGGCTCGACGTCGTCCAGCCGCCGGAGGACTGGCTGTTCAAGGTCTTCGTCGACGAGGCGATGGTCGACGTCATCTTCCGGGTCCGCAACGACCCGATCCAGCGCTCCCGCTTCGGCGACGCCGACGAGATCGAGGTCGAGTCGGTCCGGATGCCCGTGCTGTCCGCCACCGTGCTGATGACCGACAAGCTCACCTCGCTCGAGGAGCACGCGTGCGACTTCACCGCGGTGCTGCCCGCGGCCCGGGCCGTGCGCGAGCAGGTCGACTGGCGCGCCGTGGCCGCCGGGACGGCCGGGAACCCCTTCGCCCGCGCCTTCCTAGGCCTCCTCGACGCCCTGGGCGTCGCGCCGCGCCACGATCCCGACATGCCGCCACCCCGGGCAAATGCTTCCCAATCGGAGCGGCCTGCGCGAAGGTGAAGCCCGGGGAGTGACTTTCCACCTCGGGAAAGGAAGGACGCAGATGTCCACGGAGACCACCGGAGAGACGACGCAGGGCGGCCACGGCCAGCCGGAACTGAAGCGGGTCCTCGGACCCGGCCTCCTGCTGCTGTTCATCGTCGGCGACATCCTCGGCGCCGGCGTCTACGCCGTCACCGGGCGGCTCGCCGGCCAGGTCGGCGGCATCGCGTGGCTGCCGTTCCTGGTGGCGTTCGCGATCGCCACGCTGACGGCGTACTCCTACCTCGAGCTGGTCACGAAGTACCCCCAGGCCGCCGGCGCCGCGCTGTACGCGCACAAGGCGTTCGGCATCCATTTCGTGACCTTCCTCGTCGCCTTCACCGTCGTCTGCTCGGGCATCACCAGCGCCTCGACGTCCTCGGGCCTGCTGGCCTCCAACCTGCTGATCGGACTCGGCAACGACGCGCCCAGCAAGGAGCTGGTGCTCGTCGTCGCGCTGGCCTTCATGCTGATCCTCGCGCTGATCAACCTGCGCGGCGTCGGCGAGAGCGTGAAGTTCAACGTCATCCTCACCATGGTCGAGATGGCGGCGCTCGCGATCGTGATCGCGATCGGCATCTGGGTGATCGGCAAGGGCGACGGCGACCTCGACCGGATCACCGTCTTCGAGAGTCCCGACGACAAGGGACTGTTCATGGCGGTGACCGTCGCGACGGCGATCGCCTTCTTCTCCATGGTCGGCTTCGAGGACTCGGTCAACATGGTCGAGGAGACCAAGGATCCCGAGCGGATCTTCCCGCGGATGATGCTGACCGGCCTCGGCATCGCGGTCATCATCTACATGCTGGTCGCGATCTCGGTCGTCGCGGTCATCCCCGCCGACAAGATCGGCGCGCCCACCAATGCCGAGGCGGGCATCCTCATCGACGTCGTCAAGCTCGGCGCGCCCGACCTGCCGATCGACGACATCTTCCCGTTCATGACGGTGTTCGCCGTCGCCAACACCGCCTTGATCAACATGCTGATGGCCAGCCGGCTGATCTACGGCATGGCCCGGCAGCGCGTGCTGCCGCCTGTCCTGGGCAAGGTGCTGCCCGGCCGTCGCTCGCCGTACGTCGCCATCGGCTTCACCACGCTGCTGGCGTTCGGGCTGATCGCCTACGTGCGGCTGGCCTCGGAGAGCACCATCGTCGGCGCCCTCTCGGGCACGACCGCGCTGCTGCTGCTCGCGGTCTTCACGATCGTCAACGTCGCCTGTCTCGTCCTGCGGCGCGACCCGTCGCGCGGATTCCGGGCCCCCACGGTGGTCCCGGTGCTCGGCGCGCTCCTGTGCGCCTACCTCCTCGGTCCGTGGGCCCGGCTCGAGGCCGACATGATCCAGTACAAGATCGCCGCCGGGCTCCTCGGCATCGGCGTCCTGCTGTGGCTGCTCACCCGGCTCTTCTACAAGCCGGAGGGCGGTCACTTCTCCGACATCGAGCACATGGACATCGACCCGACCGACTGACCTCCGTCCTTGGTTGGGCCGAGCGTGTCGGAAATCGACCTCGCCGCCCGGTCCTCGCTGCGCTCGGACCG
Source organism: Nocardioides segetis (assembly GCF_051390595.1). NCBI lineage: Bacteria > Bacillati > Actinomycetota > Actinomycetes > Propionibacteriales > Nocardioidaceae > Nocardioides > Nocardioides segetis. Next base: position 115,529 of record NZ_JBNINR010000002.1, on the reverse strand, counting down.
CGGGCGTCGGTCGATGCGCTTCGCGCGTCCGCCACGCTGCCGGCCGTTCCGGGGCTGACGCTGGGCTTCGCTGTCCACGGGTGGCCGCCGACTCGGCGGCCGCTCGACGGGCGCCGTACCCTTGGGGCGTGAGCACCCTCCCGTCCCTCGAGCAGTTGCACGCCATCGGAGCGAAGCAGCAGCCGTCGTACGACGACCCCGCGGCCCTCGCCGCGACCGTCGAGCGCCTGCGCACGCTGCCTCCGCTGGTCTTTGCGGGCGAGTGCGACGAGCTGAAGGCGAAGATCGCGGCCGCCAGCCGGGGCGAGGCCTTCCTCCTCCAGGGCGGCGACTGTGCCGAGACCTTCGTCGGCGCCACGGCCGACAACACGCGCAACAAGCTGCGCGTGCTGCTGCAGATGGCCGTCGTCTTGACCTACGCCGCGTCCGTGCCCGTCGTGAAGGTCGGCCGGCTCGCGGGACAGTACGCCAAGCCCCGCTCCTCCGACACCGAGACGCGCGAGGGCGTGACCCTGCCGGCCTACCGCGGCGACGCGGTCAACGGCTTCGAGTTCACCCCCGAGTCGCGGCGGCCCGACCCCCAGCGCCTGCTCGACGTCTACCACGCGTCGGCCTCGACGCTGAACCTCGTGCGGGCCTTCACCACCGGCGGCTACGCCGATCTGCGCCAGGTCCACACCTGGAACTCCGAGTTCGTCCGCAACAGTCCCGTCGGCCAGCACTACGAGGCGATGGCCGCCGAGATCGACCGCGCGCTCACCTTCATGCAGGCGATCGGCGCCGATCCCGAGGAGTTCCACCGGGTCGACTTCTACTCCTCGCACGAGGCACTGCTGCTGGAGTACGAGCACGCGATGACGCGCATCGACTCGCGCACCGAGAAGCCCTACAACGTCTCGGGCCACATGGTCTGGATCGGCGAGCGGACCCGACAGATCGACGGCGCCCACGTCGAGTACTTCCGCCACATCAGCAATCCGATCGGCTGCAAGCTGGGCCCGAACGCGACCGCGGACGACGCGCTCGCGCTGGCCGCCAAGCTCAATCCCGCCAACGAGCCGGGACGGCTGACCTTCATCACCCGCTTCGGCGCGGCCAGGATCCGCGACGGCCTGCCGGCGCTGGTCGAGAAGGTCACGGCCGAGGGCGTCGACGTGGCGTGGGTGTGCGACGCGATGCACGGCAACACGTTCGAGGCGTCGAACGGCTACAAGACCCGCCGCTTCGAGGACGTCCTCGACGAGGTCCAGGGCTTCTTCGACGTGCATCGCGCGCTCGGCACGGTGCCCGCCGGGATCCTCGTCGAGAACACCGGCGACGACGTCACCGAGATCGTCGGCGGCGGCGAGGAGCTCGACGAGCAGGGCCTGGCCCACCGCTACGAGTCGGTCGTCGACCCGCGCCTCAACCGCGTGCAGTCGCTGGAGATGGCCTTCCAGGTCGCCAGCATGCTGCAGAAGCGCTGACGCCGGTCCGGGCCGCGCGGGGCCGCCCGGTGCGCGACCTCACGCGGGCGCGCCGCGCAGGCGGACGTCGCTGATCGCGGTGAAGTCCCGGCCCGCCGGTCCCTCGCCGGGAGCGGTCACCTCGACCAGGCGCAGCACCACCCGCGTGGTCGCCACCGGCCCGACCGGCAGGGACTGCAGGGCCCGGCCGTCGGTCAGCCTCTGGGTGATCCGGGTGCCGTCGTCGAACTCCCACTGGACGACGCGGATCCGGCGGTTGCCGAGGTACCAGTTGTCGGCGCCGTCGATCTTGGCGTAGCCGTTGACCAGGCCGACCTCGGTCAGCACGACCTCCTCGCCGAGGTCGAAGACGAGGGTCGCGCCGGTGCCGTCACCGGGCATCCGCCACGCGGTGCGCGGACGGTCGTCGAGCATGTTCTCGGCGTCGTACGTCACCGGGCGGTTGCGCCGGTCGCGTGACGGGGGAGCCGTCGCCGGGACCTGGGCCCGGGCCGTCGACGTCAGGTCGGAGACCTCGTCGTCGGGCGGCTCGGCGACCGGACCCGTCGTGCCGGTGCGGTCCGGCCGTGGCCGACCGGACGGGTCGGGGCGGGTCGGCTCGGTCTCGTCCGTGCGTCGATCGGTCGCCGTGCCGGTGCGATCGTCGTCGGCGCGCTCGCCGTCGTCGCCCCCTGCGGCGACCAGCAGGAACGTGCCGACGCCCGCGACGAGGGCGAGCATCAGCACGCCGATCGCCCACGGCAACCACCGCCGGACCGAGCGGTCGCCCGCCCGAGGCGCGCCCGGTGGCGGGGCCGGGGGTGCCGGGGCGGGCTCCGGGACGGGCCGGGTGATCGCCGCCGGCGCGGGACCGGGCGCTCCCGGCGGTGCTGAGGGTGGCGCCGGTGGCAGGACGGTGGGCGCGTCGGCGTAGAGCGGGTAGCGCGCGGCCGGCGGCAGCTGACCGGTCGGCGGAGGCACCACGGGCGCGCCCGCAGCGGGCGCGGCCTCGGGGTGCCGGCCGGGGACGGGCTGTCCGCAGTTCGTGCAGAACCGGCCGACCCCGAGCTCGTGCCCGCAGCTGGCGCAGTGCGTCGGGGTGGTCATCGCGGGGCTCACCGTACCCCGACGGCCCGTCGAGGTGTCAGAACCGGGAGATCAGGAGGAGGCCGCCCGTCGGCAGGCCTCGGCCTCGATGTCCTCCAGGTCGTGCTCGAGCACCTTGCGGGTGCGGTCGTAGCTGAACCCGCCGAACATCGCCCACATCGCGCGCGACAGAGCGGAGCGATGGCTCATCTCCACGGTGGTCGTCATCGCGAGCCGGGTGCCCGTCGCGTCCGGGCCCGAGGGGGTGAGGCGATAGGCGGTGCGGATCACGTCGTTGCCGACCTCGGCCTCGACGACGGTACGCCGGGGCGGCTCCGACTCGACGACCTGCAGCTGCTCGGGACCGTGGTGCCCGAACACGGTGCGGCGCTCCCGCCAGGCCGTGCCGACGTCGTACGCCCCCTCGGTGAGGAGCTCGGTCTCGCTGACGCTGCGCAGGACGTCGTCGGCGTGGGCGATGTCGGTGATGACGTCCCAGACCTGCTCCGGCGGCGCAGGGATGGTGGCGTGGACGTGGATGATGTGACCGGCCATGTCGACTCCGTTGGGTTGGGATCCCCCCGCGTCCCATGGTGCGCCAGTCCGGGCCGGTTGACCAGCCTCCCGCCCGCCGCCAGGCGACGCCGTCAGACGACGTTGAGGATCACGGTGCTGCCCTTGCGCACCTTGGTGCCGCCGCCGGGACTCGTGCTCCAGGCCACGCTGCCGTTGATGTAGATGTCGGCGCGCTCGATCTTGACGACCAGGCCGAGACCCTCCAGCAGGGCGACCGCGTCGTCGGTCGCCTTGAGCCGCACCGAGGGCACCGTGACGAGCTCCGGCCCCTTCGACACGACGAGCTGGACCGGGTCGTTGCGGTACAGGGTGCCGGAGTCGGGGGTCTGGCTGATGATCCGGCCCTCGGGTACGTCGTCGCTGTACTGCTCCTCGGCGACCTCGACCCGGAGTCCCTTCTTCTCCATCGCCGCGGTGGCCTTGTCGGCGTCCTTGCCGACGAAGCTGCGGACCGTGATCGGCTTGCGGCCCTTGGAGACCACGAGCGTGACCGCGGTGCCGACGGGCAGGGCCGCAGCCTCGGGGGTGCCGAAGGCGGGCTGGCTCTGGATCACCCGGCCGGCCTCGACCGTCTCCGACCAGCGCTCGACCGGCCGGCCGGCCACGAACTTCACCTCGGCGAGCGCCGCCTCCGCCTCCTCGACCGTCTTGCCGGCGAGGTCGGGGACGTCGTAGCGCTCCTTGCCGAGGGAGACCGTCAGGGCGACCTCCCCGTCGGGGAGGATCCGCGCGCCGGGACGGGGGTCGGTCGCGATCACCAGGCCCTTCTCGACGCTCTCGGAGTAGACCTCCTCGCCGACGGTGACGCTCAGGCCGGTCTTCTCGAGCTTCGCCTGCGCAGCGGCCTGGTCCAGTCCGACGACTCCGGGCGTCGTCGTGAACCGTCCCCAGCCGACCCACCAGGCGGTGCCGCCGACGGCGGCCGCGAGCACGACCAGCACGAGCGCGATCGCGACCCGCCGCCCGCGCCGCCGCTTCTGCCGCGGCGGGGGCGCGGGCGGCTCGGCGATGACCGAGGTCTGCTCGTGCGGTGAGGTCGGCGGTGGGGGAGCCGCGGAGCGGACGGCCGTGCGGACCGCCGTGCGCTGGGCCGGCTCCTCGGCGACCAGGTCGGGCATGCCGTCCCACAGCGAGCTCACCGGCTCGGGCGTCGTGTCGCCGCCGACGCCCGTGAGGGCGCCGGCCTCGACGGCGCGGGCCGCGGGCAGCAGGTCGGCCACCAGCTCGGGATCCTCGCGGACGCCGTCGCGGAGGGCCTGGGCGACGCGGCGCACGTGGTGCAGCAGGACGGTCGCGTCGGCGGGTCGGAGGCTGGCGTCGCGGGTGGTCGCCCGGACCACGAGCGCGTCGACGTAGTCGGGGATCCCCGGCACCACGGTGGAGGGCGGCGGGACGTCCTCGTGGACGTGGCGATAGGCGACCGCGATCGGCGTCTCGCCGGTGTGCGGCTTGGTGCCGGTCAGCAGCTCGAAGAGGATCACGCCGGCGGCGTACACGTCGGCGCGGGCGTCGGCCCGCTGCTCGACGACGAGCTCGGGGGCGAGATAGGAGACGGTGCCGATGAGGACGCCGTTGGTCGCGGTGTGCTGGGTGTCGGCACTGACCGCCTTCGCCAGACCGAAGTCCGCGACCTTGATCCGCGTCGCGCCCGAGTGCGGGTCGGCGGAGATCAGCACGTTCTCGGGCTTCACGTCGCGGTGGATCAGTCCGGCGCGATGCGCCGCGCCCAGCGCGGAGAGGATCGGGTCGAGCAGGGCCAGCGCCCGCTCGGGCGTCATCGGCGCCTCCTTGCCGATGGTGTCCCGCAGGGTGTGGCCCGGCACGTACTCCATGACGAGGTAGACCGTGCCGTCGCTGTCGTCGCGGCCCTGGTCGAACACCGCGACCACGTGGGGGTGGGAGAGCCGGGCCGCGGCCTTGGCCTCGCTCACGAACCGCCGGGCGAACGACTCGTCGTCGCGTGTCGTCGCGTCACCCAGCCCCGGATGCATGATCTTGACGGCCACCGTGCGGTCGAGCCGGGTGTCGACGGCCTCGTAGACGCTGGCCATCCCGCCGCGGGCGATCCGCACGCCGATGCGGTACCGCTCGTCGAGCAGCCGGCCGTACTGGTGGTCCTCGACCCGCGGCGACCGGGCGGGCGAGGGGTCGCCGGACCGCGCGGCGGCGGCGCCGCGGGCGCGCTGGTCTTCGTGCACAGCGACCCTCCTGTGCATGTTCTTCCGGCCCGGCCGGGGAAGTGACCGGAAGGACCATCGTACGGGGAGGGGCCACGTCCGCCCGCAGCCACGCCGGTGGGGGAGGATGGGCCCATGGACCACCCCACCCGCTTCTCCGCCGCTCCGGTTCGCTCCTCCGCGAACGACCGACCGGGGACCCCGCGATGAGCGAGCCGCGCCTGGCCGACCACGACCTGGCCGTGCTCGTCGAGGACTGGCTGGACTGGGACCAGGCCGCCGCCGAGCTCGGCGTCACCCCGGCCAAGGTGCGCACCATGGTGCGTGAGCACCAGCTCGCCGCCGCGAAGCCCGGTCCCGGCCGCCCCCAGGGCGTCCCGGCGCTCTTCCTCGTCGACGGCGAGCCGGTCAAGGGCCTGCCCGGGCTGTTGACCCTCCTGCACGACAACGGCTTCGACGACCGGGAGTGCATCGCGTGGATCTTCCTCGACGCCGATCTGCCCGGCCGCGCGATCGACGCGCTGCGGGAGAACCGCGGCTCGGAGGTCAAGCGCCGGGCCCAGGCCCTCGCGCTCTGAGGACGCGCCCGTGCCGCGGCTGAGCCGGCGCACGACCCAGGTCGTCTCCACGCTCGTCACCGTCGTCCTGCTGGTCGGGGTCTGGTGGCTGCAGTCCGGCGGCTCCGACGACGCCGACCCGGCCCGGGCGAGCGACGGCCCGAGCGTCTCGGCCTCGCCGAGCGCGACCCACCAGGGGACAGCCGAGGCGACGCCGGAGGAGACGGCGGAGGAGGCGCCCGGGGCCGACGAGGACGGCATCGCGTACGTCGACCTCGCCGACCTGCCGCCCGAGGCCGCCGCGACCGTGGCGCTGATCGAGACCGGCGGCCCGTTCCCCCACCCCGGCAAGGACGGCTCCACCTTCGGCAACTTCGAGGGCCTGCTGCCGGACCGGCCGCGCGGCTACTACGCGGAGTACACGGTCGACACGCCCGGTCTCGACCACCGCGGCGCGCGCCGGATCATCGCCGGCGACGCGGGAGAGCTGTACTGGACCGCGGACCACTACGAGTCGTTCGAGCGCATCCGGGAGAGCCGGTGAGCGGCCTCGCCGCCGTCCTGGCCGGGCGGCACGCCCCGGGCGTGCACCGCTGGGAGTCGGGGCTCGACGTCGCCGACGTCCGGCGCGCGGTCGAGCACGCCGGCTGGCGGTTCGGGTACGCCGACACGCTCGCCCTCGACGCCTCGCAGCCCGTCCTGCGGGTGATCGGCGATGCCGTCGGCGTCGCGGACCACTTCGCCGGGCGCAGCCTCGACGCCTTCAACGACGTGCTGCGCGACCTGGCCGGGCCGACCGTCCTGCTGTGGGAGGGCTGGTCCGGGTTCGCCCGTGCCGAGCCGGCCCGCTTCGAGCTGGTGGTCGAGGTCCTGGCGCAGCGCGGCGAGGCCGATCCGGCGATCGAGGTGCTGCTACGCGGTCCCGGCCCGCAGACCGGCCTGCCGCTGCTGTCGTAGCCCCGTCGCGCCGCGCGTCTCGGGACCGTCAGCGGGTGCGGCGGGTCGCCGCGGCGGCCAGCTGCTCGAGCACCCGGCACGCCTCGGCGTCCCAGCCGGCCTCGGCCTGTCCGCTGCGCAGGGCCGCGACCGCCTCGCGGGCGAGATCGTCGATCATCGTCTCGACCCGCGCGCGGGCGCCGCAGCCGTCGATGATCGTGCGCAGGTCGGCGACCTGGTCCTCGGACAGCGCGGTGCCGAGCGCGGCGTCGAGCCGCTCGGCGTCGGCCGGGGCGGCGTGCGCCAGGGCGTGCGCGACGAGGACGGTGCGCTTGCCCTCGACCAGGTCGTCGCCCGCGGGCTTGCCGGTCGTGGCCGGGTCGCCGAACACGCCCAGCAGGTCGTCGCGCAGCTGGAACGCCTCGCCGAGCGGGAGGCCGAAGGCGCTGAGCCGCTCGAGCGTGGCGGCGTCCGCGCCGGCGAGCGCCGCACCGACGTGGATCGGCCGCTCGATGGAGTACTTCGCGGACTTGTAGCGCAGCACGGTCATCGCCTGGGCGACATCGGCCCGGCCGCGTGCCTGCACCGAGACGTCGAGGAACTGCCCGGCGATCACCTCGGAGCGGCACAGGTCGAAGACGTCGAGGGCGGGTCCGACCCGGTCCCAGCCCAGCCCGCAGCGGCGCAGCAGCTCGTCGGACCAGGACAGCAGCAGGTCGCCGAGCAGGATCGCGGCCGCGGCGCCGTACTGCTCCGGGTCGCCGCGCCAGCCGTCGGCGCGGTGCGCGCCCTCGAACGTGCGGTGGGTCGCGGAGCGGCCGCGCCGGGTGTCGGAGGCGTCCATCAGGTCGTCGTGGACCAGCGCGCTCGCGTGCAGCAGCTCCAGCGCGGCCGCGGCCCGCCGTACCGCCTCGGCCTGGGCCGCGGCGGGAGCGCCGGCGATCGCGGCGTACCCCCAGTGGCAGAACGCGGCGCGGAACCGCTTGCCGCCGGTCACGGTGACCCGCGCCTCGGACAGCAGCCGCGCGGCGTCGCCGCCGAGCGGGGCGAGGCGGGTGGCCTGGTCGGCCAGGAACGCGTCGAGCGTGGCCTGGACCTCGGTCCGGAAAGCGGTCGGGTCCCACGCCTGCTGTGTCACCCGAGTGAGCCTAGTGACACCCGGGATCGGCGAGATGCCCGGCCCCGACCCCGTTCGGCCACCTACACTGCGGCCCATGACTACCGGTGCCGGACGCTCCCTCGGCGAGATCCTCCGCGAGGGCGGGCGATCCTTCTCCTTCGAGTTCTTCCCTCCGAAGGACGAGGCGGGTGAGGCCCAGCTGTGGGACGCCATCCGCGCCCTGGAGCCGTACCGGCCGACCTTCGTGTCCGTCACCTACGGCGCCGGCGGCAGCACCCGCGACAAGACGGTCGCGATCACGGGGCGGATCGCCCGGGAGACCTCGATGGTCCCGATGGCGCACCTGACCTGCGTCGGCCACACCCGCGAGGAGCTCGAGGGCATCCTCGACTCCTACGTCGCCGAGGGCGTCAGCCACGTCATGGCACTGCGCGGCGACCCGCAGGAGGGCCCGCGCGCCGAGTGGACCCCCACCGAGGGCGGGCTGAACTACGCCGTCGACCTGGTCGAGCTGGCCCGCTCGCGCGGCGACTTCCGGGTCGGCATCGCCGCCTTCCCCGAGGGCCACCCCTCCGCGGAGTCCCTCGACGCCGATGCCGATGTGCTGGTCGCCAAGGCCCGGGCGGGCGCGGAGTTCGCGGTCACCCAGATGTTCTTCCGCGCGTCCGACTACTTCGCGCTGGTCGACCGGGTCCGCGCCCGCGGCGTGGACATCCCGATCCTCCCGGGCATCATGCCGATCCTGAACCTGGCCGCCATCCGCCGGCAGGGGGAGCTGATCGGCACGAGCGTGCCCGACGACATCGTCGCGCGGATCAGCGCCCACGACGGCGACCCCGCCGCGGTGCGTGCCGAGGGCATCAAGGTGGCCGCCGAGCTGTGCGACGAGCTGCTCGCCGGCGGCGCGCCCGGGCTGCACTTCTACACGCTGAACCGCTCCAAGGCGACGCTGGAGATCTTCGAGGCCCTCCAGATCACGGTCTGAGTCTCAAGCGGGACCGACGAGCTGCGCGACGAGCGCTGCCGACTGCGTCACGAAGGGCACGCCCGCGCCCGGCGCCGTGTGCGCGCCGGCGGCGTAGACGCCCGTGATCGGGGTGCCCGGGCCGATCCGGCGGCGGACCGTGCCGCGGCCCTGCCAGAGCACGCCCATCGGCGAGCCGCGCCACTGCTCGACCTGATCGCGGGGGGAGAGGTCGACCCGGGTCACGACGTTCTCGCGGATGTCGATCCTGTGCCGCGCCAGCGCGTCGAGGAGGTCCTCGGCGATCTTGCCGCGGCCGTGGATCGTCCAGGCGGCGCCGCCCTCCGGCGCGATGCCGCCGGTCCGGACGGTGAGCAGCGGCTCCTCGTGAATGACCAGCTCGTGGGGCAGGTCGGGCAGCTCGCCGGTCAGGCCGACGTGCGCCACGACGGGCGGGATCGCGGGCATCGTGCGCTCGACGTACGGCGCCAGCGCGGGCAGGCGCCGCGGGTCGATCGCGACGACCACGACGTCGGCGTCCGCGTCGCCGTCCGACGTGCGCACCGCGGCCACGCGCCCGTCGCGGACCACGAGGTCCTCCACCTCGACCCGGGTGCGGACCTGCACGCCCCGGGTCTCGAGGCGCCCGCCCAGCAGGGTCGCGATCCGGCCCATGCCGCCGGGCACCCGCCACCCGCCGAAGCGCTGCTCCAGGAAGGAGGTGACGCCCACCCACGACGGAACGTTGCGCAGGTCGTGCCCCTCGGCGATCGCGGGGTGTCCCGCGACGAGCGCCAGCCGCTCGTCGCGGAAGGCGTGCCGGAGCCGCTTGTAGAGGGTCTCGCGGATGTCGAACAGCCCGTTGAGCTCCTTCGGGACCGTGCCCTTGCCGCGCGGGTCCCAGGGCTCCTCCACGTAGTGGCGGCGCAACACGTCCCAGACCGGGCCGTAGACGTCGACGTGCTCGGTCCACTTGGCGCCGAGACCGGCGCCCAGCTCGTCGAACGCGGCCATCTGCTCGGCTCGCGATCCGCCCGGGAGTCGCACCGACGTACGGTCGGCGAACCGGTGCTCGCGCAGCACGGGGAGCGGCTCGAGATCGGCCCCCAGCTCCTTCTCGAGCGGGCGTCCCGACTTGCGGAACAGGTCGCGCAACGCCGCCGGCAGCAGCGTCGAGGCCGGACCGGCGTCCCAGACGTGACCGTCGCGCTCGACCGGGGCGATCGCCCCGCCGATCCGGTGGGACGCCTCCAGCAGCGCGACCTCGTGGCCCAGCTTGGCCAGTCGTGCGGCCGCGGCCATGCCGCCCAGGCCGCCGCCGACGACGACGATCCGTGCCATGTCGCCTCAGTCCTTCGCGACGTCGATCGGCGTGGCGCCGGTCAGCTCGAGGAGCTCGTCGTAGGTCGTCGAGAAGACCGCGGCCGGGTGGCCCGCGGCCGCCCAGACGACGTCGTGACGTCGCAGCCAGGAGTCGAGGTAGGTCGGCACGGGGGCGGGATGGCCGATGGGGGACACCCCGCCGATCACCTGGCCGGTGTGCTCACGGACGAACTCCGGCTGGGCGCGGCGCAGCTCGGGACCGCCGATGGTCGCCCGGACCAGGGCGGTGTCCACGCGGTGGGCGCCCGAGGTGAGGACGAGGACCGGGCTCGCGTCGGCGTCGAAGAGCAGACTGTTGGCGATCGCCCCCACCTCGCACCCCAGCGCCTCGGCGGCGAGTGCGGCCGTGTGGACCGAGTCGGGCAGAATGACGATCTCGCCGGTTCCGCCCCGGCGCTGGTGCTCGTCGCGGAACCGGGTGATCGAGGGATGCTCGGCCGACATGGGGACGACCCTACCGAGCACGACACCACCCACGGACTGGAGGAAGCATGCCCGAGACCGAGCAGCAGGCCCGGCCGCCCGCCGTCGTGATCGCGTGCTGGCTGTTGTGGTTCCTGGTCGCGGCCGGCCTGCTGGTGTGCGTGCTGGTCGTCGCCCGCCGCGACGACCTGGGCAGCGTGTGGTCGCCGATGCAGGTCGGTGACAGCACCGTGCAGCCGGTCGAGTTCGTGCCGGTGATCCTGGTCCTGTACGGCGTCACGGCCGTGCTGGCCGCGACGCTGATCGCGCTCTTCCGCACCGGCTACGACTGGGCGCGCCACGCGCTGGCGGCGATCGTGGTCGGCGTGATCCTCGTCGCGGTCGCGACGGTGCGCACCGACCCGCCGACGATGGTCGACGGGATGGCGATCGCCGCCGCCGTGATCGGCGCGGTGACCCTGGTCTTCCTGTGGCACCCGCAGAGCGCCGGGTACGTCCGCGAGGCCGGCCGGGGCGCGAGCCGCCCGGGCGACGCGGAGCCGGACGCGCAGGGATCGGGGGAGTCGGCGCCCGCCGGCCGTGGCGGGAAGAGGCCCGGCCACCCGGACGCTTGAGTCGTGTCGGACCCGGGGTGTACCTTCGAGTCGTTCGAACAGGTGTTCGAATCCACTCGAAGGAGGAGCCGCCGTGGCCCAGCAGTCCGCCCCCGTCACGGTCAGCCCGCACGCGCTGCCGGCGACCACCCACAACTACCTCATCCGGTCGGCAGAATCCCTGAGTGAGGCGGTGGCGGCCCGCGACGTGGCCACCCGCTACGCCTGCGCGCATGTCGCCGCGCTGCGGGCCGCCGCAGCGCTCCTGGCCGCGCGCGCCCGGCCCGCGGCCGGGCGCCGCCGGGCGCAGCGCAACGCCTGGGTGCTGCTCGCCGAGGTCGCCCCCGAGCTGTCGGAGTGGGCCGCCTTCTTCGCGGCGGGCGCGGCGAAGCGCGCGGCCGCCGAGGCCGGCTCGGCGCGGGCGGCGAGCGAGCGCGAGGCCGACGACCTGGTCCGCGACGCGGACCGCTTCCTCGCCCTGGTCGAGCAGGCTCTCGGACTGACGCCCCATGTCCCGCTCGGCGAGCAGCTCGCCGGCCTCGCGGTCGGGTGACGGAGCGCCTGCCGGCCTGACTCCCGGATGCCACTAATGTTCGGCCCATGGCCTCTCGCGAGCAGCGTGGATCGGTCCGCACCGCGGTCGTGTGGGACGCCCTGGAGTCGGCGCTCGCGGACGGACCGCGGGAGGTGGTCGACCTCGGTGGCGGCACCGGCGGCTTCGCGGTGCGCCTGGCCGAGTCCGGCCATCGGGTCCGCGTCGTCGACCCGAGCCCGGACGCCCTGGCGGCCCTCGCGCGGCGAGCCCAGGAGGTCGGCGTCGAGGTCTCCGGGCTCCAGGGCGACGTCGCCGACCTGGTCGACGTGGTCGGCGCCGGCAGTGCCGACGTCGTGCTGTGCCACGGCGTGCTCGAGGTCGTCGACCCGGCGCTCGCCCTCGACCGGATCGGCCAGGTGCTGCGGCCGGGCGGGCTGCTCAGCCTGGTGGTCGGGCAGCGTCACGCCTCCGTCATCACCCGGGCCATGGCCGGGCACTTCCAGCACGCCCGGGCACTGCTCGACGACCGCGCCCCGGTCGATGCGCGCACCGGTCGCCGGTTCACGGCCGACGAGGTCGCCGCACTGCTCGCCGAGCACGGCTTCGGCGCGGGCTCGGTCCACGCGGTGCGCGTCTTCGCCGACCTGGTCCCGGCCGCTCTCGTCGACCAGGAGCCGGGTGCGGCCGCGGCCCTCGTCGAACTCGAGCGTGCCGTCGCGCAGCGCCCGGAGTACCTCCCGCTCGCCACGCAGCTCCACGTCCTGGCGCACGCCGCCTCCTGACCCGGGCCCGCGGCACCCGGCCCGCCGACCCCGCTCCAGGAGCGGGCCGTGAGCGTCGCCTGCCCGATCCTCCACGTCGACATGGACGCCTTCTACGCGTCCGTCATGATCCGCGACCGACCCGAGCTCCAGCACGTCCCCGTGGTCGTCGGCGGCGGGCACCGCGGCGTCGTCCTCTCGGCCAACTACCCCGCTCGCCGCTACGGCATCCGCTCCGGGATGCCCGGCGCCGAGGCGGCGCGCCTGTGCCCCCACGCCGTCACCATGCCGCCCGACTTCGGCCTGCTCACGCCGGTGTCCAAGGCGATCATGGAGACCTTCCGCACGATCACACCGGTCGTCGAGGTCACCTCGCTCGACGAGGCCTTCCTCGACGTCCGCGGGGCGGTCCGGCTCTTCGGCCCACCGGAGGCGATCGCCGAGCGGCTGCGCTCCCGCGTACGCGCCGAGCACGGCATCACCTGCTCGGTCGGCATCGCCGCCTCGGTCTCGGTGGCCAAGCTCGCGAGTCGACAGGCCAAGCCCGACGGCGTCCGGGTGATCCGCCCGGAGCGGTTCGTGGCCGAGGTCCATCCGCTCGACGTCGGTGACCTCTACGGCGTCGGCGAGGCCACCCGCCGGCGCCTGCACCGGCTCGGCCTGATCACCGTTGGCGACGTCGCCGCGATCCCCGTCGACCTCCTCCGCCGGATGGTCGGTCACCACCTGGGCGGTCACCTCCACGCCCTGGTGTGGGGGACCGACCGCACGGAGCTGGTCGCCGGCGGCGCAGGCGTCTTCGGTTTCGGGGAGGGCGAGCCCGAGGGCAGCATGGGCGCCCAGCACACCCTCGCGTTCGACATCCGCGACCGGGCCGCGCTGCGCCGCGAGCTGCTCCGCCTGACCGCCCGGGTGGCGGCCCGGGTCCGCGGCGCGGGACGCACCGGCCGGACCGTCACGGTCACCGTCCGCTTCGCCGACTTCACCACCGTGCAGCGATCGCGCACGCTGCCGGAGCGCACCGACGTCACCCAGGAGGTCTACGCCGTCGCGGTCGTCCTGCTCGACGGTCTCCTCGACGCCCGGCGGCCCCGGTCCGCGGCCGTGCGCCTGGTGGGCGTGCGCGTCGAAGGGCTGCGGCACGAGCGCGCCGGGGACGGGCGCCAACTGGCCCTGGGGGAGCGCGACCCGGGGTGGATCGACGCCGACCGGGCCGTCGACCGGGCCGTCGACCGGTTCGGTCACAGCGCCGTGCGTCGCGCGAGCCTGCTCTGATCCCGGCCGTCTCGCGAAGGGTCCGCAGCGAGCCCACCCGACAATTTCGGGGGACGCCCCTACCCCCGCTGGAGATGCCTGCCTACACTTGGAGGAAGAGTCATCGGCGGAGAACCGCCTCACACGTGTCGGAGGATTCGGTGCCACTCTCGGAAGAGGAGCTGCGACTGCTGGAGCAGATGGAGCGCGCCCTCAGCGAGGAGGACCCCAAGTTCGCGTCCACCCTGCGGGGCACGACCCTCCGGCAAGCGGCCCGTCGCCGGGCCATCCTCGCCGGCGTCGTCTTCGCCGTCGGCGTCGCCGTGATGATGGGAGGAGCCGTCAGCGGCTACTGGCCCGTCGGTGTCGCGGGGTTCTTGATCATGCTCGCCTCCGCCACCATCCTGCTCGGCTCCCTGCGGGGCCAGCGCCCCGGTGCCGCGCCGCATGTCTCGTCCCACCCGTCCGGCTTCGGTGTCGTCGACGGCGGCCGACGCGGCCGCAGCCACGGGCACGGCCGGTCCTCGGGCTTCATGGACACCCTCCAGGCGCGGTGGCGCCGCCGCAAGGACCGCGGGTTCTGAGTCTTCGGGCCGAGCGTGTCGGATATCGAGCTCGCCGCCCGGTCCTCGCTGCGCTCGGACCGCGGGCGTCGCCCGATGCGCTGCGCGCGTCCGCCACGCTGCCGGCCGCGCGGTTGACCCCGGCGGAACCCCGGTCCGCCCGGCGGCCACGCGGAGTCTTCGGGCCGAGCGTGTCGCCTCTCCACCGGCACCGCACGGCCCTCGCCGGCTCGACCCGTATCGGAGCAGGTGCCGGTACGCTGTCACCACAGGAGGTGCCTTCGCGATGACGGTCGCGGCAATCGAACCCGAGCCGGTTCCGCTGGTCCGAGACGAGGCCGGCAGGCTCATGGTGCCTGGCACCCGGATCTCCCTCGACATCCTCGTGGCCGCCTTCAAGCGGGGTGAGTCACCCGAGGCGATCCACGACGACCACGAGATCGTTCCGTTGGCCGATGTCTACGCGATCTTCTCCTACTACCTGCGTCATCGGGCCGAGGTAGAGGCCTACCTGAGCGAGCAGTTGCGGCTCGGCTCCGAACTCCAGACCCGTCTCGAGGAGACCTACCCGCCGGAGGGCCTGCGAACCAAGCTCCTCGCGCCACTGCGGTGACCAGCGGGCCCTGGGTCTAGCGGCGCCAGACCGAGAGCGGGATCCAGCGCGCCCGGCGCCGTACGCCCGGCGCGACGCCGGCCTCGAGCGCCGCGACCACGCGTGCGCCGTCCTCGGCGAGGGTGGTGCGCTCCTGTGTCGCCACCGCTGAGGGACGCGCGTAGCGGGCCCGCTCGACGGCGAGCACCAGGCGCTCGAGTGCGTCCGCGGCCTCCGGCGCGGCCTCGGCGCCGGTGCGCGGACGCTCGGCGGTGGCGTCGCCCGGGGCGCCGAGGTGATCGAGCAGGAGACGTCCGGCCTCGCGGGGGGAGCGGCCGTCCGGCCAGGGCCGGCCCAGGTCGAGGGCGGTCGCGCGTACCTCGCTCCACACGTCGTCGGGCGAACCGGCGAGCCGACGCCGCCGGGCGCGGGCGCGGACCGATGCCGGGCCGCCGAGAGCCGCCCCACCGAGCAGGACGAGCACGAGGACGACCAACCCGCCCACGAGCAGGGGAGTGGGGATGCCTCCGTCGTCGCCGGTCGCGGCGGTGCCGGGGTCGCGGTCGATGTCGGGGCGCCGGCTCGGACCCGCGCTGGGTGCGACGGTGGCGGTCGCGCCCGGTGTCGCGGACGAGGCCGCGGTCGGACCGCCGCGCGGGTCGTCGCTGCCGCCGGCGACCGGCACCCGCGTGTAGGCGGGAACGTCCTCGACGCGCCCGGAGGGCGTGGGTTCGAAGCGCACCCAGCCCGAGCCGGCGAAGTACAGCTCCGGCCAGGCGTGCAGGTCGTGACTGCTGTACTCCCAGCTGTCGTCGCCGATCCGGTCGGGCTGGAGGAAGCCGACCGCCACCCGCGCGGGGATGCCGAGGGTCCGCGCCATGACGGCCATCGCGGAGGCGAACTGCTCGCAGTACCCCACCCTGCCGTTGCGGGCCAGGAAGCCCTCCAGCGTCTGGTTCCCCGTTCCCTCCGGGGCCTTGGTCAGGTCGTAGGTGAAGCCGCCGTCCTGGCGGAACCACCGCTGCAGCAGCAGGGCGCGCTCGTAGTCCGAGGTCGCGCCCTCGGTGACGTCGATGGCGAGATTGCGCACGATCGGCGGCACGTTGCCCGGCAGGTGCAGGACCTCGTCCGCCACGTCGTCGGCCGCGGAGTCGCGGAAGAACCGGCGCTCGGTGCCGAAGTCCAGGCTCAGCGCGGTCATCGTGTAGTCGAGCTCGCGGGTGTCGAGATCGTCGTCGGCGGCGAGGAAGTCCATCGTGGAGGGGTCGAAGCGCCAGTCGCCGGGCGCGTCGACGGCCGCGACGGGATACTGGGTCGGCAGCCAGGTCGAGTCGAACTCCTCGGTGATCGCGACGTCGTACTCGTGCTCGGTGCTCCGCACCTCGGTCGATAGCCCGGGTGGACGTGCCACGGCACCGTCGGCACGGTCGTCGCGGGCCACGTCGCGGTCGCCGCTGCTCCACTCGTCGCCGGTGTAGCGGTTGAGCACGGAGACCCGCAGGTACGACGGGGCCGGGTCGTCGGTCCGGATCCGGATCAGCGGCACGTCCCGCCCCCGCTGCAGATCGCGGCGCATGTCGGCGATCGGCTTGCGGATCCGGATGTCGCCGTTGCCGCCCCCGGTCCCCAGGTCGAGCACGTTCACGCCCGCCGACGGCAAGAAGGCGGGGATCACCAGCGCGAGGGTGGTCGCCGCCACCCCGATCCGGCCGGCGCCGGCGCGCATCGCCTCGCGCAGCGGATCGCCCCGCCACAGCAGGTCCTCGTCGGGGCCCACCGTGCGTCCCCAGCGCAGGAGTTGGTCACGGGACTCGAGATGCAGCAGGGCCAGGAACCCGGCGGCGGCGCCGACGAAGCTCCACACGTCCGGGCCTCCGTCGAGCACGCCGCTGGGCAGCGCGTAGACCGCGAGCAGGACCAGTCCCGCGGCCGGCACCTTGCGTAGCGTGCACGCGAGCGTCTCGACGAGCAGGAGGACGGCGGCGCCCGCGACGACCAGGAGCGGCCAGACCGGTGGCACCTGCTCGCCGATCGGCGCGGCGTAGCGGCGGGCGCTGTCCACCGAGATCTCCAGGGCGTGCCAGATCGCCGAGGCGGTGTCGCCGGTGGGCACGAGGGAGCCGGTGACCTGGCGCGCGACCACGAGCAGCGTCAGCGCGGTCTGGACGAGGGTGGTGAGCCAGCGGGGGGTGCCCAGCCAGCGCAGCGTGGCACCGCTGGCCGCGAGCAGTCCGGCCAGGATCGCGAGCGGACGGAGATAGGTGCCGGGGATCTCGACGAAGCCGCGCCAGGCCGTGAGCGCCGCCCAGGTCGTCAGGACGGCGAGCACGCCGGTCAGCAGCGACGGTCCGAACGGGCCGCGCCGCTCGCTCCTGGGGGACCGGCTCATCCGCGCGCACCTCCGCGGACGGGCGCCCGGCCGAGCTCTCGCCACGACGCGTCCAGCTGGTCGCGCGGGCCCAGCGCGGTGGCCCGCCAGGCCAGTGACGTGACCGGGGCGGCGGCGTCGCCGCCCAGCCCCTCGCGGCCGGTCGACCACTGGCCGACGTCGAGCACGAGGGCGAGCGCGACGCCGGCGTCGTGCCGGATCCGGCGCAGTGCGGCCGTGTCGTCGGGGAGGAAGCCGCCGAGGACGGCCACCACGACCCCTCCGCGGGCCTGCTCGCCCGACCAGCCGACGTCGAGCGTCGCCCGGTGGGACATCTCGAGGACGGCCAGGTGCTCGAGCGCGCGTTCGGCGCCCACCGTGGGATCGCCGAGGGCCCCGCCGCCGATCCCGTCGGCGGTGCACAGCTGCACGACGTACCCGTGCTGCTCGAGGTGGACGGTCACGGAGGCGGCGGCGATGACGGCCGTCTCGAGGCTGGACGCCGCTCCCTGGCCGCGGTGGGCGAGTCGACGGTTGTCCAGCAGGACCGTCGCGTGGGCCTCCCAGGGCTGCTCCTCGCGGCGCACCATCAACTCGCCGATCCGGGCCGAGCTGCGCCAGTGGACCCGCCGCAGGTCGTCGCCACGACGGTACTCCCGGACGCTGACGTCCTCGGCGGACCCGGACGCGAAGGCCTGGGGGCGGTGGTCCCCGGCGCCCTGCCAGCCGCCGGTCAGCGGGATCGAGGGGAGCGGGACGACCCGGGGGGTCACGGTGAGCTGGGCGGTGCCGCCGATCGGTCGGCGGCGCTCCACCAGCCCGAACGGGTCCGCGAGCCGGGCCACGACGGGGCCGACCTCGTAGCGGCCCCGGATGTCGGACCGGACGGGATAGGACACGGTGCGCTCCCAGGCGCCTCCGAGTCCCTGCAGTACGAAGCGGGCGCGCCCGCCGAGCGCGTAGGGCACGGTGTCCTCGACCAGCAGCGCGCCGTCGGCGCGCTTGCGGTCACTGGAGATGGTGAGGTCGATCCGGGCGGTCTCGCCGGCACGGAGCAGACGCGGCCAGACGACGCGGGCCACCTCGGGGTCGTGCCGCCGACGGCTCACCACGAGCGCCGCCAGCAGCGGCAGCGCCATCATGAGCACCCCGACCCGGGTCAGGGCCGGCTGGCCGAAGCCGATCGCGCACACCACCGCCGTCGCTCCGGCCGCCAGGAACGCGCGACCGCGGAGGGTCAGGGAGGACAGATGTCGCCGCATCGGGCACAGCTCACGACGACGGTTCGGGCACGGGGACCTGGGCGGCGATGCCCTCCAGGATGGTCGCCACCGTGCGACCGCCGATCGCCGCCTCGGCGCTGGGGAGCAGCCGGTGGGCGAGGACGGGCTGCACCAGGGCGCGCACGTCGTCGGGGAGGACGTAGTCGCGCCGGTGCAGTGCGGCCCGCGCCTTCGCGGCGCGGACCAGGTGGAGGGTGGCGCGCGGGGACGCGCCGAGGACCAGCTCGGGTGTCTGCCGGGTGGCGGCCGTGAGCGCGACGGCGTAGCGCTGCACGGTGTCGGAGACGTGGACCTGGCCGACGATCGCGCACATCTTGCGGATCTCGGCGCTGTCGGTGACCGGTTCGAGGTCGTCGAGCGGGCTGACCTCGCCGTGGTTGGCCAGCATGGCGATCTCCGCGGCGGGCACGGGGTAGCCGATCGAGACCCGGGCGAGGAAGCGGTCGCGCTGCGCCTCCGGCAGGGGATAGGTCCCCTCCATCTCGACCGGGTTCTGCGTCGCGATCACCATGAACGGCGACTCGAGGTGGTAGGTGACGTTGTCGACGGTCACCTGGCGCTCGGCCATGCACTCGAGGAGGGCGGACTGGGTCTTGGGGGAGGCCCGGTTGATCTCGTCGCCGATGACCACGTTGGCGAACACGCCGCCGGGGCGGAACTCGAACTCCCGCGTGGACTGGTTGTAGACCGACACGCCGGTGATGTCGGAGGGCAGCAGGTCCGGCGTGAACTGGATGCGGCGGACCGTCGAGTCGATGCTGCGGGCGAGCGCCTTGCTCAGCATGGTCTTGCCGACGCCCGGGACGTCCTCGAGGAGCAGATGGCCCTCGGCCAGGAGGACGACGATCGCGGCGGAGACGACCTCGCCCTTGCCCTCGATCACCTTCTCCACATTGGCCTGGATGCGGCCGGCGACGCGCGCCACGCTGTCGACGTCGGTGCTCGGCGACTCCACGGCGTTCTCCCTCTCTCAGCAGCCACCTCGCTGCGGTGGAGCAACCCTACGGCGCGGCTGGTCGGCGTGGCGGGTCCGACGCGGACATCCTCGCGCGCCCCACCGGCGCCCCACTTCTCCTCCACTTCGCTCCACCACCGCCACCAAGGCGCTGACCTGCGCATTTGGGGGCGCGGGTGGTGCACCACGCCGCGCGAAGGGGAGCGTCGGTGGTTGACGGTGGGGGAAAGTGGAGTAGTGTGGGGGAAAGTGGAGGACGGCGGAGTCCGGTGGGACGGCTGGGGGTGGCCCGGATGCTCTTCATGGGCACCTACACCCCGAAGCTCGACGACAAGGGCCGCCTCTTCCTCCCGGCGAAGTTCAGGGATCGACTGGCGGAGGGCCTCGTGGTCACACAGGGACAGGACAAGTGCCTGGTCGTCTGGCCGACCGATGTCTTCGCCGAGGAGGCCGAGCGGCAGGCCGCCCGGCCGATGACCAACCGCGCCGCCCGGCGCTACGCCCGGGTGCTCTTCGCCGGCGGCGACGAGAGCACCCCCGACAAGCAGGGACGGATCGGCATCCCGGCCCACCTGCGTGAGTACGCCGGACTCGAGCGCGACGTCGTCGTGATCGGTGTCCGGGACCGCCTGGAGATCTGGAACCCCGCCGCATGGCGCGAGTTCCAGCTCGAGGCGCTGGAGGAGTTCGCCGACCTCGACGAGGACGACGACTGAGCCGCCACCGGCACCACCCCGGCCCCCCGGGCCGACGCAGCACCACCGACAACACAACAGCGGATCCGCAGGACGAGGTCTCAGCCCGTTCCCGCTCCCGAGTCCTGTCTCCTGTAGCACCTTCCCCGGCCACAGGCGACAGGCGAACCACCGCCTTCTGGGGCACCTTCCCCGGCACCAGACGGCATCCCGAACACCGGAACGGGAGCGGGCCGGGACCTGGCTCTGCGGATCCGCCCCATTTGGCAGCCAGTCCAGTCCCAGGGTCGAGGGGTCGAGAGCATGAGCGTCGTTCGCACGCAGTCACCGGAGGTCTCCGGTGAGCGCCGCGTCCGCGAGCAGGCACGCGACGCCCTCACCCTGATGGCCTTCTCGGCCGCGCTGTCCGTGGGCTGCGTGCTCCTGCTGGTCCTGACCCACCTGGCCGGGCGCTGAGGACCATGGGCAGCCCGCGCCACGTCCCCGTCCTGCTGGACCGGGTCGTCTCCCTCCTCGCGCCCGCGCTCGAACGCGAGGGCAGCGTCCTCGTCGACTGCACGCTCGGGCTCGGCGGCCACAGCGAGGCGGTCCTCGAGCGCTGCCCCGGCTCCCGCGTCATCGGCATCGACCGCGACCCCCGTGCGCTCGCCATGAGCAGGGAGCGGCTGGCGCCGTACGGCGACCGGTTCACCGGCGTCCAGGCCGTCTACGACGAGATCGCCGAGGTCGTCGCCGGTCAGGGCCGGACCGAGGTCGCGGCCGTGCTCTTCGACCTCGGCGTCTCCTCGATGCAGCTCGACCTGCCCGAGCGCGGCTTCGCCTACGCCGTCGACGCGCCGCTCGACATGCGGATGGGGGACAGCGGCCCGACCGCGGCCGACGTCCTCAACACCTACTCCGCCGCCGAGCTGGCCCGGGTCCTCAAGGAGTACGGCGAGGAGAAGATGGCGCGCCGGATCGCCGACGCCGTCGTGCGCGAGCGCCAGGTCGAGCCGTTCACGAGCTCGGCCCGCCTCGTCGCGCTCCTCTACGACGTGATCCCGGCCCCGGCCCGGCGGACCGGCGGCCACCCCGCCAAGCGCACCTTCCAGGCGCTGCGGATGGAGGTCAACGACGAGCTGCGGGTGCTGGAGCGCGCCCTGCCCGCCGCGGTCGACGCGATCGGCGTCGGCGGCCGGGTAGTCGTCGAGTCCTACCACTCCCTGGAGGACCGCATGGTCAAGCGGGTCTTCGCCGCCGCGAGCCGGCTCGACGTGCCCGACGACCTGCCGTTCGTGCCCGAGGGCGCCGAGCCGTCGTACCGGCTGGTGACCCGGGGCGCCGAGCAGGCCACGCCCGAGGAGGTCGAGGAGAACCCTCGCGCCGCCTCCGTCCGACTGCGCGCGATCGAGCGCACCAAAGCGACCACCCGTCCGAACACGTCGTCTGGCAAGGGAGCCGTCTGATGTCCTCCACCTCGCCCCTCCGCAACCGGCTCCCGTACGTCGCCCCGCGCCTCGCGCAGGCGGCCCTGCAGCGGGCCCGGCTGACCGTCGTCCCGCGCCGCCGCACCCAGGCGCCGCGGGTGCCGTTCGTGACCTTCGTCAGCATCATCCTGCTCGGCGGCGTGGTCGGGCTGCTGATGTTCAACACCTCGATGCAGCAGGCCTCCTTCCGCGAGACGGCCCTGCAGAACCAGGCCACCGACCTCGGCGCCCAGCAGGAGGCGCTCGAGATGGACCTCCAGCTGCTGAACGACCCGGCGCACGTCGCCGCGGCCGCCGAGAAGCTCGGCATGGTGCTGCCGACGACCGGGGCCGGCGTCCTGCACCTCGGCTCCGGCAAGATCAGCGGCGACCCGCAGCCGGCCACGGGCGCCGACCGGCTCCCGCTCGAGCCGCCCGGCCCGCGCCGCCCGGCGGACCTCGACCCGCCGCCGGTCAAGCAGAAGGTGACGGCGTCGGCCGGCGCGGACGGCGTGCCCACCACGGTTCAGTGACCCGTGAGCCGTAGGTTGGAGCGCGTGAGCCGACCCGCCCCCAGCCGCCTGCGGCGCCGCACCGGAGACGTCCTCCGGGGCTCGCCGCACCGTCGGATGCGGATCGGCTTCCTGCTCATCGCGATGGTGCTGTCGGTGTTCGCGGCCCGCCTGGTGCAGCTGCAGGGGGTCGACCCCCGCTCGTACGCCCAGATGGCCGCGGCCGAGGGGCAGCGGGTCGTGGACCTCCCCGCGACCCGCGGCGAGATCCTGGACCGCAACGGCAAGCCGATGGCCGACACCGTCGACGGCCGGATGGTCGTGGCCGACCCCAAGGTGACCGCCGAGGTCGCGCCCGAGCTGGCGACGATCCTGTCGGACCGCCTCGGCGTCGACTACTTCGAGACGCTGCGCCGGCTGCGGGTCGAGGACAGCCGGTTCCAGTACATCGCCCGCCAGGTCCCGGCCAGCAAGGCCGAGAAGGTCGTCTCCGACGTCCAGGAGCAGTTCAAGGACGACAAGGGACGCCCGTTCGCCGGCCTGATGACCGAGCGGGACCCGCTGCGCACGTACCCCAACAAGTCCGTCGCGGCGAATCTCGTCGGCTTCCTCGGCGAGAACGGCAAGGAGGGCGAGGAGCGCGCCATCGTCGGCCTCGCGGGGCTCGAGGACTCCTTCAACACCTACCTGTCCGGCAAGGACGGCGAGGCCCGCTACGAGGTCGGCGCCGGCAACCAGATCCCGCTCGGCGACAACACCGTGACCCCGGCCGTCGACGGCAAGGACCTGACGCTCACCATCGACCGCGACCTGCAGTACTACACCCAGCGCGTGCTCCAGCAGACCGTGACCCGGGCGGGCGGCGAGTCCGGCATCGCGGTGATCCAGGACACCCGCACCGGCGAGCTGCTGGCCCTGGCCGACTACCCGACGTACGACGCCGCGGACCCGTACCGCTACGACAAGGAGCTCTACCGCTCCTCCGCGCTCACCGACGTCTACGAGCCCGGCTCGGTCGAGAAGGTGCTGACCGTCAGCGCGCTGGTCGACGCGGGCCTCGGCTTCAAGGAGCAGCGGTTCAAGGTGCCGGGCCAGCTGAACCGCCAGGACCGTCCGATCGGCGACTACTGGGACCACGGCACGCTCAAGCTGACCCTGGCCGGCATCCTCGCCAAGTCCTCGAACGTCGGCACCGTGCTCGCCGCCGACCAGTTCAAGCGGGGCCAGCTGCGCGACTACCTCACCCGCTTCGGCCTCGGCGCGCGCACCGGCCTCGGCCTCGGCGGCGAGACCCGCGGGATCCTGCCGCAGGGTGCGGCCTGGACCTCGCAGGTCGGCGACCGCATCGCCTTCGGCCAGTCGCTGTCGGTCAACGCGGTCCAGATGACCGCCGCGGTCAACACCATCGCCAACGGCGGGGTCCGCGTCGACCCGACGCTGGTCAAGGGCTCGGCCCGCGCCGACGACGGCACGACGATCGGCACCGACGTCGCCACCAGCCGCCGGGTGATCAGCGAGGACGCCGCTCGCGAGACCATGCTGATGATGGAGCGGGTCGTGCAGCCGTCCCCGATCGGCGTCGCTCCCGGGGCGCAGGTGCCCGGCTACCGCGTGGCCGGCAAGACCGGCACCGCCCAGCGCGTCGTCGACGGTCGGTACGACGGCAGCCTCTCGGTGTCCTTCGCCGGGTTCGCGCCGGCGGACGACCCGCGCTTCACCATCTACGTGGTCGTCCACGCCCCGCGGGCCGGCAGCGGCGGTGGCAGCGTCGCCGGTCCCGCGTTCGCCAAGCTGATGAGCCAGACCCTGCGCCGCTACGGCGTCGCGCCCACCGGCACCGAGCCCAACCAGACCCCGGTCACGTGGTGACCCGCTCGACGACCCGCCCCGCACACCCGCCCCTGACGCCGCTCGACGACGTCGCCCGGGCGCTGGGTGTCGCTCCGGGCTCTCCCGGCGTCGAGGTCCGCGGCGTGACGCTCGACTCGCGTCGCGTCGAGCCCGGCGACCTGTACGCCGCGCTCCCGGGCTCGCGGGCCCACGGTGCCACCTTCGCCGAGCAGGCCGCGGCGGCGGGCGCGGCGGCATTGCTCACCGACGCCGAGGGGGCGGTCCTGGCCGCCGGCGCCGGGCTGCCCGTCCTCGTGGTCGCCGAGCCGCGCGCGGTGCTGGGGACGGTGGCCGCACTCGTCTACGACCGGCCGGCCGCGGCGCTGCGCACCGTCGGCGTCACCGGCACCCAGGGCAAGACCACCGTCACCCGCCTGCTCGACGGCGGCCTGCTCGCCGCGGGCGTGCGCAGCGCGGTGATCGGCACGGTCGGCACCCGGATCGCCGGCGCGGAGGTGCCGACGGCGCTGACCACGCCCGAGGCGCCGGACCTGCACGGCCTCTTCGCCCGGATGCGCGAGCTCGACGTCACGGCGTGCGCGATGGAGGTCTCCAGCCACGCCCTGGTGATGGGCCGGGTGGACGGCGTCGTCTTCGACGTCGCGGTCTTCACCAACCTCGGCCGCGACCACCTCGACTTCCACGCCGACGTCGAGGACTACTTCGCCGCGAAGGCGTCGCTCTTCACGCCCGAGCACGCCCGCCTCGGCCTGGTCTGCGTCGACGACGAGCACGGTCGCCGGCTCGCGGCCGAGGCGCCGATCCCCGTGCGCACCTACGCCGTCGGCCGCGGTGTCGACGGGGCCGACTGGACGGTCTCCGCGATCGACCAGCGTCCGGAGGGCTCGACCTTCACCGTGCACGGCCCCGGCGGACGGACGCTGGCCGGCTCGGTCCCGCTGGCGGGGGAGTTCAACGTCGCCAACGCCCTCGCGGCGATCGCCGCCGCGGCGGAGGCGGGCTTCGACCCCCAGCAGGTCGCCGACGGGATCGGCCGCTCCGGCGGCGTACCGGGCCGTCTGGAGCGGATCGAGACCGACCGCGACCTCACCGTCGTCGTCGACTACGCCCACAAGCCGGACGCCGTCGACGCCGTGCTGCGCACGCTGCGACCGGTGACCCGTGGCAGGCTGGTCGTCGTGATCGGCGCCGGGGGAGACCGCGACCGCGGCAAGCGTCCCGTGATGGGGGCGATCGCCGCGGAGCTCGCCGACGTGGTCGTGGTGACCGACGACAACCCCCGCACCGAGGACTCGGCCGCGATCCGGGCCGCCGTGCTGGAGGGCGCCCGTCCCGCGGCCGCACGGACCGGCAGCGAGGTCCTCGAGATCGGCGACCGGCGCGAGGCGATCGCCGCGGCCCTGCGCCTGGCCGCTCCCGGGGACGTCGTCCTGGTGGCGGGCAAGGGCCACGAGGCGGGCCAGGAGGTCGCCGGCGTCGTGCACCCCTTCGACGACCGCGACGTCGTGCGCGCGCTGCTGGCCGAGCTGCCCGGTCCTCGACCCGGCGGTGAGGAGTGATCCCGCTCCCGCTCTCCGCGATCGCCGACATCGTCGGCGGGACGCTCCACGGCGACGACGTCACCGTCTCCGCGCCCGCGTACGTCGACAGCCGCGCGCCGCTTCCCGGCGGCCTGTTCGTCGCCGTCGTGGGCGAGCGCGTCGACGGGCACGACTACGCCGACGGCGCCCACGCCGTGCTCGGCAGCCGGCCGACGACGGCACCCACGGTCGTCGTCACCGACCCGGTCGCGGCGCTGGGCCGGCTGGCCCGGCACGTGCTCGACCGGCTCGACGCCACCGTGCTGGCGATGACCGGCTCCCAGGGCAAGACCGGCACCAAGGACTATCTCGCCGCCGTGCTGCGGCTCCTGGCCGGCGAGACGGCCGTCGTCGCCACCGCGGCCAACAACAACAACGAGCTCGGCGTCCCGCTCACCGTGCTGCGCGCCGACGCCGCCACCCGCTTCCTCGTCGTCGAGATGGGCGCGCGCGGAGTCGGTCACCTGTCCTACCTGTGCGACATCGCACCCCCGTCGATCGCGGCCGTGCTCAACGTCGGGACCGCCCACGTGGGCGAGTTCGGCGGACGGGAGCAGATCGCCCGGGCCAAGGGCGAGATCGTCGAGGCGCTGCCGCCCGAGGGCACGGCCGTGCTCAACGCGGACGATCCGCTCGTCGCGGCCATGACGCCGCGCACCCGTGCGCGGATCGTCACCTTCGGCGAGACCGGCGACCTGCGCTGGCGCGACGTCCGCCTCGACCCGCTGGGCCGCCCGGCCGTCGTACTCGAGAGCGGCGACGAGCGGCACGCCGTCCGGCTGCGCCAGTCCGGCCTCCACCAGATCCCCAACGCCGTCGCGGCGGCCGCCATGGCGGTGGCCGCGGGCTTCCCGCTCGCCGACGTGGCGGGCGCCCTGGGCGAGGCCGAGGCCGCCTCGCGCTGGCGGATGGAGATGAGTGAGCGCGCCGACGGCCTGGTCGTCGTCAACGACGCCTACAACGCCAACCCCGACTCGATGCGGGCCGCCCTCGAGGCGCTGGTGGCGATCGGCCGCGGCGACGCGAGCCGGCCCCGCCGTACCATCGCGGTCCTGGGCGAGATGCGCGAGCTCGGCGAGGAGCACGACGCCGCGCACCGCGCCGTCGGCCGGGCGGCCGCCGAGCTCGGCGTCGACGTCCTCGTCGTGGTCGCCGAGGCGGCCCGCGGCATCGCCGAGGGGGCCGCGGGCGGTGCCGGTGAGGTGATCGTCACGGCGGGGCGCGAGGATGCGACGGCCTGGGTGCGGCAGAATGCCGGGGCGGAGGACGTCGTCCTCGTCAAGGCGTCGCGCGGCGTCGCCTTGGAAGTCGTGGCAGAGGCGATCTTGACGAACAGCCGGACGAGTGGCCTGACGAGTGGCCGGACGAGTAGCACCGAGGAGACGACGGCGTGAGAGCGATCCTGCTCGGCGGTGGCATCGCGCTGCTGATCTCGCTGCTCGGCACCCGGGTCGCGATCACCGCCTTCACCAAGCTGGGCTACGGGCAGGAGATCCGCGACGACGGGCCCACCAGCCACCACACCAAGCGCGGCACCCCGACGATGGGGGGCGTCGTCATCATCCTGGCCGCGGTCATCGGCTACTTCGCGGCGAAGCTGATCACGCTGACCGCGCCGAGCGCCTCGGCGCTGCTGTTGCTCTTCCTGTTCGTGGGGATGGGCCTGGTCGGCTTCCTCGACGACTTCATCAAGATCTACAAGCAGCGCAGCCTCGGCCTGCGCAGCAAGGCCAAGATGGCGGGCCAGACCGTCATCGCCCTGGTCTTCGGCTGGCTCGCCCTGTCGCCCTGGCTGGAGGACTCCCACGGCCGCACCCCGGCCAGCGAGAAGGTCTCCTTCCTGCGCGAGCTCGACTGGTTCGTGCTGCCCACGGTCCTCGCGCTGCTGCTGATCTGGCTGTTCGTCGCGGGCTTCAGCAACGCCGTCAACCTCACCGACGGCCTCGACGGCCTCGCCGCCGGCGCGTCGGTGATGGTCTTCGGCGCCTACACCCTGGTCAACATCTGGCAGAGCAACCAGTTCTGCCAGGAGGAGCCGAGTGCCACCTGTTACAACGTGCGCGACCCGCTCGACCTCGCGATCATCGCGGCGGCGATCACCGGGGCCTGCTTCGGCTTCCTGTGGTGGAACGCTTCGCCGGCCAAGATCTTCATGGGCGACACCGGCTCGCTGGCGCTCGGCAGCGCCCTGGCCGGGTTCGCGGTCCTCACGCGGACCGAGCTGCTCCTGGTGATCCTCGGCGGGCTGTTCGTCCTGGAGACCGTCTCCGTCATGCTGCAGGTCGGCTTCTTCAAGCTCTCCAAGGGCCGGCGGATCTTCCGGATGGCGCCGATCCACCACCATTTCGAGATGCTCGGCTGGGAGCAGGTGACCGTGGTGATCCGGTTCTGGATCATCACCGGTCTCTTCGTCGCCACCGGCCTCGGCATCTTCTACGCCGAATGGGTCTCCCGTCTATGAACCACCCCGCCGATGCCTGACGTCACCCGCCTCGGCCGCGGCGACTCCTGGGAGGGCGTGCGCGCCGTCGTCGCCGGGTTCGGCACGAGCGGCGCCGCCGCCGTGGACAACCTGCTCCACCTCGGCGCCTCCGTGCACGCCGTCGCCGAGTCGCTGAGCCCGCGGCTCGCCGAGCGGGCCGAGCTGCTGGAGGTGCTCGGCGCCCGGATCGACGCGCGCGAAGGCGCCACCGCGAGTCTCCCGGCGGAGGCCGACCTGCTCGTCGTCTCGCCCGGCTTCCGTCCCGACTCGGCGGTCGTCGCGGCGGCACGGGAGCGGGGGATCCCCGTGTGGGGCGAGGTCGAGCTCGCCTGGCGGCTGCGCGACCCCGAGCGGCCGGCGCCCTGGCTGTGCGTCACGGGCACCAACGGCAAGACCACGACCGTGCAGATGCTCGACAGCATCCTGCGGACGGCCGGGCTGCGCAGCGTCGCGGCCGGCAACGTCGGGCTGCCGCTGACCGAGGCCGTCATGGACCCCGAGCCCTACGACGTGATCGCCGTCGAGCTGTCGAGCTTCCAGCTCCACTACACCGAGTCGATGTCGGCCGAGAGCGCCGTCGTGCTCAACGTCGCCGAGGACCACCTCGACTGGTACCTCGGTCCGTCGGGCATGGACGACTACGCACGCGACAAGGGCCGGATCTACGAGCACGTCCAGCGCGCCTGCGTCTACAACGCCGCCGACCCGGTCACCGAGCGGCTGGTGCGCGAGGCCGACGTCGTCGAGGGCGCGCGCGCCATCGGCTTCACGCTCGGCACGCCCGCAGCAGGCATGCTCGGCGTGGTCGAGGACATCCTGGTCGACCGGGCGTTCATCGAGGAGCGCGCCACGAGCGCGGCCGAGCTGTGCACGCTCGACGACCTCGCCTCGCGGGCGCCGCACTTCGTGGCCAACGCGCTCGCCGCGGCCGCGCTGGCGCGGGCCCACGGCATCAGCCAGGCCGCCGTACGCGACGGGCTGCGGGCGTTCCGTCCCGACGGCCACCGGATCGCCGTGGTCGCCGAGCACGCGGGCGTCACCTGGGTCGACGACTCCAAGGCGACCAACCCGCACGCGGCCGCGTCGTCGCTGTCGGCCTTCGAACCGGTCGTGTGGGTCGCCGGCGGGCTGGCCAAGGGGGCGTCCTTCGACGATCTGGTCCGCGCGGTCGGCGGCGGGCTGCGCGCGGCGGTCCTCATCGGTCGCGACCGTGGGGTGATCGCCGCGGCGCTTTCGCGACACGCCCCCGATGTGCCCGTGATCGAGGTGGAGACACCCGAGACTGGAGCCGTCGGAGAGCTCGACCTGATGAGGCGCGTCGTCGCCGCCGCTGCCGGGGCCGCCCAACCGGGCGACACAGTGCTGCTGGCGCCGGGATGCGCCTCGATGGACCAGTTCACCGACTACGCCGCGCGGGGCGACGCGTTCGCCGCGGCGGTGCGGGACCACGTCAGCGGCTGAGCAGCAGCCGGGCAGGAGCAAGGGGGAGCGACATCACCACCGCCAACCCCGAGACGACCAGGCCCGGGCGACTCCGCCTCGGCCTTCGCGCGCGGACCCGCCGGCCCGGCTGGCTCAGTGCCCTCAAGGACGCGCTCGACCGTCCGCTGACGACCTACTACCTGCTCCTCGGCGCGACCGCGCTCCTGCTCGTGATCGGCCTGATCATGGTGCTCAGCGCCTCCAGCGTGCGGGCCTTCCGCGAGACCGGCGACTCCTACACGATCGTGCGCCGCCAGCTGATGTGGGTGGTGATCGGCGTGCCCTGCGCCTTCATCGCCTCGCGGGTGTCGGTGCGGTGGGTGCGCGGCCTGGCCTACCCCGCGTTCTCGCTGTCCCTCGCCCTGCTCGTCGTGACCGCCTTCGCCGGACGCGAGGTCAACGGCAACACCAACTGGCTGGTGCTCGGGCCGATCCAGATCCAGCCGTCCGAGATCGCCAAGCTGTCGCTGATCATCTGGGCCAGCCACATCTACGCCAACAAGGAGCGCCGCCTCGGCAGCCTGCACCAGATGCTGGTGCCGGTCGTGCCCGGCATGGTGCTCGCCACCGGTCTCGTCGTGGTCGGCAAGGATCTCGGCACGGCGCTCATCTTCTTCGCCCTGCTCGTCGCCATGCTGTGGGTCGTCGGGGCGCCGGGACGGCTCTTCGGTCTGGTGTTCGCCGTGGTGAGCGTCGCGGCGCTCGCCCTCGCCGCGACCTCGCCCACCCGACTGGCCCGGATCGCGACCTTCGCCGACCCGTTCCAGGACTACCACGGCACCGGCTGGCAGCCGGCCCACGGGCTCTACGCCATGGCCAGCGGCGGCGTCCTCGGAGAGGGGATCGGAGCGAGCCAGCAGAAGTGGGGCCAGCTGCCCGAGGCGCACACCGACTTCATCTTCGCCGTGCTCGGCGAGGAGCTCGGCCTGATCGGCACGCTGCTGGTCATCGGGCTGTTCCTGGTCCTGGCCTACGCCGGCATCCGCGTCGCCCGGGAGACGACGCAGCCGTTCGTGCGCTACTGCACCTTCGGCATCGTGGTGTGGCTGCTGTGCCAGATGATGATCAACGTCGGCATGGTGCTGGCCCTGCTCCCCGTGATCGGCATCCCCCTCCCGCTGGTGTCGTACGGCGGCTCGAGCCTGCTGCCGACCCTGAGCGCCCTCGGTCTGGTCATCGGCTTCGCCCGGCGCGAGCCGGCGGCCGCGCGCGCCCTCGCCCAGCGTCGCCGTGCCCGCTCCGCCGGCATCAGTGCGTGAGCCCGCCCGCGATAGGTTCTGCGGCGTGAGGATTCTTCTGGCCGGCGGGGGGACGGCGGGGCACACCTCGCCGCTGCTCGCCACCGCGGACGCACTGCGCCGACTCGACCCGGGCGCCGAGATCACCTGCCTCGGGACTCCGCGAGGGCTGGAGAACAGGGTCGTGCCCGCGGCCGGCTATCCGCTGCGGCTGGTGCCGCCGGTGCCGCTGCCGCGCAAGCCCGGCAAGGACCTCGCCCTCGTGCCGCAGCGCCTGCGGGGCGCGGTCAAGGCGGCCCTCGACGTGATCGACGACGTCCGGCCCGACGTGATCGTCGGCTACGGCGGCTACGTCTCGATGCCGGCGTACGTCGCCGCCCGGCGCCGCCGACTGCCGCTGGTGGTCCACGAGCAGAACGCGCTGCCCGGCATCGCCAACAAGGTCGGCGCCCGCGTCGCCGCGCGGGTCGCGGTGAGCTTCCCCGCGACGCCGTTGCGCGGTGCGGAGTACGTCGGCCTCCCGATCCGGCGGATGATCTCCACCCTCGACCGGGCCGCCGTGCGCGCCGAGGCGCGAGCCTTCTTCGGCCTCGACCCCGACCTGCCGACCCTCGTCGTCACCGGCGGCTCCCAGGGCGCACGTCGGCTCAACCAGGCCGTCACCGGCGCGGCGGCCGCCCTCGGCTCCGCCGGCGTCCAGGTGCTGCACGTGATCGGCCCGAACGGAGCGAGCGACCCGAGCTGGCGCGAGCCGGTCCCGACCGGCGTGCCCTATGTGGTGCTGCCTTTCGTCGAGCGGATGGACCTCGCCCTCGCGGCGGCCGACGTCATGGTCTGCCGCTCCGGCGCGTCGAGCGTGGTCGAGGCCGCGGCCACCGGCGTGCCGGCCATCTTCGTCCCGCTGCCCATCGGCAACGGCGAGCAGGCGCTCAACGCCCGCCCCGTGGTCGACGCGGGGGGAGCGTTGCTCGTCGAGGACGCCTCCTTCACCGCCGACTACGTCGCCGACACCGTGCCCGCGCTGGCCCGGGACGCGGACCGCCTGGCCCGGATGGGTGCCGCGGCCGCGGACCTCGTCCCGCGCGACGCGGACGACCGGCTCGCCCGCATCATCCAGGACGTGGCCGGAGCCGCCAGGTGAAGATCCCCGTCCCCGACGAGATCCTCCCGGCCGACCGCCTCGGCCATGTCCACTTCGTCGGCATCGGCGGCGCCGGGCTGTCCGGCATCGCCCGCCTGATGCACCAGGCCGGGGTCCCGGTCAGCGGCAGCGACGCGAGCGACTCGCCCGTCGTCCGAGCGCTGCGCGACGAGGGCATCACGGTCCATGTCGGCCATGACGCGGCCCACCTCGACGGCGTCGACACCGTGGTCGCGACGACCGCCGCGCGCGCGGACAACCCGGAGATCGCGGCCGCGGTCGACCGTGGCCTGCGCCTGTGGCCGCGCTCCGCGGGGCTCCAATCCGTCCTGCTCGGCAGGGACGTGGTCGCCGTCGCCGGCACGCACGGCAAGACCACGACGACCGCGATGACCGTCGTCGCACTGCAGGAGGCCGGCCTCGACCCCACCTTCGCGATCGGCGCCGAGGTCGAGAGCCTGGGCACCAACGCCCGGCTCGGCACCGGAGCCGTCGCGGTCGTCGAGGCCGACGAGTCCGACGGGGCCTTCCTCGTCTACACCCCGCGCATCGCCGTGATCACCAACGTCGACGCCGACCACCTCGACCACTGGGGCACCGAGGAGGCCTACGAGGCCGCGTTCGCGGAGTTCGCGCGTCGTGCCGAGGTGACCCTCGCCGAGCGCGCCGACCTGGCCGACCGCACCGTGGGGTTCGGCCCGGACGCGCGGCTGCGCGGGCACGAGCTGAGCGTCGCGGGGGGCCGGACGCGGTTCCGGGTCGAGGAGGGAGGCCGGGACCTCGGCACGGTCGAGCTCGCCGTCCCCGGCCGTCACTACGCCCAGGACGCCCTGCTCGCGCTGGCGGTGGGCCTCGAGCTCGGCCTGGACTCGGCCCGCCTCGCCCGAGGCCTGGCCAAGCACCGCGGCGCCAAGCGCCGCATGGAGCTGATCGGATCGGTGGGCGACGCCGGCAGCGCCATCCGCGTCTACGACTCCTACGCCCACCACCCCAGCGAGATCCGCGGCGACCTCGAAGCCGCCCGCTCGCTCGTCGAGGGCCACGGCCGGCTCGTCGTGTGCTTCCAGCCCCATCTCGTCTCCCGCACCCGCATCTTCGGCGAGCAGATGGGCCACGAGCTCGGTGCCGCCGACGACGTCGTGGTCATGGACGTGTACGTCGCCCGTGAGGATCCCGACCCCGCCGTCACCGGCGCCCTGGTGGCCGCCGCCGTGCCGCCGCCCGCCGGCGCCCGCTTCGTGACCGACCGCGACGACGTCGTGGAGACCGTGGTCGCCCTCGCCCGGCCGGGCGACCTCGTGCTCACCCTCGGCGCCGGCGACGTGACGGAGCTCGCTCCCCGGCTGCTCGCCGCCCTCGCGGAGGCGAGGCCGCGCGGGAGCGAGGCGACCGACCGCAGGCGGGGCGATGGCGAGGGGTAGCGGTCGCGGGCGCACGCGCGGCGCGAAAGCGGGTCCGCAGGAGCGGATGCGCAGGGCGTTCGCGCGCCGTCAGCGCGCCCGGCGCTGGCTCACCTGGCGCTACGTCCTCGCCGGCGTGCTGCTCGTCGCGGCCGTCGGCCTCGGCACCTATGCGGTCTACTTCTCGCCGTGGCTGCGCGCCGACGCCGTGCAGGTGATCGGCAACGCCCAGCTGTCGGAGAAGCAGGTGCTCGCGACAGCCGACGTACCCCTCGGCGGGCCGCTCGCGACCGTCGACCTGCGCGCGATCGAGGTGCGCCTGCGCTCGCTCGCGACCGTGAAGTCGGTCGACGTCTCCCGCACCTGGCCCCACGACGTGCGGATCGAGATCGTCGAGCGCACGCCGGTCGCCGTCCTCGACCGGGGCGACCGGCTCACCAACCTCGACGCCGCCGGCGTCGCCTTCGGCCGCCTCGCCAAGGCGCCGGCGGGCCTGCCCCGGGTCAAGGTCGGTCCCGAGGCGGACGGCGACGCGCTCGCCGAGGGGGCCGCGGTCGTGGTCGCGCTCGACGCCGCCGTCTCCGAGCTCGTCGACTTCGTCGAGGTGCGCACGGTGGACGAGATCGACCTGCACCTGCGCGACGGGCGGCTCGTCCGCTGGGGGAGCGCGGAGCAGGCCGACGACAAGGCCGCGGTGCTCCTCGAGCTGCTCGACGTCGACGCCCAGGTCTACGACGTCTCGGTGCCGGGTGCGCCGACCACGCGCTGAGGAGCGCGACCGCGGCGCCGTTCCCACGCCGCCCAGCCGAGCAGCACGACCGCCACACAGATGCCGCCGGCGATGATGTCGACGACATAGTGCTCGGCGTAGTAGACGAGCATGAAGGACATCGCGAGCGGATAGAGCGCCAGCAGCCAGCGCGCGCGTCCGCGCAGGCGGCTGATCGCCCAGGCGGCCACGAGGATCGCGATGCCCGCGTGGAGCGACGGCATGGCGGCGACCTGGTTGCCCACCGCCGAGATGGTCTGGTGGGTGCCACCACCGCCGCCACCGCCGCCGCGCCCGAACTCCCACCAGCCACGGCCCGTGATCCGGGCGATGTCGTCGGAGAGGTGGCCGTCGCGCGAGGCCATCCAGGGCGGAGCCATCGGGTAGACGATGTAGATCACCAGTGCGAGGAAGTTGAGCGACACGTAGCGGCGCATGTAGCGGATCCACTCCGGCCGGTCGCGCATCCACAGCACCGCGGCGATGGTCAGCGCCACGAAGAAGTGCGAGTAGTAGACGGTGGTGAGCAGGACGTCGTACCAGGCGGGCGGCGAGGCGCGGATGCACGGGTCGCCGCACAACCGGGCCTGCAGCCACTCGGTCGGCACGACGCCGCCGAACAGCCAGCGGTCGGCCTCGATCGGCTCGGTCACGTGCACCGAGACGAACCCGAGGTCGTCGGAGATCCCGCGGCTGTAGAGGTAGAGCAGGAGCAGCGCGACGGGCAGCGACCAGTCGCGCAGGAACGCCAGGTGCTCACGGACCGGCTTGCGCACGTCCCACGCGATCGTGAGCAGCCACAGCCAGATGATCGCGACCCAGGACTGCTTGGGCAGCCCGACCGTGACGACGTACGCGCTCAACGCTCCGGCGTACACCAGCAGCGGGACGACCCGCACCGCGATCGGGGAGAGGGCCTCCGCCCTGCCCGTGGCCTCTGTCACTGTCACCTCCGCGGTGAAGACTAGGGCGTGCCGCCGACGGCCTGCCCGCGGGGGACTTTCGCGGCCGTTCGACCGCCGGTCGGCGTGTCTGCGCGATCGGGTGACGCGCCGTCCCTACTGTCGTGACCACGACGAGGTTGACATAACTATAACCCTCAGGCTGAGGGTAAGGGTTGTGCGACACGCCGGGCCGGCCGCCGGGGAAGGGTGGCCGACCGCTCCGCTCGACGACACAGACGACGACTGACAGACAACCACCCTGGAGAGGTGACCCCGCCGTGGCAGCTGCACAGAACTACCTGGCCATCATCAAGGTCGTCGGCATCGGCGGTGGCGGCGTCAACGCCGTCAACCGGATGATCGAGGTCGGCCTCAAGGGCGTCGAGTTCATCGCCATCAACACCGACGCGCAAGCGCTGCTGATGAGCGATGCCGACGTCAAGCTCGACATCGGCCGCGAGCTCACCCGCGGCCTCGGGGCCGGCGCCAACCCCGACGTCGGCGGCAAGGCGGCCGAGGACCACGCCGAGGAGATCGAGGAGGTGCTCAAGGGCGCCGACATGGTCTTCGTGACCGCGGGTGAGGGTGGCGGCACGGGCACCGGCGGCGCTCCCGTCGTGGCCCGCATCGCCCGCTCGCTCGGCGCGCTGACGATCGGCGTCGTGACCCGGCCCTTCACGTTCGAGGGCGCGCGCCGCAAGAAGTCGGCCGACGAGGGCATCGAGCGACTCCGCGAGGAGGTCGACACCCTCATCGTGATCCCCAACGACCGGCTGCTGCAGATCTCCGACCGCAACGTGTCGATGCTCGACGCGTTCAAGCAGGCCGACCAGGTGCTGCTCCAGGGTGTCTCGGGCATCACCGACCTGATCACCACGCCCGGCCTGATCAACGTCGACTTCGCCGACGTCAAGGCCGTGATGAGCAACGCCGGCTCCGCCCTCATGGGCATCGGCTCCGCACGCGGTGAGGACCGGGCGCTGGCCGCCGCCGAGATGGCGATCAGCAGCCCCCTGCTCGAGGCGTCGATCGACGGAGCCCACGGCGTCCTGCTGTCCATCGCGGGCGGCTCCGACCTCGGCATCTTCGAGATCAACGAGGCCGCGGCGATGGTGGCGGACGCGGTGCATGCCGACGCCAACATCATCTTCGGCACGATCATCGACGACGCCCTCGGCGACGAGGTCCGGGTGACGGTCATCGCCGCCGGCTTCGACGGCGGCCTGCCCAAGCGTCGCGAGGAGTCCGTCGTCCGCCGCCCGCAGCAGTCCACGTCGGCACCCGCCCGCTCGTCGTCCCCGTCGTCCTCGGCTCCGTCGACCGCCGCTCCGGCGTCCGCGGCCACCTCGACGCCGGCCCGGGAGGCCGCGCCGGCCACCGAGCAGCAGTCCGACCCGCAGCCGGTCGGCGCCCGCACCACGCCGGCGCCGATGCAGTTCGACGACGGCGACGACCTGGACGTGCCCGACTTCCTGAAGTGAGCCGTGTTCGCCTTCCGTGAGACCCTCGCCCTCGACCCGGACCCCGCCAGCGGGAGCCGGGTCGAGGTCGCGTTCACGGACTCCTCGCTCGACCTGCGCGAGGGCGACCGGCTCGCCGGAGCCCTGGCCGCGCTGAGGGACGCCACCGGTGCCACCTTCGCCCGGCTGGACCAGGTCCACGGCGCGGACGTCGTCGCGATCGACCGAGTCGAGGGGCGTGACCGTGTCCGGGAGCCCGAGGCGGCCGCCGATCGGCTCCCCGCGGCCGACGGACAGGTCGCCGCCGCCCCCGCGGTCGGTCTGATGGTGCGCGTCGCCGACTGCGTCCCCGTCGTCCTCGCCGACCCGGCCGCCCGCGTCGTCGGCGTCGCCCACGCGGGGCGTCGCGGGGTCGAGCTGGACGTGGTCACCCGCACCGTCGAGCGGATGCGCGACCTCGGCGCCGCCGACATCGCCGCCTGGGTAGGTCCGCACATCTGCGGACGGTGCTACGAGGTTCCCGCCACGATGCGTGAGGAGGTCGCGGCGGCCGTGCCGACGACATTCGCCCGGACCAGCTGGGGCACCCCCGCCCTCGATCTCGGCGCGGGCGTGACCGCCCAGCTGGCCGCGGCCGGCGTCGCCGTCACGACGGTGCCCGGGTGCACCCTGGAGGACGACAGGTTCCACTCCCACCGGCGCGACGGGGCCGCCGCCGGGCGCTTCGCGGGGCTGGTGTGGCTGTCGTGACGACCGACCGCGCCGCCGAGCTGCGCGCCAACCTCGCTTCCGTCCGCGACCGGATCGCGCGCGCCGCCGCCGACGCCGGCCGCGCCGCCGACGACGTCGGCCTCGTCGTCGTGACCAAGTTCTTCCCTGCCTCCGATGTACGCCTGCTGGCCGGGCTCGGCGTCACCGACGTGGGGGAGAACCGCCACCAGGAGGCGGAGGCCAAGGCGGCCGAGTGCGCCGACCTCGGCCTGCGCTGGCACTTCATCGGCGGCCTGCAGTCCAACAAGGCCGCCGCCGTGGCCCGCTACGCCGACGTGGTCGAGTCGGTCGATCGCGCCGCTCTCGTGCCGCGACTGGCCCGGGGCGCCGCCGATGTGGGACGGGTCGTCGACGTGCTGCTCCAGGTCAGCCTCGACCCGCCCGGTCGCGACCACCGGTCCGGTGCCGACCCCGCCACGCTGCCGGCCCTGGCCGACGAGGTCGCCCGCACGCCCGAGCTCCGACTGCGGGGCCTGATGGCCGTCGCGCCGCTCGACGACGACCCGGCACTGGCCTTCGCCCGGCTCGCCGGGATCCGTGCCGACTTCCTGTCCCGGCACCCCGATGCGACGGATCTGTCGGCCGGGATGAGCGGCGACCTGGAGGCGGCGATCACCGTCGGCGCGACACACGTGCGCGTCGGCTCCGCGGTCCTCGGATCGAGGCCCGAGGTCAAGTAATGTCCACAACATCAGACGTCCCCGGGACCCGGGGACGCGGATCACGGAGGCAAGAGCCATGAGCGGTGCGATGCGCAGGATCGGCGAGTACCTCGGCCTGCTGGAGGACACCGGCTATGACGAGGCCGGCTACGACGACGCCGACACGACCGAGTCGACCCGTGGGCGCGCCACGCGCGAGCCCCGACCGGAGCGCCCGGTGCGCGCCGTACCGTCGGGCACCGTCGCCGACCTCGAGGAGCGCCGCCGTCCGGTGGCCGTCGCGCCCCAGCCCGTCGTCGCGGAGCTCTCCCGCATCACGACCCTCCACCCGACGACCTACAACGAGGCGCGCTCGATCGGCGAGGAGTACCGCGAGGGCACCCCGGTGATCATGAACCTCACCGAGATGGACGACGCCGACGCCAAGCGGCTGGTCGACTTCGCCGCCGGGCTCATCTTCGCGACCCGCGGCAGCATCGAGCGCGTCACCAACAAGGTGTTCCTGCTCTCGCCGCCCAACGTCACGGTCGCTGCCGAGGACAAGCAGGCCATCGCCGCCGACGGCTTCTTCAACCAATCTTGATCGGCCGAGCGTGTCGCCGATCGAGTGAGGCCGCACGGTCCTCGCTGCGCTCGGACCGCGGGCCACACTCGATGCGCTTCGCGCGGGCGCCACGCTGCCGGCCGCGCAGTTGCCGCACGTAGGTCCACCCTCCGCCTGGCGGCACGAGCTGAGTTTGTGGCGCGAGCGTGTCGCCTGTCGGCCGGTGTCGCACGGTCCTCGCTGCGCTCGGACCGCGGACCCCGACCGACGCGCTTCGCGCGGGCGCCACGCTGCCGCGCTCGCAGTCGACCTGGGTAGATGGTGGCGTTCGCCTGGCGGCAAGACCTTCGTCACGGCGCGAGCGTGTCGCCTGTCGGCCGGTGTCGCACGGTCCTCGCTCGATGCGCTTCGCGCGGGCGACGCCGGTGGGCGCTGCGTCCGCCGGTGGCGCACCCGGTAGGTTTTCGGGTGTGACGACTGTCGGCTGGATCATCGAGGGCGTGCTGTTCGCCTTCATCGCGTTCCTGTGGGTTCGCTTCATCACCGACTGGGTCCAGGTGTTCGCGCGGGCATGGGAGCCGCGGGGGCCGGTGCTCGTCTTCCTGGAGCTCGCCTACACCGTCACGGACCCGCCGATCAACGGCCTGCGCAAGGTGATCAAGCCGATCCGGATCGGCAACTTCGCCCTGGACATCAGCTTCATCCTGGTGATGATCCTGGCCTACGTGCTGTTGTCGGTGAACCGCTCGGCGCTGCTCCTGTGATACTCCTGTGACGCCAGTGGTCACGACTCCACTGGACCGGACCGCGTATCGCGCGGGGGCCGCGGATGCCGTCCTCGCCCGGGCAAGCGCTATGGTTCGTGAAGGCATATTGTCGAAGTTTCTTCCGCATAGATTGGTGAGGTCATGCCCCTGACGCCTGAGGACGTGAGCAACAAGCGCTTTACGCCGGTTCGGCTGCGCGAGGGCTACGACATGGGCGAGGTCGACCAGTTCCTTGACGAGGTGGAGGCCGAGCTCGCTCGCCTGACCCAGGAGAACGACGACCTCCGCGCGAAGCTCGCCGCTGCGCAGGCCGGGACGTCGCCCGCGACGCTCGACGCGCCCACCCAGCTGGCGCCCGTGCCGGAGATCGTTCCCGAGCCGCCGGCCCCGGTCGAGGTCCCCGCTCCGGTCGAGCCCGTCGCCACTGCGCCCGTGCCGGTCCCCGCCGCCACCGGCGGCGTGGAGACGATCCGCGTCGAGACCGTCCCCGAGGCGTCCAACGCCGCGGCCCGTCTCCTCGAGATCGCGACCCGCAACGCCGACGAGCTCGTCGAGGACGCCAAGAACGAGGCCGACAAGATCGTCGGCGAGGCCCGGACCAAGTCCGAGCGCCTGGCGTCCGAGGCCAAGATCAAGTCCGACCGTCTCGAGTCCGACGCCCGCACCCGCGCCGAGATGCTCGACGCGGAGACCGCCGAGCGTCGCGCCCAGCTCTTCGGTGACCTGGAGAAGGAGCGCGACAAGCTCTCCGCCGAGGTGGAGACGCTGCGCTCGTTCGAGCGCGAGTACCGCTCCCGGCTCAAGAGCTACTTCACCCAGCAGCTCGAGGCGCTGCAGACGCCGGGTGACACCCTGGCGCCCGTCGAGGAGACGCCCGCGCCCAAGCGGCTGCGATCCATCCTCGGCGAGGAGGAGGCCTGAGCCACCGGCTCACCCCGCTGATCGCTCGATGAGACCGGTCGGCCCGCGTCGCGGGCCGACCGGTCTCGCCGTCTCGGCCACCGACCCCCGCGGTGTGGCTGCTTGGACCGCATCGCCGCACCCGCTACCCTCCGCAGCACGCCCACCGCTCCCTGGCGGGTGGGTCGCCGCCCGTGAGGAGTCCGTCATGGCCCGCAGCACGAAGAAGTCGTTGGCCGGTCAGGCCGCATCCGCCGCCCGGAAGATCATGCGCCCACGGAAGGCGACCGCGGCCTCCGCCGGCCCGGCCAAGAAGGCGGCCCCCGCGAAGAAGGCGGCTCCAGCGAAGAAGGCGGCTCCGGCGAAGAAGGCGGCTCCGGCGAAGAAGGCGGCTCCGGCGAAGAAGGCGGCTCCGGCGAAGAAGGCG
>NZ_JBNINR010000002.1:0-74788 GCF_051390595.1 Nocardioides segetis | reverse complement strand
GCCCCCGCGAAGAAGGCGGCCCCCGCGAAGAAGGCGGCCCCCGCGAAGAAGGCGGCCCCCGCGAAGAAGGCGGCCCCCGCGAAGAAGGCGGCCCCGGCCAAGAAGGCGGCCCCGGCCAAGAAGGCGGCCCCGGCCAAGAAGGCGGCCCCGGCCAAGAAGACGGCCGCGACCACCAAGGCCATTCCCACGAAGAAGGTGACTCCGACGAAGAAGGCGCCGGCCAAGAAGGCCACTCCCGCATCCCTGGTCGTCCTCGAGCACGAGGAGGCCTGGTCGGCCGACGAACTGGCCGAGGTCCTGGCCGAGCTCCACGAGCAGCGCGCGGCGAGCGCCCGGATCCTCGAGGAGCAGGAGGCCGACCTCACGGGCCTGCTGCGCGACTCCGGCGACGGCGCCGGCCAGGACCAGGCCGATCTGGGCGCGACCAGCTTCGAGCGCGACCACGAGCTCACGGTCCTCAACCACGAGCGGGAGAAGGTCGCCCAGATCGACCGCGCGCTGGCCCGCATCGACGACGGCACCTACGGCGTGTGCGAGTCCTGCGGCAACCCGATCGGCAAGATGCGGCTGATGGCCTTCCCGCGTGCCACACTGTGCATGACATGCAAGCAGCGCGAGGAACGCCGGTAGACCACCGCGACGACGGAGGGGACTCCACCGGATCAGGCTTCCTCGCCCGTCCGCGGACCTGGCTTCTGTTCGCCACGGTCGCCGCGGTCATGATCGCGATCGACCAGGTGGCGAAGGTGCTGGCCGTCCGCCATCTCACCGACGAGCCGGACATCGAGGTCGTCGGTGAGCTGCTGCAGCTGCACCTGACCTACAACCCGGGTGCGGCCTTCAGCCTGGGGACCCGGTTCACCGTCGCGATCGCGTGTCTGGCCTGCACCGCGACCCTCGTCGTGCTCTGGGTGAGCCGCGGCCTGGCCAACCGGACCTGGGCGGTCGGGCTGGGACTCCTCCTGGCCGGCATCGACGGCAATCTGATCGACCGGATGTTCCGCGAGCCCGGACCGTTCCGGGGGCACGTGGTCGACTTCCTGATGCTGCCGAACTGGCCGGTCTTCAACGTGGCCGACATCTGCATCAACGTCGGCGTCGGGCTGATCCTGCTCCAGGTGCTCCGCGGGGTGAACCTCGACGGCTCGCGTGCCGAGTCCTCCCGTTCCTCGGAGCGGCCCGGAGCCGACGACGGCGCCGAGGGGGAGCAGTGAGCGCGGTCGACCACCGCAGCCTACCCGTTCCCGAGAGTCTCGACGGCGAGCGGATCGACATCGTCATGGCCCAGCTCTTCGGCGTGTCCCGGACCCGGGCCGCCGAGCTGATCTCGCGAGACCTGGTCGTCCTCGACGGCGCGCCGGTCCGGGGCAAGAGCGACCGCGTGCTGGGTGGTTCGATCCTGGACGTGTCCATCCCCGCCGAGGCCGACCCGCTCGAGGTCGTGCCGGAGATCGTCGAGGGGATCAAGATCATCCACGACGACGACGCGATCGTGGTGATCGACAAGCCCGTCGGCGTGGCCGTGCACCCCTCGCCGGGCTGGCGGGGAAAGACGGTGGTCGGCCACCTCGCGGGTGCCGGGTTCCGGATCTCCACCTCGGGGGCCAAGGAGCGCGAGGGCATCGTGCAGCGCCTCGACGTCGGCACCTCCGGCGTGATGGTGATCGCGAAGTCCGAGCACGCCTACTCGATCCTCAAGAACGCGTTCCGGCGGCGGACCGTCGACAAGACCTACCACGCGCTCGTCCAGGGGCACCCGGACCCGCTTGAGGGCACCATCGACGCCCCGATCGGCCGGCACCCGCGCTTCGACTACAAGTTCGCGGTCATGGAGGACGGGCGGCACAGCGTCACCCACTACGAGACGCTCGAGGCCCACCGGTTCGCGAGCCTCCTCGAGGTCCATCTCGAGACCGGGCGGACCCACCAGATCCGGGTCCACATGAGCGCCCTCAAGCATCCCTGCGTCGGCGATCTTACCTACGGCGCGGACCCGGTCCTCGCCCGTCGGGTCGGCCTGGAGCGTCAGTGGCTCCATGCCGTCAAGCTCGGCTTCGAGCACCCGGAGACCGGCGAGTACGTCACCTACGAGTCGACGTACCCCGACGACCTCGCGCACGCGCTCGAGGTCATCCG
Source organism: Nocardioides segetis (assembly GCF_051390595.1). NCBI lineage: Bacteria > Bacillati > Actinomycetota > Actinomycetes > Propionibacteriales > Nocardioidaceae > Nocardioides > Nocardioides segetis. Next base: position 72,652 of record NZ_JBNINR010000002.1, on the reverse strand, counting down.
TGACGCCCACTGACCTGCAGTTGCGCCCGGCGACCCCGGCCGACGTACCGCGGATCGCCGCGGTCCAGGTCGCGGCCCGCGCCGGGGCCGCGATGCCTCCGGCGATCCATCCCCCGGCCGAGATCCGCGCCCACCTCGCCGCGCACTTCGGCGCTGCCGAGAGCTGGGTCGCGGAGGTCGGAGGTCAGGTGGTCGGCTACGCCCGCTTCACCCGCACCTGGCTCGACGACCTGTACGTCGATCCGGCCCACCAGGGCAGGGGAGTCGGAAGCGCGCTGCTCGACGTCGTCAAGGCCCGGCACCCGGCCGGATTCAGCCTGTGGGTCTTCGAGCAGAACGTCGCGGCGCGGGCGTTCTACACGGCCCACGGCCTGGTCGAGCGCGAGCACACCGACGGCGCGGAGAACGAGGAGCGGGCCCCCGATCTGCGGATGGAGTGGCGGTCCGGATCTGTCGGAGGGTCGCCCTAGAGTCGTGTCGACCTTCACGTAGGCTGGGGCTCTTCCCCGAGCGACCGCCCGTTGACTGCTGAGCCACTTGAGGAGAGCCGAACCACACATGGCTGCCGACGCCGGGGACTTCGTCCACCTGCACGTCCACACCGAGTACTCCATGCTCGACGGGGCGTCGTTGCTCGACGGCCTGTTCACCCGGGTCAACGACCTCGGCATGTCGGCCATCGCGATGACCGACCACGGCAACCTGCACGGCGCCTACGACTTCTACTCCAAGGCGCGCAAGTACGGCGTCCAGCCGATCATCGGCATCGAGGCCTACATCACCCCCGGCACCCCGCGCGGCGAGCGTCGGCGCGTGCGCTGGGGGCAGAGCAACTCCGCCGACGGCGCCGAGGAGGGCGGCAACGACGTCGCCGGTGGCGGCGCCTACACCCACATGACCATGTGGGCGGAGTCCACGGAGGGCATGCACAACCTGTTCCGGCTCTCCTCGCGCTCCAGCCTGGAGGGCTACTTCTACAAGCCCCGGATGGACAAGGAGATCCTCGCCGAGCACAGCAAGGGGATCATCGTCTCCACCGGCTGCCCCAGCGGCGCGATCCAGACCCGGCTGCGGCTGGGGCAGTGGGACGAGGCGGTCCGCGAGGCGGCCGAGCTGCAGGACATCTACGGCAAGGACAGCGTCTTCCTGGAGCTGATGGACCACGGCATCTCGATCGAGAAGCGGGTCCGCGACGATCTGCTGCGCCTCGGCAGGGAGCTCGGCATCCCGCCGATCGCCACCAACGACTCCCACTACAACAACCCCGAGGACGCCGAGGCCCACGACGCCCTCATCTGCGTCGCCTCCGGCAAGCGGCTGTCCGACACCAACCGGCTCAAGTTCGACGGCGGTGGCTACTACATCAAGTCCGCCGCCGAGATGCGGGAGCTGTGGGCCGGCACGTTCGGCATGCCCGAGGCGTGCGACAACACCGTCGCCATCGCCGAGCGCTGCTCGGTCGAGTTCACCGAGTCCACCGGCGGCTACATGGCTCGCGCCGAGGTGCCGGCGGGGGAGACCGAGGAGTCCTGGTTCCGCAAGGAGGTCTGGCGCGGCATCGAGGCGCGCTACCCCGGGGAGCGGCTGACCCAGGAGGTCAAGGACCGCGTCGAGATGGAGCTCGCGGTCATCTCCCAGAAGGGCTACTGCGGCTACTACCTCGTGGTCGCCGACTTCATCAACTGGTCCAAGGACAACGGCATCCGGGTCGGTCCCGGGCGTGGCTCGGGTGCGGGCTCGATCGCCGCCTACGCGCTGCGGATCACCGACCTGTGCCCGCTCGAGCACGGGCTGTTCTTCGAGCGCTTCCTCAACCCCGAGCGTCCCTCGATGCCCGACTTCGACATCGACTTCGACGACGCCCGGCGCGGCGAGGTCATCCAGTACGTCAGCGACAAGTACGGCGCCGATCGCGTCGCGCAGATCGCCACCTTCGGCCGGCTGAAGGCCAAGGCCGCGATCAAGGACGCCGCGCGGGTCCTCGACCACGGCTTCGCGATCGGCGACAAGATCACCAAGGCCATGCCGCCCGACGTCATGGGCAAGGGCGTGCCGCTCAAGGAGATCTTCAACCCCGAGCACAAGCGCTACAACGACGGCGGCGAGTTCCGGGCGCTCTACGAGTCCGACGGCGACGTCCGCACCATCTACCAGACGGCGGTCGGCCTCGAGGGCCAGATCCGCAACTGGGGCGTGCACGCCGCGGGCGTGATCATGTCCAGCGAGCCGCTGATCGACATCGTGCCGATCATGGCCCGCCCGCAGGACGGCGCCGTGATCACGCAGTTCGACTACCCCATGTGCGAGTCGCTGGGCCTGGTCAAGATGGACTTCCTCGGGCTGTCCAACCTGCGCATCCTCGAGGACGCGCTGCTCAACATCAAGGCCAACCGGGACGAGGACGTCGTCCTCGAGGAGCTGCCCTTCGACGACCGGGCGACCTACGAGCTGATGGGCCGGGGCGACACCCTGGGCGTGTTCCAGCTCGATGGCGGCGGCATGCGCGCGCTGCTGCGCTCGATGCAGCCCGACCAGTTCGCCGACATCACGGCGGTCAGCGCGCTCTACCGCCCGGGCCCGATGGGCGCCGACTCGCACAACAAGTACGCCCGCCGCAAGAACGGTCGCGAGCCGATCGAGCCGATCCACCCGGCGCTGGCGGAGGCGCTCGAGCCGGTCCTGGGGGAGACCTACGGCCTGATCGTCTACCAGGAGCAGGTGATGGCGATCGCCCAGGTCCTGGCCGGCTTCACCCTGGGCGCCGCCGACAACCTGCGCCGCGCCATGGGCAAGAAGAAGAAGGAGGAGCTGGACAAGCAGTACGCCGGCTTCCAGGCCGGCATGCTCGAGCGCGGCTATCCCCAGAAGGCGATCGACACCCTCTGGGAGATCCTGCTCCCGTTCTCCGACTACGCCTTCAACAAGTCCCACTCCGCGGCCTACGGCGTCATCACCTACTGGACCGCCTATCTCAAGGCCAACTACCCGACCGAGTACATGGCCGCCCTCCTGACGTCCGTCAAGGACGACAAGGACAAGATGGCGATCTACCTCAACGAGTGCCGACGGATGAAGATCCAGGTGCTGCCGCCCGACGTCAACGAGTCGGCCCACAACTTCACCGCCGTCGGGCGCGACATCCGCTTCGGGCTGACCGCGATCCGCAACGTCGGCGCCAACGTCGTCGACGGCATCGTCGAGGCGCGCACCGAGAAGGGCCGGTTCGCCGACTTCAACGACTTCCTCTCCAAGGTCCCGGCCACCGTCTGCAACAAGCGGGTCATCGACTCGCTCATCAAGGCCGGTGCCTTCGACGACATGAAGCACCTGCGCCGCGCCCTGGTGGCGATCCACGAGACCGCGGTCGACCAGTACGTCGACATCAAGCGCAACGAGGCGATCGGCCAGGACTCCCTCTTCGCCGGGCTGGGCGACGACGACGGCGGCGATGGGGGATTCGGCGTGAGCGTCGCCATCCCCGAGATCGACGAGTGGGACAAGATGACCCTGCTGGGGCACGAGCGGGAGATGCTGGGCCTCTACGTCTCCGACCATCCGCTGCTCGGCCTGGAGCACGTGCTGTCGAACGGCACCGACTGCACCATCGGCCAGCTGGTCACCGACGAGAGCCGGCCGCACAACTCGACGGTGACGGTGGCCGGCCTGGTCACCTCGATCCAGCGCAAGATCACCAAGAACGGCGATCCCTGGGCGACGGTCACGCTCGAGGACCTCGAGGGCGCCATCGACGTCCTGCTCTTCCCGAGCAGCTACCGGCTCGCCGCGCCCTATCTCACCGAGGACGCGATCATCCGGGTCCGTGGACAGCTCGACACCGAGCGCGACACCGCCCAGCTGCGCGGCCAGGAGGTCACTGTTCCCGACCTCGAGAAGGGCAGCGACGGGCCGGTGGTGATCAGCCTGCCCTCGACCCGCTGCACCGGACCGGTGGTCGCGCAGCTGCGCGAGGTGCTCACGACCCACGCCGGGCTGACCGAGGTGCGCCTGCAGCTGCTGAGCCGTGACTCCACGAAGGTCATGCGCCTGGGGGACAATCTGCGGGTGACTCCCTCCTCCGCACTGTTCGCCGACCTCAAGCAGCTCCTCGGCCCCGGGTGCCTCGCCGGATGAGCGACACCCGCCGCGGGGGCACGGCGCCCGCGGTCGCCGTACCCGTGCTGCTCGGTGCGCTGCTCGGTGCCGCCGGGGGCTGGCTGTGGTGGGTGTGGTGGTCACCCGCGACCCAGGGCAAGATCTACGACACCCCGGTCGGCAAGGCGTGGTACCCCGACCCGTTCGACCCGGGCATCGCCCGCGACTTCGGCGGCACGGCGACCTATGTCGTGGCGGGGTTCGCCCTCGCCCTCGTGCTGGGCCTGGTCGGTGGCTGGGTCGCGCGGCACCGCGCGGTGGTCGGCGTCCTGGCGGTCCTCGCCGGTGCCGGACTGGGCGCGCTGGCGATGACGCTGGTCGGCCAGGCCTTCAGCCCGCCCGACCCCGCGACCCTGCTCGCGACCCACCAGGCCGGGGACCGGCTGCCCGGCCACCTCCACGTGTCCGGCTGGACGCCGTACCTCGTGTGGCCGGTCGGCGCCCTGCTCGCCTACCTGGTGCTGATGCTGTCGCTGCCCGTCGCTGCGCCGCGTGGGCCGGCTAGCGACGGATCGGAGCGACCCGCGCCGCCGACATCCGCACCAGCTCCGCAGGGTTGAGCTCGATCTCCAACCCGCGGCGGCCCGCGGACACGAACACGGTCTCGTGGTCGAGCGCCGTCGCGTCGACCACGGTCGGGTGGGCCTTGCGCTGTCCGAGCGGCGAGATCCCACCGAGGACGTAGCCAGTCGCGCGCTCGGCCACCTGGGGGTCGGCCATCGCGGCCTTCCGCCCGTCCACCGCGCGAGCCAGCGCCTTGAGGTCGAGCTGTCCGCTGACGGGGACGACGCCGACGACCAGCCGGCCGTCGACGTCGGCGAGGAGCGTCTTGAACACCTGGGCGGGGTCGATCCCCATCGCCTCCGCGGCCTCCTCGCCGTAGGAGGCGGCGCGTGCGTCGTGCGCGTACTCGTGCACGGTGAACGCCACGCCGGCCGCGGCGAGCGCGGTCGTCGCCGGCGTGCCGCCGGACTGCTTCCTCTTGGCCACGAGCCCTCAGTTCGGCGACCACTTGGTGCGCGCGACCTCGGTCGCGGGCAGGGAGGTGATCACGTTCATCGCCCGCAGCTCGGAGCGGAGCAGGTCGGTGACGAGTGCCAGTCGCTCGGCGGCATCGGGGGCCTCGAGGAGCTGTTGGCGCTCGCCCATCGGCAGCGGCGTGCAGGCCGCGAGGGTCCACGAGAGGTAGGTCGGATCGCTCGGCAGCTCGCCCTGCAGCGGGTCGCCGGCGATCGAGCGCAGCACGTGGCGATAGGCGGTGAAGGTCGCCCGGGCCCGCTCCACCAGCTCCTCGGGTACGTCGCCCTCCGCACCCGCGAGCACGGTGACCTCGCCGACCGGGTAGTCCCCGGTGGTCAGCAGTCGGTCGAGCTGGATCCGGTCGCGGCCCACGGCGACGATGTCGAAGCTGCCGTCGGGCCGGGACTCGGCGTCGGTCAGCTGCAGGCGCACGCCGACCCGGTAGAGCGACTGGTTGCCATGGTCGCCGACCTCGTAGCCGTCGCGGATCGCGACCGAGCCGAACAACCGCTGCGCCGGATCGTCGGCGCGCAGCAGATGGTGGACGAGCGCACGGTACCGGTCCTCGAACACGTGCAGCGGCACGCTGACCCCCGGGTAGAGCACCGCGTTGAGCGGGAACATGGGGAGGCGGTCCGTCACGTGTCCAACGTAGCGGGGCAGGGCGTGCGGATGGCGGCTGCCCGCGCCTGCGGGTCGGCCAACGTGGCCTCCTCCCCGTCCCGCCGTGCACCTCGCCCGCCGCCGTGCGGCAGGTGCGTCCGCATTCGTGCCGGCGGGCCGACCGCCGCTGTCCTCACGCCGGGACGCCGGCGGCCGAGCGGTTCCGCGAACCGTAGAATCGGGGCATGTCCCTGATCCGTCGCATCGACCTGCGCGAGGCCGGTCCCGAGACCGACTACCGCGCGGCAGTGCCCCGTGCCGACTTCGACATCGAAGCCGCGGTGCCGGCGGTGCATGCGATCTGCGAGGAGGTCCGCACCCGGGGGCTGGACGCGATCGTGGAGCTCGGGGAGAGGTTCGACGGGGTCCGGGTCGACGACATCCGCGTGTCACCGGCCGCGATGCGGCAGGCCCTCGACCGGCTCGACCCCGACATCCGGGCCGGACTGGAGGAGTCGATCCGCCGGCTGCGGGCCACCTGCGCCAACGAGCTGGAGCAGGACGCGGTGACCGAGCTCGGCCCTGGCGCCCGGGTCACCCACCGCAAGGTGCCGGTCGGCCGGGTGGGGCTCTACGTGCCCGGCGGTCTCGCTCCGCTGGTCTCGAGCGTGCTGATGAACGTCGTGCCCGCCCAGACCGCGGGGGTCGCGTCGATCGCGCTGGCGAGCCCGCCGCAGAAGGAGTTCGGCGGCTCGGTGCACCCCACGATCCTGGCGGCGTGCGCGCTTCTCGGCGTCGAGGAGGTCTACGCCGTGGGAGGTGCCCAGGCGATCGCGATGTTCGCCTACGGCCTCGACGACGCCGACCCCGCTCGCCGGGTGGCCCGTGTCGACCTGGTCACCGGGCCCGGGAACATCTGGGTGGTCACCGCCAAGCGGATCCTCAAGGGACAGATCGGCATCGACTCCGAGGCCGGGCCGACCGAGATCGCGATCCTCGCCGACGACACCGGCAACGCGGCCTATGTCGCCGCCGACCTGATCAGCCAGGCCGAGCACGACCCGCTGGCCGCCTCCGTCCTCGTGACGACCTCGGAGCGGCTCGCCACCGAGGTCGAGGCCGAGCTGGAGCGGCAGGTGGCCGCCACCAAGCACGGCGAGCGGATCACCACGTCGCTCGGCGGGAAGCAGTCGGGCATCGTGCTCGTCCGCGATCTCGAGCAGGGCCTCGACGTGGTCGACGCCTACGCCGCCGAGCACCTCGAGATCCACACCGAGGACGCCGCCGCGTGGGCCGCCCGGGTGCGCAACGCCGGCGCGATCTTCGTCGGCCCGCACGCGCCGGTCAGCCTCGGCGACTACTGCGCCGGGTCCAACCACGTGCTGCCGACCGCCGGCTGCGCCTGCCACTCCTCGGGGCTGTCGGTCCGCGCGTTCACCAAGTCCGTGCACGTCGTCGACTACTCCGCGCAGGCGCTGGCCGACGTCGCCGCCCATGTGGTCACCCTCGCCGAGGCCGAGGACCTGCCGGGGCACGGCGCGGCCATCACCGTCCGGTCCACGCGATGAGCGGTGCCACCGGCGGCGGCTGGCCGCCGCTGCGCGACGAGCTGCGCGGTATCGAGCCGTACGGCGCCCCGCAGCTCGACGTGCCGGTCCAGCTCAACGTCAACGAGAACCCCTACGGCCCGTCCGAGGCGTGCGTCGCCGACATCGCGGCCGCGGCGGCGGCCGCGGCGACCACGCTCAACCGCTATCCCGACCGGGAGTTCGTGGCGCTGCGCGAGGCGCTGGCGGCGTACCTGTCCAAGGACACGCCGGCCGGCATCGTCCCCGCGCAGGTGTGGGCGGCCAACGGCTCCAACGAGGTCATGCTGCAGCTGCTGCAGGCCTTCGGCGGGCCGGGGCGCACGGCGGTCAGCTTCGCCCCGACGTACTCGATGTACCCCGAGTACGCCCGCGACACCAACACCCGCTGGGTCGCGGGCCGCCGGGCCGAGGACTTCGCACTCGACCTCGACACCGCGCGCGACCTGGTCAAGACCGAGCAGCCGAGCGTGATCCTGCTGCCGAGCCCCAACAACCCGACCGGCACCGCACTGCCGCCCGAGGCGGTCGGCGTGCTGTGCGAGGCCGCCGGCGATGACGGGATCGTCGTGGTCGACGAGGCCTACGGCGAGTTCCGCCGGACGGGTGTGCCGAGTGCGCTCGAGCTGCTGCCGGCGTACCGGAACCTCGTCGTGACGCGCACGATGAGCAAGGCGTTCGCCGGGGCCGGCCTGCGCCTGGGCTACCTCGCCGCGGCGCCCGAGATCTGCGAAGCGATCCGGGTGGTGCGCCTGCCCTACCACCTCTCCGCGGTCACCCAGGCCGTCGCCCTGGCGGCGCTGGGCCACGCGCCCGAGCTCCTCGGCAAGGTCGACGACCTGCGCCGCGAGCGCGACGCGCTGGTCGACTGGCTGCGTGGCGAGCGGTACGACGTCGCCGATTCGGATGCGAATTTCGTGTTGTTCGGCCGATTCGCCGACCGTCATGCTGTCTGGCAGGGTCTCCTCGACGAGGGAGTCCTGATCCGGGAGACCGGGCCCGACGGCTGGCTGCGGGTCTCGGTCGGCACCCCCGACGAGATGGCGGCCTTCCGGGCCGCCCTCACCCACGTGAACGGAGAACGAGCATGAGCCGGACTGCTGCCCCCAGGATCGGCAGGGTCGAGCGCCAGACCAGCGAGTCGAAGGTGATCGTCGAGGTGGACCTCGACGGCGCCGGCAAGCACGACATCTCCACGGGGGTCGGGTTCTACGACCACATGCTCACCGCCTTCGCCCGGCACGCGCTCGTCGACCTGACCGTGCAGACCGAGGGCGACGTCCACATCGACGCCCACCACACCGTCGAGGACACCGCGATCGCCCTCGGCCAGGCACTGCGCGAGGCGCTGGGCGACAAGGTGGGCATCCGCCGGTTCGGCGACGCCACCGTGCCGCTCGACGAGGCGCTGGTGCACGCGGTCGTCGACGTCTCCGGGCGGCCCTACTGCGTCCACACCGGCGAGCCCGAGGGACAGCAGTACGTCCAGCTCGGCGGGTCCGGGGTGTCCTACCTCGGATCGCTGACCCAGCACGTCTTCGAGTCGATCGCCTTCCACGGCCACTTCGCCCTCCACGTGCGGGTGCTCGCCGGCCGCGAGCCGCACCACATCGTGGAGACCCAGTTCAAGGCCTTCGCGCGCGCCTTCCGCGACGCCGTCGCGATCGACCCGCGCGAGACCGGGATCCCCTCCACGAAGGGTGCTCTGTGAGGGCTCCGTCCGTCGTCGTCCTCGACTACGGCTCGGGCAACCTGCGCTCCGCCGTCCGCGCCGTCGAGCGGGCCGGGGCGGACGTCACCTTGACCGGTGACCTGGACACGGCGATGGAGGCCGACGGCCTGCTCGTGCCCGGCGTCGGCGCCTACGAGGCCTGCATGCGGGGCCTGCGCGCGATCCGCGGGGAGCGGATCATCGCACGTCGGCTGTCGGGCGGCCGGCCCGTGTTGGGCATCTGCGTCGGGATGCAGATCCTCTTCGAGCGCGGCATCGAGCACGGCGTCGAGACCGAGGGCTGCAACGAGTGGCCGGGCGTCGTCGAGCGCCTGCAGGCGCCCATCGTCCCCCACATGGGCTGGAACACGGTCGACGTGCCCGCCGGCACCCGCCTGTTCGCCGGCATCGAGGACGAGCGGTTCTACTTCGTGCACTCCTACGGCGTGCGCGCATGGACCCTCGTCACCAACGACCGCACCCCCGAGAGTCACCAGCCGCTGGTGACCTGGGCCGAGCACGGCCCGACGGGAGCGGCCGACCGCTTCGTCGCGGCCGTCGAGAACGGACCGCTGTGCGCCACGCAGTTCCACCCGGAGAAGTCCGGCGACGCGGGCGCCCAGCTGCTGAGGAACTGGGTGACCTCCCTGTGAGCACCCCACGACGTCCTGAGAGGGATCACATGCCTGACTACCTGGAGCTGCTGCCCGCCGTCGACATCAAGGGGGGCCAGGCGGTGCAGCTGGTCCAGGGCGTCGCCGGCTCCGAGAAGCGGTTCGGCGACCCGATCGAGGCCGCCCTGCGCTGGCAGGAGGCGGGCGCGGAGTGGATCCATCTCGTCGACCTCGACGCCGCCTTCGGCGAGGGTGACAACCGGGAGCTCCAGGCCGAGATCGTCGGCCGCCTCGACATCCAGGTCGAGATGAGCGGCGGCATCCGCGACGACGAGTCGCTGGAGGCGGCGATGGCGACCGGCTGTCGGCGGGTCAACATCGGGACCGCCGCGCTGGAGCAGCCGGAGTGGTGCGCCCGCGCGATCGCGACGTACGGCGACCGCGTGGCGGTCGGGCTCGACGTCCGCGGCCGCACCCTCGCCGCGCGCGGATGGACGCGCGAGGGAGGCGACCTCTACGAGACGCTCGCCCGCCTCGACTCCGAGGGCTGTGCCCGCTACGTCGTCACCGACGTCAACAAGGACGGCATGCTCCAGGGGCCCAACCTGCAGCTGCTGCGCGACGTGTGCGCCGCGACGCCCAGCCCGGTCGTGGCCTCCGGCGGCGTCACGACCCTCGACGACATCCGCGCGCTGATGGAGCTCGTCCCGGTCGGCGTCGAGGGCGCCATCGCCGGAACGGCTCTCTACACGGGGCAGTTCACCCTGGAGGACGCGCTGGAGCTCACCCGGGGCGGGCTCGTATGACCCGGGTGGTCGGGCGATGACGCTGGCAGTCCGGGTCATCCCGTGCCTCGACGTCGACGCCGGCCGGGTCGTGAAGGGCATCAACTTCCAAGAGCTCCGCGACGCCGGCGACCCGGTCGAGCTCGCCCGGCTCTATGACGCCGAGGGCGCCGACGAGCTGACCTTCCTCGACATCTCCGCCTCCCACGAGGGCCGGGCGACCACGATGGACATCGTCTCCGCCACGGCCGAGCAGGTCTTCATCCCGCTGACCGTGGGCGGAGGCGTCTCCTCGGTCGAGGACGTCGACCGGCTGCTGCGCGCCGGCGCCGACAAGATCGCCGTCAACACGGCTGCCATCCGCCGGCCCGAGCTGATCTCCGAGATCGCCGACCGGTTCGGCAACCAGGTCCTCGTCCTGTCGGTCGACGCCCGCCGGACCGCCGCCGGTGCCGAGGCGCCGGGGGACTCGGGGTTCGAGGTGACCACCCACGGTGGGCGTCGCTCCGCCGGCCTCGACGCGATCGCCTGGGCGGTGCGGGCGGCGGAGCTGGGGGCCGGCGAGATCCTCCTCAACGCCATGGACGCCGACGGCACGACCGACGGCTTCGACCTCGAGCTGATCCGCAAGGTCCGCGGCGAGGTCTCGATCCCGGTGATCGCCTCCGGCGGCGCCGGAGCCGTCGAGCACTTCCCGCCGGCGGTCGACGCCGGAGCCGACGCCGTGCTCGCGGCGACGGTCTTCCACTTCGGCACGCTGCGGATCGCGGACGTGAAGTCGTCGCTGTCCGCGGCAGGTGTGCCGGTCCGCTGAGCCGGGGAGGGTGCCGGCCATGAGCTACGACGTGTACCAGCCGGGCGACGCCCCCGAACCCGCGGACGGCGCTCCCGGCGACGAGCTCGGCAGCCACGGGCCGTGGCGGGTCGCCATCGAATACTCCAACCAGGGCCAGGCCAAGCCGCCCACCATCGTCCAGATCGGCAAGACCGAGCATGCCGAGCGCGCGACGGCGATGCTCGCCGCCGCCCGGGCCGCCCGCGAGTTCAACCCGCCGGACCCGTGGTCCGAGCAGAGCCGCGAGATCTTCCGCGACGGCCGTCACGGGTTCCTCGTCATCATCCACGGTGCCGCCTCGACGTTCCACATGAGCGTGCGGATCGTCGCTCCGGTGGTCCCGTAGCGTCGCCCCAGGTCACGGTGCGGTCGGCCCGTCGGCGCCCTCGTCGGCAAGGTTGCCCAGGGGCCCCGAGGGCAGGTCCCGGGCCGGCGGCGTACGCAGGTCGGGCTCGCCGGGGCCGGCGCCGACGCAGCCGCCGAGGAGCACGGCGACGGTGAGGCAGAGGAGTGCGGGACGTGGTCCGAGAAGGTCCATGTCAACAGCGTGCTCGTTTTCACGGCGATCGTGCTGTTCGCTGTCCACAGCGACGATCCGGGAGGCGCACTATCCACAGGGGACCGCGTCGGGCTGGCGGGGCGCGCCTGGCGCGTGCAGGGTGGGGGCTCTCATCCGCACCTCTTCTCGGGAGTCATCGTGCAGGCACCGCTTCACCCATCGGACGGCGTCGTCATCAGCGGCGCCCTCCAGATCACACCGCATCTGAGTCGCGACGCCATGGATCTCCTGCAGGCGATCGCAGCGGCGAGCCTTCGGTCGGCGGTCGACGACACGCCGTCGGCGCTCGTCGACCAGTTGGCGCCTGGGCATCCGGACGGCCCGAGCCCCTGGGTCTCATGCCCGGAGGGCTGCTGTCTCGACATGAATGACGACACCTACATACGGATCGATGCGATCGAGCCGTGGCTGTCCTATCTCGTCGGAACACTCCTCGTCGATCATTCCTTCTCGGGTGCGCTCATGCTCTGGGACTGTGCGGAGCGCACCTTCTCGGCGCTCGTGGTCGACGGCACCCGGGTCTGCCGGAAACCGGTCCTCCGACGCCGCGACCGCACGGGAGGCCGACGGGCGAGAGCACTTCAGCCCGTCGAAAGTGTGTAACATGTGTGTATGGCGCGTCTCAACGTCTACGTCCCCGACGAACTCGCCGTTCGTGCGCGGGCGGCGGGACTCAACGTGTCGAAGCTGACCCAGGAGGCGATCGAGACCGAACTGCAACGTCGGGACCTGCGGGCATGGATGGAACGGGTCCGGGCGAGTCCGCCGCTCGAAGAGATCCCTCGCGAGGAGCACCAGCGCATCATGGACGAGGTGCGCGACGAGTTCGGCATGCGTTGGGACGAGGTCGACGATGCGCGCGGTGATTGATGCCTCGTCGGTCGTCGACCTGCTCGAGTCCACTTCGGTTGCAGCGAGAACCCGAGAGATCGTCGGTGATGGTCCGCTCCACGCGCCTGATCTGGTCACGGCCGAAGTGGTGTCGGCGCTCGCTCGCCGCGCGAGGGCTGGGTGGCGCGGCACTGACCGTGCGCTACGGGTTTTCGGCGAGATGCCGATCACAAGACACGACAGTCATCCGCTGCTGTCAGAGGCGTGGCGGCTGCGCGGCAATATTCGGGTGACCGACGGCTTCTATGTGGCGCTGGCCCGCTCGCTCGGCGTACCGCTGGTCACCTCGGACGCTCGACTCGGACGTGCGGTCGAGCAGCAGGCACTCTGCGACGTACGCACCGTCTCGTGAGGAATAGGCTCGCGCGACAGCGGGTTGCGGGGTGAAGTGAGCACAGGAAGCGGTACGACGACCGCCGGGTTCGGCGTGCTCTGGGTGGCCATCAAGCGCGAGCCGTGGATCTTCGCCGTCTCGACGGTCGGCAGCGTGCTCTTCGGTGCGCTGACCGTGGCCGACGCCTGGGTGCTCGGCTGGTCGACCGACCACGTGGTGATCCCGGCGTTCCGGGACGGCGAGATCGGGGCCGGCCTGCTCTGGGCGGTGCTCGGCCTGTTCGTCGGCGTGGCGATCCTGCGCGCCGTCGGGATCGTGGCGCGTCGCCTGGGCGCCGGTGTCATGCAGTACCGCATGCAGGCCCACAGCCGCCGCGCCGTCACCCGCCAGTACCTCCGCCTCCCGATGGCCTGGCACCAGAAGCACCCCACGGGCGAGCTGCTCTCCAACGCCAACGCCGACGTCGAGGCGGCCTGGGGGCCGATCGCGCCGCTGCCGATGGCCGTCGGCACCGTGGCGATGATGGTCATCGCCGTCGTGCAGATGCTGGTCACCGACCTGGTGCTCGCCGCCGTCGGCCTGCTGGTCTTCCCGTTGGTCATCGGCGTCAACATCGTCTACCAGCGCCTCGCCCAGGGCTGGGCGACCCGTGCCCAGGAGCTGCGCGCCGAGCTGTCCGAGATCGCCCACGAGTCGTTCGACGGCGCGCTGGTCGTCAAGACGCTCGGGCGGGAGCCGGAGGAGACCCAGCGGTTCCGCGCCAAGGCGGAGGAGCTGTGTGAGGCCAACATCAAGGTCGGCCGGATCCGCGCCGCCTTCGACCCGGCGCTGGCGGCCCTGCCGAGCCTGGCCGTGCTCGTCGTCCTGGTGATCGGGGTGCACCGGGTGGTGTCCGGCGCCACCGTCGCCGGCGACGTGGTCACCGTGACCTACCTGCTGACCGTCGTGGCGTTCCCGATCCGGTCGATCGGCTGGCTGCTGGGCGATTTCCCGCGCAGCGTCGTCGGCTTTCGGCGGGTGGCCGCGGTGCTCGCCGCCTCCGGCGCGATGGAGTACGGCGACCGGCCGCTCCCCGCGCGTGCCGGCGGTGCCCGGCTCGAGGTCGACAGGGCCGCCTTCGGCTACACCCCCGACCGGCCGCTGCTGCGTGACCTCAGCTTCGACGTCGCTCCGGGCCGCACCGTGGCTCTCGTCGGCGCGACCGCCTCCGGCAAGAGCACCCTGGTCGGATTGCTCGCCCGGTTGGTCGACGTCGAGGCGGGTGCGATCCGGATCGACGGCACCGACCTGCGCGAGCTGCGCCAGGGCGGTCTCGCGGAGGCGCTCGCGGTCGTCCCGCAGACGGCCTTCCTGTTCGACGACACCGTCCGCGGCAATGTGACGCTCGGGCGTGGCGCGGGGGACGGTGAGCCGACCGACGAGGAGGTCTGGGCGGCGCTGCGCACGGCCCAGGCCGACGGCTTCGTCGCCGCCCTGCCCGACGGCCTCGACACCCGGCTGGGGGAGCGGGGGACCTCGCTGTCCGGCGGTCAGCGGCAGCGGCTGGCGCTGGCCCGCGCGCTCGTGCGGCGCCCGCGCCTGCTGGTGCTCGACGACGCCACCTCCGCGGTCGATCCCGAGGTCGAGGCCCGGATCCTGGCCGGTCTCGGCTCGGAGGACACCACGCTCGTCGTCGTCGCCTATCGCAAGGCCACGATCGGTCTGGCCGACGAGGTGCTCTATCTCGTCGACGGGCGGATCGCGGACCGCGGCCCGCACGCCGAGCTGGTCGTCCGCAACGCCGACTACGCCCGGCTCGTCAACGCCTACGAGACCGAGCACGAGAACGACGTCGTGGAGGTCGCCCCGTGAGCACCACCCTGCGCACCCCCGAGCACACCCGCCTCGCCACCGGCGAGGACATCGGCGCGTGGGAGACCATCCGCCGCGGCGTACGGCACTCGCCGGAGCTGGTGGAGGGCATGGGCTGGACCCTCGTCCTCGCCGTGCTGGCGTCGGTCGGCCAGGTCGTGGTGCCGATCGCCGTGCAGCAGACCGTGGACAAGGGCCTGCGCGGCCCCGAGGGGCCCGACCCCTCCTTCACCGCCTGGCTCGCCCTCGCCGCGGCCGTCGCGATCGTGGTGACCAGCTGGGCGTCGTACGCCATGACGGCCCGGCTGTTCTCCTCCGCCGAGCGCGGTCTGGCGACGCTGCGGATCAAGGCGTTCCGGCACGTCCACGACCTGCCGCTGCTCACGCAGAACACCGAGCGCCGCGGAGCGCTCGTCTCCCGGGTGACGAGCGACGTCGACCAGGTCAGTCAGTTCCTCGTGTTCGGCGGGCTGATCTTCGTCGTCAGCGTCGGGCAGATCCTCATCGCGACGGTCGTGATGATCTTCTACAGTTGGCAGCTCGCGCTGGTCGTGTGGATCTGCTTCGCGCCGCTCTTCTTGAGCCTGCGCTACTTCCAGCGCAAGCTGTCCGCCGCCTACGGCACCGTACGACGCCAGGTCGGCGTGCTGCTCTCCGCGGTCTCCGAGCCGGTGGTGGGCGCGGCGGTCGTGAAGTCGTACGCGATCGAGGCGCGCACGCAGGAGCGGATCGACACCGCCATCGACACCCACAAGGCGGCGAGCACCCGTGCCCAGGGCTTCACGGCCTTCTCGTTCAGCCTCGGCGGCATCTCGGCCGGCGTCGCGAACGCCGGCGTGCTGATCGTCGGCATCTGGCTGGGCCAGGGCTTCGCCTGGGGGGAGGGGATCACCGCCGGCGAGGTGCTCGCGTTCGCGTTCCTGGTGACGCTGTTCGTCGGCCCGGTGCAGATGGGCACCCAGATCCTCACCGACGCACAGAACGCCATCGCGGGCTGGCGGCGCGTGATCGGCATCCTGGACACCCCGGCCGACCTCGTCGATCCCGGCCCGGACGGGCAGGTCCTGCCGAAGGGCGCGATCGACGTCCGGTTCGACGGGGTCTCGTTCGCCTACCCCGGCGGGTCCCCGGTCCTGAGCGACATCGACCTGGAGATCCCCGCCGGCCAGCGGGTCGCGGTCGTGGGCGAGACCGGCTCGGGCAAGTCGACGATCGCCAAGCTGCTGACCCGGCTGATGGACCCCGGTCGCGGCCGGGTCCTGCTCGACGGCATCGACCTGCGCGAGATCGCCGAGCACGCGCTGCGCCGCAGTGTCGTGCTCGTGCCGCAGGAGGGCTTCCTCTTCGACGACACCCTCGCCGCCAACGTCCGCTACGGACGGCTGGGCGCCACCGAGGCCGACATCCGCGAGGCCGCCGAGACGATCGGCCTC
Source organism: Nocardioides segetis (assembly GCF_051390595.1). Classification (NCBI taxonomy): domain Bacteria; kingdom Bacillati; phylum Actinomycetota; class Actinomycetes; order Propionibacteriales; family Nocardioidaceae; genus Nocardioides; species Nocardioides segetis. Next base: position 56,278 of record NZ_JBNINR010000002.1, on the reverse strand, counting down.
GGCGACTGGCTGGCCGGACTGCCCGCCGGGGTCGAGACCCGGGTCGGTCAGCGCGGGGAGGCGCTCTCAGCGGGGGAGCGGCAGCTCGTCGCGCTGCTGCGTGCCCAGCTCGCCGACCCGGACCTGCTGGTCCTCGACGAGGCCACCAGTGCGGTCGACCCCGAGCTGGAGACCCGGATCGGCCGGGCGCTCGAGCGGCTGATGAGCGGGCGCACCTCGGTGACGATCGCCCACCGGCTCTCGACGGCCGAGGCCGCCGACGTCGTGGTCGTCGTCGACCGCGGCCGCATCGTCCAGCACGGACCGCACGACGTGCTCGTGCGGCAGGAGGACACGCCCTACGCCCGGCTGCACGCGTCCTGGGTCGCCCAGCACGGCCGGTAGGCCGTCCTCTCCTAGGAGCGCTGGACCCGGATGGTCGTGGCGCGGCTCGCCTTCGCCTCGCCCACCTCGTTGGCCGCGACGACGCTCACCCGGTAGGTGCCCGGGACGACGTTGCGGAGCACGAAGCGGTGCTTGGTCGGCGCGAGCTCCCAGGACCTGCCGTTCACCCGGACGACGTACCGGGTCAGCGGTGCGCCGTGCTCGGCGGGCTGGCGCCACCGCACGACCAGGCGCGCGCGCTCGCCCTTGACGGCGACGCTCGGCTTGGCGACGCGTCCCGGCCGGCGGGAGGGCACGACGCCGTTGGACGGGGCCGACGCCTCGCTCGTGCCGGCCGCCGACGTCGCGGCCACGGTGAAGGTGTAGGTCGTCCCGTTGACCAGGCCCGGGACGACGACCTCGCGGGCGTCGGCACCGACCATCGTCCGCTGGCCGCCGGGGAGGGTGGTCACGACGTAGCCGGTGATGGGGGAGCCGTTGCCGTCCGCCGTCGTCCAGCGGACCGTCGCGGAGCGGTTGCCCCGCTCGGCGCTGACCGAGGCCGGCGCGTCGGGCGTGCCCGGCGTCTGCCCGGGTGCCGGGGCCGGCGTCACCGGGGCGGACGCGGCGGACGGCGTGCCGTTGCCGACGTCGTTGGTGGCGATGACCGTGAAGGTGTACGCCGTGCCGTTGGTCAGGCCGGTGACCGTGCAGGTGAGCTCGGTGGCCGTCGCGCACGCGCCGCCCGCGGGCGAGCTGAGGACGGTGTAGCGCTCGACCGGCGCACCGTTCCCGTCCGCGGCACTCCAGGTCACGACAGCGGAGGCGTCGCCCCCGACGGCACCGGGCCGGGCGACCGTGCTCGGCACACCCGCCGGGGTGATCGCGCTCGACGGCGTCGAGGCCGGTCCGTCGCCGAGAGCGTTGGTCGCCAGCACGGTGAAGGTGTAGGCCGTCCCGTTGTCGAGTCCGTCGACGACGGCAGCGGTCGTGGTGCCCGCGACGACGACCTGTCGTCCGCCGGGCGCCGCCTTCACGGTGTAGGCCGTGACGCTCGAGCCGTTCCCCGACGCCACGTCCCAGGTGACGGTGGCGGCGCGGTCCCCGCGGGTGGCGGCGACCCCGGTCACCCGCTGCGGGACCGCGGCCGGGGTGACCGCGGCGGACGGCTGCGAGGGGGTGCTGTCGCCCGCGACGTTGGTGGCGACGACGCTGAACGTGTAGGCGGTGCCGTTCGTCAGGCCGTCCACCGTGGCGGTCGTGGCGTCCCCGGCCACGGACGCGGTCCTGCCGCCCGGCGCCGCGGTGACGGTGTAGCCGGTCACGACGGCACCGTTCCCGCTCGGTGCGCTCCAGGTGACGGTGGCGGAGGCGTTGCCACGGACCGCGGTGGGCCGGGCGACCTGGCCGGGGCGTCCGGCCGGGACCACCTCGTTCGACGGGGCGGAGACGGCACCGGAGCCCAGGGTGTTCGCGGCGGTGACGGTGAAGGTGTACGCCGTGCCGTTGGTCAGGCCGTCGACCGTCGCTGCCGTGGAGGTGCCGTCGACGATGACGGTCCGCCCACCCGGCATCGCCCTGACCGTGTACGCCGTGACGGCGTACCCGTTGCCGCCCGCGGCGGGCCAGGTGATCCGGGCGCCCCCGTCGCGCCGCTCGGCGCTGGGCGCGGCGACCTGATCGGGCACCGCTCCGGGCACGACGCCGGACGACGGGTCGGACGCCGCCCCGTCGCCGATGGCGTTGGTGGCGCGCACGGTGAAGGTGTAGCTGGTGCCGTTCGTGAGGCCGGGCACGGTCGCGCGGGTGGTGGAGCCGTCGACGGTCACGCTGGCGCCGCCGGGGGCGGCGACGACCGTGTAGCCGGTCACGGGCGATCCGTTGCCGTTCGCGGCACTCCAGACGACGGTCGCCGACCGGTCGGCGCGGGCCGCGATCGGCTGGGCGACCTTGAGCGGGACGCCCGCGGGCGTCACGGCGCCGGACGGCTCCGAGGCGGGGCCGTCGCCACTCGCGTTGGTGGCCCGCACGGTGAAGGTGTAGGAGGTGCCGTTGGTCAGCCCGGTGACGGTCGCCGCCCGCTTGGTGCCGTCGACCGTGACGAGGTTGCCCCCGGGCGACGTGGTCACGGTGTATTTCGTCACGTCCTGGCTCTCGTTGCCCTCATCGGTCCACGTCACGGTCGCGGAGCCGTCACCGGCGGTGGCGGTCGGCGTGGCGACGCGGTGGGGAGGTCCGACCGGGACGACACCGCCCGACGGGGCGGACGGGGCGCCGGTCCCCACGGCGTTGGTGGCCCGCACGGTGAAGGTGTAGCCCGTGCCGTTCGTCAGACCGGTCACCGTGGCGCTCGTCGTGTCGCCGTCCACGCTCACCTCGCGGCCCCCGGGGCTCGCGGTCACGGTGTAGGCGGTGATCTCGGCGCCGTTGCCGTCGGCCGCAGCCCAGGTGACGGTCGCGGACTCGTTGCCCCGCGCGGCGACGGGGGTGCCCGGCGCGCCGGGCAGCCCGGCCGGAGTGGTCGCCTCGGAGGCGGGGGACAGGGGGCTGTTGCCCAGCGCGTTGCTCGCCACGACGGTGAAGGTGTAGGCCTCGCCGTTCTGGAGTCCCGTGACCGTGCAGCTCAGGCCGTCGGTCGCGGCGCAGGCCTTGCCACCGGGGCTGGCCACGACGGTGTAGCTGGTGATCGGCGAGCCGTTGTCGGCGGGCGCCGTCCACGACACGGTCACGCTCCCGTCGCCGCGGGCGGCGGTCGGCCGGGCGACGCGGCTGGGCGGCCCGACCGTGGCGTCGGTCGGTGCGGAGGTCGCGATGCCGGTCAGGTCGCCGACGGTGTTGTAGACGCGGACCGAGATCTGCTGGCCGGCGTCCGCGGCGAGCGGCGTGTACGACGTCCCGGTGGCCCCCGGGACCGGGATGCCCGCCACCAGCCACTGCCGCGCGAAGGTGCCGGTGGCGCTCCAGGTGCCGTGGTCGGCGCTGAGGGGTACGCCGACCACCGGCGTACCACCGCCCGCGCTGGTGATCGCCGGAGCCGTGGTGCTCGTCGGCGAGGACGCGCCCGTCGAGGCCTTGACCGTCACGGTGCCCGAGGTCGCGCTGGCGTCGGCGTAGCCCTCGTGCGAGGCCGTGACCCGCACGCTGAACTTGCGCCCGCCGATGACCCAAGGGCTGACCGTTGGCGTGTACGTCGGTGCCGTCGCCCCTGCGATCGCGTCGCCGTTCATCAGCCACTGATAGGCGAACTCCGTGTCCGACGCCGGCTCCCACACGCCTGGATCCGCCCGGAGCTCCGAGCCCGACCCGGCGGTGCCGCCGATCGTCGGCGGCAGCGCGTTCGTGACGGGCGGCAGTGGGTCCGCGGTCGCGGAGCCCGCGGGGACCACGAGCACGGCGAGCGCCAGCAGGAGGGTCGTGACCGGCGCGAGCAGGATCAGGGCTGCGCGACGAGCGCGGGGGGACATGGTGCCTCCAGGGACAGGGATCGGTACGGCGCAGCCGAGCCCCCGATGGCGCGGTGACGTTGCGGCGCTCAACGAGAACGTGTTCACATTCGTTACGGACGCCGGGTGACGCCGGCACGGACGCCGGGCGACGCCCGCTGGCCCGGTTCGCGATACTGGAGCCTGTGAGTTCCCTCGACCCGGCCCTGGCCGACCGCCTCCACCGCACCCCCGACGGGCTGGTCCCGGCGATCGTGCAGCAGCACGACTCCGGGGAGGTGCTCATGCTCGCGTGGATGGACGACACCGCCCTGCACCGCACGCTCACCACCGGCCGGGCGACGTACTGGAGCCGCTCGCGCCAGGAGTACTGGGTCAAGGGCGAGACCTCGGGCAACCCGCAGCTGGTCAAGGAGGTGCGCCTCGACTGCGACGGCGACACCCTGCTCGTCAAGGTCGACCAGATCGGCGTGGCCTGCCACACCGGGACCCGCACCTGCTTCGACGACGGACTGCTCGATGGCTCCGCGGACTGACGCGCGCGCCACCTTCGGTCCCGTCGTCCTGCTCGGACTCGCGGCGAGCGGCTTCGCCGCGGTGGCGGGCCACCGGGAGATGCTGTCGATCCCCGAGGCGACCGTGACCGCCGCCGGCGGGCTGGCCCCCAGCGTGCAGGAGCGCTCCGTCGAGTTCCCCCTCGCCGGCGCCCTCGCCCTCGTCGCCCTGGCCGCCTGGGGTGTGCTGCTCGTGACCCGCGGCGTGACCCGCCGCGTCGCGGCGCTCCTGGCGCTCGCGGCGTCCCTCGGCATCGGCGTCGTGGTGGTCGTCGGCGGATTCGTCCAGGACGGCGACGCGGCGGCGGACCTCGCGACCCGGCTCGGGCTCAACCTCGCGGCGGTCGACGTCGAGCGCACCGTCTGGCTGTGGGTCGCGCTCGGCTGCTCCCTGCTGGCGGTGGTGGCCGCGGGAGCCGCGGTCCGCCTGGTCCCCGGCTGGCCGGAGATGGGCAGCCGGTACGACGCCCCGACCTCGACCTCCGCACCGGGCCGGCCGGACGCGTCGTCGGCCACGGACCGGACGGCGGCCGAGCAGTCCAACCTCGATCTGTGGAAGTCCCTGGACGAGGGCCACGACCCGACCGACGACCCGACCGACGACCCGACGGGCGGTCGCGGTCCGGCGACCCCCTAGAATCGGCCATGATCCACCCGTACGAGCGAGGAGTTCCCACCCATGGCCGACAACCACGGCAACACCCCCGCGGCCTGGACTGCCGTCCTGGTCTCGCTGGTCGGCTTCGTCCTGGGTGCGATCGGCATGTCCATCAGCCCGCTCAACTGGGTGCTGTTCTGGGTCGGCACCGCGGTCATCGTCGCCGGTGGCGTCGTCTTCCTGGTGATGGCCAAGATGGGGCTGCACGAGTCGGGTCACTGACCCCGTGAGCCTCGCGGCGACCGCCGTCCGGGCCACCGACGCGAACTCGCGCCGGCGGCGGATGACGGCGCCGCTCCTCGTCGCCGGCGGCATCGCGGCCGCGACGATCGCCCTGCACCTCCGCGACCCCCACGACCAGGGGAGCTGGGGGATGTGCCCGTCGGCTGCCCTCGGCTTCGCCTGCCCCGGCTGCGGCGGGCTGCGCGCGGTCAACGACCTGTCCCACCTGCGGCTCCTCGAGGCCGCGTCGAGCAACCTCCTCTTCGTGGCGACGATCCCGCTGTTCGGGTGGGTCTTCTGGCGCTGGGCCGCGGGCCGCTGGACCGGTCGCGCCTGGGAGCCCGACACCCGCACCGTCGCGCGGGTCTCCGCGGTGCTCATCGCGGTCATGGTGGTCTTCGCGGTCGTACGCAACATCCCCGCGGGCGCCTGGCTCGCTCCCTGAGCCGCTCCGAGCCCGCCGCCTCCTCCGGCCCGGACGCACGACGCCCCCTGTCCCGACCGGGACAGGGGGCGTCGTGAGGTCCGCCGACCGGCTCAGCTGTCGCCGAGCGCCAGGGCGAAGATGATGCCGTAGACCACGATGCCGACGACCATCAGGATCGTCGCGATCATGCCGCAGATCCGGCCGGCGTTGATCGTGCCGCGGTTGGTGTAGGCGGTCGGGTTGGCGTCGATCTCCTGGATGGCCTTGTTGCCCATCACCCACGCCGCGATGCCCAGCGGGCCACAGCAGACGAGGCCCAGGATGCCGAGGATCAAGATGGTGGTGCCCTGCGGGTGGTCGCCCCCGCCGAAGCCCCCGGCGCCGTAGCCGCCGGCCGGCGGCGGGGGCGGGGTGCCGTAGTTGGGCGGCTCGTTGTAGCTCACGTTGGGTCCCTTCTCAGGTCTGCAGGTGTCGTGGGGCCCGACCGAGTTCCGGGCGGTGTGTGGAACCCTAACGGCCGCGTGCCACACTCGACACCATCCGTCGGTGTTTCGGTGTCGTCGGACCTTGCCCACCCGGGCGGGCTTTGAACCTGCCCACGCCAGAAACGTCACGGAGGCGTCAGATGTCGGCCCCCCAGGCCCCCCAGCCCACGGTGCTCGACGGGATCGTCGCCGGAGTCCTCGACGACCTCGCCGTCCGCCGGGAGATCACCTCCGAGGCCGACCTGCGCGCCGCCCTCGCCGACGTCGACCCGCCGCGGGACCCGATGCCGCACTTCCGGGCGCCCGGCTCGAGCGTGATCGCCGAGGTGAAGCGGCGCAGCCCCAGCAAGGGCGCGTTGGCCGAGATCCCCGACCCCGCCGCGCTGGCGCGGGAGTACGCCGCCGGCGGCGCCGCCGCGATCAGCGTGCTGACCGAGCAGCGTCGCTTCGGCGGCAGCCTCGACGACCTGCGCGCGGTCCGGGCGGCCGTCGACGTGCCCGTGCTGCGCAAGGACTTCATCGTGACCGAGTACCAGCTGCTCGAGGCCCGCGCGGCCGGGGCGGACCTGGCGCTGCTGATGGCGGTCTCCCTGCCGGGCGACCTGCTGCGCCGGCTCCACGACTACGCCCGCGAGCTGGGGCTGACGGTCCTCCTCGAGGTCCATGACGAGGAGGAGACGGCTCGCGCCGTCGAGGTCGGCGCCGAGGTGATCGGCGTCAACGCCCGCGACCTCAAGACCCTCGAGGTCGACCCGTCCGTCTTCGGCCGCCTCGCGCCCCACATCCCCGACGACCGGGTCAAGGTCGCCGAGTCCGGCATCTTCGGGCCCGCCGACGTGGAGCGGTTCGTCGGCGAGGGCGCCGACGTGGTCCTGGTCGGGGAGGCGCTCGTGAAGGACGGTGCCCCCCAGCGGGCAGTGGCGGCCATGACAGGCCTGCGGAGGATGGAGCAGAGGCAGGGATGAGCACGTACGAGGCCGATGCGCTCGGCTGGTTCGGTGGTCCGGGCGCGTTCGGCGGCCGCTTCATGCCGGAGGCGCTGATCGCGGCGCTCGACGAGCTCGACGTCGCCTGGCGCGAGGCGATGGCCGACCCGGCCTTCACCGCGGAGTTCGACCGGCTGCTTCGGGAGTACGCCGGGGTGCCCAGCATGCTCTACGACGCGACCCGGCTCTCCGAGCACGCCGGTGCCCGGATCCTCCTCAAGCGCGAGGACCTCAACCACACCGGCGCCCACAAGATCCGCAACGTGCTCGGCCAGGCCCTGCTGACCCAGCGGATGGGCAAGACCCGGGTCATCGCCGAGACGGGTGCCGGACAGCACGGCGTCGCGTCGGCCACCGCCGCGGCGTACCTCGGGCTCGACTGCACCGTCTACATGGGCGAGGTCGACACCGAGCGCCAGGCGCTCAACGTGGCGCGGATGCAGCTGCTCGGTGCCGAGGTGATCCCGGTGACGAGCGGTTCGCGGACCCTCAAGGACGCCATCAACGAGGCGTTGCGCGACTGGGTCGCCAGCGTCGACGAGACCGCCTACCTGTTCGGCACCGCCGCCGGGCCCCATCCGTTCCCGAGCCTGGTGCTCAGCTTCGTGCGCGGCATCGGTGACGAGGCGCGCCGGCAGTGTCTGGACCAGTTCGGTGCCCTGCCCGACGCGGTCGCGGCGTGCGTGGGCGGCGGGTCCAACGCGATCGGCCTGTTCGCGGGCTTCGTCGACGATCCCGACGTCGCGATCTACGGCTTCGAGGCGGGCGGCGACGGCGTCGAGACCGGTCGTCACGCGGCGACCATCTTCGCCGGCTCGATCGGCGTGCTGCACGGGGCGCGCACCTTCGTATTGCAGGACGACGACGGCCAGACCATCGAGTCGCACTCGATCTCCGCGGGCCTCGACTACCCGGGCGTCGGGCCCCAGCACTCCGCGCTCTCGGCGGCCGGCCGGGCGACCTACCTGCCGGTGACCGACGCCGAGGCGATGGACGCGATGGCGCTGCTGGCCCGCACCGAGGGCATCATCCCGGCGGTCGAGTCGGCGCACGCCGTCGCCGGTGCCCTGCGGATCGCGAAGGAGCAGCCGGGCCGGACCATCCTGGTCAACCTCTCCGGGCGCGGTGACAAGGACATGGGCACCGCCCTGGAGTACTTCGGGCTGGGCACGGCGGGGGAGAAGAAGTGAGCAGCACCAGCACCGCGTTCGCGAAGGCGCGGGCCGAGGGACGTGTGGCGCTCGTCGGCTACCTGCCGGCCGGATTCCCCGACGTCGACGGCAGTATCGCCGCGCTGAAGGCCATGGTCGCGGCCGGCTGCGACGTCATCGAGATCGGCCTGCCCTACAGCGATCCCGTCATGGACGGCCCGACCATCCAGGCCGCCGCGCAGCAGGCGCTCGACGCGGGGGTGCGGACCTCCGACGTGCTGCGCGTCGTCGAGGCGGTCGCCGCCACGGGCACGCCGACGCTCGTGATGACCTACTGGAACCCCGTCGAGAAGTACGGCGTCGAGCGCTTCGCCCAGCAGTTGGCGGATGCCGGGGGAGCGGGGCTGATCACGCCCGATCTCACGCCCGACTTCGCGCCGGAGTGGATCGCCGCGGCCGACGCGCGCGACCTCGACAAGGTCTTCCTCGTCGCGCCGTCCTCGACCGACGAGCGGATCGCGATGACCACGGCCGCCTCGCGCGGCTTCGTCTACGCGACCGGCATCATGGGCGTCACCGGCACGAAGCAGGCCACCGCGGCGGGGGTGGCGCCGCTGATCGCCCGGACCAAGGCACTGAGCCCCGCCGGGAGCGACCTGCCGGTCGGGGTCGGTGTCGGAGTCAGCTCCGGCGCCCAGGCGGCGGAGCTGGCGTCGTACGCCGACGGGGTGATCGTGGGCTCCGCCTTCGTCCGCGCCCTGCTCGACCACCCCGGCGACCGCGCGGCCGGACTCGCGGCGCTCGCCGCGCTGACCGAGGAGCTGGCCGGGGGTGTCCGTGCGTAGGCTCGCTGTGCTGGTCGCCCTGGTCGGGCTCCTCGCCTCCGGGTGCAGCGCTGCGCCGGAGGAGTTCACCGGCAGCCGGCTCAAGAACCCCTACCAGGCGGCCGACATCGCGCTCACCGACACCAGCGGGGCGCCGTACTCCCTCGGCTCCGACACCACCAAGCCGCTCACGGTCGTGTTCTTCGGCTACACCCACTGCCCCGACTTCTGCCCGATGGTCATGAACAACCTCGCGGCGGCGATGAACCGGCTCGACTCCGAGGACCGCGAGGCCGTGGACGTCGTCTTCGTGACGACCGACCCCGCCCGGGACGACCAGCAGACGCTGCGGACCTATCTCGACCAGTACGACAAGGACTTCATCGGCCTCACCGGCGACCTCGACACCATCATCGACGTGGGCGATCCGCTCGCCATCTACGTGAACGACGGCGTCAAGCTGCCCTCGGGCGGCTACGACCTCGGCGGCCACTCCACCTTCACCCTCGCCATCGACAGCAGCCACCAGGCGATCGCGCTGTGGAACCAGGAGACCTCCAGCGCGGAGTTCGCCGCCGACATCCACACGCTGCTGACCGAGGACTGATCCCCGCCCATCGTTGGCCCGCACCCGTCAGGAGTCGCCGTGCTTCCCGAGATCCCCACTGTGATCGCCGCCAGCATCCCGAGCCCGTCCGAGGGCGTCTGGAACCTCGGGCCGTTCCCGCTGCGCGGCTACGCCCTGTGCATCATCCTCGGCATCGTCGTGGCGATCTGGATCGGCGAGCGCCGGTGGCGGGCGCGCGGCGGCACGATCGGCGAGGTCCAGGACGTCGCCATCTGGGCGGTGCCCTTCGGCCTCGTCGGCGCGCGGCTCTACCACGTCGCCACCGACTGGAAGAACTACTTCGGCGCCGACGGCGACCCGGTGGAGGCCCTCTACGTCTGGCACGGCGGGCTCGGCATCTGGGGCGGCGTCGCCCTGGGGGCGGTGGGCGCCTGGATCGGCGCGCGGCGCAAGGGGATCAAGCTGCTGCCGCTCCTCGACGCGCTCGCGCCCGGCGTCCTCGTCGCGCAGGCGATCGGGCGGTGGGGCAACTGGTTCAACCAGGAGCTGTACGGACGCCCGACGGACCTGCCCTGGGGACTGAAGATCGACAGCGACCACTTCAGCAGCGCCTACCTGGCCAGCACGGACTACCGGGACGCCCTCGCCGCCAACGGCGGGATCCCGCCCGAGTTCGTGACCTTCCACCCGACCTTCCTCTACGAGTGCCTGTGGAACCTCGCGGCCTTCGCGCTCATCATCTGGCTCGACCGCCGGTTCCGGCTCGGTCACGGTCGGGTGATGGCGATCTACGTGATGGCCTACACACTCGGCCGCGGGTGGATCGAGTACATCCGCATCGACGACGTCCAGCTCAACGACGTCCTCGGACTGCGGTTCAACGTGTGGACCTCGATCGTCCTCTTCGTGCTCGCCGCGGCCTACTACGTCTGGTCCGCGAAGAACCTCCCCGGCCGTGAGGAGAGCGTCTACACCGACGCGCGCCCGGCCGGCGAGGAGACCGACGGCCTCGAGTCTGCTGAGACCGAGCCCGCCGACGAGCCCGCTGAGCCCGTCGAGGCCGGGTCCGCCGAGGCGGCGCCCGCCGCCGATGTGACGGGCGACGCATCCACCAAGGAAACAGAGTGAACACCGGCAGTTGACATGCTGCTAACCTGAAGCCTCCGCCGCGTGGGCCAACGCCGTCCCTTGCGCCCCACCTTCTGTGGTTCCGAACGCCCGCTCCGGCCGGCGTGCAGCGCGAGCACAGACAGTCGTCGACGGGAGGCTTCCCATGCCTTATCTCCACAAGTTCCCGCCGCCCCAGGGTCTCTACGACCCCCGCCACGAGAAGGACGCCTGCGGCGTCGCCTTCGTCGCGACACTGACGGGCGAGGCCAGCCACGACATCGTGGCCAAGGCCCTCACCGCGCTGCGCAACCTCGACCACCGCGGTGCCGCGGGCGCGGAGGTCAACTCCGGCGACGGCGCCGGGATCTTGATGCAGGTCCCCGACGCCTTCCTGCGCGCGGCCGCGGCCGAGGCGGGCTTCACCCTGCCCGCCGCCGGTGGCTACGCCGTCGGCACGGCCTTCATCCCCGGGGACGACGAGGAGGTCGCCAAGACCCGGGGCCGGATCGAGGAGATCGCCGCGGAGGAGGGCCTGAGCGTCCTCGGCTGGCGCGAGGTCCCCGTCGACCCCACCATCCTCGGCACCATGGCGCGCAGCGTCATGCCGACGTTCACCCAGCTCTTCGTCCAGGCCGCCGGCGGCCCGCTGAACCAGAGCAGCGCGCAGGACATGGGCCTCGAGCGGCTCGCCTTCTGCCTGCGCAAGCGCGCCGAGCACGAGACCGACGTGTACTTCCCGTCGCTGTCCTCGCGCACGCTCGCCTACAAGGGCATGCTGACGACCGACCAGCTCGACCACTTCTTCCCCGACCTGGTCGACGAGCGGATGGCCTCGGCCCTCGCCGTCGTCCACTCGCGGTTCTCGACCAACACCTTCCCGAGCTGGCCGCTGTCGCACCCCTTCCGGTTCATCGCCCACAACGGCGAGATCAACACCGTCATGGGTAACCGCAACTGGATGCGGGCCCGCGAGGCGCTGCTCGCCTCCGACGCGATCCCCGGCGACCTCGAGCGGCTCTTCCCGATCTGCACCCCCGGCGCGTCCGACTCGGCGTCGTTCGACGAGGTGCTCGAGCTGCTCCACATGGGCGGTCGCAGCCTGCCCCACGCCGTGCTCATGATGATCCCCGAGGCGTGGGAGAACCACACCGAGATGGACGAGCGGCGCCGTGACTTCTACCGCTTCCACTCCACGATGATGGAGCCGTGGGACGGGCCGGCCTGTGTCGTCTTCACCGACGGCACCCAGATCGGCGCGGTTCTCGACCGCAACGGGCTGCGCCCCTCCCGCTTCTGGGTCACCGACGACGGCCTCGTCGTCCTCGCCTCCGAGGTCGGCGTGCTCGACCTCGACCCGGCCACGGTGGTCCGCAAGGGCCGGCTGCAGCCGGGCCGCATGTTCCTCGTCGACACCGAGGAGCACCGGATCATCGAGGACGAGGAGATCAAGGACGAGCTCGCCGCGGAGCACCCCTACGGCGAGTGGCTGCATGCCGGCCTCGTCGAGCTCGACGACATCCCCGAGCGCGAGCACATCGTGCACACCCACGCCTCGGTCACCCGGCGCCAGCAGATCTTCGGCTACACCGAGGAGGAGCTGCGGGTCCTGCTCACCCCGATGGCGAACACGGGCGGCGAGGCGCTCGGCTCGATGGGCACCGACGCGCCGATCGCGGCGCTGAGCGAGAAGCCGCGGCTGATCTTCGACTACTTCAGCCAGCTGTTCGCCCAGGTGACCAACCCGCCGCTGGACGCCATCCGCGAGGAGCTCGTCACCTCGCTCTACGGGTCCATCGGTCCCGAGGCCAACCTGCTCGAGCCCACCCCGGCGTCGTGTCGTCAGGTCGTGCTGCCGTTCCCGGTCATCTCCAACGACGACCTGGCCAAGATCCGGCACATCAACCGTGAGGGCGACCACCCGGGCTTCGTGACCCACGTCTCGCGCGGCCTCTACCAGGTCGAGGAGGGTGGCGCCGCGATGGTGCGGCGGATCGACGAGATCTGCCAGGAGGTGTCCGACGCGATCGCCGGCGGCGCACGGATCATCGTGCTCTCCGACCGCCACGCCGACCAGTTCAACGCCCCCATCCCGTCGCTGCTGCTCACCGCCGCCGTGCACCACCACCTGGTGCGCGAGAAGACCCGGACCCAGGTCGGACTCCTGGTCGAGGCGGGCGACGTCCGCGAGGTCCACCACGTGGCCCTGCTGGTCGGCTACGGCGCGGCCGCGGTCAACCCGTACCTCGCCATGGAGACGGTCGAGGACCTCGCTCGCGAGGGCTACTACGTCAAGACCGACCCGGAGCAGGCCGTCAAGAACCTGATCAAGGCGCTCGGCAAGGGCGTGGTCAAGGTGATGTCGAAGATGGGCGTCAGCACGGTCGCGTCCTACACCGGCGCCCAGATCTTCGAGTGCGTCGGCCTCTCCCAGGAGGTCATCGACCGCTACTTCACCGGCACCACCTCCAAGCTCGGCGGCATCGGCATCGAGGAGATCGCCCGCGAGGTCAAGATGCGCCACGACGTGGCGTACCCGGTCAGCGGCATCCCCGCTGCCCACCGCGAGCTCGAGATCGGCGGCGAGTACCAGTGGCGTCGCGAGGGGGAGCCGCACCTGTTCAACCCGGACACGGTGTTCCGCCTGCAGCACTCGACCCGGACCGGTCGCTACGACATCTTCAAGCAGTACACGAAGGCCGTCGACGACCAGTCCGAGCGGCTGATGACACTGCGGGGGCTGTTCCGGTTCAAGGACGCCGCCGCGTACGGCCGCGCGCCGATCTCCATCGACGAGGTCGAGCCCGTGTCCGAGATCGTCAAGCGGTTCTCGACCGGCGCCATGTCCTACGGCTCGATCTCGCGTGAGGCGCACGAGACGCTCGCCATCGCCATGAACCGGCTGGGCGCGAAGTCCAACACCGGCGAGGGAGGCGAGGACTCCGAGCGCCTGCACGACCCCGAGCGTCGCAGCTCGATCAAGCAGGTCGCCTCCGGACGCTTCGGCGTCACCTCGGAGTACCTCACCAACGCCGACGACATCCAGATCAAGATGGCGCAGGGCGCGAAGCCCGGCGAGGGTGGGCAGCTGCCCGGCAACAAGGTCTATCCGTGGGTGGCCAAGACCCGGCACTCCACGCCGGGCGTGGGCCTGATCAGCCCGCCGCCGCACCACGACATCTACTCGATCGAGGACCTGGCGCAGCTGATCCACGACCTCAAGAACGCCAACCCATCGGCCCGCGTCCACGTGAAGCTGGTCTCCGAGGTGGGCGTCGGGACGGTCGCGGCCGGCGTGTCCAAGGCGCACGCCGACGTGGTGCTCGTCTCCGGTCACGACGGTGGCACCGGGGCCTCGCCGCTGACCTCGCTCAAGCACGCCGGCGGTCCGTGGGAGCTCGGTCTCGCCGAGACCCAGCAGACCCTGCTGCTCAACGGCCTGCGCGACCGGATCGTCGTGCAGACCGACGGTCAGCTCAAGACCGGTCGCGACGTCGTGATCGCCGCGCTGCTCGGTGCCGAGGAGTTCGGCTTCGCGACGGCTCCGCTGGTGGTGTCCGGCTGCATCCTGATGCGGGTCTGCCACCTCGACACCTGCCCGGTGGGCGTGGCGACGCAGAACCCGACCCTGCGCTCGCGCTACAGCGGCAAGGCGGAGTACGTCGTCAACTTCTTCGAGTTCGTCGCCGAGGAGGTCCGCGAGCTGCTCGCGCAGCTGGGCTTCCGCTCGATCGAGGAGGCCGTCGGCCAGGTCGACGTCCTCGAGACGGCCGACGCCGAGCGCTACTGGAAGGCCCGGGGGCTCGACCTGGCGCCGATCCTGCACAAGGTCGACGTCGCCGACACGCACTTCCCCGACCAGGACGTGCGCAACACCGGCGGCCAGGACCACGGCCTGGAGAGGTCGCTCGACGTCACGGAGATCCTGCCGATCGCCGCACCGGCGATCGAGTCCGGAAAGCCGGTGCGGGCGCAGCTGCGCATCCGCAACGTCAACCGGACGGTCGGCACGATCCTGGGGCACGAGGTGACCAAGCGGTACGGCGGCGCCGGACTGCCCGACGGGACGATCGACCTGACCTTCCTCGGCTCCGCGGGCCAGTCCTTCGGCGCGTTCGTGCCCCGCGGCATCACGCTGCGGCTCGAGGGCGACGCCAACGACTACGTCGGCAAGGGGCTCTCCGGCGGTCGGATCGCGATCCGGCCCGACCGGACCGCGACCTTCCCGGCCGAGGAGCACGTGATCGCCGGCAACACCATCGCCTACGGCGCGACCTCCGGTCAGATCTTCATCCGCGGCGGTGTCGGCGAGCGGTGCTGCGTGCGCAACTCGGGCGCCACCGTCGTCACCGAGGGTGTCGGCGACCACGGCTGCGAGTACATGACGGGCGGCCGCGTGGTCGTCCTCGGGCCGACCGGCCGCAACTTCGCGGCCGGCATGTCGGGCGGCATCGCCTGGGTCCTGGACCTCGATGAGGCCCGGGTCAACGGCGAGCTCGTCGACCTGACCCCGGTCACCGGCGCGCGGGCGGCGGAGCTGGAGCAGATCGTGCGCACGCACCTGGAGGAGACCGGCTCGGCGGTCGCCGAGGCGCTGCTGACCGACTGGGGCGCCGCGCTGACGCGGTTCACCGAGGTCATGCCGCGCGACTACGCGAAGGTCCTGGCGGTCCAGGCCGAGGCGGAGGCCGAGGGCCTCGACGCCGACGCCGCCGCCAACCGGATTATGGAGGTGCTCCATGGCTGACCCGAAGGGCTTTCTCAAGCACACCCGCGAGGTGGCCGGGCGTCGTCCGGTCGAGGAGCGGGTCGGCGACTGGGACGAGGTCTACCCGGGCGGGATCGGCCGCGCGCTGCTGCCGATCATCAACGTCCAGGCCAGTCGCTGCATGGACTGCGGCATCCCGTTCTGCCACTCCGGCTGCCCGCTGGGCAACATCATCCCGGAGTGGAACGACCTCGTCTGGCGCGACGACTGGGACGGCGCGATCGAGCGCCTGCACGCGACCAACAACTTCCCGGAGTTCACCGGTCGTCTGTGCCCGGCACCCTGTGAGACGGCGTGCGTCCTCGGCATCAACCAGCCGGCGGTCACGATCAAGAACATCGAGGTCTCGATCATCGACCGGGCCTACGACTCCGGTTTCGTCCGGCCGCAGCCGCCCGAGTGGCTGACCGGAAAGACGGTCGCCGTCATCGGCTCGGGGCCGGCGGGCCTCGCCGCGGCCCAGCAGTTGACCCGCGCCGGCCACACCGTGGCCGTCTACGAGCGCGCGGACCAGCCGGGCGGCCTGCTGCGGTACGGGATCCCCGAGTTCAAGATGGAGAAGAAGCACCTCGAGCGCCGCCTCGACCAGATGCGGCGCGAGGGGACGGTCTTCCGCTCCGGGGTCGAGGTCGGTGCCGGCAAGCTCACCGGGGCCGCGCTGCGCGACCGCTTCGACGCCGTCGTCCTCGCCATCGGCTCCACCGTCCCGCGGGACCTGCCGGTCCCCGGGCGCGAGCTCGCCGGCATCCACCAGGCGATGGAGTTCCTGCCGCAGGCCAACCGGGTCGCGCTGGGACAGCCCGCGACGGCCGACGGCTCGGAGCAGATCCGCGCCGACGGCAAGCACGTCGTCATCATCGGCGGCGGTGACACGGGCGCCGACTGCCTCGGCACCTCCATCCGCCAGGGCGCGGCCTCGATCACGCAGCTCGAGATCATGCCCCAGCCGACCGAGGACCGTCCGAACGGCCAGCCGTGGCCGACGTACCCGATGATCTACCGGGTCTCCTCCGCGCACGAGGAGGGTGGCGAGCGGGTCTACTCGGTCTCGACCAAGGAGTTCCTGGGCGACGCCGACGGCAACGTCAGGGCGCTGCGGCTGGTCGAGGTCTCCTTCGAGGACGGCCGGCTCGTCGAGCACGAGGGCACGGAGCGGGAGATCCCGGCCGACCTGGTGCTGTTCGCGATGGGCTTCGTCGGTCCCGAGCGCGACGGCATCGTGGAGCAGCTCGGTGTCGAGCTCGACGAGCGCGGCAACATCCGGCGCGACGACGACTACGCCACCAACGTGGACGGCGTGTTCGTGGCCGGTGACGCCGGCCGCGGCCAGTCGCTCATCGTGTGGGCGATCGCCGAGGGCCGCGCGGCCGCGGCGGGTGTGGACAAGCACCTCACCGGCAGCACCCAGCTGCCGGTGCCCATCCCGCCGACCGCCCGGCCGCTGGTGGTCTGACTGGTCTGACCGACCGGTCGCATCGAACCGGTCCACCGACGCCGGCCCGCCGCGTGCCCACGCGACGGGTCGGCGTTTGCACGTTCCAATCGACCGATAGGCTCTGATCGTGCGGAGAGCCAAGATCGTGTGCACCCTGGGCCCGGCCACCAGCTCGGAGCGGAGGATCCGCGAGCTGGTCTACGCCGGGATGGACGTCGCGCGGCTCAACATGAGCCACGGCAGCCACGAGCAGCACGCCGAGGCCTACCGTCTCGTGCGTGAGGCCTCGGACGCCTCGGGCCACGGTGTCGGCATCCTCGCCGACCTCCAGGGCCCCAAGATCCGGCTCGAGACCTTTCCCGACGGTCCCGTGGTCCTGGCCCGGGGGCAGCAGTGGACGATCACCACGCGCGACGTCGCCGGCGACGCCCGAGCCTGCGGCACGACGTACAAGGGCCTGCCGGGGGACGTCGCGCCCGGCGACCCGATCCTCATCGACGACGGCAAGATCCGGCTGCGGGTGACCGAGGTGACCGACACCGACGTCGTCACCGAGGTGCTGGTGGGCGGCAAGGTCAGCAACCACAAGGGCATCAACCTGCCCGGTGTCGCCGTGTCCGTCCCCGCCCTCTCGGACAAGGACACCGAGGACCTGCGGTTCGCGCTGCGGCTCGGCGTCGACTTCATCGCCCTCAGCTTCGTGCGCAACGCCGCTGACGCGGAGGACGTGCGCGCGATCATGCGCGAGGAGGGCGTCCTGGTCCCGGTGATCGCGAAGATCGAGAAGCCTCAGGCCATCGAGAACCTCGACGAGGTCGTCGACGCCTTCGACGCCTTCATGGTCGCCCGCGGCGACCTCGGCGTCGAGTGCCCGCTGGAGGAGGTGCCCTTCTTGCAGAAGAAGATCATCGTCGCGGCGCGCCGCAACGCGAAGCCGGTCATCGTCGCCACGCAGATGCTCGAGTCGATGGTCGCCAACCCCGCGCCGACGCGCGCCGAGGCGAGTGACGTCGCCAATGCGGTGCTCGACGGTGCCGACGCGGTGATGCTGTCGGGCGAGACCAGCGTGGGGGAGCACCCCGTGCACACGGTCGAGACCATGGCGCGGATCATCACCGCCACCGAGGCGCACGCACTGGTGGACGAGAGCTTCAGCCGGTTCGGCCGCATCGAGTGGGACCCCCACACCACCTCCGGGGTGATCACCAAGGCCGCCGAGGAGGTCGCGCAGCGGGTCGGCGCGAAGTACGTCGTCGCCTTCACCCAGTCCGGTGACTCCGCCCGGCGCCTGGCCCGGCTGCGCAGCCCGATCCCGGTCCTCGCCTTCACCCCGGAGGCCCGCGCCCGCTCCCAGCTCGCGGTCAGCTGGGGGGTCGAGGCGTTCAAGACCTCCACGGTCGAGCACACCGACGAGATGGTCCGCCAGGTCGACGAGGAGCTGCTCAAGATCGGCCGGGTCAAGGAGGGCGACCGGGTCGTGATCGTCGCCGGCAGTCCGCCCGGGATCCCCGGCTCCACCAACGCGCTGCGGGTGCACCGCATGGGCGACGCGATCAACGAGGTCGCGCCGGCCTACCGCCGCAGCCGCTGAGTCGCGATCGAGTGCCGAGTGTGGGACTCGAACCCACATGCCCTTTCGGACAACGCTTTTTGAGAGCGCCGCGTCTACCGATTCCGCCAACCCGGCTGGGTCGGGTGACACCGTAGCCGAGACGCACCCGACGGCCCACACCGGCCGGCCCGATAACCTGACCCCGTGACCGAGATCGTCCCGACCGAGCCGCCCGCACCGTCGCAGCCCCGCACTGTGGTCATCGCCGAGGACGAGACGCTGATCCGGATGGACCTCGCCGAGATGCTCGCCGAGGAGGGGTACGACGTCGTCGGCCAGGCCGGCGACGGGCAGAAGGCGATCGAGCTCGCCGAGCAGCTGCGGCCGGACCTGGTCATCCTCGACGTCAAGATGCCGGTGCTCGACGGGATCGCGGCGGCGGAGGCGATCGCCGGCCAGCGGATCGCCCCGGTCGTGATGCTGACCGCGTTCTCGCAGCGCGACCTCGTCGAGCGGGCGCGGGAGGCGGGGGCGATGTCGTATCTCGTGAAGCCCTTCTCACAGTCCGACCTGGTGCCGGCTATCGAGATGGCCGTGAGCCGCTTCGCGGAGATCCGGCAGCTCGAGAGCGAGGTGAGCGACCTGACCGAGCGCCTCGAGACGCGCAAGGCGGTCGACCGCGCCAAGGGCGTCCTGCAGGAGCAGCTCTCGCTCTCCGAGGCCGAGGCGTTCCGCTGGATCCAGAAGACGGCCATGGACCTGCGCATGTCGATGCGCGAGGTCGCCGACGGCATCGTGAGCCACGGTGTCCCGGGCAGCCCCGCCTCCTGACGTGACGTAAATCGTCCGACGTTCGTGTCCTCTAGGTAACAGATTCGTCATGATTTGTGACCTGGACCACTGAGTTGCTTCCCCGCGCCGCGGTGCCGGTGTAGGTTCCCGCGGCAGGAACCACCGGTGGGCGGCGACCGCTGCCGGCCGGCACGAACAAGGAAGCGGGACTGTCTTGAGGCGTAACAACGTATTCGCGGCCGGTGCTGCGGCGCTGGCTCTCGGCCTGAGCCTGACGGCATGTGGCACGACGGACGACAACGACGGCGGCGACGCCGGTGGCGGTGGGGACGCCGCCTGCGACCTGAAGCTCGCGTTCTTCGGACCGGAGACCGGCCCCGCGGCCGGCCTCGGCAAGCCCATCATCCAGGGCGCCCAGCTGGCGGTGGACCAGTACAACGAGGACGCCGACTGCGAGGTCGAGCTGGTCAAGTACGACTCCCAGGGCTCGCCGGACGAGGCGCCGTCGCTGGCCACCGAGGTCGCCGGCGACGAGTCGATCATCGGCGTCGTCGGTCCCGCGTTCTCCGGCGAGTCGGCGGCCGCCGGCCCGATCTTCGCCGAGGGCGGGGTCCCGACCATCACCCCGTCGGCGACGAACCCGACGCTGGCCGACAACGGCTGGGACACCTTCCACCGCGCGCTCGGCAACGACGCGACCCAGGGCCCGGCCGCGGCGAAGTACATCCAGGACACCCTGCAGTCGAAGGGCACCTTCGTCATCGACGACGCGTCGGAGTACGGCGCGGGCCTGGCCGGCATCGTCGAGGAGACCCTCGGCGACACGGTCGTCGGCACCGACACCATCCAGGCCGGTGACACCGACTTCTCCGCGACGGTCACCAAGGTGACCGACGCGAAGCCGGACGCGGTCTTCTTCGGTGGCTACTACGCCGAGGCGACGATCCTCATCGGCCAGCTGCGCAACGGCGGCTTCGACGGCACCTTCGTCGTCGCCGACGGTGTCAAGGACCCCGCCTACCTCGACGCGAAGGACGCGGCCGAGGGCACCATCATCACCTGCCCCTGCATCCCGGACACCGACCCCGCCGTCGCGACCTTCGCCGCGGACTACGAGGAGGAGTTCGGCGAGGCG
Organism: Nocardioides segetis; assembly: GCF_051390595.1. NCBI lineage: Bacteria > Bacillati > Actinomycetota > Actinomycetes > Propionibacteriales > Nocardioidaceae > Nocardioides > Nocardioides segetis. The sequence continues at coordinate 35,808 of NZ_JBNINR010000002.1, read as the reverse complement.
GCGGGCACCTACGCCGCCGAGGCCTTCGACGCCGCGAGCATCTTCCTCGCCGGCATCGAGGACGGCATCGACAACCGCGAGGACATGCTGACCTTCGTCAACGACTACGACGAGAAGGGCATCACCAAGCAGCTGAAGTTCGACGACAAGGGCGAGCCCGCCGACGTCCACGTCTACGCCTACACGGTGAAGGACGGGGCGATCGTCCCCGAGGGCGAGATCAAGTGAGCGAGGACTGATCCGTCCGATCGACAGAGGAGCGGCCGGGGGCCACCGTCCCCGGCCGCTCACCTGTCCAGACCTTGGCGCCAGGAGGCCTGGGTGAACTTCGATTTCCTCTTCAGCAACCTGCCGCAGCTGACGATCGGCGGACTCGCCTTTGGCGCCATCTACGCGCTGATCGCACTGGGCTACACGATGGTCTACGGCGTGTTGCAGCTCATCAACTTCGCGCACTCCGAGGTGTTCATGTACGGCACCTTCGCGATGCTGTGGACCGTGATGGCGCTCGGCGGCGCGGATGCCGGCGGCATCCAGCTGGTCGCCATCCTGATCGCCGCCCTCTTCGCGGCCATGGCGATGTCGGCGATCATCGCGCTCCTGCTCGAACGCGTGGCCTACCGGCCACTCATCAAGAAGGACGCGCCACGCCTGATCGCGCTCATCTCGGCGATCGGCGCGTCGTTCGTGCTCGCCGAGCTGATGGGCCTGCGTGACCGCATCGCGGGCTGGGTCGGGCTGGACGACAACCTCTCCGAGTACGTCGGCAAGGCGCGCATCAACAACAGCATGGCGGGCGTCCTCGACGCTCCCCGCTGGGAGATCGGCAACGTCACGATCTCCAGCATCGACGTGCTGGTCATCGTCGCCGCGGTCGGCATGATGATCCTGCTCGACCAGTTCGTGCGTCGCTCCCGGCTCGGCAAGGGCATCCGGGCGACGGCACAGGACCCCGAGACCGCCGCCCTCATGGGCGTCAACCCGACCCGGACCATCCAGATCACCTTCCTCATCGGCGGTCTGATGGCCGGCATCGCCGCCTTCCTCTACATGCTGAAGATCGAGACCACCAAGTTCGATGTCGGCTTCCTGCTCGGGGTCAAGGCGTTCACCGCCGCCGTGCTCGGCGGCATCGGCAACCTGCGCGGCGCCCTGCTGGGCGGTCTGGTCCTCGGGGTCGCCGAGACCTGGGGATCGGCGCTCTTCGGCACCGAGTGGCGCCACGTGGTCGCCTTCGTGCTGTTGGTCGTGATCCTGCTGTTCCGCCCCACCGGACTGCTGGGTGAGTCGCTCGGAAAGGCCCGCGCATGAGCAAGATCAAGCAGAGGTTCATCGCCCTGCCCAAGCCGGTCAAGATCCTGCTCTGGGTCGTGTTGGCGCTGTTCGCCTACGCCCTGCCCCTCCTGGAGCCACCGATCATCTCCACGCCCGGCGTGGACTTCGGCGGCGTCCTCTTCGTCGTGACCATGTACTGCCTGGTGGCGATCGGCCTCAACATCGTGGTCGGCTACGCCGGCCTGCTGGACCTCGGGTACGTCGGTTTCTACGCCATCGGCGCCTACACGGCGGCGGTCCTGACGTCTTTCCACGCACACTGGCCGCTGCTGCTGGCGATCCCCGTGGCCGTCGTCGTCACCACGATCTCCGGCGTCCTGCTGGGCGCGCCGACCCTGCGGGTCCGCGGCGACTATCTCGCGATCGTGACCCTCGGCTTCGGCGAGATCATCCGCCTGGTCGCGGTCAACTCGGAGTGGCTCAACCAGCGCAAGGGCATCTCCGACATCGCCCGCCCGCCGAGCATCGGGGGAGAGGACGGCCTCTTCGAGATCCCGCACCTCTACTGGGGCGACGGCACGGTCCTGGTCGACACCAAGGACACGACCCAGTTCCTGACGTTCGGCGTGATCGACCAGATCCCGTACTACTGGCTCGGTCTCACCGTGGTCATCCTGATGCTCTTCGCGGACCGGCTGATCAAGAACAGCCGGGTCGGCCGGGCCTGGGAGGCCACCCGCGAGGACGAGGACGCCGCGGAGCTGATGGGCGTCCCGACGTTCAAGTTCAAGCTGCTGGCCTTCGCCACGGGCGCCTTCGTCGGCGGCCTGGCAGGTTCGCTCTACGCCAGCCGGCAGAACTTCATCAACCCCGACTCCTTCCTGTTGCTCTACTCGATCCTGTTCCTGGCGGCCGTCGTCGTCGGCGGCCAGGGCAACCGCTGGGGCGTGATCGTGGGTGCGGTCCTGGTGGCCTACCTGCCGCAGCGGTTCCGGGAGTTCGACGACTTCCGGGTGCTGGCCTTCGGGCTGGCGCTGGTCCTGCTGGCGACGCTGCGCCCGGAGGGCCTGTTCCCGCCGCGCCGCACCGTGCGCGCCAAACACCTGGAACAGGAGCTCGAAGAGCTCGAGGAGGGCACCGGTGGAGAGGAGACCGCCCGTGTCTGAGGCGATTCTCGAGGTCCAGAACCTCACCTTGAAGTTCGGTGGTCTCACCGCGCTGGACGACGTGACCTTCCGGATCGACGAGGGCGAGATCCTCGGCCTGATCGGCCCCAACGGCGCCGGCAAGACGACCTGCTTCAACGCGGTCACCGGCGTCTACCGGCCCACCAGCGGCAGCATCCTCTTCCAGGGCAGGTCGATCGTGGGGCTGAAGAAGCACAAGATCACCCAGCAGGGGATCGCGCGCACCTTCCAGAACATCCGGCTCTTCCCGACGATGACGGCCCTGGAGAACGTGCTCGTCGGCGCCGACGCCCAGCACACGACGGGGATGCTCTCGGCGCTGTTCCGGCTGCCGAAGCACTGGCGCGAGGAGCAGGACGGTCACGAGCGGGCGATGGACCTGCTCACCTTCATGGGCATCCAGCGCAAGGCCGACGAGCTCGCGGCGAACCTGTCGTACGGCGACCAGCGCCGCCTCGAGATCGCGCGGGCGATGGCGACCAACCCGAAGCTCATCTGCCTCGACGAGCCCGCGGCGGGCTTCAACCCGGCCGAGAAGGTCGAGCTGATGAACCTCATCCGCCGGGTCCGCGACCGCGGCTACACCGTGCTGCTCATCGAGCACGACATGAAGCTGGTCATGGGCGTGACCGACCGGATCGTCGTCTTGGAGTTCGGCCGCAAGATCGCCGAGGGCAGCCCCAGCGAGATCCGTGACAACCCGGCGGTCATCGCCGCCTACCTGGGAGTGGACGAGGAAGATGCTTCTTGAGGTCGAGGGCCTCTGTGTCAACTACGGACACATCGAGGCGATCCGTGACATCAGCTTCAGCGTTCCCGAGGGGACCGTCACGACCCTGATCGGCGCCAACGGCGCCGGGAAGACGACGACGCTGAAGACCATCTCGGGCCTGCGCAAGGTGCGGGCCGGCTCGATCCGCTTCGAGGGCAAGGACATCACGTCCGTGGAGCCCTTCGACCGGGTCAAGCTGGGGATAGGCCAGTCGCCGGAGGGGCGGCGGTGCTTCATCGGCATGACGGTGCGCGAGAACCTGGAGATGGGCGCGTTCACCCGCAACGACCGCAAGTCCGCGGCCTACCGCGAGGACATGGAGCGGGTGCTCACCCTGTTCCCGCGGCTGCGGGAACGGATCGACCAGGTCTCCGGCACGATGTCGGGGGGCGAGCAGCAGATGCTGGCCATCGGCCGGGCGCTCATGTCGCGACCGCGCCTGCTGCTGCTCGACGAGCCGTCGATGGGACTGGCGCCGAAGCTGATCCAGCAGATCTTCACGATCATCACGGAGATCAACCAGCAGGGCACCACCGTGCTGCTCGTGGAGCAGAACGCGGCCCAGGCGCTCAAGCGGTCGCACGACGCCCACATCCTCGAGACCGGCGAGATCGTCCGGTCCGGCACCGGCCGGGACCTGGCCGTCGACCCGGCGGTCAAGGCCGCCTACCTCGGCGGCGACGTCTGAACTGATGGCGGAAGCGTGTCGCCTGTCGTGCTCGCCACCCGGGGACCTCGCAAGCTCGGCCCCGCGGGCGTCACACGACGCGGCTTCGCCGCGGGCGACACGCTTCCGCGCGCAGTTGCCGCCCTAGGCCCCGCCTCGGCGTGGCGGCAAGACGATGGCAGGAGCGTCACAGCACCTTCGAGAGGAACGAGCGGGTCCGCTCGTGCCGGGGGCTCGAGAGCACCTCGGCCGGGCGGCCCTCCTCGACGACCACGCCGCCGTCCATGAAGACGAGCTTGTCGCCGACCTCCCGCGCGAACCCCATCTCGTGGGTCACGACCATCATCGTCATGCCCTCCTGGGCGAGCTCCTTCATGACGGCGAGCACGTCGCCGACCAGCTCCGGGTCGAGCGCGCTGGTGGGCTCGTCGAAGAGCATCATGTCGGGGTTCATCGACAGCGCGCGGGCGATCGCGACCCGCTGCTGCTGACCACCGGACAGATGGGCCGGATAGGCCGCCTCCTTCTCGGAGAGCCCGACCTTCGCGAGATTGCGCCGGGCGATGTCGACCGCCTCCTCCTTGGTACGCCGGCGCACGTTGCGCTGGGCGAGGGTGAGGTTCCTCAGCACCGACAGGTGCGGGAAGAGGTTGAACTGCTGGAAGACCATGCCGATGCGTGAGCGCACCTCGTCGAGGTCGACCCGACGGTCGCAGATGTCGACGCCCTCGATCAGGATCTCGCCGGCGGACGGCTCCTCGAGCCGGTTGACGCACCGCAGCAGCGTCGACTTGCCTGATCCGGACGGGCCGATCACGCACACCACCTGACCGGCGTCGACGTGGAAGTCGATGCCCTTGAGGACCTCCTGGTGACCGAAGTGCTTGTGCAGGCCGCGGACCTCGATGGCGGGTGCGGCCCCGGGGACCGGGTGGACGGACGCGGTCATCGGACCGACCTCCTCTGGCGTCGCTCCAACCAGGCGACGAGTTGGGTGAGCGGCAGCGTGATGACGAGGTAGAGCAGCGCGGCCTGGATCAGGCTCGTGGCGGTGCCCGCCGACGGCCCCGAGGTCAAGAAGTCCTTGGCCACCGACGTCAGCTCGCGCTCGTCGGCTGCGGCGCCGAGCAGGAACAGCAGCGCGGTGTCCTTGATCAGCAGCACGAACTCGTTGGTGAGTGGCGGGATGACGATCCGGAACGCCTGCGGGAGCACCACCTTGACGGTGGTGGCCCCCGGCCGCATGCCGAGCGAGCGCGCCGCCTCGGTCTGCCCCTTCGGGACGGCCTGGATGCCGGCGCGCAGGGTCTCGGCCATGTAGGCGCCCGCGACCATGATCAGGCCGATCAGGCCGGCGCCGACCGTGCCGCCCGGTGGCGTCCAGCCGAAGGCGATGGGCAGGCCGGTCGACATGAAGATCATCACGACCAGGGCCGGGAGCCCGCGGAAGAACTCGACGTACGCCGTCGCCAGCCACCGGTACGGCGCCACCGGGGACAGGCGCATCAGCGCCAGCACCAGTCCGAGCGCCAGCCCGCCGGCGAACGCGATCGCGGTGTACTTGACGGTGTTCACCATGCCGATGGCGACCAGGTCGCCCCAGTTGCCGTCGGCCCAGCCGACGCCGTCGGCGTTCCAGAAGTTCTCCCGGATCGTCGGCCAGTCGGCGCCCAGCACCAGGGCGACGACGGCCGCCGCGAGGACGACGTACAGCGTGATCTGGACCAGGAGCGCGCGTCGCCGCCGACTCATCCCCACGGTTCCCCCCCCGTTCGGCGTCAGTTGTCGGTCGAGAAGTACCTGTCGTAGATCTCGTCGTAGGTGCCGTCCCCGCGCATCTCCTCCAGGACGCCGTTGACGTCCTCGACGAGCTGGCTGTTGCCCTTCTTGATGGCGAAGCCGTACTGCTCGTCGGTCTCGTAGGTCTCGACGACCGCGAAGGTGCCGTCGGTCGTGTGGTCGAGGTTGACCGGCAGGTCCTGCAGCAGTGCCTGGACCTGGCCGGCCTTGATGGCCTGGAACATCTCCGCGTCGCTCGGGAAGGAGACGATCTCCGCGCCGGTGGCGTTCTCCTCGGCGTAGGACTTGCCGGTCGTGCCCTGCTGGACCCCCACCTTGACGCCCTTGAGGTCGGCGATCGACGCGATGTCGCTGTCGGCCGGGACCAGCAGCGACTGCTGGGAGTCGTAGTAGCCGTCGGAGAAGTCGAGGTTCTTCTTCCGGTCGTCGGTGATCGTCATCGCCGAGGCCGCCAGATCGCACTGCTTGGCGTTGAGGGCCTGGCCGCTCTGCAGCGCGTCGAAGGAGGAGTCCTTGATCGAGAGGTCGAGGTCGAGCCGCTCCGCGATCTCCGAGACGATGTCGACGTCAAAGCCCTTGAACCCGCTGTCACTGGACTCGTCGAAGTCCTCGAAGGGTGGATAGGGCACGTCGGAGCAGACCGTCAGCGTGTCCTTCTTGACCAGGTCGGCACCGGTGGCAGAGGTGCCGCCGTCCTCGGAGCCGCAGGCGCCGAGTGCGAGGGCGGTGAGTGTCGCCACGGTGAGGGCGGTGATGCGCGACTTCTTCTGCATCTCGGCACTGTAGGTCCGATTCGGCACCGTGACGAGAGCCCCGCGACACCACGTCACGGGTTGTTCCAGGATCGTGACCTGGGCGTCACCATGCGGCCCGGGGGAGATCCGGACGTCCCCCTGTCGGGGACGCGCGGGTGAGCGTAATGTGTCCGTCCGGGCCGCCCGCCGCCGTGCGGTCTGTCGTTCGGGGTCGAGGAGAAGGCAGGGCCGGATGAGTCGCTATTCGCTGATCACGCGCGTCGCCACCCGCGACGACGCCGCCGTCCTGGCCGAGCTGTGGAGCGACGCCGTACGCCGCGCGGACCCCGCCGATCAGGTCGCCGACCTGGAGCTCATCATCAAGGGCGCCGCCGCGTCGCCCGAGCAGCGCCTGGTCGTGGTCGAGTACGACGGCCAGGTGGCCGGTGCGGTCTACCTGCGGATCACGACCCTCTCGCCGCTCAACCTCGAGCCCTGCGTCCAGTCGATGCACCCGCGCGTCTTCGACCACTGCCGCCGGCACGGCGTCGGCCACGCGCTGCTCGAGGCGGCGACCGCGTTCGCCGAGGAGAACGGCATCCTGCACGTGGTCGCGGCCGTCCCACACTCCTCGCGGGAGTCCAACCGGTTCATGGCGCGCCTCGGCCTCGCGCCGGTCGTGATGTACCGGATCGCGCCCACCGCGCTGCTCCGCAGCCGGGTGTCCCCGCAGCGCCAGCAGGGCGGCGTCGAGGGCAGCCGCAACCGGGTGCTGGCCGCGCGGCGCTCGCTGCGCCGCGTGCGGACCGAGCGGCTGACGCTCCCCGAGCCCGAGCAGGCCTGAGACGCTTCTATGGGTTGACAACCCATAGAAGCGTCTGCGGGGCTACTTCTTCGCGGGGTCGCGCTCCAGCAGTGCGCACGTGATCCGGGAGGTGCAGACCCGGCGCCCGGTGTCGTCGCTGACGACGATCTCGAAGCTGGCCATGGTGCGGCCGCGGTGCAGCGGCGTCGCGACGCCCGTCACGACCCCGCTGGTGGCGGAGCGGTGGTGGGTGGCGTTGATGTCCGTGCCGACGGCGAACCGGTCCGGCCCGGCGTGGATCGCGGCGGCGACCGAGCCGAGGGTCTCGGCGAGCACGACCGACGCGCCGCCGTGGAGGAGGCCGTAGGGCTGCGTGTTGCCCTCGACGGGCATGGTGGCGACCACGCGGTCGGCGGTGACCTCCACGAGCTCGATGCCCATCCGCTCGTTGAGCGCGCCCATGTGGGCACGCATGAAGTCGGCGATCTCGTCGATGCTGGTCATGGGCCGAAACGATAGTCGGCGGGCCTCGGTAGAGTCGCCGGGTGCCCCAGCCCATGACGGAGACGCCCCGCCCCCGACTGCTGCTGCTCGACGGCCACTCGCTGGCCTACCGTGCCTTCTTCGCCCTCCCGGTCGAGAACTTCTCGACCGCGACCGGGCAGCACACCAACGCGGTCTACGGGTTCACCTCGATGCTGGTCAACGTGCTGCGCGACGAGCAGCCCACGCACGTGGCGGTCGCGTTCGACGTCTCACGGCAGACCTTCCGCACCGAGGAGTACGCCGACTACAAGGCCAAGCGCAACAAGACGCCGGGGGAGTTCAGCAGCCAGCTGCCGCTGATCGAGCGGATGCTCGACAGCTTCGCGATCCGCTACATCAAGCACCCCGGCTACGAGGCCGACGACATCATCGCCACGCTCGTCACCCAGGCGCTCGCCGACGAGACGAGCGGTCTCGAGGTGCTCATCCTCACCGGCGACCGCGACTCCATCCAGCTGGTGACCGAGCGCTCGACGGTGCTCTACCCGATGCGCGGGGTCTCCGACCTGTCGCGGATGACGCCCGCCTACGTCGAGGAGAAGTACGGCGTCCCGCCGCACCGCTACCCCGAGCTCGCCGCCATCGTCGGCGAGCAGTCCGACAACCTGCCGGGCGTGCCGGGCGTCGGCGCCGGCTTCGCCGCGAAGTGGATCAACACCTACGACGGCCTCGACAACGTGATCGCCCAGGCCGACAAGATCACCGGCAAGAAGGGCGAGGCCTTCCGCGAGCACCTCGGCGACGTCATCCGCAACCGGCGCCTCAACGCGCTGGTGCGCGATCTCGACCTCGGCCTCGCGATCGACGACCTGGTGCTGGGGGAGTGGGACCGCCCCGCGGCCCTCGAGCTGCTCGACGAGCTGGAGTTCCGCGGCGAGCTGCGCACCCGCATCCTCGATGTCGTCGCGCCGGGGGAGGACACCCCGGTCGAGGCGGGCGTCGAGCTGGACGGCATCACCCTGGCGCCCGACACGGTCGGCTCCTGGCTGGAGGGCATCGGCGAGGAGACCGTGGGTCTGTCCGTCCGCGGCAGCTGGGGCAGCGGCACCGGACGGGCGACCGGGCTCGCGTTCGCCCTGGCCGACGGGCGGGCGGCGTACGTCGACGTCGAGACGATGAGCGCCGCGGACGACAAGGCCGTCGCCGGATGGCTCGCCGACCCGGCCCGCCCGAAGGTGCTCCACGACGCCAAGGGGCCCCTGCTCGCGCTGGCCGCCCAGGGGTGGCGCCTGGAAGGGGTGGTCGAGGACTCCGCCCTCGCCGCCTATCTCGTCGCTCCCGACCAGCGTTCCTACGACCTCGCCGACCTGTCCCTGCGCTATCTGCACCGCGAGCTGGCGGTCGCGGAGGACGACGACCAGGGGATGCTCTTCGACGAGGACGCCAACCTGGCCAAGGCCTCGATGGTGCAGGCCCGGGCGGCGCTCGACCTGTCCGCCGAGCTGGCCGACGAGGTCGAGCGGGCGGGCGGGCGCAGCCTGCTGACCGACGTCGAGATGCCGCTCGTCGGCGTCCTCGCGAGGATGGAGCAGACCGGCATCGCCGTCGACATCGAGCACCTCGAGGGCCTCGAGGCGCACTTCGGCGAGGAGGTGCGCAAGGAGGCCGAGGAGGCGTACGCCGTCATCGGCAAGGAGATCAACCTCGGCTCGCCCAAGCAGCTGCAGGTGGTGCTCTTCGACGAGCTCAACATGCCGAAGACCAAGCGCACCAAGACCGGCTACACCACCGATGCCGACGCGCTGCAGAAGCTGGCCGCCAGCAATCCCCACCCCTTCCTGCTGCACCTGCTGCGGCACCGCGAGGTGATCCGGCTGCGGCAGACGATCGAGGGCCTGCTCAAGACGGTCCAGCCCGACGGTCGCATCCACACCACCTTCCACCAGACGATCGCGGCCACCGGGCGGCTGTCGAGCACCGAGCCCAACCTGCAGAACATCCCGGTGCGCACCGAGGAGGGCCGCCGGATCCGGGAGAGCTTCGTGGTCGGACCCGGCTACGACTCGCTGATGACCGCCGACTACAGCCAGATCGAGATGCGGATCATGGCCCACCTGTCCGAGGACGAGGCGCTCATCGAGGCGTTCCGCTCCGGCCGTGACTTCCACGCCGAGACCGCCTCGCGGGTCTTCGACGTCGCGCCCGACGACGTCACCCAGGAGATGCGGGCCAAGATCAAGGCGATGAACTACGGCCTCGCGTACGGCCTGTCCGCCTTCGGGCTCTCCCAGCAGCTCGGCATCGAGCCGCGCGAGGCCAGCGGGCTGATGGAGGAGTACTTCGACACCTTCGGCGGCATCCGCGACTACCTCACCGGTGTGGTCGACGAGGCCCGGCGCACCGGGTTCACCGAGACGATCATGGGCCGGCGCCGCTACCTGCCCGACCTGACCAGCGACAACCGGATGCGCCGCGAGGGCGCCGAGCGGATGGCGCTCAACGCCCCGATCCAGGGCTCCGCGGCCGACCTGATCAAGGTCGCGATGCTCCGCACCGATGCCGCGCTGCGCGACTCCGGCCTCCGCTCGCGGATGCTGCTCCAGGTGCACGACGAGCTCGTGTTCGAGGTGGCCGACGGCGAGCGGGAGGCGCTCGACACCCTGGTCCGCGAGCAGATGGCCGGTGCCGCCGACCTCACCGTGCCGCTCGACGTCTCCGTCGGCACCGGCCGCAGCTGGCACGAGGCCGCGCACTAGCTGGATGGCGCGAGCGTGTCGCTCCGTCGCCCTCGCTTCCCGCGATGACCGACGGGTGACCGGCTACTGGTCAGCGGGCGCGAGCTCGTCGTCGCGGCGATGCCGGAAGGCCTGGAGTGCCAGGAGCACGCACAGCACCACGAGGTCGACGATCGCGACCGTGGTCGCCAGCCCGGTGACCGTGGAGGCCAGCGCGCCGGTGATCACGAGGGCGACGACGCCGGTGCCGACGAGGTACTTGGTCGCGGCGCCGCGGCTGGCGAGGCCGGCGTAGACGAGCATCTGGAGCAGGGCGAGCAGGGCCCCCAGCACGGCGAACATCCACAGCCGGTCCGCGACCTCGGCGTACTCCTGGCCGCCGATGAAGACGAGGGCGACGTCGGAGAGCAGGTAGGTCGCGACCACGCAGGCCGTGCCCAGCACCGTGAGGAACACCAGGCCCTTGGCCAGCGCGGCCCGGCTCTCGTCGCCGGCCGACATGGACGGGAAGAGGACCACGACCGCGAACTGAGGCAGGAAGAGCACGGCCTTGGTGACGATGAGGCCGCCGGCGTACAGGCCCGCGTCGTGGCCGTCGAGCACGCCCCGGGCGACGACGACGTCGAGGTTGGACAGCGCGAAGAACGCGAGCAGCGCCACCGAGCTGCCGGCCGTCTCGCGGAGCACGTCGTGGCGGATCTCCGACTCGGACACGCTGCTCGTCGGGCGCGGATGGCGGCCGAGCGCCCACGCGCCCACCGCCACCGGGATCCACGACGACACGAGGACCGCGAGCATCGCGCTGGTCTCGCTGCGCCAGGCCAGCAGGAAGGCCAGGCCGAGCACGACCCGGGGGACGCCGACCGAGAGGTAGACGAGGCTGAGGGGCAGCCACCGGCGCTCGCCCTGCAGCACACCGGCCTGGGCGCCCATCACGGTGATCGGGACGACGCACAGGCCGAGCAGGACCGCCGGCAGCAGGCCGTCGAGTCGCAGCAGCTTGGTGACCACCGGGGCGGCCAGGACCGTGACCAGGCCCAACCCGAACGCCGTGCGCCAGGCCGCGCGCAGGACCGTGGTCTCCACCGCGGCCACGTGCTCGGGGTCGGCGGCGATGCGTCGCGCGGACGTCGCCTGGAGGCCGAGCTGGAGGACCGAGAGGACCATCAGCAGCGCCATGACGCCGGCCAGGGCGCCGTACTGGCCCGGACCGAGGAGGCGCGCGGCGACGATCTGGAAGCCGTAGGTGCCGACGTTCATCACCGCCATCGCGATCGCGATGCCGGCGCTGCTGCGCAGCAGCCGGGTGAGGCGCGCGCCCACGGGTGGGAAGGTCATCGTCACCAGAGCAGATTAGGGGGTGGTCCCGCCGATCCCGGAAGCGGAGGCGGCGTCGGCATACAGTGACCCTCGCCGCGCCCTCGGGGCACGGCGACCCCAGGGAGGGCCACGGCAGCGGAGGCGGGATGCGGGACGAGCGGCGCGGTCGCGTGGTGCTGCTGACCCTGTACGCCGCGCTCGCGGTGTTCGTCTTCACCGAGAAGTGGGGTCGGTCCACCAGCGACACCCGCTTCGAGCTCACCGAGGTGCCCGGCCCCCACCTCGCCGGTACCTTCCACCTGTGGAACCCCGAGGTGTCGCTCGGGGAGATGCAGAACCAGGCCTACGGCTACCTCTTCCCCCACGGCCTGTTCTTCTGGCTGGCCGAGCTGGCGGGGACCCCGGGCTGGGTGGCGCAGCGCCTGTGGTCGGTGCTGATCCTGCTCCTCGCCTGCGAGGGGCTCCGTCGGCTCGCGCGCGCCCTCGGTACGACGCCCGTGGCCGCCGCGGTCGCCGGACTCGCCTACGGCCTGACGCCGCGCCACGTCACCGAGATCGGCACCCGCAGCGCGGAGATCCTCCCGGGCGCGATGCTGCCGTGGGCGGCGCTCCCGGTCGTGCTGGCCGTCCAGGGCCGGATGCGCCCGCGCACCGCGGCGGTCCTCTCCGCGGCCGCCTTCGCCTGCTCCGGTGGCGTCAACGGCACCGCGACGGCGGCGCCGGCCGCGCTGCTCGCGATCATCGTGCTCTGGGCCGTGCTGACCCGCCGGTTGAGCTGGCGCTTCGGCGCCGGCTGGCTGGTCCTCGTCGGAGCGGTGAGCGCCTGGTGGATCCTGTCGCTGCTGCGGCTGGGTGCCTACAGCCCGCCCTTCTACGACTTCGTCGAGGACGCCCGGGCCACGACCTCGACGGCGGGCTTCGCGTCGGTGCTCCGCGGCGCCAGCAACTGGGTGGGGTTCATCTCGGTCGGGGGCGACCGCTGGTGGCCGGCCGGCTACGACCTCGCCTATGAGCCGTGGCTCGTGCTCGGCTCGGGGCTCGTCGCGGTCGCGGGCTTCGTCGGCCTGCTCCGGATGCGCAGCGCGTGGCGGACCCCGCTGCTGCTCGCCGCGGGATTCGGGCTGGTCTGCCAGGTGATCGCCCATACCGGAGCACTCGACGGGCCGCTCAGCCAGGCGCTGCGCGACCTGCTCGACGGCCCTCTGGCCCCGCTGCGCAACGTCGCCAAGGTGGACCCGGTGCTCCGGATCCCGATCGCGGTCGGCCTCGCCACCCTCGTCGACGACCTGCTCCCGTTGCTGGGCCGCCGGCCCGGCACCGGGAGGCACGGCGCCCGGAGGGCCGCCGCGCGGCGGGTGGCGGCGGGCGGCCTCGCCGTGGCGATCGCCGGCGGCCTGCTCGCGATGGCCCAGCCCATCGCGACCGCCGACACCCGCACGCCCGGCTGGACCGAGCTGCCGTCGTACTGGTGGGAGGCGGCGGCCTTCCTGGAGGAGCGGGCCGACGAGGCCGCGGACGGCGGCGGGGCGACGTGGGTCATCCCCGGGTCGGGCTTCGGCATCCAGCAGTGGGGCTGGACCATGGAGGAGCCGATGGAGGCGGTGGCACGCAGCCCGTGGATCACCCGCTCCCAGGTCCCGCTCACGCCACCTGCCACGATCCGGCTGTTCTCCGCGATGGAGACCTTCCTCGAGACCGGCTCCGGGTCGCCGTACCTGCGGCACCTGCTGAACCGGATCGGCATCGACACGGTCCTGGTGCGGCACGACCTGGAGCCGGAGGTCTCCCAGGCGACCTCCGCGAGCCTGGTCGGCGTCGCGCTCGGCCGCTCCCCGGGACTGCGCTCGATCGCCACCTTCGGTGAGCTGGAGTTCGGACCCGCCATCGAGGTCTTCGACGTCGAGCCGGCGATCGGCGCCCAGGTCGGCACCGGTGGGTACGACGTGCGCGACGCCGATGATGCCGTGACCGTCGCGGGGTCCGTCGAGGCGGCGGTGGCCGCCGTCGGCTCCGGCCTGGTCGGGCCGGCCCAGGCGATGGTGCTGGCGGGCGAGCCCGGCTGGGACCGCGACGCCCAGGTGGTGGGCGACGGGTACCGGCTCCGCGAACGCTCGTTCGGCCGGATCCAGGACGCCGAGAGCAACGTGATGGCCGCCGACGACGCCTTCCACGGCGACCGGGTGGTGCCGAACTACCCGGGCGCCGCCGGGGCCGACCCGGTCGTCGCCCGGTACGACGGCATCGCCGGCGTCGACGCGTCGAGCTCTCGGGCGTGGACGAGCTCGCTGGGACCGGTGCATCCCGAGAACGCTCCTTGGTCGGCGCTCGACGGCGACCCGTCGACGTACTGGCGGCCCAGTCCCTTCGCGGACGCCGTGGGCCAGTGGCTGGAGGTGGATCTCGGTCGCGAGCGGCGGATCGGCGCGGTGCGCCTGAGCCAGCCGTTCGCCGAGGACGTGAGCCGGGTGGTCCGCTGGCGGGTGACGGCGGGCGAGCGCACCCGGACGGTCGTGACCGACCCGGTCACCGGCGAGGGCTCGGTGCGCCTCGACGTCCGCGCCGACCGGGTCCGGGTCGAGGCCCTCGACGCTCCCGACCGCGAGGCCACGATCGGCCTCGCCGAGATCGGGATCGACGGCGTCGCGCCGAGCCGCACGCTCGTCGTTCCCGACGCCGCGACCGACGGCCCGCCCGACCTCCTGTTCGCCGCGGCGCCCGAGACCCGCTCCTGCGTGCTCACGCTGTTGGGGCCCGACTGCGGCCGGCACCGGGCCCGGGCGGCCGAGGAGGCCGCCGGGATCGACCGGACCTTCACCCTCGACGAGGGCGGCCGGTACCGGGTCCGCGGCCTCGTCGTCGGACGCAGCCGTCCGGGCACCCTCGACCTCCTACAGCCCCTGGGCGGCGTGACGATGACCGGCTCGTCGTGGCTCGGGAACGACCCGGCCGTCTCGCCGCGGATGGCCTACGACGGCAACGACGCGACCTCGTGGGTGGCCGATCCCCGCGACACCGATCCGGTGCTCACCGTCGACCTCGGTCGCGAGCGGACCCTGCGCCGGCTCACCGTCAGTCCTCCGGCCGGCGTGGCCGTGCGCCCCGACCATGCGGTGATCCGGGCCGAGACCGCGGACGGCGAGGTGGTCCGCCGGGCCGATCTCACCGGGTACGGCGCCTTCGAGCCGGTCCGCGCCCGTCGGCTCACCATCACCTTCGGTCGCTCGGGCGGCCGGGTGGACGGTGCTCCGCTCGGCGTCGGCGAGGTCAGGCTCGGCGGTCCGCGGTTCTCCGCGACGCTGGACGGCGGTGGGCCGACCGGCGCGGTCTGCGGGTTCGGGCCGCAGCTCGTCGTCGACGGGCGCGTCGTCGAGACCCGCGTCGACGGCCTGATGGGGGACGTGGTCGCCGCCGGCCAGCTGGCGCTCGAGCCCTGTGACGACACCGGACCGTTGGAGCTGACGGCCGGCACGCACCGGGTCGAGCTCCGCTCGACCGAGCAGTTCCAGCCCGTCGGGCTGACCCTCGACTCGATCGGCGGCGGGGCGGCGCCCGAGCGCGGTCCGTCCCGGTCGCGCACGATCCGGCTGCTGTCAGCGGACGACACCCGGGTCCGGCTCGACGTCGGCGCGGGGGAGGACGCCGTCCTGTCCTCGCCCCACAACGTCAACCTCGGCTGGAAGGCGCGTGTCGACGGCCGCGAGCTCGAGCGCATCACCGTCGACGGCTGGGCCCAGGGCTGGGTGCTGCCGGCGGGCGTGTCCGGTGAGGTCGAGCTGGTCTACGCCCCTCAGCGGGGCTACCTGATCGTTCTGGTCGCGGGCCTGGTGGTGCTGGGCGCCGTGCTGCTCACGGCACTCGGGATCCTCGCGGCCGGTGCGCTCCGCCGTCTCCGGCACCGCGGGGAGGGGCCGGCGGACCGCGCTGCCCTCGCCGGGAGCGAGCCGGGCGCCGCCGTGCCGTCCTCGTGGCGGAGGACCGTCCTCACGGCCCTCGTCGCGGGCGTCGTGGCCGGTCTCGTCGGCGGCCCGGTCGTCGCCGCGGCGGGGGTGCTCGGTGCGGTGCTCGCCCGGTGGCCGCGGCTGGTCCAGGCCCTCGTCGGGGCGGTCCTGCTCGGTGCGCTCGTCGCGCTCGTGGTCGCCCTGACCGACGCGCCGCGCCTGCCGTCGCGACCCGTCGACCTGGTGACCGGCGCGGCCCTCGCGCTCGGCTTCGCCGCCGTGCTCGGCCGGCGAACGCCCACGGAGCGCTGGTGAGGCGAGGGTGAGGCGACGGTGAGGCGACGGTGAGGCGGCCGGGTCCCGACCTCGGGGTGACCGCGGCGATCACCCTGCTCGTCCTCGGCCCCCTGCTCGTCGGCGGCGGCTACTGGCTCGTCGGCGACATGGTGTTCGTCCCGCACCAGCCCTGGAAGAGCGCCTGGCTGGGGCTGGACGGCTCGCTGCCGCGCGCGGTGCCGATGGATGCCCTCGTGTCGTTGGCGACGCACGTCGTGCCCGGCAGCGTGGTCCAGCGACTGCTGCTCGTCGGCGGCTTCATGGCCGGAGGGCTTGGGGTCGCCCGGCTGGTCCGCGACCAGCGCTGGTACGCGCGGGCCGCGGCGATCACCCTCTTCTGCTGGAACCCGTGGGTCTACGAGCGCCTGCTGATCGGCCAGTGGGCGATCCTCCTGGGCTACCTGCTCCTGCCTTGGGTGGCGCGCGCCGCGCTCCGGCTGCGGGCGGATCCGCGCGACTGGGGGCCGACCGCGGTCATGCTCGTCCTGTCCGCTCTGTGCAACCCGTCGAGCGGTGTGATGGCGGTCGGTGTCGTCGCGGTGCTTGCGCTCGGCAGGGACCGCCGGGCCTGGTGGCGGGTGGCCGCGCTGGCCGTCGGCGCGAACCTGACCTGGGCCCTGCCGGCGCTGACGGCGACCACCGCCCGGGTGACGACCACCGGGGTGTTCGACGGCTTCGCCGCGCGCGCCGAGTCCGCGGCCGGCACCGCGGCCAGCGTGCTGTCCCTGGGCGGCATCTGGAAGACCTCCATCGTGCCCGCCGAGCGCACGAGCGCGGTCCTGGTGCTGCTGTCGTGCCTGCTCAGCGTCGCGGCGCTCGCGGGACTCGCCCGCAGTGGCCCGGACCGCCGGCGCTGGGTGGTCCTGGGCGGCGCGGCGTTCGGCCTCGCGCTCCTGCCCGCCCTGCCGGGCGGCAGCGACCTCCTGGAGGGGCTGGCCGACGAGCTGCCCGGGCTGGCCTTGCTGCGCGACTCGCACCGGTTCCTGGCGCCGCTCGGACTGGTCCTCGCGGTCGGGTCCGCGCACGCGGTCGCGGCCGTGCGCGAGCGGATCCGGCCCGCCACGACGGCGTTGTGGAGCGCCGTCGCGCTCCTCGTCGTCGCGCCGCTGCTGCTCCTGCCCGGCCTGGCGTGGGGCGCGCTCGGCGAGCTGCAGCGCTCGTCGTACCCCGAGGCGTGGACGGAGGTCGCGGACCTCGTGGGTCCCGGGGACACCACCGTCGTGCTGCCCTGGGTGGGCTCCTACCGCGGCTACGCCTGGAACCACCGCCGCGCGGTGCTCGACCCCGCGCCCCGCCTGCTGCCCGGCGAGGTGCTCGTCGACGACCGGGTGCTGCTCGGCGGCGACCGCGTGGTCCCGCCGGAGGACCCGCGGGTGGTGGCCGTGACCGGTGCGCTCGCCGCGGCCGAGCCTGCGGCCGCCCTGCGCGCCCTCGGCGTGCGCTGGGTGCTCGTCGAGCGGGGGATGGGCGATCCGGAGGTCCCCGACGGCCGGGTCGCGTACGACGGCGGCGGGCTGCGGCTGGTCGACCTCGCGGCCGACGGCACCGTGAGGGAGGTCACGACGGACGTCCCCCGAGTGCGCCAGATCCTCCTGTCGTTCGGACACACTTGCGCGTTTCTTTTGCTTTTGGCCGGTGCCGCATGGATACTCCCGAGTAGGGAGTAACGAGCATCACATTCATGACAGTCATGGGGACTGATGCTCTGTGCCGGTCTTTGGGAGGGGACCAGCGCATGAACACGATCATCGCCACTGTGGTGGGGGCTCTCGCCTCGACCGTCGTCCTCGTCGCCGGCGTCAACGCCGCGCAGGGTGAGCACAAGCCCGTCAGCAACGAGAAGCTCTACAGCTACGCCGACCAGTAGGTCGCCCTCGCCTGCGCCCCCGTGACGTCCTGTCACCCGGGTGCGTGGGCCCGTCGTACGTCCTTCGCGAGGAGGGCGGGTTGAGCAGACGGCTTGGGAGGGTCCGATGCTGCAGATCGTCATTCCGGCGTACAACGAGGAACGCCGGCTGCCGCGCACGTTGCGCGAGCTGCGTCGTCACGTGACGGCGCACCGCGGGGTGCTCGGCCGCGTGGAGGTGCTCGTCGTCGACAACGCGAGCACCGACCGCACCGCGGAGGTCGCCCGCGCCGCCGACTCGGCCGCACTGCCGGTCCGGGTCGTGCGGTGCGCGCGTCGCGGCAAGGGTGCCGCCGTCCGGGCGGGGCTGCTGGCCACGGACGCCGAGCTGGTGTGCTTCATGGACGCCGACGGCGCGACCGGGCTGGACGCGATCGAGGAGGCCTGGCGGCACCTGCTGCTCGGCGCCGACGTCGTCATCGGCTCGCGGGCGCTCGCCGGGAGCACCACCGAGGCGCGGCACTGCCGCACCCGCTCACTCGGCGCGGCGGCGTACCGGCGCCTGGCCGGCCGGCTCGTGCCCGGTGTCGCCGACACCCAGTGCGGCTTCAAGGTGTTCCGCGGCAGCGTGGCCCGGCAGGCCGCACGGAGGCTGCGCACCGCGGGCTTCTCCTTCGACGTCGAGCTGCTGGTGCGCCTGCGCGCGACGGGCGCCGAGATCCAGGAGATCCCGGTGACCTGGACCGACGTGCCCGGGTCGACGTTCGTGCCGTCCCGGCACGGCGCGGCGGCCTTCGCCGAGCTGGCCCGGATCGCCTGGCGCTGCCGCTCGCTCGACCGGCCCGCGCCGGTCGGCGCGCCCGCCCCGGTGGCCCTTGTGGGGAGCCACTGATGGCGCGGCGCGGACCCGAGCTGGCCGGCCGCCGGGTGGTCGTCGTCAACTGGCGCGACCTCGACCACTCGCTGGCGGGTGGGGCGGAGATCTACGCCTGGCAGTTCGCCCGGGCGCTGCACGAGGCCGGAGCACGGGTCCACTTCGTCACCGCCCGCGACGAGGGGCAGGCGCCGCGCGAGACCCGCGACGGGATCGCCGTACGCCGCGGTGGCGGTGCGCTGACCTTCTACCCGTTCGTGCTGGCGTGGCTGCTGCGCCACCGCCGCCGGATCGACGCCGTCATCGACCCCGCCTGCGGACTGCCGTCCTTCTCGCCGCTGGTCCTGCGGCGCACGACGCCGGCGCTGCTGCTGGTGCACCACGTCCACCAGGCGCAGTTCGCCGCGCACTTCCCGGCTCCGGTGGCGGCCTTCGGCCGCTGGATGGAGCGGGTCGCGATGCGGCGCGTCTACCGGCGCCAGGTCACCGCGGCCGTCTCCTCGTCCACCGTGGCCGAGATGCGTGAGCAGCTCGCCTGGACCGGCGACATCAGGATCCTCGAGAACGGTGCCGACCTGCCCTCCGCCGAGCGGTCGGCCGCCCTCCTGGACCCGGCGACCAAGGACCCCGACCGGATCGTCGTCCTCGGCCGGCTGGTCACCCACAAGCGGGTCGACCTGGTGCTGGAGGCGGTCGGCCGCGCGCAGTCCCGCGCCGAGCTCGCCGGGCGCCGGCTGCGGGTCGACGTCGTCGGCCGCGGCCCGGAGCAGGACCGCCTGGTCGCCCGCGCCGCCGAGCTCGGGCTCGCCGAGCAGGTGGCTTTCCACGGCTTCGTGCCCGCGGCCGAGAAGGACGCCCTGCTCGCCCGGGCGTCGGTCCACGTCTGCGCCTCCGACGCCGAGGGCTGGGGCCAGGCGGTCATCGACGCGGCCGCCCACGGCGTCCCCACCGTCGCCCGTGACGTGCCCGGCCTGCGCGACTCCATCCGCCCGGGTGAGAGCGGCTGGCTGGTCCCGGACAGCGCGGACCCGGACATCGTGGTCGACCGGCTCACCGAGGCACTGACCGGCGCGCTGGTCGACGCCGACGACCCGCGGACCCGGGTCCTGCGCGCCGAGGCGTGCGTGGCCTGGGCCCACAAGTTCGACTGGTCCCAGATGCGCGCCCAGGCGCGCGACCTGACCCTGCAGCTCCTCGGGCACGTGTCCACGCGGCCCGATCGTCACCACCCACGCGACCGCGTGGCCGTCTGAGAGGTTCTCCGCCCATGCGCAGCAAGCTCGCCGCCGTGTCCGTCGGACTCGGTGTCTTCCTGATCGTGGCGGCCGCCCTGGTCCGCTTCTACGCCTACCCGGTCCTCGCCACCGTCCCCCCCGACTACGAGGGTGTGACCCAGCTCGAGGCCGAGGGCGCCGAGGTCTTCAACTCCGACCCCGACGTGCTCGCGCCCGAGACCACCGACCTGCGGATCAGCTCCCGCACCATCGCCGACAGCGGTGCCGACGCGCCCGACGGCGTCGTGGTCTGGGTGAACTCCACGACCGTCAACCGGGCCGACGGCACGATCTTCCAGCAGTCCCGGGAGCGGGCGCCGTTCGACGGCACCAGCGGCGCGGCGGTCGAGTGCGAGAAGTGCGACTCGTGGACCGAGGTGGCCGCCGGCGAGCGGGAGCCCGCCGTGCGTGAGGGCCAGATCTACAAGTTCCCCTTCGACACCGAGAAGAAGGACTACCCGGTGTGGGATGCCAACGTCGGCGAGGCCGTGCCGGCGACCTACGAGGGTGAGGAGACCATCGACGGGCTCACCGTCTACAAGTTCGTCCAGCGCATCGAGCCCACGGTGATCGAGGACCGCGAGGTGCCCGGCTCGGTGTTCGGCTCGACCGAGGCCTCCGTCCGGGCCGAGATGTGGTACGGCATGACTCGCACCTTCTACGTCGAGCCCGAGACCGGCTCGCCGGTCGACCGGGTCGAGGAGCGCGTCCAGGAGCTGCGCTACGACGGCGTCAGCGTGCCGGCCTTCACCGGCACCGTCCAGTACACCCAGGACCAGGTCGACGAGCTGGTCGACGACGCGAAGTCCAACGCGACCCGCCTGGGTGGGATGAAGCTGCTGTTCCCGGCCCTGCTGGTGCTGCTCGGTGCGGTGCTGCTCGCCGGCGGGCTGTTCCTCGGCCGTGGTGCGCGCCGGGGCTCTGACGGTGCCGAGCGCCGGGACCAGGAGCTCGCCGGGGTCTGAGCGACCCGGAGAATCAGGAGCATGCAGGAGTTCAGAGAGCGGCTGCGCGCCTTCTACGACAGCCGGATCGGGCTGCCGATCCCCGACGACGGGCTGGTCCTCGACGTCGGCAGCGGCGACAAGCCGTCGTGGCGCGCCGACGTGCTGCTCGACCGCTATCCCGGCGACGCGTACGCCGGGCAGCGGTCGGGCAGCGGCCGCACCCGGGTCGACCGTCCGCTGTTCGACGCGGACGCGGCGGCGATGCCCTTCGCCGACGGGGTCTTCGACTACGCCATCTGCTCGCACGTGCTCGAGCACGTCACGGACCCGGTCGGGGTCGTGGCGGAGCTGACCCGGGTCGCCAAGGCCGGCTACATCGAGGTCCCGGAGGCGGCCGCGGCGAAGATCATCGACTTCCCCAGCCACCTGTGGTGGTGTCGCCTGGACGACTCCACCGAGCCGCCCACCCTGGTGATGGAGGCCAAGCAGGCGGCCAGCTTCGACCCCGAGATCGACGCCTACCTGCGCCGCTCGGAGCTGGCCGACCCGGTGAAGCGGCTGATCGACAGCCGCCACCACCACAACGTCATCGCCCTGCGCTGGCGGGGCACCCAGCCGGTGCGCACCGTGGGGACCCACGATCCGGACTTCGTCGAGCGCACCGTCAACGCCGAGGCGCACCACACCCGCGGCGGCGAGGCGCTGGTCGCCCGCGCGCTCACGGCGGTCCTGACCCACCGCAAGCCGCGCCGTCGTACGCCGGTCGCGTACGACGACATCGTGCGCCCCGAGCTGCGCCGCGGCGACGGTGCGCTCCTCGAGCCCCGGATCTACCGCTTCGACTGACCTTCCCGGGGCCGGTGCGCGAGGAGCACCAGGCTGACACCGGGAAGCCGCCCGACCGGGAGCGCACGCTCGAGCGCGAGGGTCGCCCGCAGGCCGGCGTTCAGCACCGGGTGCACCTCCTCCATCTCGCTCTGGGCGGCGTGCTTGGTGCGTCGGCGGGCGCGCACGACCGGGCGGAGCAGGACGTTCCAGGACCGGAGGTCGTCGATCACCAGGCCCGCGCCGGTGGCGAGGTCGGCGAGCTGCTGCCGCTCGTAGCGCCGCACGTGCCCCAGCGCCACGTCATGGCCGCTCCACAGGGCCATGCCGGCCGGGACCGCGATCAGCGCCCTGCCCCCGGGCCGCAGCACCCGGACGGTCTCGCGGGCGACGGCCCGGTCGTCGTCGATGTGCTCCCAGGCGTCGGTCGACAAGACGAGGTCCACGGAGGCGTCGGCGATCGGGAGGACCCGGCCGTCGCCCTGGACCACCGGGATGCCCCGTCCCGCGGCGATGTCGGCGCCCGTGTCGGTGTACTCGACCCCGACCGCCCGCCAGCCCAGCTCGCGCAGGACCGCTGTGTTGCCGCCCATCCCGCAGCCGACGTCGATGGCGCGCCCCGCCGGCCAGTCGCGGACCGTACGCCGCACGAGCGCCCGCCGGGCGGCGTACCACCAGTGCCGGTACTCGAGCGCGGCCGACCTGGCGATCTCCTCCGCATCCACGGCACCAGCCTAGTGACGACGACGGTCCCGCGGGCCGGTGCCCGCGGGACCGTCGTCAGCGCGGATCCGGTCGATCAGCCGTGCCGGCTGGGGTCGGTCCTGGTCTTGACCTCCCGGCCGTCGCGGCCGCCGCCCCAGTCGGTGTCGGCGAGGGTCGGGTCGGTCTTGCGCTTCTGGTAGCGCTTGTTCTTCGAGCCGGTGACCTCCTGGTGGTCGGTCAGCCCGTCCCGGTCGGTGTCGGCGCGGGTCGGGTCGGTCATCCGGACCTTGATCTTGTACGTCCCGCCGTTGGCCTTCGAGCGGGTGATCCGCTGACCGATCCTGATGCCGGTGACCTCCTGGAAGTCGGTCAGCCGGTCGCCGTCGGTGTCCTGGACGCAGGGGTTGGTCCTGACCAGGCCGATGGTCTTCGCCTTCTTCTTCGCCGGCTTGCCGCGACTGGTCCAGTACCGCTGAGCGACGGACAGGCCGTTGACCTCCTGGCCGTCGGTGAGGCCGTCGCTGTCGGTGTCGGGCTTCAGCGGGTCGGTGTGGCTCACTGCGCCGGTCACGGTGACGCAGCCGGTCGGACCGTTGACCTCCTGACCGTCCCGGAGGCCGTCGCCGTCGGTGTCCGCCTTCTTCGGGTCGGTGCCCGCCGTCTGCTCGGCGCCGTCGTTCAACCCGTCGCCGTCGGTGTCCGGGTTGTTCGGGTCGGTGCCGTTCTCCGACTCCTCGCTGTCCGGGACGCCGTCACCGTCGGTGTCGGTGGCCTCGGTGTCGACGGTGAAGGTCACCGTGTCGTCCGTGCCGGCGCCGTTGGCATCGCCGTCGACCGTGACGGTGTGGCTGCCGTCGGCGAGGTCGGTGGTGGGCGTGTAGCTCCACCGGCCGTCGGGGCCGACCGTGGCCGGGACCGCGGTGCCGCCGTCGATGCTGACCCCGACGGTCGAGTTCGGCTCGGCCGTGCCCGAGATCGTCGGCGTCGCGTCGGTGACCGTGCCGCCCTCGGTGGGGGAGGTGATCGCCGTCGGATCGATCACGTCGTCGGCGGGGTCGAGCGGGTCCGTGCCGTTGTCGACCTCGGCGCCGTCGTCGACCGTGCCGCCGTCGGTGTCGGCGTCGTTGGGGTTCGTCGCGTGGTCGTTCTCCTCGCCGTCGAGCAGGCCGTCGTCGTCGGAGTCGTCGTCGGTCGGGCTCGTCGGGGTGCCGTCGTACTCGTTGCCGGCGCCCGAGACCTCGTCGCCGTCGTTGATGGCGTCGTCGTCGGTGTCGGGGTCGTTCGGGTCCGTGCCGTGCTCGGCCTCCTCGGCCGCGGTCAGGCCGTCGTCGTCGACGTCGGTGTCGACGGTGAAGGTGGTGGTGTCGTCGATGCCGGTGCCGTTGGCGTCGCCGTCGGCGGTGATGGTGTGGGTGCCTTCGGTGAGGTCGGTGGTGGGGGTGTGGGTCCAGGTGCCGGTGCCGTCGACGGGGAGGGTGATGGGGGTGCCGCCGTCGATGACGAGGGTGACGGTGGAGCCGGGTTCGGCGGTGCCGGTGATGGTGGGGGTGGCGTCGGTGACGGTGCTGCCGTCGGCGGGCGTGGTGATCTCGGTGGCGGCGGCGGGGACGGCGTCGACGGTGAAGGTGGTGGTGTCGTCGATGCCGGTGCCGTTGGCGTCGCCGTCGGCGGTGATGGTGTGGGTGCCTTCGGTGAGGTCGGTGGTGGGGGTGTGGGTCCAGGTGCCGGTGCCGTCGACGGGGAGGGTGATGGGGGTGCCGCCGTCGATGACGAGGGTGACGGTGGAGCCGGGTTCGGCGGTGCCGGTGATGGTGGGGGTGGCGTCGGTGACGGTGCTGCCGTCGGCCGGGGTGGTGATCTCGGTGCCGGCGGCCGGGTCCTGGGCGTCGCACTCGACGCCGCCGGCCGGCGCGGTCGCCGTCACACTGCCGGCACCGATCGCCAGGTCGAGGTCCGCCAGCGCGGTGCCGAGCAGCTCGGCCTGCAGCTGGATCCGGAGGACGGCGTCGAGCGCGCCCTCGCCGGTCGCCCCGGCGGAGGAGTCGGTGAAGTTCGCCAGGCCGATGCTGAGGTTGACCTCGGCCAGCCCGAGCTCGACCGGGACGCTGACCTGACCCTGGCCGAGGTCGACGGTCGCGACCGGGATGTTGGCGACGAGGACCTCGGCCGTCACCGCGGGGCTGACGACCCCGGCGGTGCCGGTCGTGCCGTCCGAGGTGGCGCGGGTGACCACGTCGTCGGACAGGCGGACGGTGATGCCGCCGAGCAGGCCGGTGAGGAGCCGGACGTCGCCGACCGACGTGCTGGTCTCGGAGACCATGTCGGAGGCGCCGTCGCCGTCGCCGTCGACGAGCTTGGTGGTCGTCGTGGCCTGCACGGCGCCGACCTCCGCGATGCCACCGGCGAGTGCCAGCGACGCGACCGACGTCGTCGAGCGTCCCAGCAGGCGCTCGTTGCCCGCGGCCGGCGGGCACGCGGTGGGGCTCACGTAGTTGGCCTCGACGGCGCCGTCGATGACGCCGAGGCTCGCCAGCCCGGGCACGGTGACCGGAAGCAGCGTGTCCGAGGAGCTGGCCGACGGGGGAGCGGTGACGCTCTCCTCGTCGAGGGTGACCGGGATGCCCGCGAGGGCGGCGTCGACGTTCGCGGCTGTCGCGGTCACGTTGTCGGTGGGCGCATCGCTGTCGACGGTGGTGAGGGAGTGGCCGATCGGGACGCGTGCCGCCTGTGCGTCCAGCACGTCGGCCGGCAGGTCGACGAGGTCGGCGTGGGCGGATCCCGAGAAGCTCGCCGGCAGCGGGTCGGCCTGCGCGGGTGGCGCCAGGGGCACCGCCAGGACGAAGGTCGCCGCGACGGCGGTGGATGTTACGAACAGCGCCGCGGACCTGATCCGGCGGCGGGCCTGGGACACGGACATGGGTAGTGCTCCCTCCGAGACGGGAAACCGATGGCCTCACTATTGACGCGCCCGGCCCGGCCCGCGAAGAGCCGCGGGCCAATTCGACCCGGAATCAGGACCCAGGTCCCGGTCGCACGCCGTCCGTCCGGACTAGACCGACGGCCCTTTCGGCGCGAGTACCCGGGATGACCGGGATCACACAGGTCGGTCGAGGTCGGCGCCGAAGATCGCCGTGCCGGGGGTGAGCCGTCCCCGCGTGCCGGACCAGCCGCCCCACAGCCGGTCGTTGCCCTCGGGCCACTCCGGCTCCAGCAGCGTCGTGAGCCGGAAGCCGGCGCCGGCGAGGAGGGCGACCCAGTCGCCGAGGGTGCGGTGGTGCTCGACGTACGACGTCGTGCCGGTCTCGTCGTCGACCTCGACGTAGGGCGTGCGGTCCCAGTAGGACTGGGCTGCGGTCAACCCGTCCTCGCCCGGGTCGTCGGGGAACATCCACCGGGTGGGATGGGTGATGGAGAACGCGAACCGCCCGCCCGGTCGGAGCACCCGCGCCGTCTCCGCGACCGCGAGGTCGATGTCGGCCACGAACTGCAGGGCCCCGAAGGACGAGAAGACGACGTCGAAGCTGGCGTCGGCGAAGGGGAGCGTGGTGGCGGTGCCCCGCACGCTCGGGACGACCACGCCGGTCGCCTCGTCGATCCGCCGGGAGTGCTGCAGCTGCCGGTGGGACAGGTCGAGACCGACCGCGCGACCGCCCTGGCTGCACACCCAGCGCGAGCACTGGCCGGCACCGGAGCCGACCTCGAGCACGTCGCGGTCCCGGACGGGGCCGAGGATGCCGGCGACCTCCTCGGTCAGCCCCTCCGGGCCCCAGACGAAGCCGATGTCACCCAGGAATCCGCCGTGCGTGGCCTGGTACTCGTCGGCGTACCGGTCCCAGTCGGCTCCATTGGCCCGGCGCGACTCGTCCTCGTCGGCGACCCGGCGGTGGGCGGTCACGGGCGGATGTGGCCACGCCTCGACGTCCTGGGGGTCCTGCACGCTGGTCAAGGATAGTGCCCGCCGGTTGGACTCCCGCGACCGGCGGCGCGTACCCTGGATCGTCTGTGTCTCCGCCTGCCCTCGTGCCGGTGACCGCGCAGACGAAACGTCCCGACTACATCTGCCCACCTCAAGGACTGACCGACTACATGACGAGCACCCTCTCGACCCCCCTCTCGAGCCACTACGACGACAACGCGCCCCAGGTCGCGGTCAACGACATCGGCTCGGAGGCGGACTTCCTGGCCGCCATCGACCAGACCATCAAGTACTTCAACGACGGCGACATCGTCGACGGCACCATCGTCAAGGTGGACCGTGACGAGGTCCTGCTCGACATCGGCTACAAGACCGAGGGCGTCATCCCCTCGCGCGAGCTGTCGATCAAGCACGACGTCGACCCGTCCGAGGTCGTCCAGGTGGGCGACAAGGTCGAGGCTCTCGTCCTCCAGAAGGAGGACAAGGAGGGTCGCCTGATCCTGTCCAAGAAGCGCGCCCAGTACGAGCGCGCCTGGGGCACGATCGAGGAGATCAAGGAGGCCGACGGCGTCGTCGAGGGCACCGTCATCGAGGTCGTCAAGGGCGGCCTCATCATCGACATCGGCCTGCGGGGCTTCCTGCCGGCCTCGCTCGTCGAGATGCGCCGGGTCCGCGACCTGCAGCCCTACGTCGGTCAGACCCTCGAGGCCAAGATCATCGAGCTCGACAAGAACCGCAACAACGTGGTCCTGTCGCGCCGTGCCTGGCTCGAGCAGACCCAGTCCGAGGTCCGCCACGGCTTCCTCACCCAGCTGCAGAAGGGCCAGATCCGCAAGGGTGTCGTGTCCTCGATCGTCAACTTCGGCGCGTTCGTCGACCTCGGCGGCGTCGACGGTCTGGTCCACGTCTCCGAGCTGTCCTGGAAGCACATCGACCACCCGTCCGAGGTCGTCACCGTGGGCGACGAGGTCACCGTCGAGGTCCTCGACGTCGACATGGACCGCGAGCGCGTCTCCCTGTCGCTGAAGGCGACCCAGGAGGACCCGTGGCAGCACTTCGCCCGGACCCACCAGATCGGTCAGATCGTCCCGGGCAAGGTCACCAAGCTCGTTCCCTTCGGCTCGTTCGTGCGGGTCGAGGAGGGCATCGAGGGCCTGGTCCACATCTCCGAGCTGGCCGAGCGCCACGTCGAGATCCCGGAGCAGGTCGTCCAGGTCGGCGACGACGTCATGGTCAAGATCATCGACATCGACCTCGAGCGTCGCCGGATCTCGCTCTCGCTCAAGCAGGCCAACGAGACCGTCGCCGCGGCGGACGTCGAGGAGTTCGACCCCACGCTGTACGGCATGGAGGCGACCTACGACGAGCAGGGCAACTACATCTACCCCGAGGGCTTCGACCCGGAGACGGGCGAGTGGCTCGAGGGCTTCGACGAGCAGCGCGCGAAGTGGGAGGAGCAGTACGCCAAGGCGCACGCTCGCTGGGAGGCCCACGTCAAGCAGCAGGCCGACGCCAAGCAGGCCGAGATCGAGGCCGGCGAGTCCAGCTCCTACTCCTCGGCCCCGGCCGAGGACGGCGCCAACGGCGGCGGCTCGCTCGCTTCCGACGAGGCGCTCCAGGCGCTGCGTGAGAAGCTGACCGGCGGCAACTGACCACCGGTCGTCGAGTGGTCCGAGCCCGTGGGCGAGGACCTGCTCAGACGCGACGAAGGCCCCGACCGCAAGGTCGGGGCCTTCGGGCTTTCTCGGACGCGGGGCGTCGGCGGGCCCGGGTCAGGACACCCGGGTCACGGTGGTGGTGACCCGCCGCGGCGCGCGGGCCGTGGCCCGGTGCGCCGTGCGGGTGACGACCGGGCGCTCGGACGCACCGGCGTCGGAGAGCTCGCCGGCGCTGGGCCTGCGATCGCGATGGGCGGCGGCCCGGTCGTCGATCGGCCCGCGGCCGGCCGCCAGCCGGTCGTTGCGCGCCCAGGTGACCATGGCGGTCAGCCCGGAGCCGAGCATGAGGAGCAGCAGGAAGAGGAGCAGCGCGGTGGTCATGGCAGTAATCCTGCTCTCATCGGATTCCTGCCACCAGTGGCAGAAAAGACGCTCAACGTTGATTCTCTGCCATTCGCCTGCGATGGTGGTGCGGTGCTGACCAACGTGGCCGTGATCGCCTTCGACGGCGTCGCCCCCTTCGAGCTCGGGATCCTCTGCGAGGCCTTCGGGATCGACCGGACCGCTGACGGCGTCCCGGCGATCGACTTCGCGGTGTGCGCCGAGGACGACCGACCGCTCCGGACCTCGATGGGCTTCACTGTGCAGGCCGAGCACCGTCTCGACCGGGTGGCCGAGGCCGACCTGGTCGGCATCCCGGCGATCAAGCAGGCCGAGGCGACCCCGGCGGTCCTCGACGCGATCCGCGCCGCCTACGAGCGCGGGGCCCGGCTGATGTCGGTGTGCAGCGGCTCGTTCATCCTCGGGCAGGCCGGCCTGCTCGACGGTCGCGAGTGCACCACCCACTGGATGTACACCGAGGAGCTGCAGCGACGGTTCCCGGCGGCCAAGGTGGTCCCCGAGGTGCTCTACGTCGACAGCGGTCAGATCGTCACCGGCGCCGGCAGCGCGGCCGGCCTCGACGCGGCACTGCACATCTGGCGCCAGGAGTACGGCGCCGCGGTGGCCAACGTGATCGCGCGGCGGGCCGTGGTCCCTCCCTACCGCGACGGGGGCCAGGCGCAGTACATCGCCCGCGCGGTCCCCGACTGCGACGCCGACACCCTGCGCCCGCTGCTCACCTGGATCCTGGAGAACCTCGGGGAGGACCACTCCGTCGAGGCGCTCGCCAAGCGTGCCCTGATGTCCCCGCGCACCTTCGCACGGCGCTTCCGTGACGAGACCGGCACCACGCCCCACCACTGGGTGACCCGGCAGCGGGTCGCGGCGGCCGAGGAGCTGCTCGAGCGCACCGAGCAGCCGGTGGAGTGGATCGCGGGTGAGGTCGGCTTCGGCAACGCCGCCACGCTGCGCCACCACTTCGTGCGCGTGCGCGGCGTCAGCCCCCAGAGCTATCGCCGCCAGTTCGCCTGCTGACCCGGAACGAGGGACACGTGCTGCTCCGCGAGCTGCTCGACGACGCCGCGCTGGGCTTGGAGGTGCTCGTCGACGGCGATGCCGGCCGCGAGGTCCGCTGGGTGCACAGCATCGAGGTCGCGGACCCCGAGGAGTTCCTCCGCGGCGGGGAGGTCGTGCTGACGACCGGCGCCTGGCAGCAGGTCGGCCGCGCCCCGGCCGCCTGGGTCGCCGAGGTCGCCGCGGCCGGCGCCGTGGCGATCGGCTTCGGTCGCCTGAGCGCCGCGGACGAGCCGCCCGCGGAGCTGGTGGCGGCTGCGGCGGCTCGTGACCTGACCTGCTTCGTCGTCCCGGTCGCGGTGCCCTTCGTCCAGCTCGTCGAGGCGTTCGTGGCCGCCAAGCGGGTGGAGTGGGAGGCTCCGCTGCGCCGCCAGCTGGAGCACCACGGCGCCATCGTCGCGGCACTGCGCGCCGAGCGGGGCGTCGACTCCGTCCTGCGCGTGCTGCGGCGCCGGCTCGGCATCGAGGTCGCCGTCGTCACCGGTACGACGACCCACGGTCCGGTGCCTGACGAGGGCTGCCCGGTCACGTTGATCGGCGAGGGCCTCGCCGACGCCTCCCTGGTCCTGCCCCGCCCGCTCGCCGAGCTCGACGTCGACGTCCAGGCGGCCGTGTCCAGCGCGATGCCGTTCCTCGCCCTCGAGCTGGAGCGGGAGCGCGCGGTGCGGGCCACCGAGCAGCGCTACGCCTGGGAGGTCGTCGAGTGGATCGCGACCGGGGTCGCCGCCACCGCGGTCGCTGCCCGCCTCGAGCTGCTCGGCGTCCCGGTCGACCGCGCACTGCGCTGCCTGGTCGCCCGCGACGTGACCCCGGAGGCCGTCGCGGCGGCGCTGGCGCCGTACCTGATCGTGGAGCGGGCCGACGACGTCGTCTGTCTCGTCGACGCCGAGGTGTCGCGGACCGCGCTGGCGGGCTACGTCGGGGTCGGCCAGGCGGTGGCCGTCGGCGAGCTGCGGATCAGCCTGCTCCAGGCGCGGCACGCCGCCGACGCGCTGGTCGCCCGCGGCGCCGAGGGCTGGCTGACGCACGAGGAGCTGGCCAGTCCCGCGGTCCTGCTGGCCGCGCAGGACCCGGCGGTGCTCGGGGCGCTGGCGCGCACCGTGCTCGGCGGCGTCCTCGACAGCGACCGCGACCGGGGGACCGAGCTGGTCGACAGCCTGCGGGTCTTCCTCGACAGCGGGGGCCGCTGGCAGGAGAGCGCCGACGCGCTGCACGTGCACATCAACACGCTGCGCCACCGGCTCAAGCGGGTCGAGGAGCTGACCGGCCGCTCGCTCGCCTCGACCGCGGACCGGGTCGACCTCTTCCTCGCCCTCCGGGCGCTCTGACCCGGTGCGTTGGAGGTTCCTCCAACGCGCCCGGGACATGTTGGACGATCCGCCCCTGCCCCGGCGGTGGTGACCTGGCTCACCCTGGACGGGCACGTCCGGGGAGTCCGGGTCGACCAGTCGAGGAGCCAGCCATGGGGGAGCCCACCAGCACCGGCATCGAGGTGCACGGCGTCGACACCATTCCGGAGGCCGAGCGCACCGCGGCGCCGCGGGACGTGGTCTCGATCCTCGTGGGCACCAACCTGTGCCTGGGCCTGGTCATCTTCGGCTGGCTGCCGGCGACCTTCGGCCTGTCCTTCTGGGCCTGCCTGACCGCGCAGGTCGCCGGGACCTTCCTGGCCATCGGTCTGGTCGCGCCGATGGCGCTGATCTCGATGCGGACCGGCACCAACCTCTCCACCAGCAGCGGCGCCAGCTTCGGCGTGCGCGGTCGGCTGATCGGCTCCGTGATCGGCCTGCTGCTCTCGCTGGGCTACGCCTCGCTGACGATCTGGACCGGCGGGGCGGCCGTGGTCGAGCCGCTCGCCGAGCTGGTCGGGCTGTCGAACGGGAGCACGTCGTATGTCCTCGTCTACGCCGCCCTCGCTGCCGGCGCCGTCGTGGTCGCGGTGTTCGGCTACCGGGTCCTGACCCGACTCGGCAGCTGGCTGGCGGTGGCGATGTCGGTGCTCATGGTCGCCGGCATGCTCGCCCTGGCTGGCAGGTTCGATCCCGCCCCGGTCGTCGACGGCGGCTACCTGCTCGGCGACTTCTGGACCACCTGGTTCCTCGCCTTCGTCGCCACCGGCATCTCCGGGCCGATCGCGTTCATCACGCTGCTCGGCGACTACACGCGCTACCTGTCGCCGCGGCGACACTCCTCGCGGCGGGTGCTCGCCGCCACCGCGGGTGGCCTCGCCCTGGGCCTGCTGCTGCCCCAGCTGTTCGGGATGTTCACGACCTTCGCGGCCCGCGCCGGCGACGACTACGTCGGCGCACTGGTCGCCGCCACGCCCGCGTGGTTCCTGCCCCTGCTGCTGGTCAACGGCGTCTTCGGCACCGTCGGCAACGCCGGCGTGCTGCTCTACTCGATGGGCCTCGACCTCGACGCCATCGTGCCTCGGCTGAGCCGGGTCAGGGCCACCGTGCTGGTCTCGGTGATGTCGATCGGGCTGGTCGTCACCGGCTACTTCGTCTGGGACGCCGCCGACGCCGTGACCGCCTTCCTGCTGCTGATGACCGCCGCGGGCACCCCGTGGGCCGTGATCACCGTCATCGGGTTCCTGCGCTGCCGCGGGACGTACGACGCCGACGCGCTGCAGGTCTACAACCGGCGCTCGCGCGGCGGGATCTACTGGTACACCGGCGGCTGGTCGATCACCGCCACCGTCGCGTGGGCGGTCGGCACCGTGCTCGGCCTGCTCTCCGTCGACTCCACGATCTGGCGCGGCCCCATCCTCGAGCTGACCGGCGGCGTCGACGTCAGCCCGCTGCTCGCCGGCGCCGCGGCCGCCGTCACCTACCTCCTGCTGTCCCGCCTCTCCGCGCAGCCGATGCCGGAGACCGCCCCGTCCCTCGTGAGGAGCACCTGATGGACCATCCGCACTACGACGTCATCGTGATCGGCGCCGGATTCTCCGGACTGACCGCGGCCCGTGAGCTGGGGGAGGCCGGCCGGAGCGTGCTCGTCCTCGAGGCGCGCGACCGGATCGGCGGCTCCACCTGGTACCGCACCGACCTGCTCGGTGGCGTCGGCCTCGAGATGGGCGGCACCTGGATCGTGCCGCAGCAGACCCACGTCTGGGGCGAGGTCGAGCGCTACGGCGTGCCGATCCAGGACTCGGTGCTGCCCGACCGGATGACCTGGTCCGCCCACGGCAAGGTGCTCGACACGCTGCTGCCGTGCACGCCCGCGGAGTACGGCGAGCTCGAGCACGCCGTGCGCCAGCTGCTCGCCGCGGGCGACCGGCTCGACTGCACCCGGCCGCTGTCCGAACAGGACCTCGCCGACCTCGACGTACCGATCGAGCAGTGGGCCGACGACGCCGGGCTGACGGGCAACGCCCGCGAGCTGCTCATCTCGTGGTTCTGCGGGTGCGCGAACGCCCACGAGTCGATCGGCTCGGCGCTCGACATCATCCGCTGGTGCGCGGCCATGGACAACTCGCTGTGGGGCATGGTCCAGGCCTCCGTGCTGGGCTACACGTTCACGAACGGCACGTCGTCGCTCGCGGACGCGATCCGCGCCGACCTGGCCGGCGAGCTGCGGCTCTCGTCGCCGGTCCGGCGGGTCGTCCAGGACAACGCGGGAGTCACGGTGTCGTACGACGGTGGCACCGCGCACGCCGAGCGGGTCCTCGTGACGGTGCCGATCGGCGTACTCAAGGACATCGTGTGGGAGCCGGCGCTGCCTGCCGACAAGCTCGCCGCCTCGCGGGAGAACCACGCCGGCCAGGGACAGAAGGTCTGGGCGCTGGCGACGAACGTGCCCGACGACCTCAGCGGCTACGGCTGGGGCACGTCCTTCGACTACGTCGGCGCCATGCACGAGTCGGCCGAGGGGACGGTGCTCGTCTGCTTCGCGCCCGAGCACGACCGGGTGGACGCGAGCGACCTGTCCGACGTGCAGCGCGCGGTCCGCGAGTACTGCCCGCAGGCCGTCGTCCTCGACGCCGCCACGCACGACTGGGTGCACGACGAGTTCTCCTACGGCACCTGGGCGACCTTCCGGGCCGGCCAGTTCGCGACGTACGAGAAGGCACTCGCCCGTCCCGAGGGACGGGTCCAATTCACGGGCTCGCACACCGCCACCCGGTGGCGCGCCTTCATCGACGGCGCGATCGAGTCCGGCAAGCGCGGTGCGAGTGAGATCCTGGACGTGGCGTCCGTTCACGGCAAGGGAGGCGCAGCATGACCGTCGGACCCGTCGACGCGACCCAGGTCCCGCGCTACGCGGGCGACACCACCTTCGCCCGGCTGCCGAGGCTGTCCGACGTCGGCGACGCCGACACGCTCGTGTGGGGCGTGCCGTTCGACGGCGGCGTCTCCTACCGGCCCGGCGCCCGCTTCGGCCCCAACCACATCCGCCAGTCATCCCGCCTCCTGCGGCCCTACAACCCCGCTCAGGACAGCGAGCCGTTCGTGCGTGCCCAGGTCGCCGACGCCGGAGATCTCGGCGTCAACCCGTTCTCGCTCGACGAGGCGATCTCCGCGATCGAGCTCGGCGCGCGTGAGCTGTCCGGCACCTCCCGGACCCTGCTCACCATCGGCGGCGACCACACCATCGCGCTGCCGCTGCTCCGCGTCCAGCACGAGCGGCACGGACCCATCGCGGTGCTCCACTTCGACGCGCACCTCGACACGTGGGACACCTACTTCGGTGCGCCGTACACCCACGGGACGCCGTTCCGTCGCGCCTCCGAGGAAGGGCTGATCGACTTCACCCACGCGATGCACATGGGCATCCGTGGCCCGCTCTACAGCAAGCTCGACCTCGACGAGTCCGAGGAGCTCGGCTTCTCCGCCGTCCACGCCCGCGACTTCGTGCGCTCGCCGATCGACGACATCATCAACCGGATGCGCGAGCGGCTGGGCGACCGGCCCGTCTACGTGTCCCTCGACATCGACGTCCTCGACCCCGCCTTCGCGCCCGGGACCGGCACCCCCGAGGCCGGCGGTCTCTCCAGCGCCCAGCTGCTGGAGGTGCTCCGTGGCCTGGAGGGGCTCCATGTCGTCGGTGCGGACATCGTGGAGGTGGCCCCGGCGTACGACCACGCCGAGATCACCGGCATCGCCGCCGCGCACGTCGCCTACGAGCTGCTCTCGGTGCTGCCGGGCAAGCCTGTCTGAGGGTGGTCCCCGGGTTGTGTCGGACCCCTCTGGTGGGGTGGGGGCATGGTCGATGAAGAGGCGGTGACGGATCTCGGGGATCTGTCGGTGGCGGGGGTGCTCGACTTCGTCGAGCACCAACACGCTGCGCGTCTCGAGGCCGAGCGTCAGGTGCTGCGGGCGGCGTACCAGTGGGCGGTGCTGCACCACCCCGACCGGCTCCCACCCGATGATCGGCGCGGCCGGTCCCGGGCTCGTCGCGCGGGTGGCGCGGGCACGCCGTTGGTGACCGAGCACGCCGCCGCGGTGTTCGGCGCCCGGATCCAGACCAGTCCCTACGGCGCACGGCGGTTGATCGCCGACGCGGTCGACCTCCACCTCCGCCTCCCCAGGTTGTGGGCCGGCGTCTGCGCCGGCACCGTGCGGGTGCCGCATGCCCGCCATGTCGCCGACGCGACCCGTCACCTCTCGGCCGAGGAAGCGGCGTGGGTCGACGGTGAGGTGGTCGAGGTCGCGGACGGGCGTCTGGCGTGGTCCCGGTTCGAAGCCGTGGTGGAGGGCAAGGTCGCCGCCGCCGCACCCGAGCTCGCCCGGGAGCGTGAGGAGGCGGCAGCGAAGGAGCGGTGCGCCCGCATGTCGCGGGTCAACAAGCACGGCATGGCCACCTTCACCATCAAGGCCGACGCGGTCACCATCGCCGGCATCGACGCCGCGGTGAGCGCGATCGCGGACAGGTTGAAGGACCGGCTGCCCGACGCCGACTCCAACGACCGACGCGTCGCCGCGGCGGCGATGCTGCTGAATCCCGCCGCGCACCGAGACCTCGACGAGAAGATCGGGCCGGTGAAGGTGCGGGCCAAGGTTTACCTCCACCTGTACGCCGACTCACCGATCGCGCGGGTGGAGGGCCACGGGCCGGTCACGATCGGCCGGATCGTGCAGTTGCTGGGCGACGCGGGAGCCACAGTCCGCGTGGCCCCGGTGGTCGACCTGCCCGGTACCGCGGCGGTCGATGCCTACGAGATCCCCGCCCGCCTGCGCGAGGCGGTGCACCTGATCCATCCCGCCGACGTGTTCCCGTTCGCCGCCAACACCAGCCGCCGGATGGACCTCGA